>NZ_JAGKSC010000005.1:0-266254 GCF_017942195.1 Psychrobacter sp. K31L | reverse complement strand
CCGATGGTACCGACGTTGACGTGTGGCTTGCTGCGTTCAAACTTGGCCTTTGCCATGGGTATTTCCTCTTTTTTTGGTGAATCTTTATCAGTCAAAGATCGATGAATAGCTGTTTGACGGCTTATGATACGTACAAAACCATCAAACCGTTGACGCTACGGCTTATCTACTAAAAATTACTTTATCGTGTTGCTGCTAAATGCTTTAGTACAATATGAACACCGTACTTTTATATGCAGGCATTATACCTACTTTTCAATCACTAACTTTTCAAGCATTACGCTGTATTATACAACATTGTCATTACAGTATTTTTTTGTTAATGCAATTGATTTAGAAATTGACAGCACTAAAAGGCAACACCTCAGTGTCACCCTTAAATTTTTATTTACTGTACCAATTTTTTATTGTTTTCAATATTCTATAATTTCGATATCGACATAAAGCTATGTGTTAAAGTAGCAAAGCAAACATAAAAGGCTAAATAATAAATGGAGCTCATATCGAGAATTGAACTCGAGACCTCTCCCTTACCAAGGGAGTGCTCTACCGCTGAGCTATATGAGCGTATGCTAAACATCTTTGAGCTGCACTAAAAAAAATATCACGATACAGTAGTAATAATAACTGTCGTGATGAATGTTTAATAGTTTTTGCGATTGTGCCTATATGGAGCGGGTGGCGGGAATCGAACCCGCGTCATTAGCTTGGAAGGCTAAGGTGTTACCATTATACCACACCCGCATTTACTCTTATTCAAACCAACTCTAATCGAGAGTCGTTAAGTATATCGAGCATGCTTGGCGCTATGACAAACTTAAAAAAATATGGTGGTGGGAGAAGGATTCGAACCTTCGAAGCTTTCGCGACAGATTTACAGTCTGTTGGGTTTGACCGCTCCCCAATCCCACCTTAGGTTGCTTTGAACAAAAATGGCTTTAATTCAAGACATATTCATAAAAAGCTACTTTGAGAGAGATGGTGCCGACTGCCGGGATCGAACTGGCGACCTACTGATTACAAGTCAGTTGCTCTACCAACTGAGCTAAGTCGGCTTGTTCTCTCAAAGTGGTGGCTATTCTATCAAATATTTGGACAGACGCAAGCTCTTTTTCATGTTTTTTCTAATTATTTTAATAATAATATTCAAGACATTGATTATATTGCTATTTTTTTCAGATAAAAATTCAAGCTTGATGGCTCTTTATGCTTGCGACTCTTATTTTTGCGATACGACTGACAATATCGCTAACGAATATACAATCCATTACAGGCCATTTTTACCGCTTTTACCAATATAAGTGCTTTTTTATTGGTTTCATCCCACTTCGCCTCTGGTACAGAGTCGGCATTGATCCCTGCCCCTGCTTGGATATGTATTTGGCCACGGCGCATCACTGCTGTTCGAATAGCGATAGCCGTATCCATATTCCCATTCCAGCCCAGATATCCTACTGAGCCCCCAAACACTGTTCGACGCACCGGCTCTATTTTGTCAATGATTTGCATGGCACGAATTTTAGGTGCACCTGATAATGTACCAGCAGGAAAGGTAGCGCAAAACACATCTAGCGTATCTTTATCAGGCAGCACCTTGCCCTCAACATTGGACACAATATGCATGACTTGTGAATAACGCTCGATAGACATCTTTTCAGTGATTTTCACACTGCCATTTGTACAGACACGGCCAATATCCTCGCAGCTTAAATCAATAAACCTTAAATGCTCGGCAGTCTCTTTTTCATCGTTGAGTAGCTCTTGCTCGAGTGCTAGGTCTTCTGCTTTATCTCGGCCACGCTTACGGGTACCAGCCAGTGGACGCACCGTCACTTTGCCGTTTTCGATACGTGACAGGCTTTCAGGAGAAGCGCCAATAATATCAAAACGCTTGTGATCATCAAGCGTATAGCCATGTACCAAAAATAAATAAGGTGATGGATTAAGGTATCGTAGCGCACGATAGACAGCCAGTGAGTCACCTGTATAATCCGCCGTCAAACGCTGTGATGCGACCACTTGCGTCACAGCGCCTTCTTCGATGTGAGCTTTTATCTTTTTGACGTCGCCAACATACTTTTCTACACTTGTCTGCGAGGTAAAAGCTGGAGTCGGCATAACTGGCGCAGATAAATTTGACGGCTCTGCCAACTTCTCTTCGATTTTTTCTAGCTCACGTATGGCCATGCTATAACCATCCTCAGCCTGACAATCAGCATAAACAATAATTGATAAAGTACTTTCTAAATTATCAAAGACAATGACGCTCATTGAGAGCATCAGCCACATATCTGGCATTAACATCGGATTAGGCGCATCAGACAAGCCTACACTAGGCTCAATGACCCGCACCATGTCATAGCCAAAGTAACCCACCAAACCGCCACTGAAGCTCGGTAATGTGGGAATATCTTTAACTGTTGGCATCTGGTACTGAGCCATTAACTGACGAATATATTCAAATGGATTTTCTACTGACTCGGTGTCCGTATGATCGTTTTTTTTGGTCGTCATACTACCGTCAGCATACTGTACAATCAGATCACTACCCAAGCCTATCATAGAGTATCGTGCCCAGCGCTCACCACCTACCACGGACTCAAACAGATAAGCAGAACCATTCAAATCACGTACTTTAGAGAATACCGACACGGGCGTTTGCGCATCCATCAAACGCTTTTTTACCAAAGGGGCATGACTAAAGCCTTGATTTTTGAAAGCTTGATATTCTACAAAGGTCATCATAGTAGCTGTCTCTTAACACAATATTGGCAAAAGGCCATAAATTTAAAAGCAATCTTAAAAAGAGAGTAAAAGTACAATTAAAATATAGCGTCAACACTCTCATGAACGTTGACGCTATAGAACGCTAGTTATAAGTATAAGGACGTTAGCCTTAATTCATCTCAGCATGACATGATGGACATGACAAAGCTTGGCTTATACACCGCCCATATTGAACAGCCATAGCGCTAAGCCAATGATAAGAATGACGGCAAACACCCATATAAACCAACCACCGCTGGGCTTCTTCTCTACGTATCCAGCATTGGCAGGGTTATCAACGGCTTGATCCATGGCATTATTACCTTCGGTACCGAGATCGTGAGCCTGTCCTAGATTGGCCGTACCTGAAAACTGAGCAGTTGCTGCTTGCTTAGCACGTAAGACATCCGGATCAGCCTCTTCCTGCAGTTCAGTTTTGGTGGTTTTGTCATGCTCTGCACGGTCTAATGCTGGTTGCTCGACAACGGGCTGTTTGGCTAAAGGCTTTTCAGTAGCTAAAGGCGTCTCAGCAACAGGCGTCTCAGTTATTGTTTCTTTAGGCATGACCTCTTTAGACATGGCATTCTCTTGCTCAGTAATGGGCGTCGGCTCGTCTAATGCGGCGGCAACTGGAGTCGCTTGCACAGGTGTGGTATCCACAGTATCTTTGGCGGTTAAGACTTCTTCAATCATCGTTTCTTTAACGACTGGAGTAGCTGCCTCATTAGCCTTATCAACCTTGCTTTCCGTAATATCCGCTGGTTGAACAGGTGTGCTATCCGAGCTATTCACTGATGACAACACATCTGCAATGATGGTTTCTTTCACGATAGGCTCAACCTCTACAGGCGGCTCAGGATGAACTTCTGGTGTATCAGTAGCCATCTCTGGTTTGTCAGCAACAGTCGGTGCTAGCTGCTCTTCTACGACGGGAGACGGACTAATCTCAGAGTCAATGGTTTTGGAAGCAACAGTTTCAGAATCAACACTGCTCGAATCGGCAACGCTAGACTCAGCATCATGGGTATTAGCATCATGGGTATTAACAGAATCTGATGCGAGAACTGGCGCAGCAGTAACATCAACGACAGGTTCGTGGTCGACTATCGGTTCTTCAGCGATGACTGGCTGCTCTACAGCTTCATCCACTACAGCCTCATTTACGACACTCAACGGCGTTACTCTGAAGGCAAAACTGGCAAAGCCAAGCGTATCATTGGCCTCAAGGTGCTTAGACTTATTGCTATCAATACGTTGCTCATTAATAAACGTACCGTTAGAGGAGTCCAGATCTTTGACGTACAGCTTACCGTTTAGTACGCTCAGCACCGCGTGATTGCGTGATACTTCCTTGCTGCCAAGTACGACGTCATTATCACTACCACGCCCCACAGACAAGCTGTCGCTCACAGTTAGTGCCAGATCACCCAGCGCTACTGTTAAGGCGTTGAGACGCCAAGTATCTGTAACTGTTGACTCTGTTGTCGCTACTGTATTTTCTACATCGCTCGTCATAACATCGCTCCTTAATTTATTATTAAATATTCAATGATTCTCTAAAATTTATGACTCATATTATTTCGGGATAAAACGGTTATTTGGGCATGAAACGCGGCTTGATCACACCACCAAGCTTACTGTAAGGGATACTTAAGACTGGCATTCCATAAGCATAAGGCCCAATAGAATAATGTTGATAGCGAATATCGACGCCCTTATCCGTCAATGTGACGTTATCACTCAAGGTAAATGGCCAGTTCTTCTCATAGCTGCTCAAGTCATTATCGACCGTTTTTACCCACGTTTTATAAGCAGCGTAAGCTTGCGCCTCAAAACGTGATTTTTTGCCTGTCTGCAACATATCTGCCAGTTGGATTTGTTTTTTGCTGCTGGCATCGAATATTAAATACTCACTATAGGGCATGCCATGCGCGCCACCTGTAAACACATACGAGTTGATTTCAAACAACTCAAAATCACTCACATGCCCCAAATAATCAGGCGTGACCATCAAATTATACGACCCTGAACTGTCGTTTGGCATATCTATAAATTGTGAGCTTGCAAAGTCATCGATAGCTGCCTTGACAATGGCTGGCGTCGCTCTGGTATTAATAGATGCTGACTCGGTCGGTTTACTATTGACGACGAAATGATTGATACAGGCATTGGTAATACCGTTTATCCAATCATGATTGGTTTTGAGATACTTAATCTCGATCTCTGGACAATTCTGTCGTTCGGCACATTTCTCTTGCACATCGTTGGGCAACTCATAATCCAAATAATCGGTACTGCTAATGAGATTACCCGCATTAGCTGACATCGCCATTGCCCCAAATAGTAGGCCAGTCACTAACGTACCAACTCGGCGTAGACTGGTCCTTCTCAGTACTAACGACTGGTTGGCTTTTGGTGTGGCGCTACTAGATTGAGGTGTGACTGTCATAATTTTTTCCATAAAAAAACAATGGTTAATAATATAATGGTTAATAATATTCTACCGTAACTACTGTGATGTATTGTTGAAACACTGTTTGTGTTTTTGAGGTATTAATCTTTTGAAGTGCCAGTTTCAAAAGACTGGTTTCAAAGTGCCAGTGTCAAGGTGCTAGTTCCAAAGTATTGATGTATCGATGTTTATGAGAAGTAGCGATTTAATAATGGACTAAACGACAGGCAATAAAAAAGACACGGCTAGCGTGTCTTTTAAAAAATAGAAAATAGGTTTTGACCATTTACTCATACTTAAATAACAGATATTAATGCTCGCGAGTATTGCTAAAAGTCACTTCTGGATAACGATCTTGCATCAGCTGCAAGTTGACTCGCGATGGCGCAAGATAGGTCAGATAACCACCGCCATCGATTGATAACTGATCGTGGGCTTTTTTCTTAAACTTAGCCAAGGCCACATCATCATCGCAATGGATCCAACGTACCGTTGCAATCGATACTGGCTCAAAAATACATTGAACCTTGTATTCTTCTTTGAGACGATGCGCGACCACTTCAAACTGTAGCA
Organism: Psychrobacter sp. K31L; assembly: GCF_017942195.1. NCBI lineage: Bacteria > Pseudomonadati > Pseudomonadota > Gammaproteobacteria > Moraxellales > Moraxellaceae > Psychrobacter > Psychrobacter sp. K31L. The sequence continues at coordinate 260,463 of NZ_JAGKSC010000005.1, read as the reverse complement.
CACCCACCGCGCCCAAGATTAAATCATTGTTAATCTGCGGCATAAAGACCTGTGTAGCGCCCTCTTCACTTAACTGCTGTAGACCTTTTTGTAGAGCCTTGGACTTCAGAGGATCTTTTAGAACGACACGGCGAAACAATTCAGGCGCAAAATGAGGGATACCGGTAAAGTTTAGCTCTTCGCCTTCGGTAAAGCTATCACCAATAGAAATCGTCCCATGATTATGCAGACCAATAATATCACCCGGATAAGCCTCTTCTAGCGCTTCACGGTCACCGGCGAGAAAGGTCAGTGCATCCGCAATACGCACGTCTTTACCCAAGCGTACATGCTTCAGCTTCATGCCCTTTTCGTACTTACCTGAGCACACGCGTAAGAACGCAATGCGGTCACGATGACGCGGATCCATATTGGCCTGAATCTTAAAGACAAAACCTGTAAAGTCTGTCTCAGATGCTGAGACTTCACGCTCAGTAGTCGGATGGGCTTTTGGGGGCGGTGCATATTTCACAAGGGTATCGAGTACCATATTGACACCGAAGTTACCCAGCGCCGTACCGAACAATACTGGCGTCATCTCACCCGCTAAAAATGCCTCTTCGCTAAAGTCTTCTAGCGCCATTTGTACCAGTTCAAGCGACTCTTCAAAAGCATCAAACATCAGCTTCCCAAGACGCTCGCGTATGTCCGGATAATCATAACCGTCACGGGTCTCAGAGACCGTCATCTTGCCGCCATTACCTTTTTCGTAAAGGTAAGTCTTATTTTCGGTCAAATGATAGACGCCAACGAAATCCTGCCCCATACCAATCGGCCACGTCAATGGAATACACTTAATCTTAAGTACCGTTTCAATTTCACTCAGCAGCTCAAGCGGCTCACGAATCTGACGATCTAGCTTGTTCACAAATGAGATAATCGGTGTGTCACGCATGCGGCAAACTTCCATCAATTTGATGGTTCGTTCCTCGACGCCTTTCGCACCATCAACCATCATTAGCGCGCTATCGACAGCGGTCAACGTACGATAGGTATCTTCACTAAAGTCAGCGTGACCCGGAGTGTCTAGTAGATTGACCATATGGTCTTGATAAGGGAACTGCATGACTGAAGTGGTGATAGAAATACCACGCTCCTGCTCCATACTCATCCAATCGGACGTGGCATGACGGTCAGTTTTTCGGCCTTTTACTTCGCCAACCACCTGAATCGCTTGACCCCATAGCAGCAGCTTTTCGGTCATGGTGGTCTTACCCGCATCGGGATGCGAGATAATGGCAAAGGTGCGGCGTTTGGCCACTTCTTTGTTCAATTTCTTTGGATCTACGCTCATAATTTTTGGCTTCAACCTTAACTTCAAAAAGGCTGTCTCTTAGACAGTAACTTTCTTTTGGGTATTAATTTCAATAAATAAAATAAATAATGGGCGTATTGTAGCGGATTTAGCGTGAGGGTGCAGAATTAGCGCATAAAAAAACACTCTCTAGATCGTTAAATAGAGAGTGTCAGTCATTTTTTGGAATTTAATAATAGCGCGTGATTTGCGCTGCCAAGAAGTCCCCTGCCACCTCATTGACTATCGTACAGTCAACGACACCGCGCACACTGTTGGTATTCGGGTCAATGCGGCCTTGCGCCACATAATCGGCTTCATAAATATCATTATCATATTCAACACCATTGTATCGATAAGCGGGCTGGTTGTTAAACTCAAAAAACGTCACTTGCGCCGCTTTTCGGTCGTTGTCAAAACCCACCCCAAAGCGCGAGGTGCTAAAGTCTCTATCGTCGTTAAAACGTTCTTCGGCCGCGTCAATCCATCTGTTTAGCGTACTATAGCCCGTTTTATTCCTGTCACTAAAGGCCAAAAACGAGCGCTCGCTAGTGACAACAGGAATATAGCAAACCGAGCCAACTGGGAACGTCACATTAGCTGGGATATTGAGATAGTTGTTCAAATCAGTAATGATGCCGCGGCTGTTGTCTCTATTGGTGCCAGAACTATAACTACCAGCGTTCAAACCTGCTAAATCAAGGGTTTTATAGGTGATCTCATAGTTCAATTTATTGTTGCTGTTTGTCTCATAAATAGGACGTTTAACCGTGCGACCATTGACTTCAATATCGTTATTTTCCAGTCTGCCTTCAAAATCATCTGCCAGCACGGTTCTGTCTAAGTTATTAAGACTTTGGTTGTTGTAACTGTTGACCAGATTTTTTATTTTTATTTCACGTCCACCAGTACGGTAGGTCTGTTCGATTCGCGCAATGGCGCTCGCGTTGGCTTGGTTGTCATAGCTATTAGAAAAGCTCGTCAGCGTAATTTTATTGCCGCCTGAACCGTAGACACCGTCATCGTCTTCGCCACATCCCACGAGTGCCATCGCGAGCAAGGATAAGGTCATAGGCAAAAATACTGTTGCTTTCATAATAAGGTGTCCTTACGGTTAGGATGTTTTGCACATCTCTGCTGATAATGTTGGTATGAAATTGGTATGAAAACCATGTTACTAGTTTACATCAATGTCGCCATGACTTATATATTTAAAGCCATTAATTGTGTAGCAGGGCTTATTGGTGAATGTTAAAAATATTCTCATTATCCATGCAAATGCTCACTTACAAAGTCGTAGCATATAGTTACGACTGACCTATGGAGCTAGACGCATAGTTTGTTATGCTTAATGGCTGATTGAATTTAATAATTATATAAATAAACCAATTACAAAGGATTTGTTATGAAAACTCTATATTCTACTCAAGCAACCGTCACTGGCGGGCGTTCTGGTAAGGCTAGTCTGCAAGATAGTGATTTGACCATTAACATGGTCGCACCGGGTTCAGGTAAAGACGGTAATAATCCAGAGCAATTATTTGCCATGGGTTATGCGGCTTGCTTCGATGGCGCACTTGCGGCAGTCAAAGGCGAAGAAAAAGCAAAATTTGACTCGACCACTCAAGTATCGGTAGATTTACGTAAAGGTGAAGGTCTAGACTTTCAATTGGCGGTGAAAATTCATGTGGCTGCTGAAAACACTGAGCTATCTGCCGATGAATTTCAAAAGCTGGTCGAAAAAGCCAATAAAGTTTGCCCATACTCGAAAGCCACACACGGTAATATCGACAGCGAAGTGACGTCAGAAGTAAAATAATTCCTGATCAATGACAGTATCAGTAATAGACATAAAAGAGCTCAGTTAACGCTGGGTTCTTTTTTTTCTTAAATTTTGGCCAAAAAATAATAACGCTATAGTGGATTCACTTTAAAACAGATACAGTGCGACTGAGATGAATTTTTCGTAGCCTCTGTGATAGCAGCAAGCAAGGAAAATTGATATCAGCCATACCGTCGCGTTTTTAGAATGTTTTGACTATAGAACCTATCATAACTTTTAAGCAGTTCGGCACACGTCATTTTTATCGTTATAATAAGCACATATTTCTATCTAATAGCTGATAAGTGACCTTTATGACTGATCCTATGACCGACTCCATTACCGACAGTGACCACAATTCCCATCAAGCGATTGATCCTACCGCTTTGCCAAACTTTGATACCATGCCCAATGTAGCGACCATGGACACCAGTCATGTGGACAGCAATCAGCCCCCTTTTATTTTGGTTGATGGCTCTTACTATCTGTTTCGCACTTATCATGCCTTACCAAAGACCATGCAAAACTCGCAAGGCCTGATAACCAATGCTATCCGTGGCACGCTCAATGCGTTACTCAAGCTGATGCGTCGTTATCATCCCACTCATATGGCGGTTTGCTTTGATACCAAGTCACCGACTTTTCGTCACCATATGTCTGCTGATTATAAAGCAGCTCGCCCGCCCATCGACATAGAGCTGGTAGAGCAGATTCCTTATATCCATCGCTTGGTGACCGCATTAGGTATTCCGCTGTTACGTATCGAAGGTGCAGAAGCCGATGATATAATCGGGACACTGGCGCATCGTGCGGTTGAACAAGGCCATCACGTCGTCATCTCAACTGGCGATAAAGACATGATGCAGCTGGTTAATGACTGCGTCATATTAGAAGACAGCTTTACTGGCAAAGTCACGGACACTCAAGCGGTCGTAGACAAACTTGGTATCACGCCAAACCAAATGATTGATTTTCTAACATTGATGGGCGATGCCTCAGACGGTATCAAAGGCGTCCCTGGTATCGGTAAAAAAACAGCAAAAGACCTACTCGTTGAGTATGGCGATATCGGCAATATGTTAAAGCATATTGGTTTTATCAAAGGTCGCGGTGCCAAAGGTTTGATTGAACATGCCGATGACATTCCGTTTAATAGGAAGCTTGCCACCATCGTGACAGACTTAGCTATCGGTCAAGATTGGAACGATCTGAAAATCAATACCGATCCATGTGCCCATATAGACGAATTACGCGAATTGTATAATGAGCTTGAGTTTAGAAACGAGCTAGCGTCTCTTGACCACCCAAATCATCCTGCAAATGGCTCGCAGAGTGTCGCTGACAGTCAAGCAGATGCTGAATCACAAGCGCAAATCGCTAAGTCGCTACAATCAAGCAAGATGGATAATATCAAAGACAGCCAGAATCCTGATAGAGCATGGCACACTGTTTTAGATGAGCCAGCTTTTGAGAGTCTGGTTCAACTACTAGAGGCTGCGCCGCATTTTGTCATTGATACCGAGACCACTAGCGTTTATTGGCGTCAAGCCGAAATCGTCGGCCTATCCTTTGCTGTGCAAGCACATGAAGCGTACTACATCCCGCTGACGCATAGTCTGGAAGGTGATGAGCTAACCGCTAAACAGCTCGACCGTGATACTGTTTTGACACGCTTAAAACCTATTTTGGAAAACCCAAACATTGGTAAAATCGGACAACACCTAAAATACGATGCGCATATTCTCAGTCATTATGGTATCGACTTGTTAGGTAGCATTCATGCTAGTCCTAATAATTGGGCGATGGATACCATGCTTGCCAGCTACGTGATTAATGCCGCTATCACTCGTCATGGCATGGATGATTTAGCACGCCATTATCTACAAACGCAAACTATCAGCTATGAAGACGTCGCTGGCAAAGGCGCTAAGCAAGTCACCTTTGATCAAGTCGCCATTGATATCGCTAGCGATTATGCTTGTGAAGATGCTGATATTACCTATCAGCTATTTGAGGTATTCAGCGTTGAGCTGGCGAACGATGCTAATAATGCCAAATTATTACATGAGTTAGAGATTCCAACGGCAGAAATACTGTGCCAAATGGAAGCGAACGGCATTCTTATCAAGCGTCCATTTTTAAACGAACTATCAAAACGCTTTGATGAAGAAATTATCGCGCTTGAAAAACAGGCCTATGAAATTGCTGGTGAAGAATTTAATCTTGGCTCACCAAAGCAATTAGGCGAGATGCTGTTTGAAAAGCTTGGCGTTGCTGGTGGTAAAAAAACCAAATCAGGCCAGTACTCTACTGGTGAAGCAGTATTGTCAAAAATAGACCACCCATTGGTCGATATCACATTGGAGTATCGCAGCCTATCTAAACTCAAGAGCACTTATACCGATGCGCTTGATAATGTCGCAGATAGCGAAACTGATCGTGTCCATACCAGCTATCATCAGGCATTGACCAGCACTGGGCGTTTGTCTTCGACTGATCCCAATTTACAAAATATTCCCATCCGTACGGCAACTGGTCGCCTAATTCGCCAAGCCTTTATCGCACCAGAAGGTCGCGTAATTCTCGCAGCGGATTATTCACAAATTGAATTGCGTCTCATGGCGCATTTTTCAGGTGATAAGAACTTAACTGACGCCTTTAACGAAGGGTTAGATATTCATGCTGCGACTGCCGCCGAAGTACTTGGCAAAGAGGTCGTAGATGTCACGCCAACTGAGCGCCGTAACGCCAAAGCCATTAACTTTGGTCTGCTATACGGTATGAGTGCCTTTGGTCTGGCTAAGCAGCTACAAATGAGCCGCAATGAGGCGCAAGACTATATCGACATGTACTTTGATCGCTATCCGGGTGTGAAAAACTATATGATCAATACTCGTGCCAGCGCTCATGAGCAAGGCTATGTCGAGACGATATTGGGTCGTAAACTCTATACCCCTGATATCACCCATAGCAACCGCATGGTCAAGCAAGGCGCTGAACGTGCGGCGATTAATGCACCACTACAAGGCTCAGCTGCTGATTTGATTAAGCTTGCTATGATTGCCGTCGATAAGGTATTGCCAAAAGAGCAAGCTAAGATGCTGCTACAAGTCCATGATGAATTGGTGTTCGAAGTCGATGCCGATAAGGTCGATGAGATTAGCCAGTTGATTACCGATGCAATGCAAGATGTCTTAAGGACGACAGCCGTGGAAAAAGGCTGGAACGTCAATTTTGCAGTGCCATTATTGGTCGAGACTGATAGTGGTCAAAACTGGGATGAGGCGCATTAATTACAGACTGTCACTCACTTAGACCTGAGATAAGTGGTCTTTAGATGCTTAGAAAAAGTAAAAATTTCTAATAACCAAGACTACAATGAATGATTAGGGCGTGTCTTCATTTCAAAAATGGTGATAAAAATGAGATAAATTGCCGTCAAACAAGAAAAATAGTGCAGATAATATCGGGATATTAACCAGCTATTTGACGATGTTTGGCAAGATTTAGCCATTTTTAGCCCATTCAGATGACTATCGAGTGAATTGAAGACACGCCCTAACTATTATTCATATTAACAATCACTTATGACCAGTTGGTTATATTTTATAACGGTAATATCTCAGTATAGGCGTTATAATGGTGGCACATTAAATCATAATTATTCATTCATTATTTTTTGCTTTGAAGTGAGCCTTTGCGCTCACTTTTTTGTTTTTAAAAAATCGGGAGTCATTTATTTTGAGTTCAGATGGCATCATTGAAGCCCCTGGCATTATACTGTTGATAGCATGTCTATTGCGCAGCTCGCAGTATGTTATACAGAGCCATGTCAGAAAAATTAAGGCTTTTTGGTTGGCAACAGTGCTGGTTTTTGTCGCTGTTATTCGTCGAGAGTTGAACTATCTACCAGATTTACTGGTTCCCAGTGATTTTTCATTTCTCAATCAGTCTTATGACTGGTGGGAGGACGCAGCTCTTTTGATCCTGTACCTGACGAGTGTCGGTTTGCTGATTTACTCGAGGCGTTATCTTTGGGCAGTACTAAAAAATGTTGATGTGTCGCTCTATCTTGGCGTCGCCACATTGGCGATATTACAATATATGGGAGAGAACGCTATTGTCTTCCCTCACACTTTTGGTGGGATAGTTGAAGAGCTGGCTGAAACCCTTATTTATTTGATTGCCTTGCTGTATTTATGGAAATTTACATTAAGCGACTTTGAATCCTGCCTGTTGCACAAGTTAGATCATGGATTGAGCCACGCCAATCACTAAAACTGTCAGTGTGGTGTTTATGGTTTATTAATATTGCTTAAATATCTACGGCTACTCAATATGGGTAGCCGTTTTGCTTGCAGCGCTAATCTCAATGGCTTGTTCGATAGATTTATCGATAAAGGTATTGTTTTTAATCTGCGTATTTATTATTGCTCCGACTGTGCTTTGTTCACGAATCTCAGAACCAACACTGATAGGTAAGCGGACGTTTGCTGCGAACTTATTGCCCTTAATCAGCGTGCCGTCATTCTCTACGATAATCCCCTGCTCGACTTGCTCAAAACGGTTATTAATGATCTGATTGTCTTTAGCACTGTCTAAATGATAGCTGGCAAATGGCGTTTGCTTAACCAAATAAGCACCGCATTCAAAACCTTTCAGGTTGCGCGACTGTCTGGATGCCACCCACACACCAACTGGCTCATTTTCAAAATTATTGTTGGCGATAATATTGTCACGGCTCGATTCAGTACGTTTAAAATGGTTGCCCCGCGTCGGGTCATCGGCGTGCTCGAAGCAATTGCGATATAACAATATACTGCCTGCGCCATTATGGATAAATTGATTGTTTTCGATACGATTGTTGCTCGATGAATCGACGGCGATAGCTTCACGATTGGGTTTAAACGTACGAAAACCATTCCCGACGAACACAGAGTTTTTAATCACGTTATCGCGACTACCAAACTCTAAATAGAGCCCAACGGTGCCTGCGTTTTGGATATGCACTTTATCAAAAGTGATGTCATGCACATGATCGCCGACGAACATCCCACTATTGATACTATTGCGACTGCTGACATTAATGACGCGGATATTACTTGGCGCAAGAGCACGGTTGGCAGCAGGGTTGATAAAGCCGCGCGCGTAACGCTGATTGGGATTGCTATATTGGCGAATGTGCAGCGCATGACCGTAGCCCTCCACATGACAATTGGCAACGGCAATATTGTCGATAGCCACATCCGCTTTAGGCTTAATGGTAATCGCACTGGCCTTTGATGGGTCATCAGCCGTAGTACTAAGCCGTGCGCCCCGACAGTCGAGTGAGCTGTTTGAGTGGTTTAGCTCAAAACGTATCGACTTGCCTGTCAAATCACAGCCGTTACTGAGTGCGCTATGACCTTTTACCGTCACTGTCTGCTTAGGTTTCAATGGTGCACAATTTATTATCGTCGTAGCTTTTGGCAGCTTGGCATCGATTATAAGCGGCGGCTGTACATGACTCGTTTCTCTCATACCCTCAGGATTGATAAAAGGCAAACGTTCGCAAGCTGTCATGCTCACCGTGACACCCATCAATGAGGCTGTTATTAACGAGAATGTGAGTAAACCTTTCTTGCTGGCGACCATTAAGCACCTCTTATTTATTGTCTGTCTTACATTTTTTGAACATCCTGTGACACCTTACTACTATCAGTAGCTATCATAACGCGTCACACTAACTTTGATAAATGAATCTTGATAAACAAAATCAACAATAACAGCTGATAACTATCTAATAATAACCGCCGATCTAATAATAACCACCAATAATAAGGAAACCACTATGGACAATTCAAAGAGTCCGCTACCAGAAAATATGGATCACATTGAAGGTGATACAAACATCAATGATAACAGTCAAGAAGTGAATCTAGACAATCCTATGCTGCACACGATTGATAATGATGATGTGATTGACAATAGTGCTGGGTTTGATAATTCAGAAGTCGGTACAGATGCCACGCAAGGACTAACGCCCATGCATCGCCAAAATATCGACGAATCACGTGTCGATGAAATCTTAGTTCAAGACAATTTAGATGACAGTGATTATCCAGATGCGATGGATATCGCTGATAGAGAGGCAGCAGAACGTAGTAACGATGACTCTTTTTAGAACAACTCTTTAGTCATAAAAAATCCCGCTCGATAGCATTGAGCGGGATTTTTTGTTTCTTAGAAGGTGCTTAAGTTTTAAGGTTTTATCAAATTCAAAAACTACACTGCTGACACTGGCTGATCGGTCCAAACATCTCGGTAGCTGGTGTAGTAAGTGAGCAACATAATTGGCAGTATCAACAATACACCCAGTCCCAAGGTCAGCATAGTCAGGATAGGTAATAACAACACTGATATTAAACCATACACTAAGATAGGCACGACATTAACTTTGCCTGCTTCAAAGCTTTTTTTCATGGCGGTAATGGGCTTGAGGTTATGTAGTATCACTAACGCTGGCGCAAACCACAGTGCCATATAAAGTGGGATTATCAGTAGCATAGACAACAGATAACCAAGGAAAATACTTCCTAAAGAGATATCATTCATCATTCCGTAACTACTACCCATACCGCCTGTCATCATAGAAAACATCATACTACCCATAGCGATAAACAGCGGAATCATACAAATAATAATACCCACTAAATATAATAAGCCAAGGATTAGTAAGGGCTGCCAGTGACTTTTAAATGCTGAAAATAAATGATCAAAACGCAGCTCTGCCCCTTGCGATTGAGCTGCTGCACCTTTAATAAAGCCCCCAAGAAACATAAATAGAGTCGGTATGATCAGGATATTTAATAAAGGTATTGAAGAAGCAATGCCAACGATTATTAGAAATGTCACACTCATGCCAAACCATAATAGTGGTTGATCTTTAAACAGCCCAAACGCTTTAACAATCCAGCTCATGCCAGCCGCTGCATCACATTTTCTTGGACTTGCCAATAACTGCGGTAATAGGCCGCCATACTCATCAGTTGGTGGTAAATTTGGTGGTTGTCCGTTAGGTTTTTGTAGAGACACATTGGATTGTGAATGGTTAGAGCTGGACATAGTCATCCTTAAAGATAAAGCTAAGCAAATATAAAGCTAGCAAAGGTTTTAAATAGTTGTTTGGCATATTCTTACACACTGATAACGAATACCCCAACTTTATTTCATTCTAGTCAATTTCATTCCAGTCAATTCAATTAAAACCATTTAGGCAAAAAAATACCGGATGTTATGTCCGGTATTTTTTGATTTGCAAATTTAATCAATTAAGCCCAACCATCCAAAGTGCCTGCCCAACCTTTGACCAATGGCGCACTCATGGCTTCTAACAAACCTATGTGCGCCTCATCAGCATTCAGCGCTGGAATATAGTGATACTCTTGCCCCCCAGCATGAAGAAAGTTCTCACGGTTCTCAATCGCCAATTCTTCTAAGGTTTCTAGACAATCCGCTGAGAACGCTGGACTGAGAATTTGTACTGATTTTACACCTGATTTAGCCCATTCATCGAGTATAACGTCGGTATAAGGCTTAACCCATTCTTGCTTACCAAAGCGTGACTGAAAGCTGATAATCCATTCATCATCTTTTAGGCCCAGCTCTTGTGCCACTTGCGCTGCGGTACATTTACAACGTCTAGGATAAGGATCGCCTTTATCCATATACGGCTGCGGAATACCGTGGAAGCTAAACATAAGCTTGTCAGGTTTGCCATGTACCGCTTGAAAGCGACGAATACTATCCGCTAATGCTTTGATATATAAAGGATGCGCGAAGTAGTCTTTAACTATCGTAATATTAGGCAAGTTACGCTGCTTTAGAGACCATTTAGTAATGGCATCGTACACTGCACCCGTTGAAGTCGCTGAATACTGTGGAAATACGGGTAACATCACAAAGTGGTCAACGCCTTCGCTACGCAGTTTGTCCATCACATCGGGCAAACCTGGATTACCATAGCTCATTGCAGAATGGACAGAAACGCGAAATGGTGCAGCCTGCTCAGCCAAACGCGTATCTAACATCGCTACTTGTTGGTTCAGGATATTGCGCATTGGCGAGTCACCATCCCAAATACTGGCATAAGCTTCTGCCACGCGTTTAGGACGGCTTGGCAACACAAACAGATTCAGGATAATCGCCCACAGGAATTTTGGGATTTCAATCACACGCGGGTCTGATAAAAACTGCTTTAGGTAGCGACGTACCGCAGGCGCTGTCGGCTCATCAGGCGTACCAAGGTTGACCAATAGAACAGCAATACGTGGGGGCAGTTTTGGTTTCATAAAGTACTATTTTATTATTAGGTTGATTAAAAAAGAATATAGGATAAACGATTATTAGTGTAGCATTTTATAGCGCGATAACGCATGGTAAAAGTAGCAACCCTACAATTTGATACGCACTGAATTTTTACTGTGCGCGAAAGGCTCAACTCGAAGGTTGTGCTCATCCTCGCATCGCCATACAATAGGCAAGCATATTGCCGTCCTATTTTTTATTGATAATTGTCGTCTTGCGAGGTAGCTTTGAACGCACGTCCTGATAGTACTACCAGTGACCACTCCCCAAAAGATCACGCTCATGTGGATAGCTCAGTCGATACAGTTGGCTCAGTTGGAATCGTCACACCACAGAACTTCCATTTCGCTGAACCCTTGACCTTGGAGTGCAATCGAACCTTGCCCTCGTTTGATTTGATGGTAGAGACTTATGGCACCCTCAATAGCGATAAATCAAATGCGATATTAATTTGTCACGCCTTATCTGGTAACCATCATGCGGCAGGCAGGTATAGTGCCCATGATAAAAAGGCAGGCTGGTGGGACAATATGATTGGCCCCAATAAAGCCATCGATACCAATCAATTTTATGTGGTGTGCCTCAATAATATCGGCAGCTGCTTTGGCTCGACAGGTCCAACGACGATTAATCCAGACAGCATCGATTCAGAAAAAGCAGACAACGCTAGCGCATCAGAAGTTTACGGCCCTGACTTTCCGCTAGTCACCATCAAAGACTGGGTCAAAACCCAAGCCATGCTCTCAGACCGTCTCGGTATCGATGTTTGGCATGCTATCGTCGGTGGCTCTATGGGCGGTATGCAGGCGCTGCAATGGTCGGTCGATTACCCTGAGAGGCTGAAACGCTGCGTGGTCATCGCCAGCACACCGAAGCTCTCCGCACAAAACATTGCCTTTAATGAAGTGGCGCGGCAATCTATTCTCTCCGATCCTGATTTTAAAGACGGGCGTTATTTACAAGCTGGTACTTATCCTCGTCGCGGATTGATCCTCGCACGGATGGTTGGTCATATCACCTATTTGACCGATGATGCGATGAAAGCCAAGTTCGGTCGTGATTTAAAATCTGGCAAATTTATGTATGGCTATGATGTCGAGTTTCAGGTTGAGAGCTATCTACGCTACCAAGGCGAGCGCTTTAGCGAAAACTTCGATGCCAATACTTATTTGCTTATGACCAAAGCGTTAGACTATTTTGACCCAACGCGTGGCTATCTGTCAGTACAATCATCCGTACAGCCATCAACCCAGTCAATAGCACCATCAGTAGACTCTACAAATCCGTCGGAGTCTGGAGCGCTACTTGAAGACTCAATCGCGGCATCTGTCGAAACGACCAAAAATGCGACCGAAGAATCCGCTAAATATGAGCTTGCAGATGACTTAGCTACTGACAATGTCGCCACTGAAAACTTAAAAACTGATAACTTAAAAACTGATAATGAAACCGACAATGACAATGACGCTCAAACTGACAATGAAATTGATCGTCAGCAAGAATTAGCGGCGCTCAAAGCGGCCTTCGCCCATACTCAGTGTCAGTACTTAGTGGTGTCGTTTACCACCGATTGGCGCTTTGCCCCTGAGCGTTCGCAAGAGATTGTCGATGCCTTAATGGCGACTGGTAAACCCGTCAACTATATCAATGTCGATGCACCGCATGGTCACGATTCCTTCTTATTCGATATCCCCCGTTATATGGGTGCCGTCAGAGGGTTTTTGACCGCGCCATTTATCACGGACAGTCAGTCAAAAAACAGCCATCAGAAAACTGGAGAGCGCTCATGAGAATGGATCATCAATTGGCTGAGCGTTGGATTGCCCCGCAGTCCCATGTACTAGACTTAGGCTGTGGCAATGGCGAATTGCTCGCGCATTTACAACAAAATCGCGGCGTGACGGGATATGGGCTTGAGATTGACGAAGAAAAAATCAATGATGGTATCGCCAAAGGGTTGTCCATCATTGAGCAAGATCTGAACGATGGTCTCGCGCGTTTCGCTGATGATAGCTTCGATACCGTCGTCATGGCGCGTGCCCTGCAAGCAGTCAAGTCACCAGATGTACTCTTGCTCGATATGCTGCGAGTTGCCCGCGAAGCAGTCATCACCTTCCCTAACTTTGCCCATTGGCAAAACCGGCTGCATTTAGGGCTTAAAGGGATGATGCCAGTTTCAGAAGCGCTGCCTTACGAATGGTATAACACACCGAATATTCATCTATGTACCTTTAAAGACTTTGAGCAGCTTTGTGCCAAGCATGACATTCATATTATTAACCGCTTTGCCGTTAGTGATTCAGAAAAAGGTCACACACCGCTCATGAAAGCATTGATACGCCAAGCGCCAAATCTGCTGGCAGACGTCGCTATTTACCGCGTGACCAAACAAAAACCCGTATAGTCATAGGCAATTCTACTTCCTTTTAAGCTATCTAGTGATGGCTAATAAACACCTTTTTAACCTTAATACATTGTTAATTCTTTATTACCTCTTAGTAACTCTATGATTTTGTTGAGGACGCTAAGGTAGTGTTGAGGATTAAATCGTGTAATTAGTATTTGAGTTTCGTAAGTTTGGGTGTTAAGCTAGCAAAATAGTGTCAACCGCACCCTGATTTCGACCGTTTATCGGTCCGACTAACGGTGATTGCGACACTCAACGATTAATTATATTGCTAATAATTAGGTAGGTTTATATCGCAAGATTTCACCTAATTGTTATCACCGTCTAACTGTCTTTAGCGAGACAATGTTTAGCGGTACAACTCTTTTTGCCTATTAACTGCCTAATTTTGGAGCTGCTATGAAATTATTAAAAGCTGCGTTGTTCACTGCCTTGTTTTCTTGTGCCGGCCTTGCCAACGCTGAGTTAATATCAAACGTGCCACTTGATACCTCACGTTTTGAGCTAATGCCTGTCAGTGAATTGTCTAATCGTGCTGCCCAAGGCAACGATCACGCTCAGTTTTACTTAGCCAAACGTTTGCAAAAAGGTGAAGGCATTGCCCAAAACACCCAGCAAGCCATCCAATGGTATACCAAAGCGGCTCAGCAAGGCGTTGCCCCTGCTCAGTTGAATCTTGCCATCATGTACTTGCGCGGTGAAGGTGTGCAGCCTAACTTGCAACAAGCGAAAGTTTGGTTAGAAAAAGCCGCGATGCGTGGCGATAACCGTGCCAGCTATACGCTTGCTTTGTTAGATGAGAAGCAAAAGAATTTAGTCGATGCTTATAAATGGTACGACTTGGCTGCCCGTGATGGCATGCTAGATGAAAAAGTCCGTAACAAGGCTCGTGGTAAAATCGGTCAGTTGGCATTGAACTTATCAAGCTCAGATATCGCTAGCGCTCGCAGCAAAGCGGATACTTGGTTTCAGAGTAAGTAAATCTAGCAACATACAGTTTTAGTTTGAAAATAAAAAATCCAGCCTTTGAGCTGGATTTTTTGTGTTTGGTGCTATAGTTAGTTTCTGTTATTAAGCAAAGTGATATGAGCCTAGATAGATTTGGACTAGAAGGAACTACTAGTTCTATATAGATCAAAATCAATGTCCTTAAAAAACAGATATTGTATAATAAAAATCTAAGGAACATTCGTATGAGTGGAACAAGAAAAATACTAATATTAGGTAATGGGTTTGATTTAGCTCATTTTTTACCGACCAAGTATGACCATTTCATGCACGCTATGCGTAATGTGGAAGCCTATAGTCAAGATACTCCAATGACTTTTCAGGAATTATATACAGACTTAATAAGTAATGAAAATTACTTCTTTGGAAATACTATCAACTTCTATAAGACTGAGGATGTAGTCTTACCGTTAGAAAAAGTTAAAGAGCTTCAAGATAAATTAAAAAAGAATGGTTGGTTTCAATATTTTAAAAGCTATATTGATAGTGGTATTGACACATGGATAGACTTTGAAAATGAGATGGAGACAGTGCTAGATGCTGTTTGTCATATGATTACTGAAATAGAAAGCAATATAGAATACTTTGTTTCAACCCTAGATAAATCTAAATCTTTTCTTAGTACTGACTTATTTAATATTCAATTAATAAGGAAATATCCATTTTTACATGACATTCTCTGCAAATTCTCTATAGCAGATGAAAATGACATAGCAGATGGTAGAGGATTAACTATAAATTCAAGCTTCATAAAGTATTATCAAAATAATCCTTTGAATATTGATGAATCAAAGATATTTAAGTCTCTAGAGCTACAATTGATTCAGTTTATAGATATATTTTCAAATTATATTGAGTTTATTAACAGACTAGAATCAAATCTAGAGTTAAAAGTACCTAAAGTACTCGAAGACAAGCTAGAAATGATTTATAGCTTTAACTACTCATCCACTATTAAGCGTTTATACAAACATACAAATATTAAATTTTTACACGGAAAAGCTGGTGAAAAATAAAGTAATAAAATTGTCTTAGGCATCTCAGATCTAGAAAACAGACTATTGAAAGATGAGAGGGCATATGGATTTGTGAAGTATTATCAAAAAATGGTAAATAATACTGATTATCAGTTTCTAAAACCTAAGTCATTGATAACAGAAATAGAAGAGCGAAAAGTAAAAAATGAAGGCTTTGAGTTCTGGCATCCCATTGAAATTTATATTTGGGGTCACTCCTTAGACTCCTCTGATAGTGACTACGTTCATGAAATATTTTCATTCAATAATGGTATAGAAAATTCAATTAGAGTGATTGTGTACTACTACGATAAACCGCACGCTCAAATGGCCAATTTAATATCAATTTTAGGTAAAGATATCGTTGAATCATGGATGAAAAATGAGTGGTTAGAGTTTATACGAATGCCTGATATATATAAATTAAATTTTGATAAAGATTATTTAGATAGTAGTACGAGTGAGTTTTCTAGATCTGTCTCTAAACCAATAATAGAATATAAACCTATAATCATGAGCTTTTAATCTAAATAGGAGTTACACAGAATTTGGTATGCTCCCAAGCAGGATAATACTTTGAAAACCCAAATATATCCCTCAAGCACAGCGAGGCTTTCTATTCAAAATCTTACCAAAATTTGCTACACTACCCGCGCATTAGCCAATCCCACAATTGGGCTAGTGTTATACCTCATTCTAAACCAGCCAAGTCTATTTCAAATGAATGCGATATAAGGAAGCCGAGCACAGATTGTACCCAAAGTACATCAAGCGAGGATGACACCATAGCGTGTTTATTAGAATAAGACTGTTAACCCAACGCACTAGGTTTGCGACCTAGCCAGCAGGAGAAACACATGAGCATCACTCAAGACAAAAGCATAGATAACAATATCCAAGACAACACGGTAACTGATAACAAGTCAGCCCCCGTTTACGATAGCGTCACCAATAATATCGTCGTTGCCGCTCTTTATAAGTTCACGCGCTTTGCTGACTTTGAGCAATACCGTGAGCCAATCTTAAATACCATGCTCGATAATGATGTCAAAGGAACTTTGTTGATTGCCGCTGAGGGCATTAACGGGACGATTTCTGGTACGCGCCAAAGTATTGACACCGTCCTTGACTACCTGCGTAGTATCGAAGCGATTGGCAGTTTTACCTTTAAAGAGTCTTATACTGATGCTCAGCCTTTTTATCGTACTAAGGTGAAGCTCAAAAAAGAAATCGTCACGATGGGTGTCGAAGATATCGATCCTTTGCAGTCGGTCGGTCGCTATGTAAAACCAAGCGAGTGGAATGCGCTAATCTCTGATCCTGAGGTTATGCTCATCGATACGCGTAACGATTATGAGGTAAAAATCGGTACGTTTCAAAATGCGGTCAACCCAAATACTGAGACCTTCCGTGAGTTCCCAGAGTATGTAGCAAAAGAGCTTGACCCAGCGAAGCATAAAAAAGTTGCGATGTTCTGTACGGGTGGTATCCGCTGTGAGAAATCTACCGCCTACTTACGAGAGCAAGGATTTGAAGAGGTTTATCATCTAGAAGGCGGCATCCTAAAATATCTAGAAGAAGTCCCTGCCAGTGACTCTATGTGGCAAGGCGATTGTTTTGTCTTTGACAATCGCGTGTCGGTCAATCACAATTTAGAAAAAGGCAGCTATGAGCAATGCTTCGCTTGCCGTATGCCCATTACTCAAGATGATATGCAAAGCTCCGCCTATATCAAAGGTGAGTCATGTCCGCATTGTATTGAGAAGGCAACCGATGAGCAAAAAGCGCGATTCCGTGAGCGTGAGCATCAAATGCAGCTGGCACAAAAACGTGGCGAAGCGCATATCGGTAGTGACGTGATGGATGTCATAGAAAAGCGTAAAACAGCTAAGATAGAAGCACGCCGCCAAGCGGAAGAAGCCAATCACAACAAAGCCAAATAAGTCGATATCTTAATTAGGGCCTGTCTTCAACTCACTCAATAGTCATCTAAATGGGCTAAAAATGGCTAAATCTTGCCAAACATCGTCAAATAGCTGGTTAATATCCAGATATTATCTGCGCTATTTTTCTTGTTTATCGCCATTTTTGAAATGAAGACACGCCCTAGACTTTGAAGGTATAAAAAAAAGAGAGGCTCTAATTAATAGAGCCTCTCTTTTTTGTGCTTACTGTCTACAACTGTAAAGTTACGACACAAACGTCACTCTAGAATAAAATACGTACGCGAATCGTCTCTTCTACGTCTTTTAGCTGATCTAACGCAGCGGTCGAATCATTATAATCGACATCCATGACCAGATAGCCGACATCGCCTTCCGTCATTAAGCTCTGTGCCAAGATGTTGATATGCGCTTCAGCAAACAAGCGGTTAATCTGTGACAGTACGCCCGGTACGTTTTTGTGAATGTGCAGCAGACGATGCGAGTTTTCTTTGAATGGAACAGACACTTCTGGGAAGTTAACAGCGGTCGCCGTATCACCTTGATCAGAGTATCTGACGAATTTATCCGCCACTTCCAAACCAATATTAGCCTGTGCTTCTTGGGTTGAACCACCGATATGCGGCGTCAAGATAACATTGTCAAATTTACGTAGTGGTGACTCAAACTCTTGATCAGCAGATTTTGGCTCTTTCGGAAACACGTCAATCGCCGCGCCCAATATTTTACCAGACTCAAGCACAGCAGCTAGGTCATCAATTTCGACGCACGTACCACGTGCAGCATTGATAAAGTAACTGCCTTCTTTCATTTGAGCGAATTGTTCAGCTTTCATCATATAGCGTGTGCTTGGGACATCAGGTACATGCAAGGTCACGATATCAGCCGTTGATAATAACTCTTCTAAGTTACTTACTTGCACGGCATTGCCTAATGGCAACTTGGTGACAGCATCATGATAAATGACTTTCATACCGAAGCTTTCTGCCAATACTGACAGTTGTGAGCCGATAGAGCCGTAACCGACGATACCGATGGTCTTACCACGCACTTCATGCGAGTTGGTGGCAGACTTACCCCAACCGCCGCGATGCACAGTCGCATTCTTTTCAGGAATGCCGCGATACAGCATAATAGCTTCGGCCAATACCAGTTCAGCCACCGAGCGGGTATTTGAGTATGGCGCGTTAAAGACTGGAATACCCAGTTCACGAGCAGCTTCTAAGTCTACTTGGTTGGTACCGATACAGAAGCAACCAATACCGATCAGCTTGTGCGCATGCTCAAGTACTTCACGAGTTAGCTGCGTGCGCGAGCGAATACCAATAAAGTGAGCGTCTTTAATCTTTTCGATCAGCTCATCTTGATCCAGCGCGTGACTAATATTTTCGATGTTATGATAGCCAGCACCTTCCAATACTTTTAGAGCATTGGCATGTAGACCTTCAAGCAATAAAAAACGTATTTTGTCTTTCTGTAGTGATAACGCCATATGAGAACTGTCCTATAATTGTCTTATAAAAATCATCAGTGGGATAAGTCTGAGGGATGAAACGAAAACAGTCCCGATATCTTACACAAAATTCGACGTCGATGTTAGGAGATTAGATGAATTATTGGTTATCAAGCCTGAAAAATTTTTATGCTATAGTGAATCATTCTGTTTGAAACTGACCAGACCATTTTTTTGTGATTTACAACCTGCCATATAGACAGATTATCACCTACTTATTACCATCACGAGCTGACTGATCACTGAATTTAGAGATATTTCGTTATATAATAGTCAACCCCAGCATCGTGTTTACGCTAATATTGAGATTTTACCATGACGCCAACTACCGCTCAGCCTACACCCGAAACCAATACAGCTGCCGTCCAAGCTATTTTGAGTACTTTAATTGATACTCATGAATTTGATGCCAGCCAAATCAAAACCGACGCTGAGAGCTTAGAACATTGGGGCAAGGACTGGACCAAGCACTTTGCGCCAGCTGCTGCTGCCATTGTCTTTCCAAAAACTACCGAGCAAGTGCAATCTATCGTACTCCTTGCCAACGAGCACAACGTTGTTCTGACTCCAAGTGGCGGTCGTACTGGACTGTCTGCTGGCGCCGTGGCTGCTAATGGTGAAATCGTCGTCAGCATGGATAAAATGAACCGTATCGGACAATTCTATCCTGCGGATCGCATGGTCGAGATTGAAGCAGGTGTGGTCACTCAGCAGTTGCAACAGTTCGCAGAATCAAAAGACCTATATTACCCTGTCGATTTTGCTTCAGCAGGATCAAGTCAAATCGGTGGCAATATCGGCACCAATGCTGGCGGTATCAAAGTGATTCGTTACGGCATGACCCGTCAATGGATTATGGGACTGACTGTGGTCACGGGTAAAGGCGATATCTTGCAGCTGAATCGCGGTATGGTAAAGAACGCCACGGGTTATGATCTGCGCCAATTATTTATCGGTAGCGAAGGGACACTAGGGTTTGTCACCCATGCACAGATCAAGCTTGAGCGTCAGCCACAAGACTTAAACGTCATGGTGCTCGGTATGGACAGCTTTAACGATGTTATGAATGTATTGTCTGCCTTTCAAGCGCAGATTGATTTAACGGCATTTGAGTTCTTTGATGACGTGGCGATTGATAAGCTAATGGCACATGGTCAAGTACAAGAGCCATTTGAGTCGCGTACCAAGTTTTATACATTGTTAGAGTTTGAAGCACCATACGAGCCGATCATGGATAAGGCGATGGCGATATTTGAGCATTGTATGGAGCAAGGTTGGGTCGTCGATGGGGTGATGAGTCAAAGTCTCGCGCAGGCAGAAGAGCTATGGAAATTGCGTGAGTATATCTCTGAGACCATCTCAGTATTTACCCCTTATAAAAATGATGTCTCTGTACTGATAAGCCATGTGCCTGAATTTATCACCAAGATTGATCACATTGTCAGCAGTAACTATCCTGACTTTGAAGTGTGCTGGTTCGGTCATATCGGCGATGGCAATTTGCATCTGAATATCTTGAAACCTGAAAACATGAGTAAAGATGATTTCTTTGCAGAGTGTCAGATCGTCAATAAGCACGTGTTTGAGACGGTACAGAAGTATGGCGGCTCAGTCTCTGCTGAGCATGGCGTAGGTATGACCAAAAAGCCTTATTTACACTACAGCCGCAGCGAGACTGAGATTGATTACTTACGAGAGGTCAAAAAAGTTTTTGATCCCAATAATATTAT
Organism: Psychrobacter sp. K31L; assembly: GCF_017942195.1. Taxonomy (NCBI): domain Bacteria; kingdom Pseudomonadati; phylum Pseudomonadota; class Gammaproteobacteria; order Moraxellales; family Moraxellaceae; genus Psychrobacter; species Psychrobacter sp. K31L. The sequence goes on along the minus strand of NZ_JAGKSC010000005.1, from coordinate 239,345 downwards.
GAACCGTGGTAAAATTTTTGATATGTGATTGGTATTTTAATCGCTTACCTCAAACAAAAAGACGCTAAACTCAAAAGTTAGCGTCTTTTTTAGCTCAGCTATAAAACTTATAATTTATAAATACAACAGTATCAGCGCTAATACCAGCAACATACTCAAAAAGCCTTGAACGATTAAAAAGGCCTGATGCGGTGCCGCAATATGACGAAACATATTTCCCAGTGCATTATAAGTAATGCCAGCGGCTTTTATATGTGGCGGGCTGTCAAACGTTTTGATAATCTGCAAAAATTGCTCCGTACGCTTCGAGGTCCAGCCATGCGGGGCAAACGGTAAAAAAGGCGACAACTGCGTGGCTTGCTTCTTGGTCGCTGGTGACCACAACCAACGCTCCAAAAATAGCAGGCGCATACGCCAATCAGCAAAGCTACGCTGATCGATCACTCGTAATAGCAAGACTTGCACATTTTTATGACGACTATCGGCAAAAATACGCTTTTGCAAAGCCAGCACGTTTGATTTTTTACCCTCAATACATTGTAAGAAATGACCATTGCCATAACATAAAGTACCCGTAATGCCATGCTGCTCATTATAGTCCCGAGCATGACCTTCTACTTCATCAAATATTGAGGCTTTTAAGCGCGTACTGAGGGTGATACTACTGACATACACCAATTGAACCAATGCTGAATCCTCTACTGTTTCTAGAGGGTCGACCGTATGTGTCAAGGGTGCCATAAAATAATCCTAAAAAGCCGCCTATAGACCGCAAAATGAAGTAAGTAAAACAAAAAACACGTTCAGACCAAGCAAAGACAAGGACATCGATTCACAAAAACGTAGCAAATATTTACTACGCGGGACTGTCATTGACCCGCTACATTGGTATGATAACTATCGAAATATAAAGTAATAAGCCAAGTCGTGATGAACAAGCGAAGCCAAAAATAATAGGAGACGCTACAGAATTTCGATGCTGTTAGATTAGGTGCTGTTAGAATAGAGACTGTTAGATTAGATACTAATTACTAGACTAGGTACTATTAGAACAGATGCTATTCATGCAAGTACGATTGATTCAGCTACTAACAAGGTCAGTCTTCTTAAATGTAGACGCTTGCAAACCTGTTAAAGCCCTCATTAAAACTTTTATATGATATGTAATCGCTATAACTCATTGTAAATAAAAAGATAAATTATTGTAACGATTATATAAGCGTATTGGAATATTTTTATCGCTTTTGTTACACAAAAATCTTTAGGTCTATATATAGCCATAGACAATACATCAGATACTACACCGCACAACGCATTAATTTTACGATGTTCATTAACACCGCAGACAGGAACCTTATGAGTAAAATCGAAAAAATAGACGACTTTCACCTCACGATTGCTGAGATCAAGAAAAAAGATTATCCGCAGTTAAAAGCCTTGATGGACCGTGTTTATGTGAATTTGGGCGGCGCATGGTCAAAGACCACTATTCATACCTTGATTGACGCCTTTCCTGAAGGGCAGATTGCAATGTTTGATCATGATCAGCTGATCGGTATCGTTCTCTCTATGCGCGTGGACTATGCCAAATTCTCGAATCCGCATACCTATGATGATTTGATTGGGCACAAAGAAATCATTAGAGACAATCCAGAAGGTGATGCTATTTATGGCTTGGATGCGCTGATTGACCCTGAGTATCGTGGCTACCGTTTGGGTCGTCGTCTTTATGATGCGCGCAAAGAGCTGTGCCGCCAGCTGAACTTCCGAGCTATCTTGGCTGGAGGTCGCATTCCTAATTACTACAATCACAAAGATTTGACCCCTGGTGAGTATATCGACGCGGTCGAATCACGTGAAATCCATGACTCTGCCCTTTCCTTTCAGCTATCCAACGGTTTTATCGTTAAGCGTATTTTGACCGCTTATCTGCCAGATGACGCTCAATCTAAAGGCTTTGCTACTCTACTTGAGTGGGCCAATATTTATTATGAGCCGCAAGATTACAAGCCGAATACCCGTAAGTCAGAAGTGCGTATCGGTGGTATCCAGTGGCAAATGCGTGAAGTTGAATCGCCTGAGGAGCTCTTGCAACAAGTAGAATTCTTTGTCGATGTCATGGCCGATTACAACTCAGATTTTGCTTGCTTACCAGAGTTCTTTAACGCGCCATTAATGGGTCTGTGTGAATCCACCGATCAAAACATCGCCATTCGCTTTTTGGCCGGTTACACCGAATGGTTCAAAAACGAAGTCTCGCATCTAGCAGTCAGTTATAACGTCAACGTTATTGTCGGCTCCATGCCATTAATAGACGAAAACGATACGTTGTACAATGTCAGTTATTTGTGTCGCCGCGATGGTACGGTGGAAGAGCAGCGCAAAATCCATATTACGCCGCATGAGCGTAGCGCTTGGGTGATCGAAGGTGGTGACGAGGTCAAAGTATTTGACACGGATGCCGGTCGTATTGGTATCTTGGTCTGTTATGACGTTGAGTTTCCTGAGCTTGCGCGCTTACTGGCGCTTGACGATATGGATATTTTGTTTGTACCTTTCTGGACAGATACCAAAAACGGCTATTTACGCGTGCGCCACTGTGCCCAAGCGCGAGCCATTGAAAACGAGTGTTATGTGATGATTTGCGGCTCAGTAGGCAACTTACCTCAAGTTGAAAGCCTAGATATTCAATACGCGCAGTCGTCTATTTTTTCACCGTCAGACTTTGCTTTTCCGCATGATGCGATTATGGCCGAAACCACAGCAAACACTGAGATGATCTTTTTCTCAGATGTGAACTTAGATAAGCTGACTCACGTCCGTAACGAAGGCTCGGTACATAACCTGATTGACCGCCGTGATGATTTGTTTAGCTTAAAATGGAAACGAAAAGCAAAAATTCCAGCGAGCAAATTAACCGACGAAGAGCGCCTTGAAAACTCAGGCAGTGTGCTCATTGGTAATCCGTTACAAAATCGTGCACAAAAGCCTTAATCGGTTATCTTAAAAAGTAATCACTAAAAACAGTTACATAAAATTGATGAGTAATACGGCTGACATTTCAGCCGTTTATTTTTATCTCTCTAAAAAATTTAGAGCAAAAATGCAGCCATTATGACGATTGATCTCACAAATAAAAAAGATACTCTTAAGAAGACACCAAAGCAAAAAGTGCTTTCTATAGTTAAAACCTTGCTGATATATGGTTTGATGTTTGCCGTTATTTATACCGCCATCAATTGGTGGCGACAACCCGTCATGCCAGCCAACCCACAATTGCAATTGATAGACTACCAAGGACAAACGGTTGATTTAGCGGCACTGAGTCAGGAGAAGCCGACACTGGTATATTTTTGGGGTACGTGGTGTTCAGTCTGTAGTTTCACCTCGCCAACCATAAACAAACTTGCCGCTGAAAATAATTATCCAGTCGTTACGGTTGCCATTAAATCAGGCACTGAACAAGAGCTGCACCGCTACCTTAATGAAAACAGTTATCGCTTTACCACGGTCAATGATCAAGAAGGAAAGATATTTGCTGATTGGCAAGGACAAGTCACGCCTTCTTATGTCATCTTAAAAGATGGCGAGATGACGCAAGGATTGACAGGTATTCAACCACTCTGGTCGCTTAAATTGCGCTTGTGGTTATCCTCCGTTTTTTAGACCTACGCCAATTAGGTATTATCTAGGGTCTGTTGAACATTCAAACTTGCCAGACCTATGATTGAATGAGCAAAGTATTTATGCTGACATAAATGATTGGTTTTGGCTAAAAACAGGACGATACTGACCAGCTCTTTTTACCCTTCCCGTTTTGTCATATAATAGCTGCCGTTATCATCGGTGCTAGACTAATTATTCTGATAAATGCATTTTTTGTTGCAATCGTCCCGTTAGTATTTATTATGGACGTAACTATTCACAAGCAACCTCTTGTAAGCAACGTTGTCTGAGACAAAAAACGAGTATCGATTATCAAATATTTGACCCCATATTATATTTAACGTTAAGCTTAAATTTCACACCTGACTTTACATCAATTTTTTAGTCACTTTTTAACCTATCTTTTAACCTACTTTTTAAAAAGACACCTTCTATGACTGATAAAAGTACTGATACGCCAAGCCAAGACTATAAAGACACGCTAAATCTTGCTGATACGCCCTTTGCGATGCGTGCAAACCTTGCCAAACGTGAGCCAGATTGGTTGGCTGCGTGGGAAGCGGATGACGTGTACGGCAAAATTCGCAAGGCGCGTACAGGTGCGACCAAGTACATTTTGCACGATGGCCCTCCTTACGCCAACGGTCAGATTCACTTGGGTCATGCGGTCAATAAAGTACTCAAAGACATTATCGTAAAGTCAAAAACCTTATCAGGCTTTGATGCGCCTTATGTGCCCGGTTGGGATTGTCATGGTCTGCCTATCGAGCAAAAGGTCGAAGCCAAGGTCGGCAAAGTCGGTCAAAAAGTCTCTGCGACTGAATTTCGTGGTCTGTGCCGCGAATATGCAAGCACGCAGATTGAGCTACAAAAGGCAGACTTTAAACGTCTGGGTGTGTTTGGTGATTGGGACAATCCTTATTTAACGATGAACTTCCATCAAGAAGCCAACATCGTACGCGCACTGGCCAAAATCCATGACAATGGTCATGTCACTCGCGGTATGAAACCCGTTAACTGGTGCTTGGACTGTAGCTCTGCGCTGGCTGAGGCCGAAGTGGAATACCAAGACAAAGTCTCTGATGCGATCTATGTCAGTTTTGATGTGCTTGATACGCAAAAGGTTGCCGCATTGAGCGAAATCGACGGTAATATCGCAGCGGTCATTTGGACGACGACGCCTTGGACGTTACCAGCTAACCAAGCCATCGCCGTACATCCTGAGCATGACTATAGTGTGGTGGCGACTGAAAAAGGCAACTTCTTATTAGCGACTGATTTGGTTGAAAGCGCACTGACTGAGTTTAAACTTAGCAATGAAGGTGTATTGGCAACTGTATCCGGACGTGAGCTTGAAGGTCTACGCGCCCAGCATCCACTGATTGTAGACCGTCAAGTGCCGCTTATCTTAGGCGATCACGTAACCACGGATAGCGGTACTGGCTTAGTCCATACCGCACCGGGTCACGGTCTCGACGATTATATCGTTGGTCTGAAATATGATTTACCAGTTGAAAACCCAGTGAGCGGTACGGGCGTCTATTTAGACAGCGCAGCAGTATTTGCGGGCGAGCATATCTATAAAGCCAATCCAAAAATCATCGCTGCCCTACACGACAACGGTCATCTCGTTAGCCATACCAAGATTGAGCACAGCTATCCGCATTGCTGGCGTCATAAGTCACCGATTATCTTCCGCGCCACGCCGCAGTGGTTTATCAATATGGAAACCAAAGGTTTACGTGAGCGTGCGCTTGCTGATATTCCAGCGGTCAATTGGACGCCGGCATGGGGGCAAAACCGTATCGAATCAATGATGACGGGTCGCCCAGATTGGTGTATTTCACGCCAGCGTACATGGGGCGTACCGATTGCCTTTTTCACTCATAAAGAAACGGGTGAACTACATCCAAACACGCTTGAACTCATGGAAACTGCCGCGCAAAAAATTGATGCAGGCGGTGTGGAAGCGTGGTTTGATGCCAGCTGTGAAGACTTTTTGGGTAGCGAAGCGGCTGACTATGACAAAGCGACTGACACATTAGATGTTTGGTTTGACTCAGGTACGACGCATTTTGCCGTACTGGAGCAACGCGATGAATTGACCAATCCTGCTGATCTGTACTTAGAAGGCTCGGATCAACATCGCGGTTGGTTCCAGACGTCGTTATTAACCTCTGAGGCCATGTACGAGCGTCCACCGTTTAAGCAAGTATTGACCCATGGTTTTGTGGTCGATGAAAACGGTCGCAAGATGAGTAAATCACTCGGCAATATCATCACGCCACAAGAAGAGATCAATAAAACAGGCGCAGACATGCTGCGTTTGTGGATTGCGTCGAGCGATTATCGTTATGAGATGAGCGCAGGCAAAACGGTCTTCAAAGGCGCAATCGACATGTATCGCCGTATCCGTAATACCTTGCGTTTCTTGCTGGCCAATACCGATGACTTCGATCCAGCAACCAATAGCATTGATATTAATGAGCTGGTCAGCCTTGATAAGTTCATCATTGAGCGTACGCAAACGGTGCAAGCACAAATCATCGACGCCTATGATGCGATGGACTTCCACCAAGTCACGCAACTTATTGCCGCGTTTTGCTCGCAAGACTTGGGCAGCTTCTACTTAGATATTATCAAAGACCGTCAGTACACCACCCAGACTGATGGACAGCCGCGTCGCTCTGCACAGACGGCTATTTATCATATCGCCCAAGCATTAATTCGCTGGATTACACCGATTTTGTCGTTCACCGCCCAAGAAGCGTGGGAAGTGTTAGAAGGTAAAAACGGCAATGAAGCAGGCTATGTGTTTACCGAAGAATGGTACACCTTCCCAGAGTTTGAGCTAAGTGCGATCAGTACTGATGATTGGCAACGTATCATGCTAGCCAAAGATATGGTGAATAAGCATATCGAAACCGCACGCGGTGAAAAAATCATCAATGCTAACTTATCTGCTGACGTTGATTTGTATGCTGATGGTGCGATGCATGAAAGCTTAGCCAAGCTTGGCGAAGAGCTGCGTTTTGTGCTGATTACCAGTAGCGCAACCTTAAAACCGATGAGCGATGCTCCTGCTGCTGCTAAGAATGACGCCACAGAGCAAGCTGAAAGCAGCACCAAAGAAACGGCAGACTTAGTAGTCAATGTGAGTGCCGCGACGGGTACCAAATGCGTGCGCTGCTGGCATATCCGTAATGACATCGGTACCGATAGCGCACACCCTGAACTATGTGCCCGCTGCGTCACTAATGTGACGGGTAACGGCGAGGTGCGCCACTATGCCTAATCCGACACCTAACTCAGCGCCCAACCCAACAGAATCACCTGAAGACAAGCAGCAGCAGTCTAAGGTCGACCACTCGCCAACCCCTGCCCATGCAACAACGGGCAGTTCAACGACACCGAGAAGTCGCTTGACTAAAGCGCCAAAGATGATTGCTAATGGCAGTCGTGCTTTTATGTGGTATCTGGTGTCACTGGTTGTACTTATCATCGATCAGTGGACGAAGTGGCTGGCTGAGACCAACCTGACTTTCCATGAGCCAGTGCCCGTTATCGAACCGTTTCTTAATTGGACTTTAGCATACAATTATGGCGCTGCTTTTAGCTTTTTGGCGAATGCAGGCGGTTGGCAAAAGTGGTTTTTCTCGGGACTTGCTCTAATCATGTCGCTGTTTTTAATCATCTATCTGATTAAAGCACCTCGTAAAGCCACGCTATTATCGCTTGGACTGGCTTTAGTGCTTGGCGGTGCAGTTGGTAACTTAATAGATCGTCTGCTACATGGTCACGTGATCGACTTCATTCATGTCCACAATGCTGACGTTTGGCATTATCCGATCTTTAACATCGCGGATATGGGCATCAGTATCGGTGTCGCGATGATTGTCATCGATATGCTATTTTTAGAAAAGAAGCGTGAGGTTTAGCGCTTATAATCGTACATAGTTTTTAGATTTAAAAGGTGGGTTACGAATAAGTAACCCACCTTTTTTGTTGTTTGTTAGCCATCTTTTTTAGATCAGAGAATCAAGCAATTCTTTCAAAGCCTCTAAACCGCCACCTGCCAATAAAAACAATAACCCTGCCATGTTAATCACCACGGTCAAATAATACGCCATACGAAACTCAGGTTTTTGTGATTTATGCCGCAAGTAAGTCTGTGCGACCATTGCTCCTACCCAACCACCCAACGCACTGAGTAGATGCAACGTTGACTCAGGCGTGCGCCAATCACCATTTTGCGCAGCGGCTTTGTCTTTGGCATAAAACACATAAGTAATCAGCCCTAGTGCCGCATACCAACCGACCACTAGCCAACTTAGCTTATTCATGGCCGCTAATAAGATTAATACCCCATAAAATCCCATACCAAGGAACAAGCGTTTTTTCTGTCTTGCTTCAAACTCCGCTTGATGACTACGCTTTGCATTACGATGACGGATTTGCTGATTCTTTTGTGCCATTTTCTGTTGCACAAAGCTCAGCTCTTGCACGTCTTTTGCCTGCATCCGTCCTTGGCTATCTTGCCCAAGCGTAAAGACGACTTGCTCACCCACTTCAGGGCGACGGCGTGCTTTAAATTCATTGATATGAAAGAATACTGAATCACCATTTTCCGTTTCGATAAAGCCAAAGCCTTTATCATCTTGCCACTTTCTAATGTGGCCTTGCTGTCTCACGCTTATCTGCTTAGTTCTCATGACTATATATTTTTGACCTTAATGATTATTTACAACTATTATATAACTTTTTCGAACTCATAAAAAAAGCTAAGAGCTTTACTCTTAGCTTTTTAACATCCATAAAAATGCATTAATACGATGTTAAAATACTAACGGCATTTTTTCTGCTCATAGAGTCTAGTCAAGTTTTCGCGGCGTTCTTTAGCTGCTTCAATGGCCTCTTCTGTATTAGAATAAGTTCCAATCAATGCTGGCCAAAACAATACGGCAGCAGCTACATTTTTACCAGTCACTTTACGCTCAGCACGCGCTTCTTTTTCAAACTGTTCAGCTTCTTCAATTTCGCTAAGAATTTGTTGGCATGATAAATTAACATCACTTACTTTCTTAGTCTGTACGACATGTGGAGTCGCACAACCTTGTGCTAATAATGCAAATACACCAATCACCAAAATAGCTTTTTTCATAATCTTCTCAGAAGTTGTCTAACTTACAATTATTAATAGATAAGTTACGTTGCTTAAATTAAGTTTACATTTATATACATTAAGAAAGATAATGTCAACTTAATTTCACTCCTGAAAGGATCTAATTATCTATATTTTTTTGTTGTGGTACTAAATCATTGTATTTATTAATTTTTTAGAAAGATATATCTAGTAGATTTATCTAAATATTAGTAATATCTGATAAAGATCTTCTAGGACATATCTATCACATCAAGGTCTCTAGTATATGGGCTATGCTAAACTCTCTATTATGATTAACCCTCTAAATCCTATTTAATAAAAGAAACATGACTATGACCGACTCACAATTTATCAATCCCAATGAAGACACGCGCATCACTTTTGGCAGTCTCGTAAAGCTGCATTTTGAAGTATCATTAGAGAACGGTACGATGATTGACTCTACCTTTAGCCGCGATGCGCCTGTGACGCTGACCATTGGTGACGAGAGCTTACTACCGGGTTTTGAGCAAGTGTTAATGAACCTGCGTGCAGGTGACACACGCTCTGCCCACCTTGATCCAGAGCAAGCATTTGGTGATTGGAATCCCGACAATATTCAGCATTTTAGCCGCCCTCAGTTCGCGCTGGTCGCTGATAATCCAGAAATTGGTATGATGGTAGAATTTGAAGATAAAGGCAAAAACACCCTACCCGGTACCATCAGCGCCATCGATGATGACCAAGTCGAAGTGGACTTCAATCATCCACTCGCTGGGCAAGCTGTATTGTTTAAAGTAAAAATATTCAAAGTGACACCGCCCGGTGTAACGGGCATAAAGCTCATGTAAAACAATTCATTTAAAAATACTCTGTTGAATGAACGATAAGGATAAAAAATGCAATATCAAAAACTGCCACAAATTAATGAAGATGTTTCCAAAATCTGTCTAGGTACGATGACGTGGGGACAACAGAATGATGAGACCCAAGCGCATGAGCAGATGGACATGGCGCTAAGCGAAGGGGTGAATTTTTGGGACACGGCAGAGATGTATCCATCGCCGCCGGACAAAGACAAGCAGGGCGATACCGAACGCTTTATGGGCACATGGTTTAGCAAAACCAAACAGCGTGACAAAGTTATTCTTGCCAGCAAAATGTCACCGATGGATTTTTTACGCGACGGGCAAACGCGCTTTAATGCTGAGCAAATCAGCAGCGCCATTGATGGCAATCTTGAGCGTTTGCAAACCGACTATATTGATATTTATCAACTGCACTGGCCTGAACGCCAAGCGAATTTCTTCGGTCAGCGCGGTTATACTGAAGCGATGGCAGCGCAGTCACTAGACGATTTAACGCCTTTTTTAGAGACCATTCAAGCGTTAAATGATGAGATCAAAAAAGGTCGTATTCGTGCTTATGGGCTGTCGAATGATACTGCGTGGGGTCTGATGCGCTACCTATGGGAAGCAGATAAAAACGGCTTGATTGCCCCCATCACTGTGCAAAATCCCTATAGCCTGCTGAACCGCTTATATGAAGTCAATATGGCAGAGATTGCACATCGTGAAAATGTAGGTCTGCTTGCTTATTCACCGCTTGGTTTTGGTGTGTTATCTGGTAAATATCTCGATGGCAAACGTCCGACTGGCGCACGTCTGACGATGTACGACCGTTTTGGGCGCTACGTAAACGAACAAGCCAAATCAGCCACTGAGCAATATGCCAAGATAGCCGCTGATGCAGGTTTGGACATGGCACAGATGTCATTGGCTTTCGTCAACTCTCGTCACTTTGTCACCAGCAATATCATTGGGGCAACGACCACCGAGCAGCTCAAATCCAACATTGATAGTATTAATGTCGAGCTGACAGCAGACGTATTGGAAGCAATTGAAGCCGTACATACACAACAGCCTAATCCATCACCATAACCTGCCATCTATCAGAGCGTAGTGGATTAAATTAAGTAGGCTCTATTGAAGCTCCCACCAAAAAGGGCGCAAATCGCTAGCATTATCACTGCGATTTGCGCCCTTTTTTTGACTATTACTTCAATTGCAAATATTTAGTCTTTAGCTGGTACGTTAAGTACTCTTGAATGTAGTTCAGCCAACCCCTCTTGCATACGTGACTGCAATACATTGGTCAGCTCGCTTTTGCTACAGCCTGCTGGATCTATCGGCGCTAATGGCAATACATAAGCGGTTACGTCTTTGCTATCAAGCACTTTTTTCATGCTGTCCTTCATCGTCAGCTTGCCATAATATGGCAGTGCTTCGCTTAATGTACCGTCTTTATTGACATAAGCGATAACGATGGGACGAACCGGAACGTCTGCTTCTATCGCTGCTTGTAGCAATGTCCCATGAATACGTTTGATTTTTTTACCATCGGTAGTCGTCGCTTCTGGGAAAAATATCACCGAAAATCCTTTTGCTAAAAAGCTAGCAATCTGCGCTGCCACCGAGCCTGCATCACCGGAACCACGCTCAATAAATACCGTACCTGCCGCATGAGCCAACTTGCCAAATACTGGCCACTCACCGATTTCTGCTTTGGATAAGAAAAAGGCAGGACTCACCGTGCCCACGACCGGAATATCCATCCATGACACATGATTGGATACCCATAGACCATGATGCTGTTGCACTGGCTCAACTTCAACGACCTTTACCCCAAAGGAGCCTGCCATCTTACGACAAAACGCTTGAATGTAGCGTGGCAGTTTTTCGCGTGGTGGCTGCTTAAATGCGCCAATACGCTGAGCAGCCCTAAGACCACCAGCGATCGTCGTGGTCATTCCCGCGATTTGTTTACCGCGACCCCATTGTTGTTTGAGTGAAAAGCCTGACTTAGCTTGGCTCATCTTCGTCCCTCATGATTGAATGTTTGGTTTTTAGATAGTTAAAAAAACGAGCTAAGTATAACAAAGTTCTGTCACTCAGTGATAGCTTGTTCACTCAGTGAGTGTTTACTTTTATACAAATGGGTAATGAAGCAGATTTATAGAAAATCAGCCACCATAAATGCTGTAACATAAAATCATCGCTAATTATGCCAATACCCTTTAATATCAAGTGATAAGACCACATATAGACAACCATCTGAACGTTATATCAAAGCTTACTGAATCAAAGCTTACTAAATTGATAATAGCGATTTATTTACTTTATTAATAGGTGATACTCTTTGGATTATTTTGAAAGACATGAAGGTGGCGAACGCGCCATTATAGTACATTTAGACATCCGCCAAATTCAAGATCCTGACGATCTAGGTGAATTTGAGCTATTAGCAGACTCAGCAGGGGCTGATCGTTTGGCGTTGGTCACAGGCTCACGCCAAAGACCCGATGCCAAATACTTCGTCGGTAGCGGCAAAGCAGCAGAAATAGCAGAATTGGTGCGCGAACATGACGCTGATATCGTCCTTTTTAACCACAGCTTATCGCCATCACAAGAACGTAATATCGAAGCCTTGGTGCAATGTCGCGTACTGGATCGTACTGGTCTGATTTTGGACATTTTCGCACAGCGTGCGCGTACCTATGAAGGTAAGCTACAAGTAGAGCTGGCGCAGCTGAACCATTTATCGACACGTTTGGTACGTGGTTGGACGCATTTGGAACGTCAAAAAGGTGGTATCGGTCTGCGCGGACCCGGTGAAACCCAACTTGAGACCGATCGTCGCTTATTACAGACTCGTGTGAATCAGCTAAAAAGCAAACTGGAAAAAGTGCGCCAAACACGCGCTCAAGGTCGAGCACGTCGGCAAAAATCAGACGTGCCGACTATTTCACTCGTCGGTTATACCAATGCGGGTAAATCCACATTGTTTAATCGCTTAGTCGATGAAAACATCTATGCGGCGGACAAATTATTTGCCACGCTCGATCCAACTTTGCGCCGTTTAGACTGGCAGGGTGTTGGGCGCGTGGTCTTGGTCGACACGGTTGGTTTCGTCCGTCATCTACCGCATGAGCTAGTCGAGTCTTTTCATGCAACGTTAGAAGAGACATTAGAGGCCGATTTATTGCTACACGTCATCGACTCTTCTAGTGAAGATATGCACGAGCAAATTCAAGCAGTCAAAGATGTACTGGCAGAGATTGACAATGATGTGCCGGTACTCAATGTCTACAATAAGATTGATTTGACGGATGAGCCCGCTCATATTGGTTATGCTAGCGAAGGTCAACCCAACCGTGTCTATGTTTCCTCTAGAGAGAACCTAGGCATGGAAGGGTTGTCACTTGCTGTGCAACAGCTGCTAACTGGTGCTTTAACAACCTTTGATTTGACTCTTCCTTATAATGCAGGTCAATTCAAAAGTACCTTGTATGAGCTGGGCGTCATTTTAGAAGAAAGCTACGATGATACAGGTCATGAATGCTTGACCATTCGTTTGCCAAGTGACAGACTCAGACAGCTCCTTGGTCAAGCCGACTTGAATCCTCTAGATGTATTGCCATTAGCACAAGCCACGCTACTGATGCCAGTCCTTGAAGAGTTCGAGCAGCCTGATGAAGATGAAGACGAAGACCAACTTATGACGAAAGCAGAAGAACAAGCTTTTGATGATTTTGATGCCCTTAACTCTGAGACGTTGAGCTCTGAGACATTGCACTCAGAAACATCAGAAGAAAAATAAGCGTAAAATTTGGGTGTATAGATTTGATTTGGATTTACAAATTCAAATAGCGTCTTCCCAAAGCGCTTGTCTTCTTAATTAGTTGACGTTTTAACATCGTTAGCTTCTTAACATCATTGGTCAATTGGCATAGAGTGTTAAATGATAAATGGACGGTATCAACGATATCGTCTATTTTTTTGACCTTCATTTTTTCACCGTCATGTGTAACTAGATTTTTCGACTAAAAACTTAGAAGATCAATAACCAGTCCTAGCGTTTTAGAGGCTTTATTAGTTGGTGTGCTCTCTATATAATCAACTTTTATATATTTAACCCATTTAGACGTTATCTATTACATTGAAACCATAACCGAGCAAAGACATCCCTCTTTGCTATGCTCTTGGCGCTACTGCCTACTCGATTTTATGAACACACTCTCTATCTCTGACTTGGCCAGCACTGCTTATGAACTCCACTCATTCCTCGCGTATGCCCCTATGGATGGCCGTCATCCTAACGTTGGTCATGATCATTTTTGTCCGTGAATCTGCCGTTATCATCTGTCAGTGGGCAGGTATCGAAAAAGCCGCCAATATCGTCGGTTTAATCGCGATGTTTTTTATCTTGATGGCATGGCGTTTACTTAAAGGCCTACCCAGTTGGCTTACCCAAGCCAGTAATGTCTTATTGGTCGATAGTGGCTTTGCTTTTTTGCCCGTGTCAGCTGGTGCAGGCTTGCTATTATTCGCCTTAGGTGATGAGCTGTGGGGCGTGATGCTGACCATGCTAATCAGTACGCTCATACCACTATGGGGACTGGCCATTCTTGCTAACCACTGGCTAAGCGATAGCGCAAATACCAATACTATTCATAAGCAAAAACAGCAGCCTTGAGCTGTATGACCAAGGAAATGTAATGACTTTTGACAGCGTATTGATGGCGACCCTCGCAGCGATATTATTAACCTTGACAGCACATGTCATTGCCCGCGTCTTGGCTCGTAAGCTATCGTGGTTGCCAATGGTGATTACTGCGTTGATCCTTGTTCTTTTGTTCTTGTTTATACTGCAATGGGATTACAATAATTATTATAGCGTTGCCAAACCCGTATTTGACCATCTATTAGGCTATGTCACTGTCCTTTTAGCCGTGCCACTCGCGGCAATGAACTTTAAGGGTTTACCAGTTAAAAAGCTGACTTTGATCGTAGCCATGGCCAGCGTCATTGGTGCATTACTACCTATGTCATTGGCTTATCTATTTTCCTTAAGTCACGACACGATACTCGCCTTTGCCACCCGTTCAGTGACCACACCCATTGGCTTGAGCATCGCCGATTTGATTAAAGCGCCACTGGCCATGGCCAACTTGATTATTATTGTCTCAGGTATAATCGGCGGCACTTTAGCGCGATTTTTGTTTCGCGGTATCGATGATGATCGTGCCAAAGGTTTGGCACTTGGCTTGGCAGCCCATGCTTTTGGCACAGTAGAAGCTTGGCAAATCAGTCACACTGCTGGTCGTTATGCTGCCTTTGGTCTGGCGGTCAATGGTTTGGTCACTGCCGTGTGGGTGCCTATTTTTATCAGTGCCTTTTCCATTTAATAGCGTTCAAAAAATTCATCATTATCTTGAATAACTTTTCGTCTTTATTAATAATTCACCATCGCAGTGAGCATATTGAGGCGTTTGTATCAGCTTAAAAACACTGAAGCAGATATACAATCGATGCGCTTAAAAGCCTTAGTCTGTTGATTTTTTTACAAATTAAAGGCGGCTTTTGTGCTTTGTTCTGCTAATCCTATGCGCTAAAAAGTTATTATATGTTATAGTAAGCAACTATTATTTTTTGTATCTATCGCAAGTGGTTTCTTGTTAAGCGTGACCATTGCTAGGTAGCTATCTTCAATGTAGCTGTAAAATCCAGCAAACACGGTAACCGCTTTAACGCGCAACATGACGCGCCTATAGGCAAAACAATTTGCTATTATTCGATAAAAAGTGATATCTCTATGATAAGTATCTCCCCTTTGATTACCCGCTGTTTGTCTCCGCTTTTACTCAGCACCATTGCTAGTACACTTGCCCTCTCCACGCTTTCGATGACTGCCCACGCAGGCAATATGTATATCTATAAAGACAAAGGTGGACAAGTACTGCTCACCAATGTCAATCCTAGTGGCAACTTTGATAAATTCACCAAAAAAGTAAAGGTGACTTACTACAAAGACTCTAAGATGTATGATGGCAGTAATAGCAGCGGTAGTGATTATGGTAGCAGCACAGCAAGTAGTAGCGGTAGCCGCAACGCTTATGACAGTTATATTCGCGCCTCAGCTCAGCGACATGGCGTAGATCCTGCGCTCATAAAAGCAATGATGCATAGCGAATCCGCATTCAATCCCAACGCGCGCTCACCTGTTGGGGCCCAAGGTCTCATGCAGCTAATGCCAGCGACTGCGCGACGCTTTAAAGTCAGCAATCCTTGGAACCCTGCAGATAATATCGAAGGCTCTGCTAAATATATTGCATGGCTGATGAAGCGTTTTAATAACAACGTAGAATTTGCGGTTGCTGGCTATAATGCGGGTGAAGGTAACGTTGATAAATATAACGGCATCCCGCCTTTTAAAGAAACCCGTAACTATGTCAAAAATGTCATGAGCCGCTATCACAGCTTATATAAAAATGACTCAGGTCTGTCTGGTAGTAGCATGAGCGCCAGCAACAGCAATACCACTGCTAGTAATGGTCTACAAAACGTCAGCTATGGCACTAGCAGCAATACCAATAGCGCCAGTTATGCCAATTCAGCGTATGCGGCATTACGTTAATATAACTGTTAATGATATAACTAAATCAGCAGACACAAAAAAGCCCGTTAATGAATAACGGGCTTTTTTATGCTTGATTGCTTCTTATGTCAAACAATCTATAAGTACTGAGCAAAAACAAACTCAGTACTTACTGCATTTTAAAACTTACTTATTAGCTAGTGCTTGAGTTGCAGCAACTTCAGCAGCGAAATCTTCTTGCTTCTTCTCAATGCCTTCACCAACTTCTAGACGTTTAAAGCCAAGTACTTTTACGCCTTCAGCTTTCAATACGTCACCAACTTTTTTCTCGTTGTCCATGACGTATGGCTGACGCAATAACGTTACTTCGTCTAGGTACTTACGTAGGCCACCTTCGATCATTTTTTCAACGATGTTGTCAGGCTTGCCAGATTCTTTTGCTTTGGCTTCGATGATGTCTTTTTCGCGCGCTAGTACGTCAGCAGCGACGTCTTCGTCATCTACTGCAACTGGGTTGAACGCAGCGATATGCATGGCAAGGTTTTTGCCAGTGTCTGCACTGCCGCCTTCATAAGATACCACTACGCCGATACGTAGACCATGACGGTATGCAGCAATGTTAGCGCCTTCAAGTACTTCAACACGGCGGATTTGGATATTCTCACCGATTTTTTGTACTAAAGATACACGTGCTTCTTCAACTGTTTGGCCATCGCCATAAGGCAATTCAGAGATAGCAGCAACATCAGTCACGTTGTTCTCTAGAGCAATGCTAGCCACTTTTTCTGCAAATGCATTGAAGCTGTCATCTTTTGCAACGAAATCAGTCTGGCAGTTAACTTCTAGCAAGAATGCTTTGTTGTCGCCTTGAGCGATGATGATAGCGCCGTCAGCTGCGATGTTACCCGCTTTTTT
This sequence comes from Psychrobacter sp. K31L, assembly GCF_017942195.1. Lineage (NCBI taxonomy): Bacteria > Pseudomonadati > Pseudomonadota > Gammaproteobacteria > Moraxellales > Moraxellaceae > Psychrobacter > Psychrobacter sp. K31L. The sequence goes on along the minus strand of NZ_JAGKSC010000005.1, from coordinate 222,184 downwards.
AGCGGCTTTGGCTTGACCAGATTTACGTAGGTTATCAATGGCAGTTTCGACATCGCCGTTTGACTCTTCCAACGCTTTTTTACATTCCATCATGCCAAGACCAGTACGGTCACGCAATTCTTTTACCATTTTGGCAGATACTTTTACTTCTGACATAAGAGTTACCTTTTATATTGTTATGTATGGGAGTGCTTAACTTCTATTCAATATTTTCATACTATTTATAGAAACTATCTATAAGTACTATGTTTCATAGGTACTATACTTTATAAGTACTATATTGCTCTTGTAGTGATGATTGCTATTGTGATGAAAGTACTCATCGTTGCTTGTGATAGCAGAAGTCGTTGTGATAACAGATCTTGTGTATCATGAGGGCAACTATAAGCGATAATACTCGCCTATTAACAAACAGTCCATCAACAATAAGGCATGACGAGTAAAACTACATCATGCCTATTGTGAGCTTGTACGTATACGCTGTTAATACCTTTATATGGATGCTGATAGCATAACTATTAATACATCCTTATAAAGGTAAACCTTTTAGGTCAGCTATTTATTCTGCTGGAGTTGCTGCTTCTTCAGTAGCCGCTTCAGCTGGTGCTGCTTCAGTAGCTGCAACAGGTGCTTCTTGCTCAGCTTTGCCGCCTGCTTGAGTCTGTGCGTATTCTTTACCAGCAATAATCGCATCAGCCATAGAAGTTACATACAAAGTCACTGCACGGATAGCATCATCGTTTGCTGGAATGATGTAATCAACGTTATCTGGGTTTGAGTTGGTATCAACGATACCGATAACTGGAATACCTAGATTTTTAGCTTCTTTGATAGCAATCGCTTCATGATCTACGTCTACAACGAAGATTGCGTCAGGTAGGCCGCCCATGTCTTTGATACCGCCTAGTGAACGCTCAAGTTTTTCCATGTCGCGAGTACGCTCTAACGCTTCACGCTTAGTAAGCTTAGCGAAAGTACCGTCTTCTGCTTGTTTTTCTAGCTCTTTTAGACGGTTGATTGACTGGCGAAGTGTTTTCCAGTTAGTCAACATACCACCTAACCAGCGATGGTCAACATATGGCATGCCAGCACGAGCAGCTTGTTCACGGATGATACCGCTAGCAGCGCGTTTAGTACCAACGAACAATACTTTGTTTTTCTTAGCAGCTAAGCCGTTTACGTAAGTCAATGCTTCGTTAAACGCTTTTACAGTGTGCTCTAAGTTGATGATGTGAATCTTGTTACGTGCACCAAAGATGTATGGTCCCATTTTTGGGTTCCAAAAACGTGTTTGGTGACCAAAGTGAGCGCCGGCTTGTAGTAAGTCGCGCATTTCGATTTTGGTTGGATTCTTTGTAGCCATGTGAAATTCCTAGTGGTTGGGTTATGCCTCCACATCACAAAAACTGCCTATTTAGCGACACGCATCTGCTGAGGGTCAATGCTTATGAATACCGCACTAACTTTTTGCAAATTAATCAAGTCGCCAAACACCCAGCAATTTTTTGCCATGATGTGTGTGTCATTGGTTGATGGGTTGGTTTAAAAAATGAGCTATGATTTGAACTTAGCGATAAACACTAAATCATAAAATAGCTGCGCTGTATTTTATCATAAAAGTACAGCTTACTGCTAGCGCTATTATCATGAGACGCACAAGCTAAATATCAAATAAATGAACAAGCTATGGGACAAACCTTTGGATAAAAACCATAAAAAAAAACGACGCTTTAACGTCGTTTTTTTCGCTGATTACTATCATTAAATCCACAGACAGCTACGTTCAGTGCCCTGCTCAAAGGATCAGACACGCCCTAAGCGATACAAATACCAATCACCGCTTCGTAACCGCGCCAAGTAAATGGAGTCACATAGCTTTGGCGGTCTTTTGGTAAATAAGAGATGCTTGGCGCGCCCTCAATAATCTTGGGCGGTGAGATAATAAAATCTGAGCCAAACTCCGTACGCGCATTACCTGAGATGGTATTGGTCATCTCACCCAACAAGTCTTTCATCATCGTAATCGATGAATCTGGCTCGCCCATCACTTTTATGACTTCTCGCAACATTACGCTTGGCGCACTCACATAGACGCAGCCTTCGATAGGTCCGGATATTTTAATAATGCCGCTATAATCATAACCAACGGCACTTTTATTACTGTTCAAATATGGCGTATCAATCGCCACTGGCGTATCATCAATCTGCGCAAAGAATGCGCTGATTGAGCTTAAAAAGACGCCTAATTTTTCTACTTTAACCATAATAGTGTATTGTCCATAGCTAACATCGATGACGTGTGGGTGCTTAGTTTAATCTTGCAAACAAACCACAATTTCACCGACTTGACCGCGCCAAGTAACAGGAATGATAAAAGAGCGCTCATCGTGCGGCAACACAATACTTTGCGGTGCGCCTTTAAAAACAAACGGCACAGAAATATGAAACTCTGAACCAAACTCTTTGCGCGCATTACCCGCGATCGTATTGGCAACTTCGCCTGCCAAGTCGATGTAGTTTTCATCACTCTTATCAGTTTCTCCCATGCTGTCCAATATTGAAGACAGTAAATCACGGGTTGCCGAAAAATACACTACGCCTTTTTGTACCCCTGATATACCAATGACACCGGTATAGTCGTAGACTTTTGGCTGTTGATTTTCCAGCAAATAAGGGGTATCAACGATAAGTGCTTCACTACCGAACTGATTAAAATAGTTGGTGATGATATTTAAAAAAATATGTAAATGTTGTTCTTTCATAATGACATCTGCTTAAATCGTTGGCTGAAGTTAGTCTTGCATAAGCTCATGTAAAGCTTCGACAAGCTCTTCTTCTGAAAAAGGCTTACATAAAAATCCACTTGCACCCAACGATAATGCTTCAATGCCAGTCGATTTATCAGATAAGGCTGACACCACTAAAATACGAACTTCAGGATCGATCGCAATTATTTTTTCGATACACTCCAGACCGTCCATTTGTGGCATGGTCAAATCCATAGTAATGACATCAGGACGATGCACATTAAATTTCTCAATAGCTTGCACACCGCTGGTCGCCGTAGCCACCAACATAAACTCTCCTGAATCGTACGCACGCTGGATTCGGTTTCGAATGATATTAGAATCATCAACAATCATTAATTTATACATAACGTCTTTCTTATCCTCAATTAAGCTTTAGGCAAGGTAATGGTAAAGCGAGTCATTTTACCAAGCTCACTATTGACGTTGAGCTTACCGTCATACTCTTTTACTTGTGCTTTGATAATATCCAAGCCAACACCGCGACCACCATCTTCATCAGCGTGTTCTTTGGTCGAGAACCCTGACGTAAACAGTTGCTTTAATAGCTCACCCTGACTCATTTGAGCAGTAGCTTCTGCATCAAAGCGACCTTTGGCGATGAGTTTTTGGCGAATGCTGTCGTAATCGATACCCTGTCCGTCATCTTGCAAAGTAATAACGAGATCGCGGCTATCACTCTGTATTTCTAGATCAATAGTACCAACGGCTGGTTTGTCAGCTGACTGACGTACCGCAGGCGTCTCAATACCATGTACCACAGCATTGCGTAACAGCTGAATACTTATTTCTTTGACGACATTTTTAAGATGGGCTGGTATCGCCGTGTGCGCTAACGTCTGACTGCTCAACTGCACTTGCTTACCTTGTCTTGCCGCGATATCTTGCGCAAAACTTTGATAATAAGACAACTGATCATCATCCGACTCATCACTCAAATCAATATCAATATCATTACCGCTTGCCACAGGCATACTCATGGCTGACTGATGCGTTGATTGGTTTTCGCTAGCGGTTGATGTCTTAATGTTTGATGCAGGCGTGACTGATGATGCTACCGATTGGGTCGCATGAGTATTGTTTGTTGCACTGACACTTTTTGGCGTGGCTTGGTTGATACGCTCACCCAATGTTTCGATGGTATTAGATAGGCTAAGCAAATCATCTAAATGCACTGCTAACGGCAAGAAGTTATTACCCGATAATTTGCCTTGGTTTTGCAACGCATCCAGCTTGTCTTCCGCATCGGATGCAATCTTAGTAAAGCTGTGCAGTTTCAGCGCAGAAGCTTCACCTTTTAGGCTGTGCATTTCACGATAAATGGCTTTTAATTTACCTTCGAGCTCAAATTGTGAGCTACCTGGGTTTTTCAAAATGTTATTCATCTTGTCGATGTGCGCTTTGGTATTGGTAATAAATTCGTTAATGATTTTTGGATTGACGTTTAAGATGGTTGTTAACATCTCAATCTGCATGTCATTTTGTGAACGCTCTTTTTCTAGGCGCTGTTCTAAATATACGGCGTCTGAGACGTCATTGACGTTGACGAGAATACGAGCGATATCTTTATTTTCATAAACCCGCGAAAACTTGAAGTCTAAATAACGACTGTCGGCACCATCTGCTCCGTGAGCATTGTGCAACATGACTTTGTTCAGTGGGTTTAAAGAATCGACCAGCTTTTCTTTCACACGCGGATTATATAGCTGCTCAATGAATTGGCGAGTGGTATTTAGGTCTTTATCAGAAATACGACCACGCAAGACATTGGTAAAGTTTTCTCCTGCTAAGGTGTCAGCACCGATAATGTTGGTCAGTGCGCGAGAATGCTGCTGACCGATATTCAAATCTTTGTCTAGCAAGAAGAGACCCGTATTCACCGTCTCCATAATTTCTTGGGTTTCACGACGAGCGGCCAAAGCTTCTGCATCGGTATCACGCAGACGACGAACGAAGAAGAAAACGAAAATCAAGAAGTAAGCGAAGATAGCTGCAACACCCAATACCTGAATCAAACGGATGGTATCGGCTTGGCGCTCAGTTTCTTCGTAAACCTCTTTTGTCAGCTGATCCAAAGCAGCATTCATTCGCAGACTAGATGTTTTAGCTTGCTCATAAGCCAGCGCTAACTCATCTGAAGAATCAACTCGAATGTCATTAGCACCCTCAAGATAGGTTAAAATTAGTGGTTTTAGATTATCCCAATCTTGCTGTGCCTCTTCTAAAGCAGCCACTTCAGTTGCTGTGTTTATATTAGGGATCTGATAGGTATTACCGGCACTGTCAACATACTCAGAACCCTCACGCATACTAACAAGTAATCGATCGATATCTTGAGTGTTATTTTCGAGCCTTTCCCTAACACGTGTTTGATGAGGAGAGTTTATATGTTCACCTACGCTACTTTGTAAATCGAATAAATCTTTGATAATAACTTGAGCATTATTAGCGGTTTTATTAGATATATTTACTAGCGTAGTATTGCGCTCTAAAACGCTTGAAGTATAAAACGTAAACGCTAGCAAAACTCCAATCAATGCCAAGAAGGCAACAATCGACAGAATCAAACCACGGTAACGGGAATTACCGCTCTTAATTGAAGCAGTCATAGCACATTCCTTTTAATATAGATAAATTTATATTTAATAGTTGTTTAAGCTGAGATCATAGGTGCTATCGCTTATTGCACTGTAGACTGCTGTAAAATCTGTTGCTGCTGTAGAGAGATTTTGGTCAAATCCGTACCGAACCATTTAGTCGTTAGTTTCGCATAGGTACCATTTTCTTTTAGCTCTGTTAACCCTGTATTAATTTGCTTAAGTAGTTCTGGCTTACTCTTATCAATAAGAAATACTTTACGAGCGCCATCTGCTTTGATGCTTTCATAATCAAAATACACTGGCTTTAGAGTTGGCAAATCGTTTAGGGTATAGCGCAGTACCCCTGAATCATCTACCACTGCATCAACTTTATCTTGTGCCATCGCTTCTACTGCTGCAAACGTCGTTGGATATTGCTCCAAAGCTCCAATTTTATAGTTACCTTGCGCCAGATATTCATAAGGTTCAGAACTGCTTAATACCCCTACTCGCAAATCACTGAGATCATTTAAGGAATTAATATTTAGCGAGCTTTTTAAATATACAAGACTGGTAGGAAGCGGTGCATAGGCATCAGAAAGCAAGTATTTGCTAGCACGATCATTACTATATGTCAGTCCAGCTGCCACCATATCTCTACTTTCATTATCCAAGTTATCAAACAACCTTTCCCATGGGTCGTTATAAACCTCAACTTTAAACCCTTGATCTTCACCAATATGTTGCATTAGCTCTATATCGAATCCAGTGACATTGCCATATTCATCCTTAAACTCATAAGGTGCATAGTTTGCTTCAGTACCGACTTTTATTACTGGCGCAGTATCAGGTAGTTTACTGACAAACTCATCTTTACTTTCTGCTGCTATCGCCTTGCCAGTCGAGTTGGCGCTCTCTTGTGTAGAAGAATTACCACATCCGAATAAGCCAACACTTAACACAATCGGTAACATCCGATATATTTGCTTCATATCCCATCCTTAAAGTTTAAGGTTTTTCTAAATTTTAGTGAATAACAATCTAGCAAGGTCGAATAATCATTAAATAATATTTGCTTACAGAAAGTTACTTAGGATGATAATTGAGCAACTCTGTGATTGCAATAATTATGTTTAGAGAATACATACAAATTGTTATATATAGCAAAGGCCGCATATATAAATATTAAACATAAGTATATTTATTTACGCTTTATCGTATTTTAATATCTAATAAAAAGCATTATTTTAATTTTATAACGGACATTTGTTTATTTTAATAAGTAAAAATGTATATACATTTTTTTAGTACAAAGCACACAAAAAAGCACTCACAACGCCTTTGACGTTTGAGTGCTTTTTAGGAACTAAGTAAGGCGTGATTTAATTGATCATTTAATGACTCATTTGGGACTTATTCGGCATCATCAAGATTTAAATTACGATCTATCTGCCAAATCAAAAAGCAACCGAGACTCATTAAAGAAAACATGGCAATACCGATTTTAAGTACTGGATTGACCGGAAATAGATTCAACAATAAACCGCCAAAAATACCCACGGAGAACATAAGAGAGCCTTGCAATGCACTTGCCATACCTGCGCGGCGTTTTTGGAAGGCTAAAGCAATCGCAGAAGCATTCGGCTGCGTCAAACCAAGACCAGCAATACAAAAGAAAATACAGACCAATACTAGTGGTAGCCAGGCATCAGTACCTAAAAACAGACCTATCACGAATAGCACGCCTGCAGAAATAACCTGCATCATAGCACCAAAACGCAGAATACTCAGGATACGAAAGCGATTGGTGAGCCATTGGTTCAGCTGCGTTAAAGCGACAAAACCAGCCGCATTCATGCCAAAGAGCCAGCCAAAATGGGTCGCCGATACCCCATACGTATCCATGATCAATTCAGAAGCCGAGCTGATATAAACAAACATCGCTCCCATCAACAGACCGCCACCAATCGCAGGATAGCTAAAGGTGCGATCTTTCAGTAAGTCCCAGTATTGACTCAGGACTTCTTTGGCGGGACGCACATTACGGTTTTCTTCAGTTAGTGTTTCAAAAAAGAAAAATTTGGTAAGTAATAAGTTGAGCGTGCCAAAAGCCGCTAAAAACCAAAAAATAGAGTGCCATGTAAAAAAACGCAAAAATACCGCACCAAGTGATGGCGCTAATATCGGCGCTAAGCCCATCACCAATATCATGATAGAAAAGGCTTTGGCAGTTTGTTTGGCTGTTAGGCGATCGCGAATCGCGGCACGGGTAACCACAGCCCCCACGCAAGCCCCCAGTGCCTGAAGGGTACGTCCCACAAACAATACATATTCATCGTTTGTGGTTGCACAGATGATGGATGCGATGACATACAACGTCATACCTATATATAGAGGTTTGACGCGGCCAACACGATCACTAAACGGACCATAAAACAGCTGACCAAACACTAAGCCCAAAAAATACGCTGGCACAGAATTGGCCATAAAGGCAGTGGATACACCAAAGTCATCTGCCATCGATGGTAATGCTGGCAAATACATATCAATAGACAGCGGCCCTACTGCCACTATGAGTCCGAGCATCATGATCCATGCTACAGGCAAATCGGCAGAGCGCACTCGTTCAGAGGCAAGTGGTTTATTGGGCAAAGAAGGCTTTGGAGCAGACATAGTGAGACCGTTTTGTATAATGGTTATTATTTTATTATTCAGGCTTTGCGTGTGGCCAGTTTTTATTCAGGATAAAGGTATTCAAAATAAAAAACTGGCAGCAAATCAATAATGCATATTTATGCACAGATACACAAGCAGACAGTGTTATATCTTACTGTCTGCTTGTATTTCAATAGCCATATGATGTTAATAAAACAAACACTAACAACTTCTCAAGAAATGTCTAAGATTCTAACGGAATTGGCGCTTGGCAAATGCAGTGCTGGCTTGCTTGGCTTTTCTGAGCGCAAGCTTACGGTTGCGACCTAACATCATCTTTAGCTGCCAGACTTTTTCTTGATATAACGTCAACGCTGATTGTTCGTACATCGCATTGATGACACGCTTACTGGCCAGTACGGCATCTGGTGAGCGCTCTGCAAATTCAGCAGCGAGCTGTTGTGCTTGTGCTAAGGGTGTCTCGCTACAGTGACTGACGAGACCTAACTCTTTGCCTTCGGTTGCATCAATCGTACGGGCACTCATCGCCAGCTCTTTTAAGACATCGACGCGAACCACGCCCAATGCCGACTGGGTCAATCCCATATCAGGCACGAGCCCCCACTTGGCTTCCATAATAGACAAATTACAATCAGGATGACTGATGCGCACATCACACGCCAGCGCCAGTTGTAGCCCTGCACCAATACAATACCCTTCTAGTACCGCAATCACAGGGACAGGCACATCACGCCAAACCAGACAGACACGCTGAAAAAGGCTCTGCCAAGGTTTCATTAACTCCCAAAGTGCAAAAGCTTTGTTTTTTGGGTGGTTTAAGTCGCTCAAATCGATACCTGCACAAAACGTATCTCCAGCACCATTCAAAATCACCGCACGTATCGTTTTCTCTTTACCAATGCGACTTGCTACTTTGATCAACTCATCTATCATCTGAAAACTCATGGCATTCTTTTTTTCAGGGCGGTTTAAAGTAACGGTTAAAATATGGTCAGTCACACTCACTTGTAACGTTTTATACTGGTAAGTGGCAATCGCGTTCATAACAATCCTTATTAATAAATAAAATAAATATGCTGCTAATGATGCCAATATAACAGGGTTATATCTGCCATATCTTATGAATAACTGACTGTCAGGATACCACCCATCCATCAATCAATAGAAAACGGCCAATTTGCAGACAAAACCATCTGATATATTAGCTGCCTCAAATCATCTTCCACGTCATATCATTTTCACTCAGACGATGATAATTCAGCTGCGCATAAGACGATAAATCCAGCGCTTGTAAGTTATTTAATGCCGTTAATAACGCTTCATAATACGGCTCAAGCATCGCAAACTGTGCAGGCGTAGTGTGCTGAATATTCAACAAGCTCTTGTCTTCCAGATCTTGGCTGGCCTGACGTAGCTCTGGTACACCAGTATAGCGACTACCGCCTAAGATACGATGGGCAATTTGTGCAAGAGCACTACGGTCACGGGCATCCCACGCTTGAGTGAGGGCGCGTTTTTCCTCATTGATCGTATCGAGCATCATAATTATGAGCTTGGCTGCGAGATCCGGTTTATTCGCTGATCGAGTCAACGCATCTTGCCAGTCTAAGATATGGGAGGTGTTCGTATCATTAGCGCTTAGGTCGAGGTTTATATGCTCGTCTAACTTATCCTCGGTACTTGCTAGTACCTCAGGGTTGCTGCTGCCTGATATTTGGTACGGAGGGTACAGTAGCGATGCTTGTCTTTGCTGTTGATAGCGTAAGCTTTCATAGCGTGGCTGGCTTTCGCGTAGCGTTCCTTGTCTATAGTCTTCACGAGGCTGGCTGTCCTTTAGATAGTCATCACGGATTTTTTTTAATGATAAAGGTCGGGTTACTTTTTGCGGATTGATAGCTTCGGACACCTGACCATGATAATCGTCACTACCTTTAACCATCGGATAAGCCGGTGCTGTAGTGCCTACATACGAACCTAAAGGTTTTTCCACAGCGGTATTCGTTAAAGGGTCACTTTGCACATCAAAACCTTTTGCATCAAAATCTTTAGTAGCGATATCAGTACCGATATCAGTACCAACATCAGTACCGATATTTTGAGTATCAGCATTTTGAGTACCAGCCTCTTGTTCTGCATTGGCTTCAGTCACAGCGGTTAACTGCGGCACTGTCGTTGTGCGTCCTAGCCATTTTTGTAGCACTTGTAACAACTGTGGTTGGCTAATGGGCTTACCCACATAATCGTTAATGCCACTCGCCATAAGCTTGTCGCGCTCGTCTGCCAATCCATGTGCCGTCAACGCAATAATAGGAATACGATTATCAGCATTCTCGATATTACGAATCTGTCGAGCGGCTTCATGCCCTGACATCCGCGGCATTTGTATGTCCATAAATATCAAGTCGATGCTGTTTTTATCCTGATTACTGGTTTTACTCTGAGCATTGGTTGTACTCTGAGTAGTGCTTTTGTCTTCATTATTGCTATCTTCAGAGTATAGGGAACTGTTGGCGGCTTTACCCACTTCGTCGCGCGTTTCCGCTTTTGAAATTTGGGTCTTTTTCGACAAACTTTGCTTATCAGCTTTGGCGGTTTTGATATTTTTGGTTTGTTGCTTGCTGATAAGCTCTATGGCTTCAAAACCACTATTCGCCGTAATCACCTGAATGCCAAGCTCACTGAGTAAAGCATCGAGCACCAGTAGGTTGGGCAGATGGTCATCAACTGCCAGCACGGTCACGCCTTTCCAGCGCGGCTCTTGCATATTTTTGGGTGCGCTGCGCTTCTGCGTATCAAGCATACCGTAGAGCTGGCGTTTGTCTAACGGCTCATACAATATATTGGCATGATAACGATTTAACAGCGCTTGATCGGCAGCGACCTGATAACCAAACACCGCCAGTTTGCCTTGATAATGCAGACGAATCTGTTTGAGCAGCGCCATCATATCGTCTTGTTTGTCATCATCGACGATGACCCAATCCCAATAATTGCCGCGCTCTTTTAGTGACTCAAGCACGCCTGGCAACGAATTGGCTTGGGTCAGCTTAATCGGTAAGTATTGCAAGCTGGCTTTGAGTACCTGTATCGAAGCAGGATGATTAATCCATACCAACACATTAAACTCATCCGTGGCACTTGCCAGCGGTGCTAACACGGGTAGCGCAATCGTCTGCCCAGTAGCCGCCTCTAGCACATCGACATGGGCTGGCATTCGAAACCAGAACGTCGCGCCTTGATTGGCAATGTTCTCTTGTGCATTATCATAAAAACCAATATCACCGCCCATCAAACGGGTTAGTTGCTTGGAGATAACCAGACCCAGCCCTGTACCACCATACTGGCGGGTAATTGATGGATCGCCTTGGCTAAAGCTTTGGAACAGCATTTTTTGATCGGCCAAAGAAATGCCTTTACCACTGTCTTGTACGCTAATCATCAAGTAATTGTCGCGATGGTCATCTAAGCTGACACGCACCACCACATCGCCACTGTCTGTGAACTTAATGGCATTGCCCACGATATTGGTCAGTACTTGTTTGAGGCGCAAGGCATCACCATTGACGCGCATGGGCACATCATTGTAGAACAGCACCGCCATGCGCAGCCCCTTTTCTGAGGATACCGGCGACAGCATGTCGACCACGTCATAGATGGTGTCATACAAATCAAATTCATGACGATCGAGCACCAATTTGCCCGCTTCGATTTTAGAAAAATCCAAGACATCATTGACCAAAGCAAGCAAGTGCGCTGACGATTTTCGTATGGTCTGCACATACAAGTCTTGTTCAGGATTGAGCTCGCCATGACGCGCCAGCAAATTAATAAAGCCGTCAATACTGTTAAGCGGTGTGCGCAGTTCATGGCTGATATTGGCCAAAAATGCAGATTTGGCTTGGCTGGTTGAGATGGCGGCATCACGTGCATTTCTAATAGAAATGTTTTGCATTTCCATCTCATCAAAGGCCAAACGCAAGTCATCTTCGGTTTGCTCAGCATGGTCCTTAAGCTCTTGAAAGCTACCATGCAAACGGCGTAGAGTCCTAATTAAATCCTGTTGTAATAAATTAAGCTCACCAGTGGACTCGACCGAAGCGGGTTGGTATAGATTGTCGACATGGGTACGTTGTAATTGTAGGCGCAACTCATAAATTGGTGCAATCCAACGTTTTGAATAAATATTCAAACTCAGCAACAAGATTAAAATAGTAAACAAGCCAGTAATGACCAGTGCCATGGCGATGCGGTAACGGGCGATATAGAGCGGCTCGTTGTCCATATCAATCATCAACCACAGCTGCTGACCGTCAAAATCACCCAGCATGCTGCCATAGGCGGTACCGATAGGTGTTGGCTTTTGCGATAAAAACTCCCCTGTCGTGGCGATCAGAGGCCACGCTTCATTCGCCCCATAGCCTACCGTCACCAGTACTTGATTGCCCTCATCAATAATCGCAATACGCTGTACATGCTGCTCAGACTGCATACGCCCAAGCCTATCTTGGAGGCCGCTGAGTGTAACAGCCGATTTTTGCGGTGCCTCACTTGTATTGACCTCATCTATCGCTTGCTGACGCTGCTGCTCTAGTAGTTCGGGAATACGCTCGGCAATCGTGGGTGTATAACGAATAAGCATTGCCTCTGCTAATGCTTCTTGCTCTGAGTTGCTGGCACGCATGGTTTCGTGAAAGACCAAGATACCACCGACCGCTGCTAATAAACAGATCGGCAAAAACACCAATATAATCAGCTGACCATAAGCGCTACTGGTATCAAAACGTTTCTTGTATGCCATACTGGGGTTACTCTCCACTGATATTTTTGCGATAAATACTCATGCTGCTTTCACGTCTTATGCCGCAGCCAATAACTGGTGCTCGATATTATCTTAACAGGATTTTATGAATGGCTGTTAAACATTCATAGCGCCTACCTTAACCTTTATAATCCTGATAAGAGAACCCTCATCCATTGCTAACGTTGACAATCGCAAGGTTTAAATATTTGATAGGGATGGCAATGCGTTTACCAATAATACCTGATGTCATCAGCGCGGCTGAAAACAAAATGATATAATGACGCAACTTTTTATTTGTCATCATTTATACCTCGTCATATGACCAGATTAACGGCGTAATTACGACCCTCGCACTAATTGACTGGCTGACGATTGAGTAACAACCTTTATAGTAGCAGTCTCATAATTTATCGGGATGGTATCAAGCGATTGTTGGACGATAACAACAGTGTGTTAATCAGCAAGCCCTTATTTAAAATGCGGTGCTTCAGACGACTGTTAAATGAATAACGCCCTAAAAAATACCTAATATTAAAGAAATTGTCCTCTAAAAAACCAATAAGGATACCTTATGTCCACGACGACCACGTCAAATGCCAACTTTATCACGCAAGTGACTGCCCTTGCCGATTGCGTCGGTCAAACACCATTGGTGAAGCTTCAGCGTCTGCCTGAGCAGGAGTACATTACAAACGGTGCGGTTTTGCTCGCCAAACTTGAGGGCAATAATCCTGCTGGCTCTGTCAAAGACCGCCCTGCTTTTAATATGATTTACCAAGCAGAACAGCGCGGCGACATAAAGCCTGGAGATATGCTGATTGAAGCCACCAGTGGCAATACAGGCATTGCGTTGGCTATGGTCGCTGCGATGCGTGGCTATCCGATCACCCTACTGATGCCAACCAACTCGACTCAAGAGCGCAAAGACGCCATGATTGCTTATGGTGCGACGTTGATTGAAGTGGATGAAGGTATGGAAGCGGCGCGTGATTTGGCATTGCAGATGCAAACGGATGGCAAAGGCATCGTCTTAGATCAATTTAATAACCTCGATAACAGACAAGCCCATTATCTAACGACTGGCCCTGAGCTATGGGCGCAAACTGCGGGTAAAATCACCCATTTTATCAGCTCGATGGGCACGACTGGCACCATTACTGGTGTCTCGCAATACCTAAAAGAACAAAACCCAGCGATCAAAATCATCGGGCTGCAACCTGACGAGGAAGCGTCTATTGCTGGTATCCGCCGTTGGCCTGCCGCTTATATGCCGGGTATTTTTGATGCAGACTTGGTCGATGAAGTGATGGATATTGACCAACATATCGCTGAAGTTTATATGCGCAAACTGGCCAAAACCGAAGGTATATTCGCAGGCGTATCTTCAGGCGCCGCTGCATGGGCTGCCGTACAGGTGGCTAAAGAAAACCCTGATGCCGTTATCGCCTTTATTGTCTGTGATCGTGGAGACCGTTATTTATCGACGGGGCTGTATAGTATCGATGACAGCGTAGACAATGCAGCACCATAATCTCGAAATTAATTAGGTTTATCTATGTCACACGCCCTACCCTCCGACCCTATATTGGTCTTTGATATTGAAACTGTCGCGGATACAGCTGCCGCGCGCCGTATTTACCCGCAGCTGGCGGATCTAAATGATGCGGACGCACTGAGCGCATTGACAGCGCTACGTACACAAGAGGCTGGGCACGATTTTATGCGTTTGCCGCTGCAACGTATTGTTTGTATTTCGGCGTTATATATAAAAGCTGGCAAGTTGTCGTTGTTTTCGTTGACTGCAGATAAGTTCAGCGAAAAGGACATTCTCGTTAAATTCTTTCGAGCGTTTAGTGACATTGAAAAATTGCCACAGCTGATCAGCTGGAATGGTTCAGGTTTTGATATTCCGGTATTGATTTACCGCGCCATGCAGTATGACCTTTCAGCACCATGGCTGTTTGAAGAAGGCGAACGCATCAAAAACATGCGCTTTGATAATTATGTCAATCGCTTCCATACTCGCCATCTTGATTTAATGGACAGATTTAGCCAATACGGTGCCAGTCGCCGCGAAGCGATGGATATCGTCGCAAGCTTGTATGGACTTCCCGGCAAAACCAGTGTCGATGGCAGTATGGTTGGCGATCTTGTCAGCAATGATGATTGGCAGACGCTGTCTATTTATTGCGAGTCTGACGTGATGAATACCTGGCTAATTTATCTGCGCTGGCTGCGTTTAACGGGTCAACTGTCCTCACAAGATTTTGATGCTTGGCAGCAGCAAAGCCATGACTATCTAGCAAAATACACCCAAGCCGATGGCAGTGCACGTCATCAAGAATTTATTGCTGATTGGTCATTTACGCCGTCAGTATAAGCATGATTCGTTGTACCAATCTCCGTACTCACCTTTTCAGTTATTTATTATTTATTTAAGGCAGGTTTATGCAACCCACCGATTCAAAAACATCTACCGCAGCTGATGCAACGCTGCAGGCGAACGATACCCAAACCATTACCATCCCGCCTAACAAGAAAAAATCCAAACCGTCATCAAAGACCCGTCGCCGTCTAAAAGAGGCTGAACCCTTACCGTTTAATATTGATGGATTGTCGCATGATGGTCGCGGCGTGGCAGTATATGGCAATGGCTTAGGTGAAGCAGAAGGTCATGCCGTAGACAAGCACGGTAAAAAAGTCTTTGTCAGCTTTGCTTTGCCGGGTGAAAGCGCTTTGGTCAAGCTTACCAATAGCCGAACCAGCTTTGAAGAAGGTGACGCGATCAGCATCACTGCCAACCCAAATCCTGAACGTGTGGTACCGCCCTGCCCGCACTTCGGTGTCTGTGGTGGCTGTAGCTTGCAGCATTGGCAGCCAGATGCTCAGATTAATTTTAAGCAGTCTGTCCTTGCTGAAATGCTGATGCATCAAGCCAAAGCCGAGCCTGATCATTGGCTAGCACCTGTAATCGGCGATCGCCTCGGTTATCGCACCAAAGCAAGAATGGGTGTGCGTTATGTGACCAAAAAAGAAACCGCCTTGGTGGGCTTTCGTGAACGCTCAAGTAACTTTTTGGCTGAGCTAAATGAGTGTCATATCTTAGATCCCCGTATTGGCTTTGAGCTTGAAAATTTAAAAACCCTTATCAGCACTCTAGAGAGTCGTGACAAGATTGCCCAGCTTGAATTGGCGATGGGTGAAGAGATGCCAGAGCTACCAGATGGCAACCAGCCAGTCGCCCTCATTGTGCGCAACTTAGCGCCGTTATCTGATGCTGATGTAGAGAAGCTAAAGGTGTTTTTTGCCGCGCGCAATTGGCAGCTGTATTTACAATCAAAAGGCGTTGACAGCATCCAGCGTATCGCCTTGACGGATGCTGATGACCTGAGTCAGAAATTTGGACGTTTGTATTACCAACTGCCAGAATACGACCTTACTTTTGAATTTATCCCAACAGATTTCACTCAAGTTAATCTGTCGGTGAACCGTCAGATGACCAAACTTGCTTGTGATTTATTAGATCTAAAAGCCGGTGAACGCGTACTTGATTTATTCAGTGGTTTAGGTAACTTTAGCTTGCCATTGGCACGATTGGTTGGCGAGACTGGCTCTGTCGTCGGTGTTGAAGGTAGCGAAGCGATGACCGCACGCGCCGCTGACAATGCACGTCGTAATGGTATCAATAACACTGAATTCTATAGCCAAGACTTAACGCAAGACTGTACTGATAAGCCTTGGGCCAATCAAGGCTTTGATGCGCTATTGATCGATCCGCCTCGCTCTGGTGCATGGGAGATTATGCAGTATCTGCCGAAGTTTAACGCCGAGCGTATTGTCTATGTCTCTTGCAACCCTGCAACGCTCGCCCGCGATACAAAAGCATTATTAGAGCAAGGCTACCGTCTGACTCATGCTGGCGTAATGGATATGTTTTGTCATACCGGACATGTTGAGTCCATTGCGCGCTTTGAAAAGGTCGCTAATTAACGTTGGTTTTTTCGCATATTTTCTTGTATGAGTTACTAGGCATGCTATCAACACATTTTGCCTATTCATAAATTAGGTCAAAGTATGCTATTAAAGTAGCCGATATGTTAATCGATATGTTAATCATAGTGACATGAGCATTACAGAGCCTCTCTTGATTTGTCGTCTTAAAATGAGATAATAATAGTCGTTCTTTCTATGCTTATTTAATCAGCATACAGCAGTTATTAACACTCATAATCTTACATATTCTACATACAACTCTATGGCTGCTAAAAATGGATTTTTAGCGGCTGTATTGATTTCTAGTTGCCGACTTATATATTGTATAAGTTTGGGTTTCGTACGTAGTAGATGAGGTTATAATCAATTCGAAATAGCTAAGAGGAGTCGGCTATGGTAAAAATTCGTGAAGGATTACCGTTGGTAGATGGACAGACCACACAAGCCGACAGTGCGACGTTAGCGGCACAACTGGTTGCGAGTCAACGCTCTCATCAGTCTGCTAATAGCTATGCTCAAATTCCACTCGATATCAAATACCAACTGGCCACTCACAAGCTGCATACGACTTTTGATCGCTCCGCACAGCATGCTTACCACAGTCATGACCCAAATCTTGAAAATGAGTATTTGGACAACCAGCTTTTAGATGATGCTCATATTCTCTCAGAAGAGGAGCTTGAAGCAATCGATCTAGACAATGCCAATATCGATGTCCCTGCGTGGTTAGATAACGTGGCCAAGCGTATCGGCCAAGAGTCTGTGCCCAACCTCAGCGCTGCCTGTGACTTTATTCGTAGTCATATGAATACCAGCGAATCTGAGCGCTCCGGTGCTTATGTCACTGGTATCGGTATGACTGATATATTGACCTACCTTTATCAAGATGAAGATGCGCTGGTTGCTGCGATGCTCTATCGCAGTGCCCGAAAATCAATCATCAGTCTGACTGAAATTGAGCAAAAATTTGGCAAAGAGATATCCACCTTGGTCAAAGATACTTTGGCAATGGGTAAACTGTCGGAAATTATCGAAAGCAACAAACGCTTAGAGGATCACTTCGTAAACAATCAGCGTGACCAATTATCAAACATCTATAGCATGCTCATCTCCGTCACAAATGACGTGCGTGTGGTGCTTATCAAGCTGGCTGAACGTACCTTCGCCATGCGCGAATTGACCTTTTCTCACTTAGAGCGGCAAAATCGAGTGGCACGTGAGGTCATGACGATCTATGCGCCACTAGCCCATAGATTGGGTATTGCCCAACTAAAATGGGAGCTTGAAGACCTCGCCTTTCGATATCTCGCCCCTGAGCGTTATAAAGAAATAGCCAAGCTATTGTCAGAAAAACGCAGCGAACGTGAGTCTTATATTCAGCGTGTGCAAGATAAGCTCAATGAAGCCTTGGCAGAAGCAGATATCGCGGGTGAAGTGTCAGGACGCGTCAAGCACATCTATTCTATTTATCGAAAAATGAAGCTCAAAGGCTTATCCTTCGATCAGCTTTACGATATTCGTGCACTGCGTGTTTTAGTGACCAATCCTTCCGACTGTTATCACGTTTTAGGATTGGTACATGGTCTGTGGCGCTATATCCCTGAACAGTTTGATGACTATATTACCAACCCTAAATCAAATGGCTATCGCTCGCTGCACACGGCGGTGATTGCCGAAAACAAATCGCTTGAAGTACAGATTCGTACCCATGAGATGCACTTTGAGGCTGAGCTTGGCATGTGCGCGCATGTCAATTATAAAGAAGGGCTAAAAAACAAAAAAGACAATTATCTCAACCAGAGAATCAGCTCACTGCGTCAACTGCTTTCTATCAATAATGAAACACGTAATCAGCCACGCTCATCCATGTTGACTGGTGATGAGCTAGAAGAAATAGAGTTCGACGAAGAAGAGCAACTGGTTGATTTTGATGAGCTTGAGCGCATTTACATCTTTAGTCGTGACGGTGATATTACCGAACTTCCAAAAGGCGCGACCGTTCTTGATTTTGCCTACTATGTACATACTCAGGTCGGTAACCGTGCGCAAGCCGCTCGGGTCAACCAACGCTATGTGCCTCTGACTTATCAGCTCAAAACTGGTGAGCAAGTTGAGATTATTACCAAAGCTTCTCGCGAGCCCAATCGTGATTGGCTGGTTGCCTCACTTGGTTATATTCATACCAATCGAGCACGCTCAAAACTGCGTCAATGGTTTAACAAGCAAGACCGCGACAAAAATATTGAGATCGGTCGGCACATGCTGAGTAAAGAGCTGGAGCGTTTATCCGTCCACCCTAACAGTATTGATTTAAATGATTACACTCAGTTTTTTCACGTCAATAATACAGACGACGTCATTGTTGGTTTGGTCACAGGTGATATCAGCCTAAACCAGCTGACCAGCCATATCTCTCGTCAGCTACACTTAGAGCCAGAGAGACCTGAGGAAGATTTCACACCCAGTGTCGATGCTAGAGATGCTGGCAAAATTGATGCCTATAAAATTCATATCGACGGTCTGGACAATATCGAAGTCAACTTAGCAGGCTGCTGTCATCCTGTACACGGTGAGCCGATTGCAGGTTACATCACTTTATCACGCGGCGTTAGTGTACATAATCGGGGCTGTCCAGAATATTTGCGCCTTATAGAACGTGACCCTGAGCGCCAGATAGATGCTGCTTGGCGCGTAAAATCAGGTCGTTACCAACCCGTAGACATTCATGTAGAAGCTTATGATAGACGTGGATTGTTGCGCGACTTAACTCAAATTATTGACAAAGAAAATGTCAATATTCGTCAAGTTGAGACCCTGAGCAATGATGACAATATTGCCTTTTTAAAGTTTCATATTGAGGTGTCAGGATTGGCGCATTTGTCCAAACTCTTAGCCAAACTTGAACAGCAGCATGGCATATTACATGCACGGCGTGCGGTTGCTTAAGTAAAATGCTAAGGCTTTGTGCAAACCTATCCATTTAATAATCGAGTTATTACCAAAAACACTATGCCTGAATTGCCTGAAGTAGAAACAACCAAAACCAGCTTAACCCCTCTATTGGGGCAACAAGTGATTGACATAAAAGTATTCCAGCCAAAGCTGCGCTGGTCGATGCCTGACAATTTAGATGCCTTGAACGGTTATACCTTAGGCAGCATCGAGCGACGAGCGAAGTATTTGATATTAAATTTTTTACCGCCCTTATCTAAGCATAACGCTACTACTGAGCTTGCTACATTGGCACCGCGGCAGCTTCTCATTCATTTGGGTATGTCCGGTAGTTTACAGCAGCACAGTAAGGATACAGAGAAGCGAAAACATGACCATTTAGTGATGGTATTTGGTAGCACTGATAAAAAGCAAATACAATTACACTATCATGATCCTAGACGCTTTGGCTCGGTGCTGTGGCATGAGGATTATGGTGCTAAGCTGTTAGATCACTTGGGTGCTGAGCCTTTATCAGAGGAATTCACTGCTGATTACTTGTATCAGCTCATCCAACGCACGGATCTATCTGATAAAACCGCTATTGAAACTACGGCTGGTAAAAAAACAGCGAGTAAAGCAAAATCGAAAAAGCGGCCAATCATGCGAGCCATCAAATCCGTCATTATGGAGCAGCAAGTGGTCGTTGGCGTTGGCAATATATACGCGACCGAAAGCCTGTATCTATCAGGGATTCATCCTGCGACCCCTGCTCATCAATTATCGTATGATGATATTGTTATTTTGGTCGATCATATTAAAACCATTCTACAAAAAGCGATAGCGCTTGGTGGCTCGACCTTACGAGATTTCACGGTCGCTAGCGGGCAAACTGGATATTTTCAACAGACTCTAAATGTCTATGGTAGACAGGGTGAAGCTTGTCCGCACTGTCAAACGACGCTAGAAAATATCAAGCTAAATGGACGTGCTAGCGTTTACTGCCCCAACTGCCAGCCCCTAGCGTAGTAAGTGAAATGCTACGACATACTTGATAAGCATTAATGTTATCAAGCCTCACTGATACAGTAGAAAATATTTTTTAAGGTTAGTAAATTTTGTGATTACAGTAGCTGTATCACACGCATTTTTGTTGCTTATTGGCCTACGTCTTGCTTTAATAGTGAAAGAGCTTACATAAATAGTGCAAACCATTTATTTATCTGTAATAATTAATCTATTTATCGTTGCCGCATTGCTTGTATAGGGAAATTGTCTCTGTATGAAAATAGCAGCAGCCATCCATTATACTGCTTACGAGTTTTAGGATATCATTATGACTGTTAAAGCCCATACACAACGCACCGTCAAGCGCAAAATTTTTACCCTGATTACAAGCGTAAGCTTGATTGTGGCCAGTATGCAACCTGCTTTGGCAGCGATAGAAATTGATGAAGATGACTTTGGGCCTTCTTATGGCACTATGGTAGTAGATACTATCGTTGGCAAGCCACTGGGTTTAGTGACTGCCGTGGCTGGTACGGCAGCTTATATTGTCAGCCTCCCTTTTTCTCTAATCGGTGGTAACGCTGATCAAGCTCAGCAGAAGCTGTTTGTAGAGCCTTGGGATGCGATGGGACGGTGCTTAGGCTGTACGGTTGCCGAAGACAACTATTATAAATCGCAGGTCGTTGACAATAACGTTGTGCGTATCGTCGTTGATCAACCATCAGAGATTATTATTAATACCAATGACTATGTTGTCGTTAGACCCTAAACATAACTACCATTAAGTAGTTGTAAAAAATCCAATAAAAAAAGGCTAACATGACGTTAGCCTTTTTTTATTTTTTAATCCGACGGTCAGTAAAATGTGTTTACTTATTAATATTGCCAAGCTTAGCGCTAATTTCACGAAGCAATTGCACTTCTTCTGACGGCTCTTCTATTGCTTCTTCTATTGCTTCTTCTACCTCATCTGCACGGCGTAATCTGTTGACCATTTTTACCATCATAAAAATAATAAATGCCAAGATTAAAAAGTTAATCAGTACGGTAATGAAGCTACCGTAAGCCAATACAGGAATGCCAGCAGCTTTGAGGGCGTCATAGGTTCTTGCCACACCTTCTGGCGCATCGCCCAATATCAAAAACATATTCTTGAAATTAATTTCGCCGCCGACGATAAAAGCAACAATGGGCATTATCACGTCTTCTACTAAAGACGTTGTGATCGTAGCGAAAGCTCCCCCGATGATTACACCGACGGCCAGATCCATCACATTACCCTTTAAAGCAAATTCTTTAAACTCAGATACCATACTCATAATTTCTCTCCTCAAAAATCTTATCGACCATAAGATAAGCGTATAAATGATGAATCCAACTTAGGATTTCAATAATAACCGTAAAATTACTTTTCTTACTAAATGATATCCGACTATTGTCTTTTTATTCTATGTAAAATGCAACACAAAAAAAGCAGCATAGAATAGTTGGTATACCACTATTCTATGCTGCTCACTATATATCTTTAATGCGGAACCAAATAATGGATAACCACTATTTATTGTTCAATATTACGCACCTTTCTTACGACCATGACGCTTACGCTCACTTTCAGTCAAGTAACGCTTACGTAGACGAATCGCTTTAGGTGTTACTTCAACCAATTCGTCATCTTGGATGAACTCAAGTGCTTGCTCAAGCGTAAACTTAACTGCTGGAGTCAACGTCAATGCTTCATCAGTACCACTAGCGCGAACGTTAGTTAACTGTTTAGCAGTCGTTGGGTTAACAGCCATATCATCGTTACGTGAGTTAAGACCAACGATCATGCCTTCATATACTTCAAGCTGTGGCTCAGCGAATAATTTACCGCGCTTTTGCAAGTTAAACAATGCGAAGCCTAGGCAAACGCCTTTAGCCATAGAAACGAGTACACCGTTAGAGCGGCCACCAACATCACCAATTTTCTGTGGACCATAATGTGAGAAGCTTGACGTCATGATTCCTGAACCTGATGTTAAGGTTAAGAATTCAGAACGGAAACCGATCAAACCACGTGCTGGCATAGTTGCTTCAATACGCATACGACCTTTGCCATCAAGTTCCATGTTAGTCATCTCGCCTTTGCGTAGACCAACCTGCTCCATGATAGAACCTTGATGCTCATCTTCAATATCGAACACAACGTTTTCATACGGCTCTTGTAGTTTACCGTCAACTTCTTTAACGATAACTTCTGGGCCTGAAACACCCATTTCAAAACCTTCACGGCGCATGTTTTCGATAAGTACAGATAAGTGAAGCTCACCGCGACCTGATACTTTAAATTTATCAGGAGACTCAGTGTCTTCTACACGTAGTGCAACGTTATGAATCAATTCACGCTCAAGACGCTCACGAATATTACGTGAAGTCACAAACTTACCATCACGACCAGCGAACGGTGAGTTGTTTACTTGGAAGTTCATTGATACGGTTGGTTCATCAACCGTTAGTGCTGGTAATGCTTCAACGTTAGCTGGATCACAAATCGTATCTGAGATATTAAGTGCATCAATACCAGTGATACAAACGATATCACCAGCTTGTGCATCTTCAACATCAATACGATCAAGACCATGATAGCCCATGATTTTTAGAATACGGCCATTACGCGTGTTGCCATGCTTATCAATGACAGTTACTTGCGTATTAAGTTTAACTTTACCACGCTGAATACGACCAATACCGATAACACCAACGAAGCTATTGAAGTCAAGACTTGAGATTTGCATGCGGAACGGTGCATCTGCATCCACTTGTGGTGGCTGCACGACATCAACGATAGTTTTGAACAGTGGCGTCATATCATCAGCTAAATCATCAGCTTCTAAACCCGCAATACCATTCAATGCTGACGCATAAACAACTGGGAAATCAAGCTGTTCATCAGTTGCGCCTAGGTTATCGAACAAATCAAAAATTTGATCCATTACCCAATCAGGGCGCGAACCAGGACGGTCAATTTTGTTGATAACAACAATAGGCTTTAGACCTTGCTCGAACGCTTTTTGCGTTACGAAACGAGTCTGTGGCATTGGGCCATCAACAGCATCAACCACTAGAAGTACGCAGTCAACCATCGACATGACACGCTCAACTTCACCACCAAAATCGGCGTGACCTGGGGTATCAACGATGTTGATGCGATACTCTGTATCCGAAGATTTATCTGTCCAGCGGATAGCTGTGTTTTTAGCCAAAATGGTAATGCCACGTTCTTGCTCAATATCGCCTGAATCCATTGCACGTTCAGCAATGTTTGCACGATCGCCAAAAGTGCCAGATTGATGTAATAGTTTATCAACCAAAGTTGTCTTACCGTGATCAACGTGGGCAATAATTGCGATGTTACGCAGGTGTTTGATATCGTTCGCCATATAAAATGCTCTTTTCGTCTTAAAAAAAATGCAGTAGCAGTAAGCACCGCTGGATAAACTTTTACCATCAACCAGAGAGATATGACTACAGGACTTTTAAATGAGTACACAATAGGTGAGTTCATTTAATTAATAGCAGTAAAATCAAATACCTATGCTGGAAAATCCATCGTACAGATAGCTATGCTAATGTACACTTTGTCAATCTACAAAGTGTTTGGGTCGATAGTATAACATTATTGCACGATAAATTTATGTAATAACTTACTTTTCTCAGTACATAAATAAAAAAAAGCCACCCAATGGGTAGCTTTTTTTGTAACGATATAACTATCTAGCTATTATTTACTGAACAACCATATCTTTAGTTTGTTCAACAGTCATAGTTTTGTCACCAGTAATGATGGCATAAACACGACGGTTCATAGCGCGACCTTCTTCAGTGTCGTTTGGTGCGATTGGTTGGTCATAACCATAACCAACTGTTGATAGACGGTTTGGAGCAATACCAAATTCGTTAGTCAACATAGATTTCACAGCAACAGCACGGGCTTCAGACAGACGTTGGTTATAACGTGCTGAAGGACCAGTTTTAGAAGCATGACCTTCTACGCGTGCAGTTGAGTTAGGATACTCACGCATCTTCTCTGCTACTTTAGCGATTTCAGGCTTGTACTGGTTTTTGATAGCTGATTTATCGTTATCAAAGAATACACGAAGTTCCATTTTCAGTTCGTCAGTAATATCTACTGGTACTGGGCAACCACGCTCATCAACAACAACATTCATTGGAGTGCCTGGGCATGCATCGATGCTATCAGGTACGCCATCGCCGTCAGAATCAAGATCAGATTCAACAACAACGATTGGTGCAGTATCAACCATAGGCTCTTCCATTGGAGGAACAGCTACTGTAGGTGCTAAATGGCCACCAAGTACAACTTCTAGACCGGCTAGAGCCATGCCTTCCCACCAGTTGTTGTCGAAGTTATGAATCGCACGAGCTTCACCACGTAGGCTTAACGCGTCGTTGATGCGATACATAGCACCTAGACCTAGGTTACCGATAGTGTCTTTTGAGCTTGATACTTCAGTACCAGCGTCAACCGTGTCGCCATTAGAAGCAATGTAACGCTCTTGGTTTTCTACTTCGATTTTAGACTGACCGGCACCAACTAATACATAAGGCTTAAGTGCGCCATCAGTATAACCAGTAAATTCTTCAGTACCGATTAAGAAGTTACCAGAGATCATGGTTTGTTCAACGTCAAAACGGTTGATACCAGCATCTGCAGAATCTTCAGACGCTTCGCCATTCGTGTTTGACACACCATACTCTACTTGGAACTGAGTAGAAGGAGTTAATTCGATACCTAGTGCAGCACCAGTATATAGACCACTTTCTTTAGCGATGCCGCCGTTGCTGTTACCACGTGAGCCGTCACCGATTTGATTGCCATTGGCATCTTCATAAAGGTTTTTACCAGTACGTAGGATTTCACGCTGTTTGTCAGCTGTATCACTGAATTCGTCATCAACCATGTGATAACCAAGTAACAATGGGCTAATAGTAACGCCAGCGTTAGCTGCTAGAGGCGCAGCTGCTACGGCAACCAGAGCTAGAGCGATTTTATTCAATTTCATGGACTTCCTCCAAAGGATAATTTTAGTGATGCGTTAAGCAAAACTACTTCTCAAGATGCTCCAAAATAGACATCTTTTACGAATTTTAAATGACAAAGCAAAACTAATTTAGAAGTAGCTTAGCGATTATCGATTCAGTTTACAACTTTTTTCGTTAACGAGCTACACATTATTACACGATAATGTCGTAACTAAAACACAATAACCAGCTTAAGTTACTGAGTACAAACACACCTTACGTTTTTTACCTTTTGTGTATGAGCTCGCAATAGACTTTCAACCGAAGTGTCTCTGTTGGTTGAGGGTATTTTAATACAACTGGTACCTTTTCTCTATTGTTAAAATTACCTATTCACTAATTGAAACATTTTTTGACAGTAGACATATATTCTGTTTATATTATAATAACAAACATTAATCTAATTTTTATCTTTGGCTAAAATGATAAGTACATAGAACGATTAATATCTCAGCAACCTAAATATTATTAACGAAAATATTTAAGGACTTGAATGACAGCTATCAGGCATACGCATTCTGACATAGGGTCAAATACATTATTTGTTACAAGTAATAATCCTATGGCTATAGTATATAAAATATCGTCAAATTACCAACAACTATCTGCATATATTTTACTTAAATTTATTTTAGGTAAGAATAAACTTGCTCACCCATCCATTGTGATACCAAGGGCTAAGATTTATTTTATAAATGATAAACAAATCACATTGAATAAGAATTTTATGCTCGATAGACGTATGTCTAAAAGCTCAAGCCAAAATGGCTTTACATTAATAGAGCTCATGGTGACCGTAGCAGTATTAGCAATTATCATGATGATTGCCGCACCCGCTATCTTGACACAATTGGCACGCATGGAAGCTCAGCGTATCAGGTACGGAATAACAGACACGCTAAAATTAGCGAAAGCGGAAAGTGTCATTCGTCGCCAAAACTTATTAGTGTGTTTGTCAGACGGCAATGGTTTATGTCATAAGAACAGCAATAAAACCTTGTTGCTCTTTGTAGATAACAACGATAACCAGCATTTTGATAAAGGAGCAGACGAGTTGTTAGAAACACAAAACCTGAATCCCAAATATGGCACCTTGCATCTACGTGCAGGAAAACGTCGTTACGTCAGGTTCTATGGTGATAGCGGTAAACCACGCGGGCATTTTGGTCATTTTAAGTATTGTGCAAACTCAACATACAGCCAGGCGATGTATCAAATATCATTCAGTCAAGGCGCTAATATTACTTTTAAGCCTAATGACAGCCATCCGACTGGGTGTGGTGACTGACATGCTTTGAGGTTAAAGCTTTTAAATTTTTTCATGCTTTAGCTATAACTGATAGCGCTGTTGCTGCTGCCAAAGCAAGCGACTTTGTAGCGGCTGATAATCTAGGAGGTGGTCAATCAGTTGTCGATGCAAACGCGACCAAGCATTAAGTGTGACATCGCTTATTCCTTGCTCCACCATCATCACTATCTCACTGCCCTCAAAAACCGCTCGCCCCATATCAGCACTTTCTAAAAACTCACCTTGCACAATCGGCACCAAACCGGCATCCGGTAAGAATTGATAAATACTATGAGGCTCGATACTATCTTGAACGTTATCCTGCATTAGCGTCAAGGCAAAACCCAACTCATTAAATAGATACTGCTCAAACTGCCGCAAACACAAGCGCAGCTCATTAGCCGTCAATGGCTGTTTTAGCCTATCTAAACTGTCTTGGTAATGTTGCCATAGTTTTGGCATTGGATCTTCAGTGGGCAATAAGCGCCATAGTATTTCGTTTAGATATAAGGCAGCGTATTGGTGTTGACCAGTGATATTCTCGTAGGCAACGGCTTTTAACGTTTTCGCGGCATCGTCTTCTGGAAGCACGTCTGTCTGTACGACGTACTGAGGTGCAATATTAATCTGACTGAATGTCTTTAAATCCCGCTTACCCGTGGCAAACAGTTGTAAAGGCATAAATAAAGGCGCGCCTTTTTTACCAATCCCATGTATGACACCATGCTGCTGAGAAAATAAATAGTATAAGGCACGTTTTTCTTGGTAAGGGCGCTGGTGTAATAAATAACCAATCAATGGTTCATTACGCATCTATCATTACCTCAGCGCTGATTATAAAAGACTAATTTTAATCGCTATTAATAGCCTAAACTGGTCAATGCACGTTCGTCATCAGACCAACCACGTTTCACTTTCACCCACAGTGTCAGCATAATTTTTTTATCAAACAACTGCTCCATATCTTTACGAGCATCCATACCAACTTGCTTAATACGCTGACCTTTATCACCAATCACAATGGCTTTTTGACCACTACGCTCGACGTAGATAGTTGCATCAATAAAGGTACAAGCCTTACGTGGACGCCCTGTTTTTGGATCAGTGTGCGCAGGCTCATCTTTGAACCCATCAATCTGTACCGTTAAGTCATAAGGTACTTCGTCACCAGCGCTACGCATGATTTTTTCGCGGATAATTTCACTGGCTAAGAAACGCTCTGAGCGATCAGTGATTTGCTCGGTATCATAAATGGGGGCAGCAATAGGTAGATGTGAGGCGATTACTTCTTGCAGGCGATCTAAGTTTTGGTTTTTCAAAGCGGAGACCGGGACGATGTCGGCAAAATCAAAGCTGTCATTAAAGGTTTCCATCAGCGGTAAAACACTGCCTTTGTCCTTTAAGGTATCCGCTTTATTAATCACTAAAACTACAGTTAGATTAGTATCGCCAAGCTTTTGTAAAACTAACAAATCATCATCACGCCATTGATCTGAATCAACAACGAATAATACCAAATCAACATCTACTAATGCAGATACTGCGGCTTTATTCATACGCTCATTAATAGCACGTACTTCATTGCGATGAATACCCGGTGTGTCAACGAATACTGCCTGCATCTCATGATTTGACAAAATACCGTGGATGCGGTGACGAGTCGTTTGCGGTTTACGTGACGTAATGGATAATTTTTGACCCAATAAATGGTTCATCAAGGTCGACTTACCCACGTTTGGACGTCCAACGATTGCCACATAGCCAGCTTTAAAATCATCAGCCATACTCGCACTATTATTTGGCGAGAAAAACTCTTCGATGGCTAGATCATTTTCTACATCGTTGCTTTCTACATCGTTGCTTTCTGCCTCATTATTTTCTGAGTGCTCGGAATTTAATTCAGCACTTTTTAATTCAGCATTTTCTAATATTGGTTTTACATCTGTTTTTTGGGTCATAGCGTTGGTGTTATCTTCATTGTTTGATGGAAAGTCAGTATGATTGCTCATAGGTTTATCCTGTGGGGTTTATCATCAGCTCAACAGTTCTACTGCTATCTAAAATAAAGTAGTATCAAATAAGATAGCAGCACCATGCTTGGCTTGAGAATATTTGCGGTTTTAAAATAAGTATTATTTAAAAATAACTCTTACTTAAAAAAATTGTAAAGTCATTTTTTGGTTAAAATATGGTTTTGCTGTCTAGGGTCTGTTGAACATTCAAATGTGGTACTGGCAGTGGCTATTTTTTAGACAATACGCAGTGAAATTTTTGACGCCTAGTCGTTCTAGGTTAGACAATTTCGCCATGTATTGGCAAAAAATAGCCCTGCCCTGAAAGGCTGATACTAAAATCGCCCCAAACGTTGTTGTAAACCTAGCTAAGGTCTCGACATTATCGTCGGTTTACGCCTAGTTTGGGACGATTTTAGCAATCAGCAGTCCTAATATTTTAATGTTCAACAGACCCTAGATTACGAGCGAGTTTTAGGCAGGCTTGGGAGCTTATGCAGCTGATTAATCATCAGCTCTGCTGCTTTTTGTTCAGCAATACGGCGACTTTCACCCGATTCAGTAATATCAGGGCAGTTACTAATGTTTACCTGACAGCGCACCACAAAAATTTGATGCGGTGCATTGCCACGGGTTTCCATAAGCTCGTAATGTGGCAAATCAAACTGCTTAGATTGTAGCCATTCTTGCAAGCGGCTCTTAGCGTCTTTTAGAGCTTTCTGGTCATTGACATTATCAATCAGGTCTCCATACCATGAGAGCACGCAATCACGAGTAATAGTCATATCCTGACTGTCTAAATAGATAGCACCAATCAGCGACTCTACGGCATCCGCTAATATAGAAGCACGATTACGACCACCACCTTTACGCTCCCCTATCCCTAATATTAAATGATTGGAAAGCTCTAAATTTTGAGCAATGATGACCAGCGATTCTTGGCGTACCAAAGTGGCACGCATACGCGTCAAACGCCCTTCGTTTTGACTGGGATAACGATGATATAAAGCCTCACCCACAATCATACCCAATAGTGCATCGCCCAAAAACTCTAAACGCTCGTAGTTTTTTTTGCTATCAAACGAGCGATGAGTCAGTGCCAGCTTGGGAAGTGTTAGATTATTAAACACATAACCCAGCTTGCGCGTTAATATGGCCAAGCGTTGGATGAATTCTGAGCTAACAATAAGCGTGTCGACAGACGTATTATTTGTTTGGGGAGTAGGAACCGCCTGAGAGTGCTGCGAAGTTGGTTTCATGCGTGGCTTGTGGTTATCCCTTTTGTTTTACTGAGGTAATTGGTTAATAATGACTGGTTAATAACGATTAATTAATAAAAAATATGGTCGTAAATGATGTTTGACGAATAAATAAGAAATGAGCTATATACTCATTCAGGCTACTCTGCCATGGTTGCGTCAATATCACCTTCGAAGCGATTGACAATATCGACATTACCGAAAAGGTTATTGGTTTGTTCGTATTTCTTATAGATAGCTAGCTGACCCGTCTTTTTATTAGTGAAAGTAAACACGTCTTCTGCATTGGTATCATAATCAGCATTGATAGATAACTGCCGATTCACACGCTCGACGAATTGCTTGGCCGTCTCACCTTTGTCATTGGCTTCTTTAAGCTCCATTCCTAAGAGCTTAGTCAGCTGATAATCACCGATCTGTGCTGGTACAATAGCAATCATCAACTTGACAGCAATACCGAGAACAATGATAAATAATACAATGCTAGTCACGCTAGCGCCGCGCTGGGTAGACAAACCAGATAACTGCTGCACCATAACACCTCTTAACGGGTAAATTACTATATTTTTATTAGATACCTCAATAACACTAAGTATCCATTTATTAAACTATTAGACAGTCACAGTGATTGGATATTTAACATTATCGAATCATCATAATAGTAGCACGAAACTATTGTCCATAAATAAACACGCTGTTGTTCCATGACTCTAATCAATAGAGCCATTACGCGAAAAGGTGGGTACGTTGAGACCGGGTGGCTTATGCATCCAAATATAAACGGCCTTGCCTGCTAGGTTTTCATCAGGGACAAAGCCCCAAAAGCGACCGTCAGCACTGCGATCACGGTTATCACCCATCACAAAGTAATTACCTTCAGGAACCGTAATACGCCACTCGTTCCCTTCTGAGCTAACCACTTCTGGTGACTGCTGCTGCAAAAACGGCCCGTACTGCGAACTATTCATACCATTCAAGTAGCGAACGAGATGCTCATGCTCACCCTGTGTTTCTTGAAAATACTGCGCCTCACCTTCTTCTTGTTGACCCATTGCTGCAGCGTTTTCTTCCGTAAGTACTTGCCCTGGTGCAATTTGTCCTGGGGGATACAGCTGTGCAGTGAGCTCAGCATTAGCATCAAAATCGATTGATTTGGTTGCTACCGGTACGTCATTGATAGCAAGCGTGCCTTGATCATAGCTGACCGTATCACCCGGTAAGCCAATGACGCGCTTGATATAATAAATACTTGGGTTTTCTGGGTAGCGAAATACCGCCACATCACCATGTTCAGGCGCGCCTGTATCCAATACTTTATTATAAGTCAGTGGTAAGCGTACGCCGTAGGCATACTTGTTGACCGCAATAAAGTCGCCCGTATATAACGTCGGCACCATAGAAGATGATGGGATATTAAAAGGCTCAATCAAAAATGAGCGTACTATTAATACCACTGCCAATACAGGGAAAAAATCATAGGCCCAGCGTACCAATAAACTCTCTTGACCGCGACCACGTGTTTTGCGCTGTTTAAACGCTAGCTTATCTAATAGCCAAATAATACCCAAGCCAATAGTTAATGGCACTAAAATCAAATTAAAATCGAAATCCATACTAAATTGCCTATTAACGAGCTGCTTATCTGACTATTTTAATTTATAAGACTAGCGATGATTATACGTATATCAATATCTTAATCGACTTGCAATACTGCTAAAAAGGCCTCTTGGGGAATTTCCACATTACCCACTTGCTTCATGCGTTTTTTACCTGCTTTTTGTTTGGACAGCAGTTTCTTTTTACGAGAAACATCACCACCATAACACTTGGCCAATACATCTTTACGCATGGCTTTGACAGTGCTACGTCCAATGATTTGACTGCCAATAGCAGCCTGAATCGCCACATCAAACATTTGGCGTGGTATCAATTCTTTCATTTTAGTAACAAGCGCATTACCACGGTAACGAGACTGGGTTTCGTGCACAATCATGGCTAGGGCGTCGACTTTGTCACCGTTAATCAACACATCTACTTTGACCAGTTTGTCGACTTGGTAACGTTCAAAATTATAATCAAGCGAGGCAAATCCACGTGACACAGACTTTAGGCGATCAAAGAAATCCATCACCACCTCGCCCATCGGAATATCAAATATTAGCTGAACTTGACGTCCCATAAAGCGCATATCAACTTGGACGCCGCGACGCTCAATACATAGCGTCATAACGTTACCCAAATAATCTTGCGGTACTAAAATCTGACAGCGGGCGATCGGCTCACGAAACTCTTCAATGTTATTGGGTTCAGGCAGTCTTGATGGGTTATCGACATAAATAATACTGCCATCTTTTTTTACAATCTCATAAATAACCGACGGTGCCGTGGTGATGAGATCCAAGTCATACTCACGCTCTAGGCGCTCTTGGATAATCTCCATGTGCAGCATACCCAAAAAGCCGCAACGGAAACCGAAACCAAGCGCATCTGAGGTATCTGGCTCAAAAAACAACGAGGCATCGTTAATTTGCAATTTTTGCAACGCTTCACGAAATTTTTCAAAGTCAGTAGATTCAACAGGGAACATACCAGCATAGACTTGCGGCGTTACTTGCTTAAAACCCGGAATACGATCGACATCAGGCGTTTTGGCATGGGTAATCGTATCACCAACGGGCGCACCAGCAATATCTTTAATACCAGCAATAATAAAGCCAACTTCACCAGCTTCCAAAACACCCGTATCTAGAGGTTTCGGTGTGAAAACACCGATAGAGCCGACCAAGTGTGCTTCTTTGGTGGACTTGATATAGAGCTTGTCACCTTTACGTATGGTTCCTTGACGCACACGTACTAAAGAGACCACACCCAAATAATTGTCAAACCATGAGTCAATAATCAACGCTTGTAGCGGGGCTTCACGGTCGCCGGTGGGTGCGGGAATAAAAGCAACCAAAGCCTCTAGTAATTTATCCACACCAAGACCAGATTTCGCTGATACACGTGGGGCATCGACAGCATCGATACCAATGATGTCCTCAATCTCTTGAATAACACGCTCAGGCTCAACTTGTGGTAGGTCAATTTTGTTTAAAACCGCCATCACTTCTAAGCCTTGATCGACTGCGGTATAGCAGTTAGCGACCGATTGTGCTTCCACGCCTTGCGCCGCATCTACGACCAATAGCGCCCCTTCACAGGCAGCCAATGAACGCGAGACTTCGTAAGAAAAATCAACGTGGCCTGGCGTATCAATAAAGTTGAGCTGATAGCGCTCGCCATTTGGGTGGTCATAAAACAAAGTCACTGACTGCGCTTTGATGGTGATACCGCGCTCACGCTCAATATCCATTGAGTCGAGTACTTGCGCCTGCATTTCACGGTCTTGCAAGGCACCGCACATTTGAATGAAACGATCGGCAAGGGTCGATTTGCCATGATCAATGTGGGCAATGATAGAAAAGTTACGAATATTGGCTAATGCAGTCACAAAGCGCCTACTAAATTAAGGGTGATAGAATAATGATCGGTTCGCAAAAAGGGCAATAACATCCATTGCTGCGACGTACCGATATATGCAGGTATTCTAGCAGTTTTCCACTGTAAAGTAAGGCGATTTTATTAGTAGGAATTAGAATGGCTGCTGACACTAACGACTGAATAGCGTTAACGGTTAAATAAGCGCTTAATTTAGCATTTTATAACGCAACGTTAAACGCTGTAATGAATCAAAGAACATTGATAGCCAACTCCTGCTTGATGAGCTATTTAGCCGTATCAGAGATTGCGCTGGTGTCTCTATTTGTTTGCTTTAGATATTTGTACATCCATGGCGATCGACCATAAAAAGCCCCATTGATTTGTGTCTGCTCGATCAGATACTCACGGAATCTTAAATAGAACTCATTGTCTGGGTCTTTAGGATGCTGCCAAAAATCATCAAGCGGCTTTGGGTCGGTCAGTTTTGGGGTGTCGTAAATTGCTCGACCCATCACCTTAGTAGGTTTTTTGTGGTATACCGACTGCAACCCTGTTGTACTGTTAATCGTCACCATGCCGATACTATGCTTCATCAAGGTTGGTAGATGCATATCGCAGCCATAAAAGACGCGGTGGCTGACCTGATAGCGCGTGGCTAAACTGGAGACCAATTCACGATAGTCTCGATGACCACGATCTAAGGGATGGTGTTTAAATACCAATAGCTGTGTTTGATTCGCATGACCTGCAAAGCTTGCAATGGCTTCGTCAATGAACTGTACTATGTCATGATAATCACTATGATGGGTAATCTGCGAGTCATTATGGACTTGTAAGCTGATCAAGAAATAATTATCACTTTCTTGTTTGGTCAGCCTCTTTTGTAGTTGTTTATCAGGTAAATACCCTCGCAATTTACGCCATGGCGCTTTGAGCCACGCGATTGCCTCTTGCCATGCCGTCATGCCACGGTAATGTGAATAATGCGGATAGCGGCTTTTGTATAGCCAAGCAATAATATAATAAACAATAGCAGCAATACTTAGCCGATAAAAGCGATTGTGCGTATAGATTGGATGGTCATTAGCCTTTTTGAGCGCTTTAATATCTTCAGTATTTAGGCGTGAATAGCCATTAATACCATACTCTTGCAAGGTAATATAATCGGGTCGTAAATAGCCTTCTTCAAACACAAAAAATGAGGTGCCTAATTTTTCACTGATACAGGACGCTTGCGTATGATGTGGGCGACAGTCACCAAAACATACAATCGCATCAATATTATGCTCAGCAATAAAAACCTGCAACCAAGATGAAAAGTGCGCCAAAGTACCCGTGTATTCATGCGTATTGGGATGGCTATAAAAAAAAGCATCGCCTGCATTAAAGTTTACTTTACTCACTTGAATATTTTGAGTTTGCAAAAATGTAGAAAAACGGTCAAAAAATCCGCCCATCTTTCCCTGTAACAGCAAAACGTGTCGATGAGTAAGCAAATGAGACATCGAAGCTGCCATAGTATTGAATTACCATTAATTGAAGGATAAAAGATCAAAGCAAGCGTGGTCGTTAGACCGTGTGAATAGACATTAATTATCAATGATTATACCGAAAAAGCCCATACTTGTCGCAGTGGTTTTACATCACGCGTTCAAAGGAAACTAACGAAGCACGCTACGTAGACGCTGCTGCCATTGATGACGCTGCTGCATAAAACGGGTGGCAGCTTGGCGCTTCAACTGACTGGGTACGGCTGAAAGTTTTTTGGAAATAAAGATTGTTTTGACCGAATTATTATTTATTTCATTTTGAGTTGCGGCAAAAGCGTTATTTTTTGGCGGGTACAAGTAATCAATGACTTGCTCGACTTGCGCCAGCCCATAACCATTGGGAAGTCGATATAAAGGATAGTCTATCAACGTGCAATGCAGCAGTTGTTCAAGTGTCAATGCTGTTTCTCGTTTGCGCCTGCTTAGATACTCAGCTTTTAATGGTAGCTGTGCATCAATATCGGTCGTTAGGCCCCAGCCTGCATAAAATGGTAAACCGTAGCAAGTCACTTTTAGACCACGCAACAAGGCTTCAAATCCCGTCAATGAACTCATGGTATGAACTTCATCGACACCCTCTAAACAGTCCGGCATCGCTGTATCATAAGCGACCGCTTGAACTTGTTTTAGATGCGTCTCTCCTACCTTACCTACGCGCAATCCCGCCTCAACATCTGGATGAGGTTTATAAATCAGATAAGCATCTGGATTGTCTCGCTGTACACGCTCAATCAAGCCGCTATTGGTCTTTATTTCTGAACCACAATATTGCACCGATAAATCATCTTCGACTTGTCCAACGATAAGAATGCGGCGTTTTCCAGATACCTTTGCATTATGTACCCAAGAAGTATGCTGGCTATTAGCACTGCCGATATCGGTCCCGACATTGTATTTACTCACCCGCTGATTAAGCAACTTATCTTGAAGTTGTTTTACACGCCTACTTTGCTGTGGGTTCATCGCCTGACAATGACGTAATAACGTTTCCAAATCTGACGGCTGCGTCGCGTCATAGTAGATACCTTGCTTGTCTATAACCACTGACAATGGCGCCAGCAAGGTCGCACCCAAACCGTTTGAGCGAATAAACCCATCTTCCATGCAGTAAATAGGCGGCATCTGTGAATGCTGCTGCTTGGAAATCTTAGTCTGTAGTTTTTTTTGTACCTGTTGACGCTTGGCTAAACCCCATACCAATAGCGGCTGCTGATAATTGACCCGTAAGTGATCAGGGTGCAGTAAATTCTTGAGGCGTGGTTTGGGTTTTATAAACAGAGTGGTACGGGGCAGATGAACGAAAGCCTTCACAAACGGCAGCTTCCAGCGGCTAAATTCATATACCGTTAAATTGCCTTCAATGCATCCCTGCCAATATCGATTAGTCACTAGCCATTCAATAGCTGTGTCAATCTCGCAGGCTTGCTTGGTGGCTGGATCTACATAACGACTGTAATCGATATAGGCGCTATAAAATAACGTTTCTAGCGTCGCAGATGTTTTTTTAGCAAATAATGTAGGAAACAATGCAGGAGTTGAATTTCCCTTAGCCTCTCGTAGTTTGGTGGCAAGTTTTTGACGACGTTTCTCGACCGCTTTAAGCAGATTTTTGGGTGCACCGCTGTCATCGGTCAGTCCCCAGCCACTATACCAATTAACACCAAAGCAATGCACTGTCTTACCAAGCATCAATGCTTCAAAGCCCATATGCGAGCTAACGGTATAAACATCGCTAACTTGCGTTAACAATTCGATAGGGTTAAGCGCCTGAGTTAATAGTCGGACGTTTTTTGGTAACTTTAAATTGGTCAGGTATCCTGATTTTGAGGCAGGATGAGCTTTGATCCAAATATGAGCATTTGAATGACTACGGCATGCAGATTTTAACATCTTCTTAAACTGACGTTTGTTCGCACCAGCACCTTTAATAGACGCGTCGCCAACCACTTGGTCAATCAATAAAACATGCGATGTTAAAGCGCTTTCTTTTGGATTTGTATTTGCTTCATTAGCCAACTTGTCCAATGATGGACAATCGATAACTGAGTTGTACTTGCTAAGCTTTTCGTCGCATATACGTACCATCAATTGTCGAGCGCGTTCTTCATCTATACTTTTATTATTGGTCGTAATAGCATTTTTAGTACGCTCAATAATCAGTTGCTCAAGGCGTGAGTGCTGCGTTAAATCAAAGTAAATACCAATATCATCAGTGACGACGCTCAGCCCATAGCGGCTACTGAGCCCTGAATCTAACGACCGTAAAAAACCATCCTCGATACTTAATGTAGGAATATCTTGGCGTTTGGCAGCATGCTTTGCTCGTTGATAGCTTTTCTTATGACCCCAACCGATAAAGGCATCAGGGGTTTCAATGCCTATATTAAGACGTTGTTGCAAGCTTGACCAAGGATACCAACGCTGAATATCTGCTCGTAGGACGCTCGATAATAAAAGGTTATTACTGCGCATACCTTTACCGACTACCGCCAGACGTTTTGGTACTTTGGGTTTTAATGCCTCAGGTTTCAATACCTCAGGCTTCAATAATGGCGAAAATAGTGCGTCATCAAAGGTAGACATTCCTTGCATCTCATCCTTATGCTTTACACTTTTTGCCATTCTCGATACCTTTATTAGTCATTATTAGTCATTGATGTCTCAATCTACATAACCAGTATGAACCGTTATAGATCTAATACAACCTTAGCCGCAATTGCCAATTGATAAATAATTTGCGATAAGCCACGAGCAATTTCCACACGCTTGGTTTTGACTTTCGGGAGCACCATAATCTCATCACCCTGCTGAATACGGTAGGCAGTGTTGACCACTTCACTGGCGCCATTTTGATGAATAATCAAAATTTCTTTAACGTCGGCATTATCAGAGAAACCACCAGAATTGGCAACATAATCACCAACGGTATAATCAGGATTAAAAGTAAGTGCGCCTTGTGCTCGTACTTGACCATTAACTGTAATGACTGATGTCTGCGCTGGTATCTCAATAATATCGCCTTGTTGCAGAATAATATCCTGCCATGAGTTTGGCACAACAACAATCTGACCATCAGTCTGTACATTACGCGCCTTGGCGACGAACTGCTTAACCAGTGCAGCATCATCTTGGCGTAGTGCCGCTTCTTCACGAGTCGTTGACTGAGTGGCTAGTGTTAACTCTTCCAAACGATCAAGCGATTCATTAATCATGCGTTTTTGTTGTTCAGCAACAGATTGACGATATATGGTGAGATGCGTCAGTTTCGCCAGTGGACTCGGCTGCAATTGCGGGACGATATCTTTTAGGCGAGCACCGTATGGTACAACCATTGCGCCATTACCCGTATGCGCACCTTTCACCTGTACAGCAATTGTGCCTGCATAGCGATCTGAGGTCACTACCATTTGATCGCCATTATAGACAGGGACATTCTGCGCTTCTGCAAGGGAATAATACTCTGCCGTTTGCGCTCGTCCTGCACTGCGAGTAATACTAACGTTGGTAGCATTCGCTGCTGGACTGGCCACTTGCAATACGTCACCAATGGTCAAATCATTCACATCAAATTCAAAGGTGTATTCATTCTGAACTTGTCCACCCACTACAAACGTTTTTTTCTGCGGCGCAACCGTAATCACATCACCGTCACGAAACGCAAATGATTGCAGTTTACCCGCCAGTAAAAAATCATATAGATTGACTTGCTGTAGCATCTGACCATTGCGCTTGATTTGGATATCAATATAACTACCACGTGTTGGGTCGACACCACCTGCACGATCTAAATAAGACAATACCGAATCTGCGGCAAGTCCACCGTAGTAACCAGGTTGTTTGACAAAGCCAGTCACGAAAACTTTGACTGGTTGTGCTTGCTCTAAAGATGCATAAACACCAACGTTCGAGCGGTAAATGCGACTGACCGCGCTTTTGACCACGTTTTGTAGACTGCCATTTTGCACACCAGAAATACGGACTGGACCCACATTTGGCAAAAAGATATTGCCTTGCGGATCAACAGTTGTCGTTGCCGCATATTGATACGCACCCCACATCCGCACCTGTACATTATCACCAGGGTTGATCACATAGCTATCGTTAAAGGTAGAGCCAGAAGTCGTCGAGAACGCACCACGAAATAACTGTTCGCCAAACATCAAATCTTGGGTATTGATATCTTGATAAGGTCGTGTGGTGTTAATAACCGACTGACTCGGTAAACTTGCTGCATCGACTGCTTCTTGAGTCGTTGCTTGAGCTGGCACACCGCCAGCAAAAGCTTGCGTTGAGACATTGATATTGCTGCGGTTTTGGTCTTGACTCATGCTATTGCTACTAGTGCCAAAGCTAGATCCTGATATTTGATCCGCATAACTGGTCGCTGCTAGTGCTGAGATGCTGGTCGCAGCCATCGTCAAGCTCATTACCTTAATCATCGTCACGATAGGACGTGGTTTCATGTTCATGCGTTGTATTCCTTTGCAGATCTGTCGATCATTACTGGTATCTGGTTTTTCAAAACTGCCTTGATCAAATCTAGCTACGATGGTCACGAACCACTGCCATCACTAAACGTACGAAGCCATAAAGCATCAAAAGCAATGCAAGCGATGTCCAAATGATATAAATGTGACGTGGATATGATGACTCTTCAGCTTCATAAGGGGTGGAAATCACAATCAAGTTTTTCATCTTTTTAAAGGCTTCTAAACGTGCCTTTTCAAGCGATGATAGTGACAACTTATATAGTTCAGTGGCAAACTCAACGTCGGCTTTAATCGTCTCAAACTGTACCGCTTGACGGTTCAATTTGGTGGTGTTTGGTGACGTCAATTTGGTTTGCTCTTGATTGATTTGTTCTTCAACCGCTTTTATCTGACTTCTTAACGACACCACTTGCGGGGCATCTGGATTGAGATAGCTGAGCAGTTGTCGCTCTTCTGTGCGCAATGAGCTAAGCTGCGCTTGTAAGCTACCAATCAGCTGATTAACAATTTGCGCATTGGCTTGCGGATCATAAATTTCATTTTCGTTTTGATAGTTAAGCAGCTGCTCTTTGGCATCATTCAAGCGATCTTGTGACTCATCGAGTTGCGTCTCTGCAAATACTAGCTGATCACGAGCAACCTCTTGTGAGATACGGTTTACAAACTGCTCAGACTCACTCAAAATCGCTTTATTAAGCTCAAAAGCATAATCAGAATCAAAGGCCTCTGTCGATACTGAAAGCACATAGCTTTGTTCGTCAAGATTGATATGGACACGGCTTTTGAAATATTCGAGTAAATCTTCTTGCGAGGCATCAGGGTCAATTTCATTGAGAGGATCCGAGCCATCGACATGATAAGCTTCTCGGAACTTGAACTTGTTATCGAGGCGCTTCACCATGTCATTAGACAAGATATATTCAGTCAGATAGGTGGCATCTTCTTTACTGGTGCTATTCACCCCCAATAAGGCCGATAAACCGCCACCAGAGGGCACACTAGACTCGCTTACTTGTTTCACAACCACGTCAGCGGTCGAGATGAAGCGCGGATGTGCAAGTGTTATGACATAAAATATCACTAGCACCCAAGGAATGATCACTAAGCCGATAAATAACGAGATGTTAACTATCTTACTTTTTTGCTTTGTGGATATGCTTTTCATAAACCTCAATCGCTTCTGTTGTATCGTCAAAGACGTGTGCTGTCTGATCCATTAAAACAATGCCAATATCGCAATTACGTTTAATATCACCAATATTGTGTGACACTATTAAAAACCCTGCTTGTGCGCGTCGCGCTGCCAAAATCTCTTCACTACGCTTACGAAAAGCTGCATCACCAACAGCACCTGCCTCATCGAGCATATAATAATCAAAATCAAACGCTAAGCTTAAGCCGAACGTCAAGCGTGCTTTCATTCCTGATGAGTAGCTCTTAACTGGCATATCAAAATAATTACCAATATCTGCGAACTCTTCAACAAAACGAATCTTTTCGTCAATATAAGGACCGCTAGAATAAAGACGACAAACGAAACGGACATTTTGACGACCGGTCAAGCTGCCTTGGAAACCGCCTGCTACGCCAACTGGCCATGAAATAGTCGAGTCGGTGAGAATTTCTCCGTGATCAGGCTGATCTAGTCCGCAGATAATACGTAATAGCGTTGATTTTCCCGCACCATTGCGACCAAGCAAACCGACACTTTGTTTATCACCGATAGTCAGATTCAAGTTTTTGAACAAATAGTGCCGACCTTTCTTGGTCATAAATGACTTAGAAACACCTCTAATCTCAATCATTTACTTACCTTTTTATATAACCTATATAACCTATATAACGACATCTAACGACATCTAACGACATCTAACGACATCTAACGACATCTAACGAGAACGAATCATGTCACGCTCAGCATACTTGTAAAGCAATAACCCTATAAAATTCACCACAAACATCCATTTTAAAAAATACCAAATATCAATATGAGATGAAGGATAACTAGGTGAGAAAGCATGTCTCATTAGTTCTATATTGTGAATAAAAGGGTTATAGAGTAAATAGCTAAAATAAGGTTCAGGAATGACATGAACGGGATACAGAATGCCTGAAGTGAAGTAAATTATAGTAAAGATAACTGAGATCATTTTGCTGACTTCTCCACCGTAAAAACCAATAACCATTGTGATAAGCGCAACTCCAAAGCTAAATACAAACATACTAAGCCAACAGAAAATAATAAT
The DNA here is from genome assembly GCF_017942195.1 of Psychrobacter sp. K31L. Taxonomy (NCBI): domain Bacteria; kingdom Pseudomonadati; phylum Pseudomonadota; class Gammaproteobacteria; order Moraxellales; family Moraxellaceae; genus Psychrobacter; species Psychrobacter sp. K31L. The sequence goes on along the minus strand of NZ_JAGKSC010000005.1, from coordinate 179,982 downwards.
ATGCAAGTTTAACAAGCTTGGATAAATATCAAAAAATATTAGGCTGAAGATTAGTATAATGGAAGTAGAAAAGTATATTACCAACTCAAGGAATGAGCGAGCAATGATGACATCAATATGCTTTATCGAACGGTACATTAATAAACCTTGATTTGCACTCGCGGCACCAAGGGATCTTATCGAAATTCGCTGAAACATTCGAAACGGTACCATTCCTACGACTAGAAACAAAGAAAAATCCATTCCTGTCACTAGACGTTCACGGAAAGCGCCAAATAGCACTAAAAGTATAACGACTTGAGTCATTACTTCTATTGGTGCCCACAGGTAACCCAAACGGTAGCCACCAAAGCGTGTTTGCAGCTCACGCATCAATAATGCATGAAATGCTGCACCCATGACTTTGAGGCCACTACGATGCTTGATCGGACGATAAGGAGGTAATTGTACAGACATGGCGTTACAGGACTTTACTGAAAACAGCCCCTATGATAAGTAAGCGCGACATAAGTTACAACAATTAATCTGTGTCTAAACAGATAAACCTATGATTTAGCAAGAAAACAGTAGGTAAATATAATTGCGCATTCTATTTATATTCCTGTAAAATATTGTTTTCACTGATTTATTTTAGGCAAAAAAAAACCAATCACAAAGGATTGGCTTTTTTAATGTTACTAGTCTTGCTATAAATGGTGGCGATGAAGAGACTTGAACTCTTGACCTCACGATTATGAGTCATGCGCTCTAACCAGCTGAGCTACATCGCCATTTTAGGCTCGGTATTATGCCCAAGTTGACTAACCTCGTCAACCCCCAAAAGGCATTTTTTCGAAAAAACATGGCATTTTCTGCAAATAAAGACTCACCAACACACAGTAAGCATTTTATAAATACAATTTCAGCCATTAAAAAGGTTTGGTAAACCGATAAGCCGGGTTCTGTCGTGGACAATCATTCCTCTAGGCGTACAATCGCTCGTACGCTCAAGCAACCTACCCGCATCGAACGCGGGCCGCGCCATGCCGATGCCTATTTGGTCTTGCTACGCGTGGAGTTTACCATGCCGTGAACTGTTGCCAGCCACGCGGTGCGCTCTTACCGCACCCTTTCACCCTTACCGATGACATGAATATCTTGCGATACCCATATAAGCCAAAGGCGGTCTACTCTCTGCTGCACTGGTCGTCAAGTTACCCTGCCCAGCCGTTAGCTGGCACGCTGCCCTATGTAGCCCGGACTTTCCTCCCCTGCTCATCTGTTGCCAGTGTGCAGCGGCGATTGCCTAGTCTACCAAGCGCGCTAGTATAGCAAATCTAATCGCCGTCTAGGAATATCTTTTACGCTTATTTTCATTCACAAGAATACTATTCATAAACCACTTAAATAAAGTCCTTTGGCAAAGACAATGTCTGATGCTTCAACGCTGTTTTAGTATCAGACGTTGAATGGTTTTCTAAATGGGGTAACTGTAGCCAGTGTGTCGTTGGATAATATTGCTGTAGATGGTTCTGTAAAAACTCAATCGTGCTATCGGCTATCTCGGCATCAGTATTATCGGTATCATCATGTATATGATTATAAATGACAGTATGAACCTGTAAGCCGCGCTGGGTAATAGCTTCGAGACTAAGTAAGGTATGATTGATACTACCTAAGCGACCCGAAGTAACTAAAAGAATCGGATAGCCTTGAGCAGCAATGTAGTCCAAGACGAATAACTGCTCAGTAATGGGCACTAGCAGTCCACCTGCGCCTTCTAATAACACTACTTCATAATCAGCTTGCAAGCTTTTTGTAGCGCTCGTAATAACCTCAGGATCGAGTGTTTGTTTGGATAGTCTACTCGCAAGATGCGGTGAAGCAGGTTTTTTATAACGATAAGGACAAGTAGTAAAATCCAAATCACACGGCTGTAGCGGTATGTCCATTAACGCGCGGTGCGTGATAATATCATCAGCAATACCCATTTCACCGGTCATTGGATTGACACTAACGCCCGTTTGGACCAGTTTTTGAGTGATAACGCTTGTGCCTTGCTGCATTAAGGCTTTTGCAAGCATACCTGTGGCATAGGTTTTGCCAATATCGGTATCGATACCAGAGATGAATAGCACGCTCATAGCGGAACTCTATCGGTCGTAGAAATTTGACCTAAGTAAGCAGTGACAACGGTTAGTAATGACTGGCATAACGTTACCAGCTCATCCTCAGTGATGATGTAAGGAGGCATAATATAGACCAACTTACCAAAGGGTCTGACCCAAATACCATTTTCAATCAGCAATGTTTGAAAGGTCGGCATATCAACGGCTTCTTGCAGCTCAATCACTGCTACCGCACCCAAACAACGCACCTCAGCAACACCATTTAACATAGCAGCTGGAGCAAGTTGCTGTTCCATGACAGATTGCATATTGGCTGTACGCGCTTCAATATCATAGGACAGTATTAAATCAATGGACGCGCACGCCACTGCACATGCCAGCGGATTACCCATAAAGGTTGGGCCATGCATCAGAGCTGGATAATCGCTTTGGCTAATGGTATCAGCAATATGGCGCGTACATAAAGTCGCGGCAAAGGTCATATAGCCGCCAGTCAAGGCTTTACCAATCGTCATGATATCAGGGCTAATATCGGCATGCTCGCAAGCAAACAGCTTGCCACTACGCCCAAAACCAGTGGCGATTTCATCAGCAATCAGCAGCACCTCATGCTCATCACATAGCTGACGTAACAGTTGCAGATATTCAGGACTATAGAAACGCATGCCACCAGCGCCTTGGATAATCGGCTCGATAATAAAGCCTGCCAGCTTATCGCTATACTCATCAAAAAACGTTGTCAGTGCGGTGCGTTCTTCTAACGTTAAAATGCGCTCAAACCCTAATGGTGGTGCTGGCACAAAATGCTGCATCGGTAATTGTTTGCCATACAAGCTGTGCATACCATTGACAGGGTCGCAAACACTCATCGCGTGCCACGTGTCGCCATAATAACCAGAGTGTGTTGAGACAAACTGGCATTTCTGTGGACGCTTGGCGGCAATCTGATATTGCAATGCCATCTTAAGCGCAACTTCTACCGCAATACTGCCGCTGTCCGCATAGAAAATCGCATCAAGTCCAGTAGGCACAATATCGAGCAGTTTTTTGCCTAAATCTATCGCTGGCTGATGCGTCAAACCACCAAACATGACATGCGCCATTTTGCCTAACTGCTCAATCATCGCCGCATTTAGTTTGGGATGATTATAGCCATGTGCACTCGCCCACCACGACGACATACCATCGATCAGGCGCGTACCATCTTGGGTAATGATATAAATACCCTCAGCACGATCAATAACGATATTGGGATAAGTCGGTGGTAGGCTGGCATACGGGTGCCAAAGGTGCTGCTGGTCAAAGTCGCTCGTTATCTGGCTTGCATTTATCGTCATTACATTGTCCCTAAAGCGCTTTAAATCCAGATGTTATCAATAGTATATGAGTCACTTATTGACCAGTAATGCGTTTGTATTTAGACATCAAATCACTTTCAGTTTCGACATGGTTAGGATCATGAGGAATACAGTCAACCGGACAAATAACCACGCATTGCGGCTCATCGAAATGACCGACGCATTCCGTGCATAAATCAGGATCGATGACATAGATATCATCGCCTTCTGAGATGGCTTCGTTTGGGCAGGCAGGCTCGCACACATCACAATTGATGCATTCATCAGTAATTAATAGCGCCATAAACTGCTCCTTATTGTTTATTATTAGCCTATATGCTGTAGCTATGAGCTTATTAAAGGACTAGCTGTATTTAATAGACAGTTTTTTTGTAAAAGCCTGTGCCACACACGGAGGGACAAATTTATTGACATCGCCGCCAAGTCTGGCAATTTCGCGAATCATCGTCGACGAGATAAATGAATAGTTCTGAGAAGGGGTCAAAAACACCGCTTCAAAGTTTTCATCGAGCTCGCGATTCATATTAGCGAGCTGAAACTCATATTCAAAATCCGACATCGCCCGTAGACCACGCAATACCGCAGTGGCGTTTTTTTCACGCATAAAATCTACTAGTAAGCCTTCGAAACCAATGACCGAAACTTGGGGTAAATCTTCAAACACGGTCTCTACTAAAGTGACGCGCTCTTCAAAATTAAATAACGGTTTTTTATGATGCCCTGAGGCAACGGCGATGACGACCTCATCAAACAGCTTGGTTGCACGCTTGACCAAGTCCACATGACCATTGGTAATCGGGTCAAAAGTGCCAGGATATAAAATTTTGGTGTGCAGCTTTGAGGAATTAGAAGTAATAGAGTGGCTCATAACATGGCTAATATAGTCGGTAATATTACGCCATATGCTAGCAAATTTTGCCCGAACTTAATACTTATCTGCTACATTTGTCCTAACAGCTGACTTACATTTTTGTGAGGTGCTTTGCTACAATAGGCGGTTCGACTCATCCGTCTTATCATTCGCATATAAGATAATCCAATTAAACGGGTTAGGATGAGGAATTAGTAGGACTGGTCAGATAAGAACACGATACTTTTAAGTGATTCTTATGGAGAAATTATGTCAAAAAAATCAAAAAAACCGGAAAATCAAATTTGTGCGAACAAAAAAGCTCGACACGAGTATTTCATTGAAGAAACGTTTGAGGCAGGATTGTCGTTACAAGGTTGGGAAGTCAAAGCCATTCGCGCGGGCAAAATGACCATTACCGAAGCTTATATCATCTTCCGTAATAACGAGGCTTTCATATTTGGCGCGCATATTCAGCCGCTACTATCCAGCTCAACGCATGTCAGTCCTGATAGTATCCGTACTCGCAAACTGCTGCTCAATCGCCGCGAAATCGAAAAATTGATGGGTGCAGTCAACCAAAAAGGCTATGCCTGCGTGCCATTATCCTGCTATTGGAAAAACTCGCTGGTGAAATGTCAAATTGGCTTAGCATTGGGTAAAAAGCAGCATGACAAACGCAAAACGCTTAAAGATCGTGATTGGGAACGTGATAAGCAACGTGGCTTTAAACAGCATTTAGATTAATGAACGAATGAAATGATTCACTTTAATCTAAGGTAAAAAGGACGGCTCGATTAATTGAGCCGTCCTTTTTTATCGCTTATCCATATTGTCAATCGTAGCTTTTACGCAACTTGTTTTTTGACCGAAGACGATAAGTTTTTGCGAGCGCGGCGCAGTTGGCGAATGCCATGAGTAACCAAACAAGCAATACCCAGCCAAATCAAGCCATAGCTATAAATCATCGCTGATTCAAACGGGTTGCCCAACATGGTGATGGCCAGTATAAACAATAATGCAGGCTCCAAATAACTCATCATACCGTAGACATTTACCGGCAGCATTTGACTGGCATCCACGTTGGTTTTCATGGCTAACACACTCATGACACCCAGACCTGCCAGCATCATGATAAAAAAACCAGAGCCGCTAACGAGTATTAAACTACTAGGTGCTATCAAAAACAAATAAGCCAAAGCAAATGGTGCGAATATCGTCAAATCGACCAATAATCCAGTCACAGCACCGATTCCTTGCAGACGACGCAAGATATAATAAATAGGATACGTACCGCAGACCCAAAGCGTTGCCCAAGAGATACTTTGCGTACGGATAATTTCACTGCCGACCCCTAATGCGGCAAAGCCAACCGCCAACCATTGTAGACGGCTTAACTTTTCGCCAAAAAAGACGCAGCCAAATATAACCATCATTAGTGGGAATAAGAAATAACCCATCGCGGTTTGTACACCTTGCCCATTCACGGGTGCCCACATAAATAACCAAAACTGGCTTAAGAATATCGGCGTTGGTAATAACAACCACACCCATTGCTTCACAGTACCTAGCGCTTTTAACTTATCAATATGAACACCTAAGCGCCCACTAATCAGCAAATATCCTATCAGTGCCGCCCACATCGCGAGCATACGCCAGATAAAGACTTGCGTACCTGATAATGGCGTTAAAAAGCTGCTGTAAGCATAAAGTACGCCAAACAACAAATTCGACAGCACGGCTAACGCTACGCCTAACATTAATGTGCGCTGCTGTGCGCTACCTGCTGTCCAAATAGTAGGCAGTGGCAAGCGTGAAACAGTCGTTGCGAGCGTATTTGCAAAGACAGTAGAAAGGATTGAAGTAGACATAAAAGCACCGTACATTTAAATAGATATTAGGAGACCAGCTATTAGCTTTGATTTGTCATGACTAAGCTTTTTTGAGCTCTAGGCTCTGATTGCTAAGCTTTGATTGTTGATCTTGATTAACAGCATCTATTTTACGAATTAACGATGAGATATTATTGCTATAACAACCCATTTATAAATAAATTTATCTTTTTGAACACTCAAAACTGAATATTTTCTTATATTTTAATTTATGGTGATAATAATGATAAGAACGGATAATGAAAGCATTTCATAGAAGGGAGAACATAATGAGCCAAATTTTAGATGATATCGATAAAGCGATTTTAAATTTGCTACAGGACGATGCGACCTTGCCATTGAAAACGGTGGCAGAACAAGTGCATGTGTCTATCGCTACTGCCCAGCGCCGTATCCAAGCATTAATCAGCAACGGCGTGATTACTAAGCAGGTCGCTATCGTTGACCCAAACAAGGTGGGTTACGGACTGACTGCGGTGGTGATGATAGAGATGGCGCGATCTAATACCTCGATGCAGCATCGGTTTGAGCGCTTGATGAATACACAGCCACAGGTCATGAGCTGCTATGAAGTGTCAGGTGATGCGGATTTTATGTTGATGGTCAATGCCAAAAATATGAGCGATTACCATCGATTCACGACGGGTTTGCTGACCTATGAGAATAATGTGCGCAACTTTAAAAGCCAATTTGTGATGAATTTCACTAAAAGTGGTACAAAGATTTTATTGGATTAGCAATCTCGACAAGCATTGGTTTATTGAGTTAATTAAAAGTAGCTAAGTCGCGGTCAAACAAGTTACGATACCAACGAAAGTTTGGCAATAAATAATAGATACCACCTCAATAGTCCGTCGGTAGTAGACAAGGAAGCCTTAGCATGATTAAAAACACCCGTGCCATTAAAAAAGAAGAAAGTAATAATCCAGCATTAAAAGCATTAAGCTTCAAAACAGTGATAACAGGAGCGTCACTCGCGGCATTGCTCGTCAGCTCAGGCTGTGCAACCAGTTCATTGTTAGGAGACAACAAACATATCAGCACCATAACGACTAAGAGTGTGTTGTCTGAAGATCAAATTGTGGCTTTTGGTCGTCCTGCACAGACATTACCAAAAACGCCAAATGCGACAATGGTAATCGTCGGTGAAAAGAACAGCTATGTGCTGACCCAAGGCGGGACGGAAATGGTCAATTTACTCACCAATCTGACGCCAAAGAACATTCAAGTCGATAATGACATGAGCTTTTCTGTGCCCAATAATGACGGCTATTTTCAAGGAGAAATGAAGCTTTCTTACGCCAAACTAAAAGATGAGTTTAAACGTTCTGATTACCAGTTCTTTTTACAAAATAATGGTCGCGAATGCACCTCCGCCAGTGATCAGCGTATCCAAGCTCAGCGCTTTTGCTTTAGCGTTCCTGTCAAAGGCGCTATCTATCCGCAGGTCAGTAATTTAAGCCTGATACAGTCGAACTATCGCGCCTTAACCAAGCCTTATATGGTTAGCTTTCATACAGAAACACAGCAAGACCAAGTCATTCGTAGTGGCGCAAATACGGCGCAAAAATTGGTCTTATTACCCTTTGCCCTAGCCTTTGATGTTGTGACTTTCCCACTGCAATTGTTAGACAATTAAAAAACTTGTCAGCCAATGCATTGATTACTTCCTGACTCATACTGAAACATAATCTAGAGCAAGAATGGTTCTGCATTTCCCAAAACCATTCTTGTTGATAGGCTGATAGATTGTCTTACACTATCAATAACTTATCGCCAATCGCCCATCATAGAATAGGTCGCATAGTGAAGGCGATTCATGTTAAAATGAGCGCTTTTAAATTCGCCTTTATTATCAGTGAGTAATAAGGGACGTATTTTTAGTGCCAATTTTCTAATTAACAGGTCCGCCCATGTCTGCCGATACCATTGCCCGCACTGCCTTTAAGCAAGGCACCAAGCCACTTTATAATTATGACAAACATTGGGCGAGCTGCTACGAGCCTGCGCCTTATCTACCGATGAGCCGTAAAGAGATGGACGATCTGGGCTGGGATGCTTGTGACGTCATCATCATCTCAGGTGATGCCTACGTCGATCATCCAAGCTTTGGTATGGCGATTATCGGTCGTCTATTAGAGTCGCAAGGCTTCCGTGTTGGTATCATTGCTCAGCCAGATTGGAAGAGCAAAGACGCCTTTATGGAACTGGGTAAGCCTGTCTATGCCTATGGCGTGACGGCGGGTAACATGGACAGCATGATCAACCGCTACACGGCAGATCGTAAAATCCGTAGCGATGATGCTTACTCACCAGGTAATGTCGCTAATAAACGTCCCGACCGTGCTGCTATCGTTTATAGCCAGCGCTGCCGCGAAGCTTATCCTGATGTGCCGATTATCCTAGGCGGTATTGAAGGCAGCTTACGCCGTATCGCGCATTATGACTATTGGTCAGACAAAGTCCGTCGTAGTATTTTGCTGGATGCCCGTGCTGACGTCTTATTGTATGGTAATGCTGAACGCGCTATCGTCGATGTGGTACATGGTCTGTCTAAAGGCTATAGCTTTGAGCAAATGAGTAAATTGCGTGGTACGTCATATCTATTGACGCCAACACGCCGCCATTGGCAAGCTGGCATGACCGAAGTTGCCAGTAATGATGTCGATACCGTCGGCCGTGTCGATCCTATTATTAATCCATATGTGATGACTGAAGATATCGATAGCTGCTCAATCGAGCAAGACAAACCTAGCGACTCACCCGTTGGTCAAGCCATGACTGGAATGTCTGCTCAGTATCAAGGCTTTGTCGCGGAACCTGTCACCAATAAAGTCATCAACGCTGAACAAGTCGATGAAGAAACGCAAGTGGTACAACTGCGTGGTTTTAATAAGCCCATGACGGCGCGTAAACATAAACTCAAAATGCCACCGCGCGAGCAGACTGTCATCCGTCTGCCTGACTATGAGCACGTCAAATCTGACCCTGTGCTTTATGCCCATGCCAGCCGTATTTTGCATCTGGAAACCAATCCAGGGAACGCTCGTGCGCTGGTACAGCGTCATAGTAGCGGTGCTGGTAACTCGCACACTTCGATTGACGTTTGGCTGAATCCACCACCGATTCCACTCTCAACCGAAGAGATGGATTACGTGTTTGACTTGCCGTATGCCCGCCTGCCACATCCAAGCTATGGCGATGCGCGCATCCCTGCTTATGACATGATTAAGTTTTCGGTCAATATCATGCGCGGTTGCTTTGGTGGTTGTACATTCTGCTCGATCACTGAACACGAAGGCCGCATTATTCAAAGCCGCTCAGAAGACTCTATCTTGCGTGAAGTGGAAGCGATTCGTGATACTGCACCTAACTTTACTGGCGTAATATCTGACCTTGGTGGCCCAACGGCTAATATGTATCGTCTCAGCTGTAAAGATGAAACCATTGAAAAGAACTGCCGCAAGCCTTCTTGCGTCTATCCTGATGTCTGCGAAAACTTGATTACCGATCACAGTAATTTAACCAAGCTGTATCGCAAAGCGCGTGATATCAAAGGCGTGAAAAAAATCCTTATTGCCTCAGGTCTGCGTTATGACTTGGCAGTAAAAGACCCTGAATACGTCAAAGAATTGGTCAGTCATCATGTCGGTGGTTATCTAAAAATCGCCCCTGAGCACTCTGAAGAAGGCGTGCTATCGAAGATGATGAAGCCGGGCATGGGCAGCTATGATAAATTCAAAGCCATGTTTGAGCAGTACAGCCAAGAAGCGGGTAAAGAGCAATATCTGATTCCTTACTTTATTGCCGCGCATCCGGGCACGAAAGATGAAGATATGATGAACCTTGCGCTTTGGCTAAAAAGTCATGGCTACCGTGCTGACCAAGTGCAGGCATTTTATCCAAGCCCGATGGCGACAGCGACCACCATGTATCACACCCATAAAGATCCGCTACATAAGGTCAGTCGTGATGAAGGTGACATGGATATTGTCAAGTCTGGCAAGCAGCGTAAATTACACAAAGCTTTCTTGCGCTTCCATGATCCAAAAAACTGGGTGATGTTGCGTAAAGCATTGCAAGATATGGGTCGTAGCGATTTGATTGGTAAAAATCGTGGTTGCTTAATCCCACCATTTAACGCCAGCTTAGAAGGTCGCGATGCCGCACAAGACAGTTATCAATCGGCGCGCAAAAAGAACAGCCGCTTAGGTAATGATTCGGTGAAGCGCAGCAATGGCTCAACCAATAACAATGTCGTTAGTAAGAATACCAAAAAGAAAGTAAGCAAAGGTAATTTCCAGACACAGCATACGGGTCTGCCACCACGCAAAACTAAGTAATTAATTCCGCTGACCAAACTTATAAAGTAAGCTTGGTCAGCGACAGCTTAGGTATCCTTATCAATAAAAATCGCCCACCGGCTCTCAAGCTGGTGGGCGATTTTTATTTGCCTAGCCAACTGTGAGTATCTAACTCGTCCCATAAATGACTTACTATCCGAATAACGTACCACTTAAATTAGAAATTACATTAGTCATCGGTTAAGCAAGAAAGCTAATAGGTAACAAACAATTTCTAACATTGTGCTGACTGTATTTTCGCTACTATGGCGCCATATGCTTAACGCATTATTAAGAACAGTTAAATGAATCAAGTTAATACTTTGGAGAAAACGATGAAAACGATAACTAAAATTGTCACTGCCCTACCAGCCCTTGCCCTACTGAGTGCTTGCGCCACTACTGCACCGACTACCCCAGATGCCATTGATACACCTGCTCCAGAAAAAGTGACAGCTGCTTATGATCGTATGGCATCAGCGCCTTATACTTGTACTGATGACAGCAAAATCATGGCAAAGCAGTCTATCAATAAAAAACAAGTGATGCTAAACGCAACCTTGCCTAAAGCAAATTGGGCAGATCAACCAATCATCTTAAATGGTGAGGTAAAAGGCGATGTAGCAAGTTACGTCAATGAATCAAATCCAGAAGCTGTCTATGCATGGCACATGAAAGGCGACAAAGGTATTTTTGCCATCAAATGGGCAAATGGTAAAGAATACCAAGTGAACTGCCAAATATAATCAGTAGCCACAAGCAAAAGCTATCACAAGTAGTAAATAAATAAGCGAAAAAACAGTCATCCTATGGTGGCTGTTTTTTTGTGCGCATTTTTTAAGAATATGCCAGTTGCTTCGATATTTTTATATTCAATATTTTTACAACAGGCGCTCGTTTGCTGCATTTCGCTAGAGAACCCTACAGAAAGCTGTCAAACTAGGGCATATTAATCATGATCAATAATAAAAAGGATAACTCGATGGCTAAGCGTCTGATAAGTATGATGGTAATTGCAACGGCAAGTATATGGGCGCTGACAGGCTGCAATAACGCTGCCGATTCTGTTGATGCCACCGACCAAACCCCTGAGGCAGCGGCGACAGCAGCAGATTCATCGACGCCAAAAGGCGAACCATCAGTCGATACGATAGACTGGTCGATCATGGACAGTGGTGAAAAGCCTGCTGACCCTACCAATTACAAATACCCGTTTGCCATCGATAGCCAAAATGTCCGTGATTATGCGGATTACTTCAAAGTGGACGCTGCGACTGCTCAACACAACCTCACAATAAGTATGGCAAGTAACGAGGCACTATCGAAAGCCTTGGATCAGCTGAGTGAGACCTATGTCTCACATGAGGTAACCGATGGCAATGAGATGACGCTTATCATTCATACCACGCCCGATGTCGCTGCCAGCAGCTACGATTATGTGCTGTCTGATGACTTTGCTAAAGGATTGGTATTACCAATTGAGATTAAGCCTGATAGTAAGAAAAGTGATGTGAAGGCGCATGGGGAGATGGTGGAGTAATTTAATTTGTAGGCTCGATTAACATATGCATACTAACGTAAAAAACTTGAGATAGAATTTTTATCTTTTAATAGCATTGGTATTAACCTCTGTTCTAATCGTATATTTCATGGGTTATTACCAATGTTATATTTATTCTAAAATAATATTATTATCAAGATAAAAGTTTACTGGTACAATGCCGAGCTACAACTCTCTCAATAGGATGGTGTACTATACCTTCTAAAAATCTTTTTGATTTACTACATTCTTTTGAGAGATAAACTGCGGAACATATCAAATCAGGTCTATAAGCTTCTGGAGCCAACTCCCAGCTTTTTGCAATTAAGCTAAATGGTAGTTCGCCTAGCTTTGAAAGAATCTTAAATCCTTCAGTTCGCTCTAACCAATGTGAATATTGATTTTCACAATTGCTTAAAATCTTAAGCTTAGTTTCAGGCTTCAAACACTCTACACATTCTAACATTACCCTATATATCCAAGCTTTCTGCCATACTGTTAAAAACAATTCTGAGTTAATAATATCTTCTACCTGCAGAGCAACTCTTTCTGGATAATTAGATTCCAAAGCTAATAGGTAATTACATACTAACTCTGTTTTCTCTGGAAATTTAGCTATTAGAGTTGAACAGTATTCTATTGCTTCTTCTGATTTTCCAGCAGACAGTCTAAGAAGCGACATCTTTATTTGAACATGAAACCTATCTTTTGAGAGAGGTGCATCTCCATCAGGCAAACCTATTATTGTTTCATTAAAAAGATTTCTTGCTACCTCTATTTCATCTGGCTGAAGATGCTCTCTCATTTTTTCTATTACATCTTCTAACGTTATTGATCCATGATAAAATAAGTCCCATTTCATTTGTTCATCTAGCTTGGCATCATCCATTGTTTTTTCGAGAGCTTCGTTATCTTCACTCAATCCCTTGACTTTATCTTCATAGAGTTTTTCTGTTATTTTTTCATATACTTTGCTTATCTCATCTAAATGATTTCTATAGCTTTCAGACTTTTTTATTGTGCATTTAGAAGAGTTTAGAACTAATCCTATTTTTCTAAGTTCATTCTCCGACATTGCAATTGATTGACGAGCTAAAGATAAGTTTTCGACACTCATCCTTATGTCATCCCCATGTCGCCAGTAGTTAAAGCCAGATCTAAGCATTGCTGCATCAACAGACTGAAGATATAGCGTAGCTAAAGTATCAGAAGCGAAAACTCCTTGTGGCAGACCTCTATTCGAATCCATAATTTTATTTAAAAACAACTTTATTGCTAAACCGACCTGTTGTTCACCTGTAATTTCCACTATTTTATCTTCTAGAATAGAATGATCAATTGAATCATAAAATGCTGTAACATCTATATTGACTATGTATTCCTCACCTGATAACAGAGGTGCTTTCTCAAACTCACCCCACCTTTTCTTTACGTACTCTGCCCTAGGCCACTTCACATAATCATCACTTATTAGTTTTTTTTCAATCGAAGATTTTATTGAACTCACTAAAGCTTCATACATTATCCTGTCTGATAGCGTTAATAGTGCAGCAGGTCTTGTAGTAAATCCTGGCTTTGGAACAGGAACAAAAGAGGCAATAGAAGGAGTATAAGTACCATCATCAATTTTCTTCTCAAGATAAGCACCAAATTCCTTAGCTAGCTCTCCTCCAACCTTGTCTTCGAATCTTGATGGTAACAAATCATTAGGTCTAGATGCGTCAGAAACAGCCTCTAATAAATTCAACCTGCTTTTGAGCTCTTTAAATAATGCATTCATACATTTACTCATTCCTATTAATTAGATTTACATACTATTATTCATCAGAGTTTAAAGCTTTTATAGCAGAAAATCTGAATGAAAAGGATATTATTCTCAATTTACCCTACTCCCCAACCAACTCTAAAAACTCTTCCTCACCCACGATTTTCACACCCAGTTTCTCCGCTTTGGTTAGTTTAGAGCCAGCTTTATCCCCTGCCAACAGCGCAGTGGTTTTTGATGAGATACTGCCCGATACTTTTGCGCCTAACGCTTGCAGTTTGGCCTTAGCTTCATCACGTGCCATTTTTTCAAGCGCACCCGTAATCACCCACGTCTGCCCATCAAGTGGTAAGTCTCCAGCAGCTTTTTGCTCGACCTTATTCCAATGGACGCCAGCCTCGCGTAATGCAGTGATGACTTCGATATTGTGTGGCGCACGGAAAAACTCGTAAGCCAGCTCGGCAGTGATGGTGCCAACGTCAGGGGTTTTAATCAGGGTTTCGATACTGGCTGCCATCAGGCTATTGAGGTCACCAAATTGCTGAGCAAAGTTTTGCGCCGTGCCCTCACCCACACCGCGAATACCAAGTGCGTAAATAAAGCGAGACAGTGTTGTGTGCTTGCTAGCTTCGATAGCGCTGAGGATGTTTTGTACCGATTTTTCACCCAATTTTTCTAGTGTGACCAGCTCGTCCGTATGATTGTGCAGTTGATAGATATCAGCGACGGTCTTGACCAATCCATGCTCAAAGAAGCTAATGAGCCAACTCGCGCCAAGCCCATCGATATCCATCGCACGACGCGAGACAAAGTGAATCAACGCTTCTTGCTGCTGTGCGGGACAAAAGAGGCCGCCCGTACAGCGTGCCAAAGCCTCATCTTTTGGCAGGACGACAGGAGAGTCGCAGACAGGACAGGTAGACGGCAGCGTCACTGGCTTTGAGTCTGCTGAGCGCTGGTCCTGCCAAACGCGGGTGACTTTAGGGATGACATCACCAGCACGGTGGACGCTGACCATATCGCCTGCACGCACATCTAAACGCTGAATCTCACCAAAGTTATGTAGAGTGACATTACTAACCGTGACGCCGCCGACTTTGACGGGTTCGAGCTTACCCACTGGGGTAATCGCGCCGGTACGTCCGACTTGCCATTCGATATCGTT
Organism: Psychrobacter sp. K31L; assembly: GCF_017942195.1. Taxonomy (NCBI): domain Bacteria; kingdom Pseudomonadati; phylum Pseudomonadota; class Gammaproteobacteria; order Moraxellales; family Moraxellaceae; genus Psychrobacter; species Psychrobacter sp. K31L. The sequence goes on along the minus strand of NZ_JAGKSC010000005.1, from coordinate 164,961 downwards.
TAGACGTGTCATCACCGTTTCGGCAGGGAATTTATAAGCGGTAGCCCAGCGTGGCTCACGTGATAGAAACCCAAGCTGCTGCTGCAATGACAGGTTATTCACCTTAATCACCATGCCATCGATTTCAAACGGCAAACTGGCACGGCTCTCAATCACAGACTCATAGTAAGTCTGTGCCGCGCGTGGGTTTGCGACCACTTCTACCGCACTGACGGTAAAGCCAATGGTTTTTAGCCAAGCCAAGCCTGCTGATTGGGTTTCGATGGTTTCAGGCAATCCCTGATTGATAGAGTAAGCATAGAATGCCAGTGGGCGACTGGCTGCTATAGCTGGATCTAACTGACGTAAGCTACCCGCAGCGGCATTACGTGGATTGGCAAAGGTTTTATTTTCGCTCTCTTCTGCTAAACGATTGAGACGATCAAAACCTGCCTTGGGCATCAGTACTTCACCGCGCACTTCTAACAACTCGATGTCAGCAGCATCCGCGAGCCAAAGTGGCAAGTTGCGAATGGTCTTGGTGTTTTGCGTAATATCCTCGCCCGTTTGCCCATCACCGCGCGTGACGGCTTGCACAAATTTGCCATGCTCGTATTTTAGCGACACGGCCAATCCATCAAGCTTTAGCTCCATTTCATACTCAGGATTTTTTTGCGCGTCATTTAGACGGTCATTGACACGGCGCATAAAGGTATGTAATTCGTCATAGTCAAAAACATTGCCCAGTGACAGCATGGGGATGTCATGAGTGACTTGGGTAAAGGCAGATAGCGGCATATCACCGACTTGATTAATCGGACTGTCTGGCTGTACCAACTCAGGATGCGACTCTTCTAACGTGACCAAGGAACGACGCAACTGATCGTATTCGCTGTCCTCTAAGATGGGATTGTCGAGCACATAATAGGCATAATTGTGCTGCTTAAGAGCATCGATAAACGTGCGCATTTGGATGACGATATTATCGCCAGTATCATGAGCCGCATTTTTATTGGTTTCAGTTTGAGCAGTGATCGGTAAGATAGAGTCAGTCATAGTCGGCGTCTTTTCTTTGCAATTCAAGATGTCGATATAATAACAAGTTTGCAAGATACTCGGTATAGCCAATCCTATATAAATCAGATACTGTGTCAGGCTCGCTCAGTCTACTATGTGTAGTACTTTCACTCACCTTCCTTGTATCTAAATTATCTTGAAGCGACTCTAGCATTTTGCAGAAACTAAAGCCCATTAAAAAAGGCAAATAACGTTAATCGCTATTTGCCTTTTTTAATGCCACTCACTTAATGCTACTCACTCATTGTATGAACTGACGTTTAGCCCTCATAGTCGCGGACTTGGTTGCGTAGTTGCTGTTTGTATTCAGAGGTGATTGGTTCGTTCTCTTCATCCAGCATAATGGCATCCAAATCGCTTGCCATCATATAAGCAATGCTCATCATACTATCGAAGCTGCGCAATGCTTGTGGGTGTGGCAACGATAAAAACACCACCACACCAGTATAGGTATTAGTCGCCACGCTATGCGGATCAAATGGCGCGATACCGCTATCGGTGATACCCATCATGCTAAACCACAGCATACCGGTGCCGTCTTTTTGCTCATAACGATGGAACATATTCATCGCGCCATAGCGCAGACCATATTTGTCAATCAGCGCCAATAAATCACGGCCACGGATAGTCGCCGTTGGACGGTCACGATATTGGTGCGGCAAGATGGTGATATTGATATTGTCTTTGGCATTGATCAATGGACCGTTTTGCGCGTCGTCGCCTGACTCTGATAGATGCTGATCAAGTATCGGGCTGTTGTCATCGAAGCTAGGCTCTTCTGCCGTGTCGATCGATGGCATCAGATTATCCGTTGCCGACATAAGGCTTGAAAACGCATCAGGCTCTTGCTCGATATGCATCTGATCAGCGGCTTCTACAAATTCAGCACTATCGGCACGGCGTTGCTCATCTTGCCAGCGCGCATAGTCAGCTTCATCAATGACGTCATGGTCGTCAGTTACGGTACTGCTATGCTCGGCTGTTAGCTGGGCGTCAACGTTGGTATGCGTTTGCGTCAAAGGCTCTTCTTCAACGACGGCATCTAAGTAGCTACGATCTGGACCGATGCTCGTCTCGCCAGCGACCGTATCATCAAGGTCTGGCTGGTCGACGATATTACGCTCGTGACGCGGTATGATGGGAATACCATTTTTGTCATAATTGACCGCAGCAGCTTCGGTAGCAGCGCGGCGCTTAAAGCTACGAATGACCATAAACAGCCCTGCGAGCACGATAAACGCGGCAATGGCAATCAATATAAACTGAATAACGGTCATGATAAATACATCCTAGTATATATAACAAAAGGGAATACACAAACGAGCATAAATGGCAATATTCTAGCATGGCTGACCTATGTCGTCACCACATTGTGTACTTTATAACCAGTATGCTGGACTGAGGTCAAGCTTATTTGCATTTATGCCAATTGATTGATTATATTTGCATCGCGCTGATTCTCATAGTACTTTTAGTATCAGATTTTTGAGTCTTAGCTCTCTACATAACGTGCAGCTTCATCTAGCGAAACGCTGACTAATGTAGAAATACCTGCGCTTGGCATAGTAATGCCTTTTAGCTCGTCAGCAATCTGCATCGTCAGTTTGTTATGACTGATAAAAATAAACTGTAAATCATCTGCCAGCTCATGAATCAAACTGGTAAAGCGTTCGACGTTGGCATCATCAAGTGGTGCATCGACTTCATCGAGCACACAGAACGGTGCGGGATGCTGCTTAAATATCGCAAAAATCAAGCTCAGCGCGGTGAGGGTTTTTTCACCACCCGACAGTACAGCTAGGCGACTATTACGCTTGCCTTTAGGCTGTGCCATCAAGGTAAGTCCTGCCCGCCACTGCTCTGACTTGTATTTGTCAGCGGGGATATTGGCTGGCATATCGTCTGTGTTCAACGTCAAACTGGCTTGACCACCACCAAAGACTTTGGCAAATAAATTAGCAAGCTCAGTATTAACGGCATCTAGCGTCTGCATAAACAGTGTCTTAGTCGTCTCATCAATAGACTCAATCGCTGCCGTCAACGTCTGCATACTAGCCGCAATATCTGCTGTCTGCTGCGCCAATGGCTCTAAGCGCTCGTTGACTTCAGCCAACTCTGCCACTGCGGCCAAGTTGACGGGGCCGATTTTGCTAAGCTGCTGCTCAAGCGTGGCACGTTCAGACTCCAGCTCTGCGATTTTATCTGGACGCACACGGCGATCATGCGCGATAAAATCTGCCAATAGATTTGAGACACTCATCATTTGTTGCTGATGCTGCGGGTGCTGTGTTGAATGCGACTCCGATTTATATTTATGGCTCACCTTATAGTACGCTTCTAAAGCGTCATGAGTATGAGTACTCGCATCATCCAAACGCGCCATGCTTAGTGCCAACTCGGTGGCATGATTCGCAAGTTTACCCTGCTGAACTTGTAACGTATTTTGCACGCTATCCAACGCTGTCTGCTGCTGAGCATAGTCTTGTTTGAGTGCAGCCAATGCAGTATCACGCTCGGTCAATAGCACCTGCTGCTTATCTCGTGCTGTCTGCGCAGTTTGTAATAATGCTTGCAAGTCTGGTAGCTTATTCTGCTGCTTCTGATGACTTGCTTTTAGCTGCTGCTCACTCTGTAGCGATTGGTCATATTGCACAGTCGCCCGCGCAAGGCTACTGACACTATGCTCTAAGCGCATCTCGCTCTGCTGGATACGCAGCTGCAATGCTTGCCATGCATCATCATCGGCTTGGCGTGTACGATTTAGCTCACTGCGCTCAGCCTGTAGTTGCTGACTGGTCCCACGGGCATCAGATATTTGCGGCGTTAACACTACTATCTGGCTTTGAATATCTTGCTGCTCATGAGTGAGCACTTGTCCCTCTTGTTCTAACTCGTGTTGCTCTTGCTCAAGGGCAGATTTGTCAGCCATAAGACGCTGGCTGTCTGCTTGTAAGCGCTCAGCATTGGCACGCTGAGTCGTTAGCTGCTGCTGATATTTATATTTCTCACGGGTGAGCTGATCTGCTTGTGCACGAGTTTCTTCTAGATTGATTGTTAACGCATCATAGTCCCGTTGATTCTTTGCAATGGTCTTTTGCGTTTCTTGGATTTTGGTTTCAAACTCATCTAGCAAATTTTCTAATGCTTGCAAACGGCTGCGCTGCTGCAAACGCTGTGTTAAAAACTGGCTACTGCTCTCACCTTGACCATCTTGCTCACCTATAAACTTACTCAGATTAATTGTACCCTGACGACTGATGAGCCAACCGTCTGCGGTCAACAAAATAGCTGACGATGGCAACGCTTTTAAGATATTGGCAAAGTCTTCAAGAGTCTGCTGATTGGTCGCTTCTGATTGCGTAATATACAAGTAGCACTGCTGCCAGAGCGCCAATGCAGGCTGCTTAATCAGCTGTGATAACGGCAAGACTTTATCAGCAAAGTGGTCTGGCTGATTACTGGAAAATGGCTTTGTAGTTGACTCATTCTTGGCAGGTAACCACAAGCTATGACCGCTCTCTATTGAAGGTTTTCCTTCTGTATTAGCCTGCTCATTTTGCGTTGTTTGATAAGTAATGATATCCGTTAGATCATGCTCAAGCATGTGCCATAAGCTGTTCGCTTTCTCAATATCACTGCTCACATCATCAACGTTTAATTGATTAGATTGGTTAGAGATTAGTACATGACTATCTAGCCATAACGCCAAGACGCTATCGAGTAGCACGGCGTGCTGTTGCCCTTTTTCACTCAGCTCAATCTGCTCACGTAAGGTGGTAATAGCCAACTCGTTATAGCGATTGACGACATTGCTTTCCGAGCTATCGTCTAGATTATCCGCTGTAGAGACAGAGGCTTGCTGTTGATTCTGCGGTGTAGGTTTTGGATGCAATATCTGATGCAGGGTATCGTATTCACTGGCCAATACCGCGTGACGCTTCTCATGCTCACTCAACCCACGCTGCTGCGTATTCAAGCGCTGCTGTAAATCATGCGCTTGCGGTTGTAGTTCCGACAGACGCTCATCGATGCTGTCTTGTTGGCGCTCAATTTGCTGCAACTGTTTGTTTAGTTCTGCAACTTGCGTCTCTAACGTCTGCTGTAGGTTTTTTGCATCCGTTGGCGCTTGTTCATCAGAGCCCTTATCAAAACCCTTATTATTGCTAGATATTGATAGCGATTGTTGTAGTTGCTGCCATAGATTTTGCCAGTTTTGCTGGCGGCGTTGCCATTTTTCATGGTTCTGCTGATGGCGTTTTTGCGCTTGGCTATTAATGGCTTGCTGCTGCTCAAGCATGCGCGCATTATCTTGTAGACGTGATAGCTGGTTTTGCGCGTCATGCCATGCGCGTTGTAACGGTTGCTCATTACGCTTATGCGTGTCACGTTTATTCGTCAACTCGGTGAGCTGTGGACGTAACGCCTCTAATATATTCTGCTGCTCGGCTTGCTCGGCTTTTAATCGATCAATCTCATCCACTGCTTGCGCGCGCTGCTGATCCAAGCTCGCGAGTTGTTGCTCAATCACGGTCAATTGTGACTTGGCATCGCTCAGCTCGTGCTCAGCTTGTTGATAGCCGAGCTGCTGCTGATAATGAGCGCTTTGAGCATCGTCCTTGAGCCATTGCTCTTGGTTAATGTGCGTGGCGAGCTTATCTTGCTGCGCTTTTAGCGTCTCATAGTTGGCTTGCAATGTGGCGACTTCAGCGGTGCTGCGCTCATGGGAAATTTTCTGTTGCTGCTGCGTATGCTTGGCTTGATACAACTGCTGAATGGCAAGCTGCTGTTTGATATCAGCAAGCGCTAATGCCAGCTCCTCGTAGCGCTCAGCACTGGCGGCTTGCTTCGACAAGCGCTTTTGTTGGCTGACTAACTCGCTTTGCATGTCATGCAGACGTGCTAGGTTCTCTTGTGTTTTCTCTAGCTTTTTTTGCGTTTCTTCGCGGCGCGCCTGATAGCGTGAGACACCTGCTGCCTCTTCGATAAACTCGCGCAGCTGCATAGGACTAGATTCGACAATACGCCCAATCATACCTTGTTCAATTACTGCATAACTACGCGCACCAAGTCCCGTACCCAAAAACACATCGACCACATCACGGCGACGACAACGTGTGCCATTGATAAAGTAATCTGAGCGCCCTTCTTTATTTACCTGACGACGAACAGACAGCTCTTGGTACAAATTAAATTCATGGCGAATGCCCGTATGCTCATCTTGCGTATGCTCAAACGTCAGCTCGACACTGGCGACACTTTTGGCAGCCTTATCTTGCGTACCAGCAAAAATGACATCACTCATCGCGCCACCACGCAACTGCTTGGCAGAGGTCTCACCCAGCACCCAGCGAATGGCATCAATCACGTTAGATTTGCCACAGCCGTTCGGCCCGACAATGGCGGTGATGCCATGACGGAAGGTAAAAGTCGTTGGATTGGCAAAGGATTTGAAGCCTGCCAGCTTTAGAGATTTTAGACGCATGAAGAATCAGTAAACTTAGCAAAAACAGGCGGCTATTCTACCTGAAATTGTGGTGGGTTTTTAGGGTTAAACAGCTAACTGCATAAACGATTTTGATTCAAGGCTCTGGTGAAACCCCTGCAGCAGTTTTTGCTCCACTTGGCAGGTATCATTTTCTGTTAAATAGCGATTATTAAACTCGATAAGAGCGGACCAAGAGATACTTGCCACTTCTAAATGCTCGACTATTTCTAACAGCTCTGTTCTTAGTAGATGCTGATATTTCCTCGGTCTTTTATGACACAGCGCCAGCTCTCGACCTACGAGCGTTTGCTTGTTTTGCTTTAACGCGTCACCACCGATAAATAATAGTAGAAATTTTGTACCCTGCTCAATAAAGCCTTTTTCTAATAAATGCTCATACATCAAACAGTACTTTAGGATTGGGTCGGAATTTTTCTGACCAGCGAGCTTTAACTCATTTGCTACAAGCACGTTCGCTTGATGGTTATAAGCTAAGTTATCCATATACATCGCTTTTAGCTCTGTACTGTTTTCAAATATGCCACTGTTACCATGTGTCGACCATGATCTATTTGGCTCAAAGCTAATAAACTGCTGATAAAATAAGTCGAGATAAACATCACTACACAAGCTCAAAAATATATCGAACTCTTTATTCAGGTAATCTTCAGAAAAGAATTTTACTCGGCGAACGGCTTCTCTTGCATTACAGATGCCTGACGTTTGCGTTGAATAGGTCTCTAGCTGCTCAGATTCACTCATTTTTGTATTGAGCTTTTTGATGATTGATTGCTCAATCTCTTCTATATTTTTGCCCGTAAGCTCAGGATGGGTTGCCCATTCAATGATTTGGCGTACATATTGCTTTTTAGTAATGCCTAAAATACGCTGCGGCTCCCACGCCAAAAACTCTACCATATTAGACAGACCAGTCGTCCATGATAGCTGCTCTTTTAGATGATTCATTGAGCCGAAAACACGGCGGTATTTTTCTGCAGCTTTCATACTAATAATGTCTCACGGTTTACATACTAATTTTATAAAGGTTTGTCATTGCTATAGTCATTCCACTATAAAGTATTACAGCGTTAACCTCGCTTGAAATATCACATATACGTCTACACTCGGTTGCCTTGTACTACTTTGTACTACTTTTAAATTGAATCGACTATACAACATGCCAAGTTTATCTAAGGATTTAAAGCCTTGTTAGCTTTAGAGGTTTTGGGCGTATAAAGGATCAATAAATGCAGCAAAAATAGGCGGCTATTCTACCTGAAATTGTGGTGGGTTTGTGGCTATCATAGACGATACCGAAACTCTCTAAGATCATAATCTTCCGAAAGTAATCAATGGAGAATAGCAAAGGAAATAAGACTATTTCTAAGAAGTGACTATTTGCGTATATTCATCAGCATGTCGTTTAACAACTTTTAATAGGTTTTCAGCTTCTCTATCAAATGCTTCTTTAATAACCTCACACTGTCCGAAACTACCAGAAAATAATTCGATATATAATTTAACGAGTTGTTTAGAAAATTTTTCGTAGTCCTCTTCTAACAAAGGGAAATGAAGCATGACTAAAGTATCAACTTCAGCCATTAACATCATGAATGTCTCCATCGTAAAATTTAGGTTTTCATTTCTTGAACGATAATATACGCCTTCATAAGCCATATAAGCTAGGCGATACAGCTTAATAATTAATTGCTCATACTTTTCACGTGTGAAGACTTTCACTTCCTTATTATGCTCTAACTTTAATTTATCAATATCATGCTTATGTATTTGTTTATTCGTTATATAAGGAAGTAATCCACCAATAAGAACACCTAAGAGACTAGCTATTACTGTAAACATTTTTAACTCCTTATATGATAATAAAAATTAAAAACGATTGGTTTCTTACAACACCCCAATCCCACTCAACAATAACTGCCCACCAGCAAACACTAACAACACGCCAAACGCACGTTTAAGCATCAGCGCAGGCAATACATGAGCGAGCTTGGCACCGACTTTTGCCATTGCAAAGCTAGCCACTGAGATGCATAAAAATCCCGTGATATGCACAAATCCTATGGTACCCTCAGGCAGATTGACCACGTCTTGACCGAACCATGCAAAACCTGCCGCGCCAGCCAATGCGATTGGTAGACCGCACGCTGCTGAGGTGCCGACCGATTGTTTCATCGGTAATCCTGCCCAGTTTAAAAACGGCACCGTCAAACTACCACCGCCAATTCCAAAGATAGACGACGCCATACCAATGCCTGTACCAGCACCGAACTGGATACCAGCAGATGGCAACGGCTTGCCCAACTGCTCTTTATTAGAGAAAAACAGCATTTTTATCGCTACTAAGAGCGCGCCGACACCGATAATGGCTTGTAGTACCTTGCCGTCAATCATATCTGCAATACCAGCACCGACCAAGCTACCAATGACCAATCCAAGCGCCATTTTGCGCCATACTTCCCAGCGCACGCCGCCGCGCTTGTTATGTGCAGTCAGTGAGCTGATCGAGGTCACTACAATGGTTGCAAGTGAGGTACCGATGGCCAAATGGGTGATTACTTCTGGCGAAAAGTCATAAGCGGTAAAAATCCACACCAATGCTGGCACGATAATCATGCCGCCGCCCACGCCAAACAAGCCCGCGCTGACACCTGCGAACGCCCCTGCAATCACAAACCACACATATAACATCATAGAACGAACCTTTTATAATACTGACTGACGCTATAATACTCACTGGCGCTTAGGCCTGCTCAATTGTATTTGCCAAATCTCAACGTGACCTTTATGCTGTCATTGACAATCGCCCAGTATATCAAAATTTCCTTTAACCACATCGACTAAACTTATGCTGCCACTCACGAATTCCTCTGCCTACTTATCTGAGCTCAATCACCGTCACGTTGTCAGCAGCGCCTCGACCAATAGCGAGCTGATAGAGCAAATCCAAAACGGCACATTGGATGCCACGGTAGTGCAGCTGTTGACCGCTGAAACCCAGAGCGCCGGACGTGGACAGCACGGCCGTTCATGGCAGTCGCCACGCGGCAATATCTATCTGTCGTTATATCATCCTGTGCACATGCCAATCAGTGGTGTATTGTCACTCATCATCGGCGTTGAGCTGGCAAACATGCCTATCATTCAAACATTGAATGAGCAGTTGCAAGCGCAAGAGTTGACGCCAATTGGCGTTAAATGGGCAAATGATCTAGGATTCTATCAGCAGCACACTCAGACCGGAGATGAAGATCAATCTGTCGCGGTTGACTCGGTATCAGATGCCCCAGTATCGGAATCAGATAGCGTAGCGTCGATGAATAGTGCCGTATCAACTCAGCGTACGCTACCCTTTAGTAAACTGGCTGGCATTCTGATAGAGCCTGTCACTCAGTCTGGCAGGGTGGTCGGTGTGGTATTAGGTATCGGCCTCAATGTACAAGCTGCGCCAAAACTAACTGCGCAAACCTCTGAAGGCATGAGTTATCAGGCCATTAGCTTACAAGATATTGCTGAGACGCTACAGCCAAAAGCGCAGGCTGCCAGTCTACCGAGCTTACGTGTGCTTTATCAGCAAATGAGTAAAGCATTAATGGCTGCTATGACGCGCTTCGAGCACCTAAGTATAGAAAAGCCAACGGGACATAGTTATTATCTGGACAGCTTTTTAAAACAGTTTGACTCGATGGATGCACTGAGCGAGCTGCGATTACGTGTGACCCAAGAGCATAACGGTCAAACCAATATACTCACGGGTTACGCTTGTGGTATCGATACACATGGATGTTTGCAATTGCGCCAAGATAACGGTAAGATTTCTGCACTTTTCACCGGACGCATTGACGTTATTCAAACGACTTAATCGTTTAATCAACGAGCACTAAAGTGCAGTAGCTATCAGGATAGGATGTTGATAATTGCTCCACTGTACATAAAGGGAATTTTATGCTCTGGCTTGATCTTGGAAATACCCGCCTGAAATACTGGCTCACCGATGATATCGGTCAGATAGTCACACATGATGCCAAACAACATTTGCAGGCACCAGCCGAATTGCTGATGGGTTTGACGGATCGCTTTGAGCGTTTTGCCCCTGACTTTATTGGTATCTCGTCCGTACTAGGTGACGAGCTGAATGCCAAGGTATCAGAGACCTTAAGCCGTCTTAATATTCCGTTTGAATTCGTCCATGTCGATGCCGCTCACACACTCATGAAGAGTCAATATAATGATGAGCAGCTCGGCTGTGATCGTTGGCTACAAATGCTGGGCGCGGTCGATAAGAAAAAGCGTCAATGTGTGATTGGTTGCGGTACAGCTGTGACCATTGATTTGATCGATCATGCTGAGCATTTGGGCGGTTATATTTTCCCCAGTATCTATCTGCAACGTGAGTCGTTGTTTTCTGGTACTAAGCAAATCACCATCTCTAACGGGACTTTCGATAGTGTCGGCCAAGGTGTGACCACACAAGATGCGGTACATCGCGGCATACTATTATCAATCGTCGGTGCGATTAATGAGATTAGCCACCGTCATCCCAACTTTGAAGTCATCATGACGGGTGGTGATGCAGCCATTATCTCACAGCACGTCAACCGTCCTGTACGTCTGCGTGATGATTTATTATTAAATGGTCTGGCACGATATTTTGATCATAGTAAACAGATATAGTGTTTTGAAAGTATCTAGAAAATAGACACAAAAAAGCAATACGTTTTAAGCGTACTGCTTTTTTTGCTTTAAATACGACGGTTATGGTGCTGTAAATACAATCGGTACATTAACGTTTCCCATTACTGCTTGCCCTTTTATCAAAAAAGGCTTAAGTCGAGCTTTGTACAATTCCCTAATAGTCATTTTATCTATACTTTCCACACCGCTACTCTCAATCACTTTTATATTTTTAATACTGCCTTGCTTATCAACGCGTAATGACAAAACTATTTTTAAATCCGTTCTATCACAAGGCTTGATAGCAGCCCCATTTTCATCATAGGAACAATGAATTAAATATCTACCTATGGGGTTATGACGAATTGCACGATCGAATGTCGGCGGTTTCAGCCAGCTTGCCTCTCGACTAGCAAACTGAATAACAGGTTCAGGATTCGATAAATCAACCAGCTCTGCTTGTGCAGGCGTGACACTGGCTGTCATCGTAAAAAATGTAAACAAAGTGGTTAACAGACTGTAAGTACTGATATATTTTATGTTGGTTAGAAAATGAGAAACTGTTTTGTTGGAAGCTATGTGATTAAAGGCTAGCTTGGTATGTGATTTATGGGTCATTGTAGAATTCTTTTATTTCAGTCATTAAAAAGTGCCACGCTATGAGACATAACGTAGCACATTTTTAGATTTTAAAATAAAATTATTCGATAAAAGTTAACTTTTAAACAATTATTACGCTTTATTTGGTCTCGTTAAACAGCTCACGACCAACTAACATACGGCGAATCTCACTGGTACCTGCACCAATTTCATACAGCTTGGCATCGCGCCAGTAGCGCCCAAGTGGATACTCATTGGTGTAGCCATTGCCGCCAAATATTTGAATGCCTTCGCCTGCCATCCAAGTGGCTTTTTCGGCACACCATAGAATCACACTGGCGCAGTCTTTACGCACTTCGCGACTATGGCCAGCACCGCGCGCGTCCAACATATCGAGATTTTTGCCGACGGTGTACAAGAAGCTACGACCTGCTTGCAGTATCGTATACATGTCTGCAACTTTACCTTGGATAAGCTGAAACTCACCAATGGCTTGACCAAACTGCTTACGATCATGGATATAAGGCACGACATTGTCCATCACGGCTTGCATGATGCCGATAGGACCTGCAGCCAATACGGCGCGCTCATAATCTAGGCCACTCATCAATACCTTTACGCCCTCATTGAGCCCGCCTAAGATATTTTCGCTCGGCACGGTCACATTGTTAAAGGTCATCTCACCCGTATGGCTACCACGCATGCCGAGCTTATCGAGCTTTTGCGCCGTACCAAAACCTTCCATACCTTTTTCAACGATAAAGGCTGTCATGCCTTTGCCGCCTAGCTCTGGATTGGTCTTGGCATAGACCACCATCACGTCAGCATCAGGGCCATTGGTAATCCACATTTTGCTACCGTTTAACACATAGCTGCCGTCTTTTTCTTCGGCTCTAAGCTTCATACTGACGACGTCTGAGCCAGCGCCTGTCTCACTCATTGCCAATGCACCGATGAACTCACCGCTGACCAGCTTCGGCAAATACTTTTGTTTTTGTGCCTCAGAGCCGTTACGTTTGATTTGGTTGATACATAAGTTTGAGTGCGCACCATAGCTCAGCGCGACCGATGCAGAAGCACGGCTAATCTCTTCCATCGCAACCATATGTGCGACGTAGCCCATGTTAGAGCCGCCGTATTCTTCAGGAACGGTAATGCCATGCAGACCGATATCACCCATCTTTTGCCACAAATCCATGGGGAACTCATCGCTACTGTCAATCTCGGCAGCGCGTGGGGCGATTTCATTGGCCGCAAACTGCTGTACCATATTACGTAGGGCATCAATATCTTCGCCAAGCTGAAAATTCAATCCAGGTAAACTCATAACTATTCCTTGTATATAAATATTTTTAAACTTCGAATTTTAATCTGTTTTTTAAAACCACTGTAACTGTATTTATAATGTCATTTTTGAAGTCATAGTCAATGCAATGTGAAAGTATGACAAGGCAACCGAGTGTCGATGTATATTGAATACTTCAAGCGAGGTTAACGCTGTCACACTTTTATAGTAGATTGACTATGCTGTTTAAGACTGACGTTTATTGATAATGGCACGTGCCACATTTGAGCCATTTGGACGCTGTAAAAACTCACTGATACGCTCGCCTGCCACGACCAATTTATCCAGATCGATACCTGTGCGGATACCCATGCCATGTAGCATATACACCACATCTTCGGTTGCGACATTACCCGTTGCGCCTTTGGCATAAGGACAGCCGCCCAGCCCAGCCACTGAGGTATCAAACTCACTGACACCCATTTGTAGTGCGGCTAGCGTATTGCTCAATGCTTGACCATAAGTATCATGAAAGTGCCCTGACAACATAGAGATATCAGCATACTCAAGTGCAGCTTGTAACGCACGCTGTACTTTGAGCGGCGTACCAACACCAATCGTATCGGCAATGCCAATCTGCTCTGAACCAATCTCAACCAATCGTTTGGTGACGTAAGCCACTTGGCTTGGATCAATGTCACCTTCATAAGGACAGCCAACCGTACAAGAAATCACGCCGCGTACTTTGATGCCTTGCGCTTTTGCTGCAGCGGCCACTGGCGCAAAACGCTCAATACTCTCATCGATACTACAATTGATGTTTTTTTGGCTAAAGGTTTCACTTGCGGAGCCGAAAATAACGATTTCATCAGGACGGTGCAAAATAGCATTTTCAAAGCCGCGCATATTGGGCACTAGGACTGAATAGCAAATATCCGCATGCCGTGTCGGCGCTAGCGCGTCAAGCAGCGCGCTATTATCACCCATTTGCGGCACCCACTTTGGCGAGACAAAACTTGTTGCTTCTAGCTTTTTGACACCTGCCGCAATCAAATCATTGATAAGCGCTTGCTTAACCTCAGTCGGTACCGTCGTTGACTCGTTTTGCAAGCCATCACGTGGGCTGACATCAACGATGGTGACGTGTTTTGGGTATGCATTTTTCATACTTATCATCCTTTTTAATGCTCGCCTTTCTATAGTCGATTCAATTTAAAAATAATACCGTATTGCTGGTATAGATTTTGCGAAGCCTCTGGAGCGCGAAGCGCATAGCAAGCGAGGAAAATGTATACCAGTAGAAAGCTATTTTGAACGTACTTCTTTTATATTGCACTGACTATATTATTCTTCCGTCAGCTATTCGCTTTCACTATCGATGCGTAATAGCTCGTCACCATCAGCAACCAAGTCACCCGCGCCAAATAACAATTCTGCCACCACACCATCCGTCGGCGCAGTAATGGTATGCTCAATTTTCATGGCTTCGATGACTGCTAACGGCTCGCCTTTTTTCACAGTATCGCCAACCGCTACTTTAAAGGCAACAACCTGCCCTGGCATCGGTGATTTCAAGCTACCGACCGCTGCGGACTCTTCGCCCACGTGCGCCATAATATCAACAAGCGTAATCTCGTCACGACCACTGTCTGTGAACACATAAACGGTCTCATTAAGCACCCAGCTTTGCGCGTTAGTACGGGCACCATCTAACCATAACGTATGATTGTGCTCGTCGCTGCTGGCATAGCTCACTTGACCTTCATAAACCGTTTCTGTCTGAGCAGCTACGTTAATATTGCTATTATCCTGCGTATTAGCGACTTCTTTTTCGATAACGAGCGTAAAGCTACTGAGGTTATCACTGCCCTTTTTACTATCAGAACAATTCGCATTATGCCAATTGCTCAGGCGGGCCGTATAAGCACTCTCATCATAAACCAAGCTGAATGAGCGAGTGTAATCGTTATAAGCACGGAAGCCAGTAGGTTTGCTAAATGGATCGATATCTGACTCTTGCGTCGCCATCTCGCTCGCAAGCTGACGAGTAATGGCGGTCACAACCAGCGTCGATAATGCTAAAGGCTGCTGATTAAAAATCGCATCACGCTCGTGCTCAATCAGAGCAGTATCGAGATTGGCTTTGCTAAAAGATGCCGTATTTAAAATATAGCGTAAAAATGCCGCGTTATTCGGCAAACCGACGATACGCGTTTGTGCCAGTGCCCGATCGAGCTTGGCTAACGCTTGCTCTCGCGTCGGCGCATGAACGATGAGCTTGGCAATCATAGAGTCATAGAACGGGCTAATCACATCGCCTTCGCGCACGCCATCATCGAGACGTACGCCAGTACCGTCTTTATCAATCATAAAGGTGCTGTGTTCAGGTTTTTGATACGTAAATAACGTACCCGTCGCTGGCAAGAAGCTATTGTCAGGGTTTTCGGCACAGATGCGTGCCTCAATTGCATGACCGTTGATTGTCAGATCGTCTTGGTTTTTTGGCAATGGCTGACCTGCCGCGACCAACAGCTGCCACTCGACCAAATCGACACCAGTAATGGCTTCACTGACTGGATGCTCAACCTGCAACCGCGTATTCATCTCCATAAAATAAAAATTCATAGAATCTTCGCGCTGCTCAACGATGAACTCAACTGTGCCTGCGCCAACATAATCGACCGCACGAGCCGCTTCGATGGCAGCGGTTCCCATTGCCTCACGCATCGCAATATCAACACCCGGTGCAGGCGCTTCTTCTAATACTTTTTGATGGCGGCGCTGTACGGAACAATCACGCTCAAATAAATGCACATAGTTGCCATGCGTATCGCCAAATACTTGGATTTCGATATGGCGCGGTTTTAAGGCGTATTTTTCAACCAACACTTTATCATCACCAAAGCTGGTAATGGCTTCACGGCGACATGAGTCTAATAAATCTACAAAGTCACGGCTTTGCTCCACGATACGCATACCTTTACCGCCGCCACCTGCACTGGCTTTGATTAATACTGGATAGCCAATAGAGTCTGCCTGCTGCTGCAAAAATTCTGCATCTTGATTGTCACCATGATATCCCGGTATCAGTGGTACGCCCGCTATCTCCATCAATCGCTTGGATTCAGATTTGCCGCCCATGGCGCGGATAGCATCAGCCGATGGACCGATAAATACCAGTCCAGCATCCTGACAAGCTTGCGCAAAGTCAGCATTTTCACTCAAAAACCCATAACCCGGATGAATCGCTTGTGCGCCAGTCTCCAGCGCTATCGCGATAATCGCATCGCCTTTTAGATAGCTGTCTTTCGGTGCCGAACCGCCCAAATAGACCGCCTCATCACAGACGGCCACATGCTTAGCTTCACGATCCGCATCAGAATAAACAGCGACGGTGCTGACACCCAGACGCTTGGCAGTAGCTGCAACACGGCAGGCAATTTCACCACGGTTGGCGATTAGAATTTTAGAAAACATAACTATCCCTGTGTCTTGTCGTTGTTATTTGACGTCTTGTCTATTTACCCATTTATATCGTTAGTCTGCTGTCAGCCAGTCAGGTTTACGTTTTTGCAAAAACGCTTGTACACCCTCTTTGCCTTGCTTTGATGAGCGGATATCAGCGATACCTTTGACCGTATCAGCAATCAGCTCATCTGTAATAGGTGCACCAGCGACATCGTGTAATAGCTGCTTGCAGGTTTTGACCGCATCAGGGCTGTTTTTGACGATTTTGCTACAAAATATAGCGACCTCATCAGACAGCCACTCTTCGCTAACACGCTCATGGATAAAGCCAAGCTGACGCGCCTTTTTGGCATCAAATACTTCAGCACTTAAGAAATAACGCTGCGACGCTCTAGCACCTAGCGCTCGAATAACATAAGGACTGATAGTGGCAGGCGCCAAACCTAAACGCACTTCACTGAGGCAGAAATTAGCAATTTTGACCGCAATGGCTACGTCGCAAGCAGCGACCAGACCCATGCCACCTGCGTATACATCGCCTTGAATAGCCGCGACTGTTGGCTTAGGACATTCATAAATAGTCTTAAGCATTTGCGCCAATTTATCAGCATCCGCTAAATTTTCTTCATAGCTATAATCCGCCATGGCACGCATCCAATTAAGGTCAGCACCGGCACAAAAGGCCTTGCCAGTAGCTGCTAGCACAATGACACGTACGTCATCATCAGCGCCAAGCGTATTGAATGCATCGGTTAGCTCAGCAATCATTTCATCATTAAAGGCATTACGTATCTCAGGACGATTTAACGTCACTGTCGCCACGTGCTGCTCCACTTTAACCAGTAGGCTTTTATAATTTTTATCACTGTCTTTTTGCATAACTTTCTCTATATTTTTTATGTAAATATTTAAACAAACGCTTGGTCAATCCATAATAATGTTAATACAAGGAAACCGAATGTAGATGTACAAATCGTACTTCAAATGAGGTTGACGCAGTAGTCGCTTATTATGGGAAGGCCTTAAAATTATTACATTCTAAAAACACCAAACGTCGTCTCTTCAATCGGTGCGTTATACGCAGCGCTCAATCCCAATGCCAATACATGTCGCGTATCAGCAGGGTCAATTACGCCATCATCCCACATGCGTGCGGTAGCATAATATGGATGACCTTGCTCTTCATACATTTCACGAATCGGCGCTTTAAATGCTGCTTCGTCTTCGTCGCTCCACGCTTCACCTTTGCGATCAAAGTTATCACGTTTGACCGTTGCCAGTACTGATGCAGCTTGCTCGCCGCCCATGACAGAGATACGGGCATTTGGCCACATCCATAAGAAACGCGGGCTATAAGCGCGGCCACACATACCGTAGTTACCAGCACCGAATGAACCACCGACGATGACCGTGAATTTTGGTACTTTTGCATTGGCGACCGCCATCACCATCTTGGCACCATGGCGCGCAATGCCTTCGTTTTCGTATTTACGACCGACCATAAAGCCAGTGATATTCTGAAGAAATACCAATGGGATTTTGCGTTTACAGCATAGCTCAATAAAGTGTGTTCCTTTTTGCGCTGACTCACTGAACAAGATACCGTTATTAGCGATGATACCAACAGGCATCCCTTCGATATGAGCAAAACCACAAACCAACGTCGTACCAAAGCGCGCTTTAAACTCATCAAACGCACTATCATCAACGACACGTGCAATTATTTCTTTGATATCAAATGGCTTGCGTTTGTCCGTTGGAATCACACCGTACAATTCTTTAGCATCATAACGCGGCGGACGCGGTGTGATTTGATTAGGAATATTTTTCGCAGGGCGATTTAGATGACTAACGATATTACGGGCAATCGATAACGCATGGGTATCGCTCTGTGCTAAGTGATCGACGACCC
Organism: Psychrobacter sp. K31L; assembly: GCF_017942195.1. Taxonomy (NCBI): domain Bacteria; kingdom Pseudomonadati; phylum Pseudomonadota; class Gammaproteobacteria; order Moraxellales; family Moraxellaceae; genus Psychrobacter; species Psychrobacter sp. K31L. The sequence goes on along the minus strand of NZ_JAGKSC010000005.1, from coordinate 146,463 downwards.
CTGACAGACGGGTATGCACATCGCCGCCGCCCAAGTCTTCAGCAGTGACCTCTTCGCCAGTCGCTGCTTTGACCAGTGGCGGACCACCCAAAAAGATAGTGCCTTGCTCTTTGACGATAATAGATTCATCGCTCATGGCAGGCACATACGCACCGCCAGCGGTACAGCTGCCCATGACTACAGCAATCTGTGGAATACCCGCGGCACTCAGGTTAGCTTGGTTAAAAAAGATACGACCGAAATGCTCTTTATCAGGGAATACATCATCTTGATTCGGTAAGTTTGCGCCACCTGAATCGACTAGATAAACGCACGGCAGATGATTTTCTTGCGCGATTTCTTGAGCACGTAGATGTTTTTTGACCGTCATTGGGTAATAAGTGCCGCCCTTTACTGTGGCGTCATTACAGACAATCATACACTCAATGCCATTGATACGGCCGATACCCGCAATCACGCCAGCCGCTGGAATCTCTTCGCCATACATATCATGCGCTGCCATCGGTGCCACTTCTAAAAATGGTGTACCCACATCAAGCAAACGCTCGACGCGCTCACGTGGTAGCAACTTACCACGCGCTATATGTTTGGCTCGTGCGCGCTCTGAGCCGCCTTGAGCGACTTTACGCAAGTGTACATACAAGTCATCGACTATCTCTTGCATCGCGGCACTGTTTTGCTGAAAGTCGCTTGAGTTTGGACTCAGTTTACTGGTTATGATAGCGCTCATGATATCCCTTTTTCTTTAATACGTAGATGCAAGTAGCTTTTTATGCAAATGATTCTAGCTACTGGTTATTTTAGTCTGGATTCGTATTCTTATTCGTATAGTCAGCTCGATTTATAATCGATACAGCGAGATTTGGATGAATTTTTTGTAGTCTCTGTCGGCGTAGGCACAGCAAGCTAGAAAAATTAATACAAGTCTCGCGTTATACCATAACGTATTTATTCCACTTGGTATCGACCATAACTTTTAATAAATTAGACATAATAGTCAGATTAACTATAATCCCAGCTCTTCTTTCATCTGCTCAATAATTTTATATTTCTGAATTTTTCCAGTGATGGTCATTGGATATTCAGTCACAAAGCGATAGTAAGCTGGCACTTTATAATGAGCAATATGCTCACTACAGAATTGGCGTACTTCTTCTTCAGTCAAACAGCCAGCTTCCTTGGGAATAATCCATGCAGCCAATACTTCGCCATACTTTTTATCAGGAATTCCGACAATTTGCACATCACGAATCTTTGGATGACGATAAAGGTAGTTTTCGATTTCTACCGGATAGATATTTTCGCCACCGCGGATGACCATGTCTTTACTACGGCCAACGATTTTGACATAGCCATCTTCATCCATGGTTGCCAAATCACCCGTATGCATCCAGCCATCTTGGATGGCTTCGCGCGTTTTAAAGCGACTGCCCCAGTAGCCTTTCATCACTGAATAACCACGTGTGAGTAGCTCGCCTGTCTCGCCCAGCGCCACGATTTCACCCGTTGCTGTATCGATTACTTTGACTTCAAGTGCAGGCTGTACCAACCCCACCGTCGATACTTGCTTATCAAGTGGCGTGTGCTCATTGGTCTGGCAAGACACTGGACTGGTCTCTGTCATACCGTAAGCGATGGTGACTTCGCTCATGTGCATCTTATCAATGACGCGGCGCATGACTTCAATCGGACAGCTAGAGCCTGCCATAATGCCTGTACGTAAGGTCGATAAATCAAAGTTTTCAAACTCAGGATGGTCAAGCTCTGCGATGAACATTGTTGGCACGCCATGCAGACCCGTACATTTCTCTTCTTCGACTGCTTGCAAGACGGTTAATGGCTCAAAGCCATCGTTTGGATAAACGATACAACCGCCATGCGTGAGAATCGCTAAGTTACCAAGCACCATACCGAAGCAATGATACAAGGGCACTGGAATACACAGCTTATCTTCTTCGGTGAGATTCATGGCCTCACCGATAAAGTAACCGTTGTTAAGAATATTGCGATGGCTTAAGGTTGCACCTTTTGGTGTGCCTGTCGTACCACTGGTGAACTGTACATTGATGGCATCCGTATTTTTAAGTTGGGCTTGGCGCTCCGCTACACGTGGATCATCGGCATCACCCTCTGCCATCCATGCAGAGAATTTCTGCATAAAGCCAAACTCTTCATCAGATGCTGGCTCATCAATCCAAATGATACGCTCGATCGTCGGAATCTCAACCAAATCAAGCTGCGTATAATCTTTATGATAAATCTCGGGGCACAGCTCGCGGATTAAACTGGCGTAATCACTGCTTTTAAAGTGACGCATAAGCACGAGCGCCGAGCAGCCTAATTTATTCAGCGCATATTGCAGTTCAAAAGTACGATAGGCGGGATTGATATTGACGAGAATGACGCCGACTTTTGCCGTCGCTAATTGCATGAGCAACCATTCAGCATTGTTGTGTGACCAAATACCGATGCGATCGCCAATCTCAAGTCCCATCTCAATCATGCTACTGGCCAGCTGATTAACATGCTGCTGTAGCTCACGATATGTCCAGCGGATGTTTTGATGGCGCACGACCAGTGCTTCGCGCTCTGGATACTTGGATACGATAGCATCAAAAAAATCACCGATAGTCGCTTCAATCAGCGGCACATCAGGACCTTTGTCATAGCTTTGAGTTAGCGGTGCATTCGCTGAGCGTGCGCCCATGTTGATACTAGGAATATTATTTAAAATAGCATCGAAATCAACGTGAGTCGCATTCAAATCGGAATGTTGAGTCATAACGAGTCCTTTCGTTTTACTTTTTATAGTATTTATAGATAGTGCTTATTGATAGCCTGTGGGCAAGCTTTCTTCCTTGATCAGGTCTTACATAGCATTCAGCTACTATAACGCCATCAATGAAAGCGTGTCAACAATATCAATACAGTATGTATCATTTAATTAGTCATTAAATACTTGCACTTGGTAAAAGGTAGCATAGAATCATGGCAAATATTTGACATAAAAAAACCAACCATACAATTGGTAGTATGGTTGGCCTCTTTAGCAATCAATGGTATCAATGCTTGATAGTTGCACTGCATAAGCCTTTCACACTGGATAACGGCTACTGCCCAAAATGATGCCAAATTACTCTAGACCCAACTCCTCTATCATTTGCTCAACGATTTTGTATTTCTGAATTTTTCCAGTCACGGTCATCGGATATTCATTGACGAAGCGAAAGTAGGTCGGCACTTTATAATGAGCAATATGATCCTGACAGAACTGCTTTACCTCTTCTTCACTTAAGCTATTCGGCTCTTTTGCAATAATCCACGCTGCAAGTACTTCACCGTACTTTTTATCAGGAATGCCAACGATTTGTACATCGCGAATCTTAGGATGACGATAGAGATAGTTCTCGATTTCTACGGGATAGATGTTTTCACCGCCACGAATAACCATATCTTTACTGCGCCCAACCACAGTGATATAGCCATCTTCGTCCATCACTGCTAAATCACCAGTATGCATCCAGCCATTAGAGATCGCGTCGCGTGTTTTAAATCGGCTGCCCCAATAGCCTTTCATGACGGCATAGCCATAGGTCAGTAGCTCGCCCGTCTCGCCAATCGGGACGACATTGCCTGTTTCAGTATCGACGATTTTGACCTCAAGCGCTGGCAACACCATCCCGACGGTAGAGACTCTTTTTTCAAGTGGGGTTTGTGAGCTGGTCTGACAAGACGCTGGACTGGTTTCGGTCATACCATACGCAATAGTGACTTCGCTCATGTGCATCTTATCCATGACACGGCGCATGACTTCTATCGGACAGCTAGAGCCACCCATGACGCCTGTGCGCAAGCTGGTCAAATCAAAACTATCAAAATCTGGATGATCAAGCTCCGCGATAAACATCGTCGGCACACCAAGCAAGGCGGTACATTTCTCCTCTTCGACCGTTTGCAATACGGTCAGCGGATCAAAACCATCATTAGGATAAACGGCGCAACCACCATGGGTTAAAATGGCTAAATTACCACCCACCATGCCAAAGCAATGATAAAGCGGCAATGGAATGCATAGCCTATCATCGCAGGTCAGCTTCATTCCTTCGCCAAGAAAATAGCCATTATTGAGGATATTGCGATGGCTTAAGGTGGCACCTTTTGGCGTACCTGTCGTCCCACTGGTAAACTGCACACTGATAGCATCGGTGTTCTTAAGCTGGGCTTGACGCTCCGCTACACGTGGATCATTGGCATTACCCTCTGCCATCCAAGCAGAGAACTTTTGCATAAAATTAAAGTCCTCATCACTCTCTGGCTCATCAATCCAAATGATGCGTTCAATCGTTGGAATCTCAACCAAATCAAGCTGTTGATAATTCTTATGATAAATTTCAGGACATAGCTCGCGAATCATTTGCGTATAGTCACTGCTTTTAAAATGACGCATCAACACCAATGCCGAGCAGCCCAATTTATTTAGCGCATATTGCAGCTCAAAGGTGCGATAAGCGGGATTGATATTGACAAGGATAACACCGACTTTTGCCGTGGCTAATTGCATCAGTAGCCATTCAGCATTGTTATGCGACCAAATAGCGATACGATCACCGATCTCAAGCCCCATCTCAATCATGGCACTCGCTAACTGATTGACCTTCTGCTGTAGCTCGCGATACGTCCAGCGGATATTTTGATGGCGAGAAACCAAGGCTTCACGCTCAGGATATTTGGAGACAATGGCATCGAAAAAATCACCGATGGTCGCCTCAATCAGTGGCACATCAATGCCTTTATCATGGCTTTGGGTAAGTGGCGCATTTGCAGAGCGTGCGCTTATCTCAACCTTGGGAACATTATTGAGAATACTGTCATTATTAGTACGGTCAAAGTCAGAAACTTGAATCATAACGAATCCTTTCGTTTTGCTGTTTAATATGTTTTATCAGAGCGGTAATAGACTACGAAGGCAAATGCCATATTCTTCCTTAAATACTCTTTGTCACCATAGACTATAATTGAATCACGCCCTAGCCAATATGTAGTCGAAATACCCCAAAAACGCTACGATACTGCTGATATCAATTTTTTGTCGCCTCTGTCTGCACAGGCACAGCAAGCAAGCAAGCAAGCAAGAAAAATTAATATCAGCAGTGTGTGATGTATCGATATTACTTTTTAATGACTATAGCGCCTTAAATGAAAGCCTGTCAATCATATAGATACAGTACGTATCGATTATGATTGAGATAAAAAATAATAAATATAAAAAAACCAGTGCTGCATAGGGATGGCAACACTGGCTATAGTTTGTAATGCTTTTACAGTTATGCTTTATCCTTTAGGCTTTAGGTATTACAGGCGCTTTGATCGTTACCGTTGCGCTGACTGCATCGTTATCATCAAGCAAATCCATAATCAGCTCATCGTCGCTTTCTGTTTTAATTTGCCAATTACCCGCTGCTTGCGGTACACCCGTCACCATCACAGAGATGGCTTTATTTTTTAAGCGAATCATTGGTGGCTTATGCTCATAACCGCTGTGTTCATGACCTAAGATATCATCAGCGATGGTAGCAGCCTGTGCGCGTAATGGAGCCACGTAACGACAAGGCACGCCATCGATAGACATGCAGTCACCAATCGCATAAATATTGGCTGTACTGGTACGCAATGTTGGCGCATCCACCACGATACCAGTGCGACGATTGAACTCGACGCCAGCAGCAGCAGGCAGCTTATCATCGACCGTCAGACCTGTACTGGCAATCACATGATCTACGATGAGCGGTTCAATTGGCTCAACAGTCGTACTGTCTGTCGCTGATGCTAGCGCCTCATAACTGACTTGTAGCTTTCCATCACTGATACGAGTAATAGCAGATACTTGATAACCCCCTAAAAAGTTAATCCCTTGCGACTTGACCGCTTGAGCGATACGAGCCGTCGCTTTTGGCGGTAGCATTTGTGATAGTGGTGCATCGTTTAAATCAATGAGTGTCACCTGATGACCAGCTTTGAGTAAGTCTTCGGCAATTTCTGTCCCAACCATACCCGCACCGACGATGGCAACGTGCTGGCTACCTGTTGCGAGCTTTTCTTGCAACTGTCCAAAGCGCTCAATATGATTGACGTGCCATACCAAATCCTCTGGCAAACTTTTTGGGAAAATAGGATGCGCACCCATCGCCAGTACTAACTTGCCATAACTGATCGTGGCATAATCCGTGTTGGCTGGATCTGAACGCTGTGCAGAGACTAACTGTAATTCTTGAGTTGTCGTATCAACATCCGTTACTTGCGTGTTAGCAAGTAGCTTAACATTTGCAGCCTCTGCCGCATCAACACCAGTGGCTCTGACCAAATCTGCCGCACTTTTCTTTTGGCTAATCGCCATGGTCAGCATTGGCTTGTGATAACGGTCGCCACTATCAGCTGTCACCAAAGTAATCGGAATGTCTTTGTCTTTCGCACGAATCGCATCGATGACATGCCAGCCTGCCAAACCTGCACCAATAATAACGATACCATTGTTTGATACTTCTGAGTTTTCAGCGCTCATATTAGCTCCAATATAAATAAGAGATTATTTTAGTTGTTAGAATATTGACCGCTATTGTATCAGTAAACAGCCATTCACTCATCTACTCACTTGTGTAGGCCTACATGCCAACATCACCGCCGAATATATAAATGGACTAATATTCCACTGGTACAAAAAAGCGCCTATTCGTTAATAGACGCTTGATATTTCATAGAGCTACATAATAAGAGCTGCATAAATGGTTAGTGATTCAGAATTTTCGATAAGAACTGCTGCGCACGCTCACTTTTCGCGCCTTCAAAGAATTCATCCTTACTACAGTTCTCAACGATATGACCTTCATCCATAAAGATGATACGATTGGCTACCTGACTGGCAAAACCCATTTCATGCGTCACACACATCATCGTCATACCATCACGAGTCAGCTCTACCATCACATCGAGCACTTCTTGAATCATTTCAGGATCGAGTGCTGAGGTTGGCTCATCGAACAACATCGCTATGGGATCCATCGCGAGCGCACGAGCAATAGCGACACGCTGCTGTTGACCACCTGATAGCTCAGCAGGATATTTATTGGCTTGAACGGTTAGCCCTACGCGATCTAGATACGCCATCGCCTTTTTCTTGGCCTCGCTCTCTTTACGACCCAATACTTTAATTTGTGCGACCATTAAATTATCGATGATGGTCAAGTGAGGAAATAGCTCAAAATGCTGAAACACCATACCGACACGGCTACGTAGCTTCGGTAAGTTGGTTTTTGGATCACCGACAGAGATACCGTTGACCATGATATTACCTTTTTGAAATGGCTCTAGTCCATTTACCGTCTTGATCAAGGTGGATTTTCCGCTACCCGATGGACCACAGACCACGACGACATCGCCTTTGTGGACATGAGCGGTACAGTCAGTCAGTACCTGAAAGTCGCCGTACCACTTGCTAACGCTATCTATCTCAACGACCATCTCACTGCTAGCATGACCACTATTTGTGACCAGTCCACCAAAGTCATTTGTAAACGTTTTAGCATCATTCATCATTGGCTCCTAGCCTTATTCTTACTCTTGCCCAATTGCAGTCGTGCAAAATATATTAATAATCAACGCAGTTAAATTTTGAAAGAGTTAGAGTCTACCCAATGAGATCAGATAACCATGTTCAGATAACCATGCATTGATCGGCTCTAACGCTTCACAGTCCTTTATTAAAACCTTAACCTTTTCTGTACGCGTTGTACGCCGACTGAAGCTGCCAAGCTTAGGACAAAGTACACAGCACCAGCTCCTAAGATATAAGGCGTCAATAGTCCCATTAGCTCACCACGTACATAAGCCGCTCGGAAGAAGTCGGTCAGACCAATAGCGAACACTAAAGTCGTATCTTGGAATAAGATAATACATTGCTGCAAAATCAATGGCAGCATTTTGCGAAAAGCTTGTGGCAAAATGACCAAACGCATCGTCTGACCATAAGTCATGCCTAACGCTTTAGCCGCATTAACCTGACCACTACCGATAGACTGAATACCCGCACGGACGACTTCTGAGAAGTAAGCCGCTTCGAACATCATAAAGGCGACCACACAAGAGGCAAAGGCCGCATCTAGTTGTAGATACTTACCCGCCACCCAAAAATAAATCATCGGTACGGCAAAGTAGAACCACAGTAGCACCAACAGTAACGGTACGGATCTAAAATAATTAACATATAACTTAGCGGGGATCTCTAATGCTTTGATACCTGATAAGCGCATGAGCGCCAATACGGTACCTAAGCTGATACCACCGATAATAGCCAAAAACAGGACTTTTAGCGTGGTAATCATGCCACCCATTAAGCCTGGATACGCGGTCGCAAGTTCGGTCATCATACTCATTTCTGACTCCCTGCGATAAGCCCTGGTACTCTTAATTTACGCTCGATCAGACCCATAATAGCGATGAGTGAGAGATTAAAGACGAGATAAATAATCGTCGCATAAGTATAAATCTCGAGGCTATTCTGTGTGTATTCGCTGATGGTTTTGGTTTGACTGATGAGCTCCATGACACCAACCAATGAAGCGACAGAGGCATTCTTAAAACAGTTGGTCAGCTCAGAGCTAAGCGGCGGTAAGATAATACGGAATGCTTGTGGTAGCAGTACTTGCTTGTAAGCTTGTGGAATAGTGAAACCTAGCGCATACGCTGCATTTATCTGTCCTTTTGGTAGCGACTCGATACCCGTACGTACTTGCTCGACGATACGAGCTGCTGTAAACAGTCCTAAACCAATACTGGCTGAGAGCATCGCGGATGTATTCGGCGATAAATCTCTAAACCACCATTCTTGTAGCGCTGGCGTCAACCAACCAGGTGCCACATAAAACCAAAAAAATAGCTGCACAAGCAGCGGAATATTACGAAAAAAGGTCACATAAGCGGTGCCAATGCGACGAGCTGTTTTGTTAGGTAAGGTACGCATGATACCGAAGATAGTACCGACGACCATCGCGATGGTCCAAGCAATACTACCAATCAGTAATAACCAGCCAAGACCAGTAATCATCCAGTGGATATACAGCTCGTTGCCAATACCCGTATGCTCAAAGAGCACACCCCAGTTCCAGCTATAATTCATGATTGTCTCTCCGAACAGCGATTGAAAAACTTACGTGTCAGATGAACGATGAGTCCGATCTGAACACGTAAGCAAGCTAGATTGAAGGACAAATACTACTGTGCAACTGCTACTTTAGGCTGATCGCTATCATGTGGATTGGCGATAAGTGCTTTTAGGTTGTCTGACATCTCAAAGTTCAAGTTGACATTCTTTGGTGGAATTGGGTTTAGGAACCACTTGTCATAGATGCTATTGATTTCGCCTGAGCTAAAGGTTTTGTTCAGCGCGTCGTTTACGACTGTTTTGAATTCAGGATCGTCTTTACGCATCATACAACCATAAATTTCAAACGATTGCGGCGTACCAACGATGACCCACTCATCAGGATTTTTAGCTTTGGCTTTTTCGCCTGCTAGCAATACATCATCCATCATAAACGCATCAGCACGGCCGCTCTCTAACATCAAGAAACCTTCGCCATGATCTTTAGCAGAGATGATATCGGTATCCATCTTTTTCTCGTCATTGTACTGACGAATATAACGCTCTGACGTCGTTCCAGCGGTAGTCACCAGTCGCTTACCTTTTAGGTCTTCAAAGTCTTTGATACCAGAGTCTGCTTTGGTCAATAGACGGGTGCCAATCTCAAAGAAACCATTAGAGAAAGCCACTTGCTCTTGACGCTCGACGTTATTGGTTGTTGAGCCACACTCGAAGTCGACCGTGCCGTTTTGAACCAAAGGAATACGAGTTTGTGAGGTGATGAGGTTATAACGAACTTCTAGATCTGGCATGTTGAGTTTTTCTTTAATACCCTCAACCACTTTCATCTCTAGATCATGCGCATAGCCCATAGGCTGGTTAGGATCATCGGCAACATATGAAAAAGGAATAGAAGAGTCACGATAGCCGACCACGATGGTGCCAGAGTCTTTGATTTTTTGTAGCGTACCGTTCATAGTCTCTGAAGTCGCTGCATCATCTGCTGGCGCGTCAGTGCTGGTTTGGCTGCTGTTATTACAGCCTGTTAGGCCCAATGCCATTAACACAGCTAAAGTCAACGGTTTGGAAAATGAGTAGGTCATGAAATACATCCTTTTATCACAAGATTAAATGAGTGCTTGGACGACATAGGTCTGGCTGACCTGACTGCCCCGCATCCGTACGGTTGTTGCTATTGTTTAACACAATGCAACTTAATGTTACTGTACAACAAATTCACGGTAGAGGGTGATTTTTTTTTGAGGGAAGTGTTATTTTGGAATCTATTTATTTTTTGGTTAAAGTTCGATGGCTCACAGCTATTACACCACCACAGAGGTTCACAGATATCTGACGAACCTATAAGGGCACTTATCGATCACTATTACCCATAAGTGATAAAACAGTATGGTAACTATGATTGATAAATCAGCAGTAATCCCCATAAAGCTAACAACTTCTTAATACTATAAATGACTTATGACACAAGATACTCAAGTCCCAAATACGGACAGCCAAACTGCTGGCAATCATGGTGACAACGACGTACGCCAACGTTTTTTTATTGAAGATTCGCCTGTACGCGGTGATGTGGTACGCCTATCACGCAGCTATGCGAGCACGATTGCCCAAAAGCCCTACCCTGAAGCCATTAAACGCCTATTGGGCGAGATGTTGACGGCAGCGAGTTTGCTGATCAGTACGGTTAAAATAAACGGTCGCCTGTCTATTCAGTTGCAATCATCAGACAGCGATAGCTTGCTGAATTGGGCGATGGCAGAATGCGATCAAGACGGTATCATCCGTGCGCTTGCCAGCTGGAAGGGCGAGACTGATGAGCAAGTGCAAGCTTGGAATGATATGACCCATGCCAAAGAAGCGTTTGCTGAGCTAGGCGCACCTGGACAAGGCGTGTTGTTTATCAACATTCAGCCTGAGGGCGGCGAGCCATATCAAGGTATCGTCGAGCGTAGCCATGACAATTTGGCAGACTGCTTGGCACATTATCAAAAGCAATCTGCACAGATTCCGACGTTGATTAACCTCGCATCTGACGGCTTGCAAGCGGGCGGTATATTGGTACAAATGCTACCGCGTACGGCTGAAGAAACGGCTGAAGTCGAGCAAAATGAAGATGCTGGTATTGATGATGATTTATGGACGCGTTTGTCTGTATTGACGCGTACGGTCAAGCCAGAAGAGCTGACGACGCTGGATGCCAACGAGATTCTTTATCGCTTGTATCATGAAGAAAACATCGTCGCACCCGACCCTGCTCCCCTAGCATTTGGTTGCACCTGCTCGCGCGAAAAGTGTGAAACAGCCATTGAACAAATCGGCGAAGCAGAAGCTTTAGACATCGTCGAAGAGCAAAACGGTACGTTTGAGATGGATTGCGGATTTTGCGGTGAAGTCTATAAGTTCAATAAAGATGATGTAGCAGCGATATTCGCTGAGTAGTTTTTCATCACTATGAATTAGCCTTTATAAAAACCCCTCAAGTGTGATGCTTGAGGGGTTTTGTTTTTGAGAGGCCGTATATTTTATAACCTCAAATGCTGTAAAAATTTGAGGTTATAATCCTCTACACTGCCACATCTAAACTTCTAGGGTAAGAATATATGCGCGTTCTACCAGCATAGTCACTTCGTCCATTATCTAGCAACCATTCAACGACTTGCTCGCGCACCCGTCTACTATGAATCAGGTTCATATGATTGACGCCATAAAATATTGCTTTGTGACCATCTGGTACAAATAGCGCATGCTCAGCATCATCCTCGCCCAGCGCTGATGCGACCGACACTAGACTGTCCCCTAGCAAATCTGTCACTTTAGACTCGTAATGCGTCTCGATCAAAGCACTGGCGACAAAATAGGTTTTGATACCACTTGGCAACCGTGCAGGGTGACGAAAGTCTTGCGGCAGCACATTACGACCTTCTAGAGAATTCCAGTCAGCATCACGAATACTGCCGTGACGCAGATCAATGATACCCGCACTACGCATATCACCAAGCTTGGCAAGCGAACCTGCAAATGGCAGCTTGGCGATGATGTCTTGCACATAATTACCGATACGCTCCAGCACGGCACCATGATGCGGCGAGCCTAGCGTGATGAGATTGCCCACTCGTTTTATCCAGTCTAGGCGCTCTTGCTCGCCATAAAACAGCGCGCTACGAGAGACCAAGCCGCCCATACTATGACCGATCAAATCTATCTGACTGATATTGGGGTTATTGTCGACCAACTCTTGCAGCAATTGAGAGAACTTGCGACCACTGCGCGAGATACGTCGACCTGTATTGTAATCCAAGTACAGCACTGTCGTATCAGGCTGACTGGTATGAATGGCCGCGCCTAGGTCGTTATTTTCTTGGGCTTGCCAGCTTAAGTGACTCATACATAGACCATGGCACAAAATAGCGACACGCCCTGATAGCGTTTCGCGTTGTAGATTGCCGTCTCTGTCGTATAGCACCATCGGAACAGCAAGCGCATTGTCATTATTAACGAGGTGATCACCCATGACGCCATTGATGACATTGACCAATTTCTTTAAAGAATCTGGCAATGGTCGTGAGCTTTTTTGATCGATCGCCCTTTTATAGATGCGTAGCACTGATGCGAGATTATTACCAACCATCAGCATAATATGGCGTATCGTCCCATAAATGCGTCCAGTGATACCACGTTGCCAATTGTTAACATTGCCTTCGTTAAAACGCCCTAGAGGACGCAAAATAACCTCACGGTGGATGGCTTCTACAATGTCAGTGACTTCAACCACCCCCATCGTCGCCAGTTGGGCTAAGCCCTCAAAAAAATCAGCCAGAGAGACAGGCTCACGCAGCGTCGTCACATTATTATCATCTGCCAACAATTTGACCAGCTCATCGACATCGATGGCTTCAAGTTGATCTATTTGCTCGTACAAATCACCGTGCAGCGGCGGCATGTTATCGTCTGAGACGAAATGCGCCTCAAGTTCATGACGGCTGCGGGCATTACTGTAAGCGCTATCAGGGATAACACTATCAGCATAAGATAAATTTGGACGATTCATAATATTGAAACATTCAGCAAAGGGGATAGTTTTACATACTATCCTTTAAATGAGACAAATAGAAGGGAAATGATTTGACTTTCGGGTACGTTTCTTAGCAAATAACTTAATAATTTTATAGAGATAAGCCTTAGATGATGTCATTGATCTTATAAAACAAAAAAATCCCAAGCCATTACTTGGGATTTTTTAGACTGATTAATTTTTTATAAATCTGCTATATAGTGTTAATTGTCTATATAAATGACTCGGCCAGTATGACATCGCCATCCTCGCGCGTAATCATAACCGTAGCTGAGCGTGGCGTCTTGCCGCCAGCGATAGCACCCCACGTATTACCAGGATGTTGAATATTAATAAATAACGTTTTGAAGTCTGGGGTCATGGTGATACCCGTCACTTCGCAGCCTTCGGGACCAACGAAAAAACGTTTGATATTGTTATCACTAGCAAGCATGCCAACTGGCGTTTGTTGCCCAGCCGAAGTGGTGGTAAGCGCACCATCACTCACCTTGCCCGGTAGCGCCGCCAGTAACATGCAGTTCGTGGTATCGGTATAAGCACCATCATCGGTCTGAATCCACAACACGCCACGTGGGTCAAAGTACAGGCCATCTGGCGAAGACAAATCATTGCTGGCATTTAACTGCGATAAGTTTTCTGCGGACAAACCACTAGGCGCAGCAAACAGATAAATATCCCATTCAAAGGTCGTTGCCGCATGATCGCCGCCCGCTTCTGCCCAGCGGATGATATGCCCATTGTCATTGCCACGCGCTTTGCCACCTGCTTCATAGCTGCGCGGATTGGACGCTGAAACGGGCTGGTCGTCACGCTCGCCGCGATATTTATTATTGGTCAAGGTCACGTACACTTCGCCAGTCATGGGGCTGACTGACACCCATTCAGGTCGATCCATCTTGGTTGCCCCTAGCGCGTCAGCAGCAGCACGGGCAAAGATTAAAACCTCATCCTGTCCATTGAAAGGCAAGTCGCGATTAGAAGCGTCCAGTCCGTTTTGACCATGAATCAGTGCTTTCCATTCGCCTCGACCATTTTCATTAAAGGTCGCGACGTACAGCGTGCCTTCATTCATATACTTGTCACCAGCTTTTAGGCCGCCACCGATATCCGAATTTGACCATGTGGCTTTGGATACAAACTTATAAATATATTCACCGCGAGCATCATCACCCATATAAAAGACCACGGGCTTGCCTTGCTCAACAGGTGCATAGGCACAGTTTTCATGAGCAAAACGCCCCAGTGCGGTACGTTTCTGAGGTACAGATTTTGGGTCAAACGGGTCGATTTCTGTGATATAGCCAAAAGTATTAAAACCATTTCGGTAATCATCGGCAGCGCTTGCCCCAACAGCGGTCATGTCCCAACGTGAGAATTCGTCAGGGATTTTGGCGTCTTTGGCCTCAGGTGTGTGCCACAGATACTCCCAACCCGGAAAATTCTCCATAGCCCCGTAGCGTTCGCGTCCGTAGTTGTACCCAGCGCTCAATTGACTGGCATCTTGTCCACGCGCAAATACGCCTAGGAAGTTCTCTTCGGTGGTCAGATACGTGCCCCAAGGCGACAATCCTGCACCGCAGTTATTATTGATGCCACGCGTCTGAAGGCCTGTCGGATCAAATTTGGTCTTGACCAAATCAGAACCAGCGACAGGACCGGCTAACTGCGCGGTCGTACTGCTGGTAATACGGCGATTGTATTTTGAATCAGCCACCATCTCATAGCCCGCACCGTCAGCACGTCTGCTCATCTCGACCACCGCAACGCCATGGCAATTGACCTCTCGGCGCACATCGCTAGCAAGGCGACGATTTTGAAATATCGGGGCGGCAGTATCATCTTGGGTCACATAATAGCCAAACGGACTCAATTCGCTACTATTCACATATTCATGATTCATGACCAGCAGACCATTGTCTGACGCTTTAGCATCATACGCGCCGCCTTTTTTACCAAAGAACCACATGCCATCATGGTTGTCACCCATGCGCCATTCGAACGACTCGGCAGACTGCTCACGATTGTCTTTCCACTCATCGATACCAGAAATCAGTGGTGTACCCAGTGGCAATATCATCTCCGCTTTGTAGCCTTCAGCGACGCTCATCGTTTCGGCAGTGGAGTGTGCCACTGCGGTAAACTTCAAAGCTTCCGGACGCTTGAGATCACCCTGTGCAGGAATAGCAGCATTGTTGCCTGCGCTATTATTGACAGTATTACCGTCATCGTCGTCACTACAGCCGACCAACGGTAACGCGCCAAAAAAAGCAGCTGCCGTCAATCCTGTGCCACCTTTTAAAATACTGCGGCGGTTCAAGCGGCGGCTAATAATGGTTTGAAAGTCGATATTATCGCTAGGGTTAGAGTCCTCAACGACTTCGTGGGCAAGCAGTTGCTTATTATTCAATGCTGTCATTATCAGTCACCTTGCTGTTAGGCTGGATTGGCGTAAAAAGGCTCGTTGCGGCTGTATTTTGTCTGCCACAACAATACGAATTACGCTTAAGTCTACCGAGCATTTATGACAGTACGTTGAAAGCTAGATGACAATTTGATGACAAGCTTTCTGATGATAAAATTTTATGGCAACAGATAAAACAAAAAATCCCAAGCGTTAACTTGGGATTTTTGATACTTGATACTAGGGTCTGTTGAACATTCAAATATTAGCAAGTTTATTGAACTTGCGCCTGCCATTCATGCGCGCCCAACTTTAGCATGAGCTTATCGCCTGCGTGCAATATACCAACGCCACTTGGCGTACCCGTCATAATCACATCGCCTGCTTGTAAGCTAAAGGCATGACTGATATTTGCCAATAATTCATAAACTGGAAACAACATCAAAGCGCTATCGCCGTCTTGCTTCAGCGTATCATTAATGGTCAACTGATAATGCACCTCAGTAAAATCCCCGAACGCTTGCGGATCGATCCAGTCGGCGAGTACACAAGCACCGTCGAAACACTTGGCACGCTCCCATGGATGACCTTTTTCTTTTAGCTCAGTTTGCAAGTCACGCAAGGTCAAATCCAGTCCCAATGTCACACCGCCGATCGCTTGCTGTGCTTGCTCAATCGTCGCGGCTGATAGGTCTGCCGATAGCTGAACACATAGTTCCGCTTCATAATGCGTATCGCCAAATACTTCTGGATTTGGGCGGATAACGCCTTGACGAATAGAAACCACCGCAGAGGCTGGCTTCATAAATAGCATGGGCGCGGCTGGCACTTCGTTGCCCAATTCGTGAGCATGAGCGGCGTAGTTACGACCAACGCAGACGACCTTTCCGATGGGCGCGCGTAAGCTTTGATTGGCATTTTCAGCGCTGTCATCATCATTGACACTTGCGGCAATGGCATTGACTAAAGACATATGTGGTGATTGGCTCATAATAGGGCAGGTCCTCAATTCAAGTGATTGTATCTAAATGGGCTAAAAATGGCTAAATTTTGTCAAACATCGTCAAATAGCTGATTAATATCCCGATATTATTTGCGCTATTTTCCTCGTTTGACTGCAACTTATCTCATTTTTGTGACCATTTTTAAAATGAGGACACGCCCTAGGCTTTCACAGCAAAATTATCAAATTTTATTAGCAAATTCAGCACTATCTAGCATAACGTTGACGATAAATCGTTTCAATAATAAGCCATCTGGACAAATAACTAAGGAATCGTATTGGTCATCACATCTGGTGGCACATAGCTGGCATGACGGTTCATTCTTTTTTCAAACAGTCTAAAGCTAAATAAGATCACCCATGACAATAACAAGTAGACGATACCAGCCGCAAAGAACAACTCCATTAAGGTATAAGTACGCGCACTAATCGTACGAGCAACACCCGTGATATCCATCAAGGCAATGGTGGATGCAAGCGCACTACCCTTTAGCATAAAGATGACTTCGTTACTGTAGGCTGGAATCACAATACCAAAAGCACGCGGCAAGGTAACACGTGTCAGTTTTTGCCATTTTGACATGCCAATCGCATCGGCCGCTTCTAGCTCACCAATAGGAATATTTTGAATCGCACCGCGAATGATTTCTGCCAAATAGGCACTGGTGTTGAGCGTAAAGGCGATAATAGCGCACCAATAGGCTTTGCTCAGTACCGGCTCCCACAAGAACGAATCACGTACCGCTTCGAACTGACCAAGACCATAATAAATCAAAAATATCTGCACCAGCAGCGGTGTGCCACGGAAAAAGAAAATATACAGAAAAGGAATTATCTGTACCACCCAGCTTTTAGACAGTCTTAACAAAGCTAAAACCAAACCAAAGAGCAGCCCGATAACACCTGATATTATCACTAGTTGAACGGTCAAAACCGCGCCGCCTAGTAAGTCAGGGATATGCTCAAAAATAACCTGCCAATTCCAATCCATAGTATCTCTCCTCTACCCTATGGTCGATTGACGTTGAACGGATTGACGGCTCAGCTTTTTGGCATAGCGCGCCGCTGGATTGGCACGCCATTCAAGCCACATCATAAAGCCCGTAATCAGCATGGTTAAACCCAAATAGATAATCGCCGCCGCCATATAAAAAGTAAACGGCTGCTGTGTTGACTGCGCTGCGCGCGAGGACTGATACATGATATCTTTGAGACCAACCACCGATACCAATGCCGTGTCTTTAAGCAATACCAAAAATAGATTGCCCAATCCTGGCAAAGCAATTTGCCAGACTTGCGGCAAGGTAATGCGATAAAAAGTCTGAAAAGGACGCATGCCAATCGCTTGCGCCGCTTCACGTTGCCCTATCGGAATCTCTTGAATCGACATGCGAAAAATTTCAGTCGCATAGGCACCAAAAGCAATCGACAACGCCATGACACCGCCCCAAAACGCACTAATCTCGACATAGTCGTTATAGCCGAACTTTTTGAGAATGCTCATCAGCAGTATAGAACCGCCATAATAGATAAACAGTACCAAAAGTAGCTCAGGAATCCCGCGCATCGTGGCGGTATAGACAGTCGCAAGCTTACGTAGCAGCCAAATATTCGACAGCTTCGCTGTGGCACCGAGCAGACCAAAAAACATACCGATGACCAAACTGGTCATGGCAAGTTGTATGGTGACGGTAGCGCCGCTTAATAAAAGCGCACCAAATCCTTGTAAATCAAACACAATTATCCACTCAGTCTCTTTATATTAGCAATGTTAGCAAAATATGAGTTAAAAGGATCAGCATCAATAGCTGAGCGCGGCCTAAAACCGTATCTTATATCAAATTGATACGGACAACCTAGTTAATAGAACAAAAAAATATTTACACGATTATAGACGCGGTAATTGACACAGTAAAAATGAGCGCTGATTTTATCATACTCGCTGGACGCTATGTTAATACTGACACGTAAAAGCGCGCTCTAAATAGCTACTTATCCCTGCAAGAAGAAGAAAAATAAGCGAGATTTGACCAAAGTTGACAGTCGATAACCATTTAAACAACAGGAGGTCTTAATAACACTCAAATAACGGTATAAAAAACATAAGGCACTTCGCCAGTAAATAAAGCCAGCAAATAAAAAAGGACATTGCCATGATGGCGATGTCCTCGTTATTCATACTGCAATAGCGAATAGCACCATGATAGCAAATGGTTATTGCGCTGTGCTATCTGCTGCTGGTTGCTCAGTGTTTTCTACTGTCGCTGCACTGGTGCTGGCGGCTGATACAGTAAAGTATTTTTGATTGATTTTGTCGTAAGTACCATTGGCTTTTAGATTGGCTAATGATTCATTGAACTTCGCTTGTAGCGGATCGCCTGGGCGTACGGCTATGGCAAAATTATCATTGATATCAATCTCTTCACCTTTTAGCACATAGTTACTGCCTGATGGTGAGCTGAGCCATTCTATGGCTGGCAGTTTGTCAGATATCATCGCATCGACGCGACCTGAACCCAAGTCTAAGAACGCATTACTCAAGGTATCATAGAGCTTCATATTGGCTTTTGGATAGGTGTCCTCTAACCACTGTGATGAGATGGTCGAGCGCTGCGCGGCAATAGAGTGCGCATTGATATCATCGCTATTGCTCGGATTAAAGCTACTGTCTTTTTTAGCCAAAAAAACCAAGGCATTGCTAAAATAAGAATCCGTAAAACTCACTTGCTGCTCGCGTTCAGGTGTCACCGACATCGCCGCGACGATGGCATCATATTTACCAGCCTTGAGGCCAGGAATAATACCATCCCAATCTTGAGCGACAATCTCGCAAGTGACTTTCATATCGTCGCAGATAGCATTTGCTATATCTACATCGAAACCACCCAGTGTGCCATCTGCATTGGTATAGTTAAAAGGGGCATACGCACCTTCAGTACCAATACGTAATACTTCTTTTGTATCAGCAGCGGTGGCCTCGGTAGCTTCTGAACTGCTATCGTCAGCACTATCTTGACTATTGCTACAACCCGCTAGCATAAAGACCGATACCATGCCCAGTAGCGACATTGACCAGCGGCTGGTCGTTACCAGTTTTTTGACTGAGGCACAAGTCATACTGCTGGCTGGAACAAGATAGTTGCTCATGATCATCCTTGATTTTTATATTAGAGAAACAACTTCGTAAAACAAGGCTTGCCTGATACAGGCAAGCCTCGTATTAGTTGGTCGCGGCTTCTGTTTGCTCTTCTTCAGCAATCATCGCATTGGCATCGACATTACCTTCGTCAACAACGACTACTTGCTCAACACTGCCAGTAGCAGTCGCTTTTTGCGCGGCAGCCGTAGTGCTGGTGCCAAAATAACTGCCAGTGATTTGATCATAGGTGCCATTGGCTTTTAGCTCGGCCAACGCTGCGTTAAACTTGGCGACTAATGGATCGCCTTTACGGAAGGCAATACCCATGGCATCATCGTTGGTGCTGATTTCTTGACCTTTGACTTCGTAGTCTTTACCTGCTTCAGTTTTCAACCAGTCGATACCCGTTACTTTATCCGACATCATCGCGCGCACACGACCTGAGGTCAGATCCAGATAGGCATTGTCTTGAGTGTCATAAAGCTTTATATCAGCATTATCATGCTCATCTTGCAGATATTGCGAAGCAACCGTTGAGCGCTGTGAAGCGACTGGCTGACCTTCGAGACCTTCTACGCTGATATCATCACCTTTTTTACCGATTAAGATGATACCACTGTGAAAATAAGGGTCGCTAAATTCTACAACTTCTTTGCGTTCAGGGGTGATTGACATACCAGCGATGGTCGCATCAAACTTCTGTGCGTTCAGTCCTGGAATCAGGCCATCCCAATCTTGCGAGATAACTTCGCACTCTGCTTTCATTTGTGCACATAATGCGTCAACCAACTCAATCTCATAGCCAATCAGTTTGCCATCGGCATCTGTGTAACTAAAAGGCTTATAGCTTGATTCGGTCGCGATTTTGATATTCAAAGGCGTATCGCTCGCTGCATCCGCTTCGGCACTGTCTGCTGGTGCTGAGCTGTTATTACACCCCGCCAGCATTAGCATTGCTGCGCTTAGCGGCGCAAGCCACAAAGCTTTCTTAGTCATTGATGATGTCATTGAAATTGTCATACCTATTGTTCCTTAATATATTTACCAGCCGTGTATTAACCCACTACTCGTTGATCGATACTGATTGATCAACGCACTTTCTTGCAAGCTCATTTATCAACGCTTACTGACCGAAGTTGATTTGCTCAAGACGTGCCAGCTCACCGTTACTACGGATTTCACTAAGCGCTTTGTTGAAGTCGTCTCTGAGTGGGTCGTCCTTACGGACGGCAATGGCAATATTATCGTCATTGTCAATTTCGTCACCAACAACACCGAAACCTTCTGGATTGTCTGCTAACCATGATTTGGCTGAGACTTTTTCAGCCAATACTGCATCACTACGTCCAGATTTTAGATCCAAATAGGCATTGTCATAATTATCATAAAGCTTAACGGTGTTGCCATCTTTGCCTTCATAATTATCTTGTAGATATGCACCAGGCGTCGTTGAACGTTGACCGCCCAGCGTTAGGCTTTTGATCGACGTAGGATCAAAGCTGCCTTTGGTATCGGTTAGCCATACCATGGTATTGGCGAAGTAAGGCTCACTGAAATCAACTTTTTCTTGACGCTCAGCAGTGATAGACATACCAGCGACCACAGCATCATATTTTTGTGCCAATAGACCCGGAATAATACCGTCCCAATCTTGGGCGACGATTTCGCATTTGGCCTGCATTTGGTCACATAAGGCATTAGCAACGTCGATATCAAAACCTGCCAACGTGCCATCGGCATTGGTATAGTTAAAAGGAGGGTAAGCGCCTTCAGTTGCGATACGAATGGTCTTGCCAGCCGTTTCTGCCGCGGGTGCATCAGCGTTGGCACCAGCTGTTTCATCGGCAGGCTGACTACAAGCACTCAGCATTAATGCTGCAGTGACGGTCATCGATGACCATAATAGGCGAGAATTAGACATCATACATTCCTTAAATTCTAATGGGTTTTAATGTAGGGCTCTGATATTTTGTTCTCTGACTTCCCTGCCAGACAAGAAATATAGATAGCAGAAGATACAAGCAGCCGTCATTATTGACCGCCTGTAAGCCTTTTGATAATACCTGAGTAAAATATCAAAAACAAACGTTTTGCATACCGACTGTTATTATTGGGCAATAAGTAGGCAACGATAATTACCAATCAGCAATTCGATCGGCATAAGTTATGTATAATGAAGGTTCAGACAAAGTGAGTTACGATGCATAAGTACAGAATGCATCGTAATTCACTATCAGTGGTTAACCGTTTTGACGATGCGATGCCATAAAGTCTTTGACACGCTCAGAGGTAGGATTGTCAAAGATTTGTTCGGGCGTGCCCATCTCTTCAACGACTCCTTGATGTAAGAATACGACTTGGCTAGACACTTCGCGGGCAAAACGCATCTCATGAGTGACAATCAGCATCGTGCGCCCTTCTTCTGCCAATTCACGCATGACTGCCAGCACTTCATTCACCAGCTCAGGGTCTAAGGCAGACGTTGGCTCATCAAATAACAATACCCGTGGCTGCATAGCAAGCGCACGGGCAATGGCGACACGTTGACGCTGACCACCAGATAGATTGGCAGGGTAAGCATCTTTTTTGTCAAGTAAACCCACTTTATCAAGCAGCTGCTCGGCATCACTGATCGCTTGATCTTTTTTAATCTTTAAAACTTGCGTTGGCCCTTCGATGATGTTTTGCAAAATCGTTTTGTGCGGCCACAAGTTGAAGTTCTGAAAGACGAAGCCCACACGCGCACGCAAACTCTCCAGTTGCTTGATATCTGAGGCTTGTAGCTCACCTGATTTGCCAGGCTTTAACATCAGCTCTTCATTACCGATGATAATACGACCTTGATTGGGCTTTTCAAGCAAATTAATACAGCGCAATAAAGTGGATTTTCCAGAGCCAGAAGAGCCCAAAATAGAGATCACATCACCATCATAGGCAGTGAGCGACACCCCTTTTAGCACTGCCAATGAGCCATAACTTTTATGGACGTCTTGTAAATCTAAGGCGATAGGACGAGTCGGATTTTTTGCAGTATCAAGCATGGTTCAGCAGGCTTCCAATATATATATGAGTGAGAACGAAAATAAAAAACAGCATCGTATAGAGTATAAAGCAATGCCTTACATACCACCTTAATAGGATAGCGCGATGGCTAAGACACCATAAGAGAGGTATTGTCTCCTATAATGCAGAGAAAACGCAAACTTTGCGCAGCATTAGCTCATGAATCATCCAATGGACTGCTGGCACAAAAAAAGCCCAGACTGCATTTAGGTGCTGAGCTTTATTTTATCACTTTAGTGTACTAGGCGTTGTTTTATCTGATGGTAACATCGCGTCTTTAATAGTGTCTATTAATAGTGTCTATTGATAGTGTTTATTGATAGCCTGCGATTAGTACGTTGAAACATGCTCTGAGCTTTCAGTACCATCCAATACTTCTGCATCATCTGCGGTTGCTACTGCCACATCATCATTTGCACCAACAGCCATGCCATCATCGGCACTTGCAATGGCAATATCGTCAGAGCTACTTGCAGTCGCGCTCTCCTCTACTGCTGTTTGTGCATCTACTGCCGGTTCAGTTTCCATTGGTGACTCATCTTTTTTGCCGCAAGCACTCAACGCCAGTGCCCCTGCGACCAGCCCAACCGTCAGCCAGTTTTTATATGCATATTGTTTAGTAGCCATGTCAATTCTCCATTACCTATGGTCTTTTGATTCAACACTATCTATCGATAGCGTTACTGTCTTAGTGCTTACTATACTGACGATACATCACGGCTACCTTAGTATTTACAGCGCAGTTCTGTTAAAGACACGTAAAGATAGAGTGGTGTATTGATAACAGTTATCTAATAAGAAACGCAGAATAAGACAAACAAAACAGCACCAGATAAGCCCTCATAAGCGCTTTGTAAAGCAGGCTCTGTTCACAAAATCATCTTTACTATCGCCTCAATCTCCTCTATGTTAAATAGCATAATGCCATATGGGCATCCAAAGCTGCTTTTTTTGCTAAATTTTCGCCTCTTTAGGCGCTTTTATCTATTTAGAACATGTATCACTATAAGGAAAAATTTATGACTCAATCAAACATCACAGACGTTACCACCTATATGCAATCTGTTGGTAAGCAAGCACGCGCGGCATCACGTGCCCTCGCAGCAGCCAATACGAGCGACAAAAACACCGCCCTTATGTCAATCTATGATGTATTGCTAGAGGCGAAAAAAGATATTTTGTCTGCCAATAAAATCGATATGGATAACGGTCGAAAGAACGACTTAGACGCCGCCCTACTTGATCGTCTAGAGCTAAACGATGTGCGCTTCGATGGTATGCTACAAGGTCTAAAAGACGTATCGGCGCTACCTGATCCTATCGGCGAAGTCACTGACATGACTTACCAACCATCAGGTATTCATTTGGGCAAAATGCGAGTACCGCTCGGCGTGGTCGGTATGATTTATGAGTCGCGTCCTAACGTAACATTGGAAGCCGCCTCTTTAGCCTTAAAATCAGGCAATGCGATTATCTTGCGCGGTGGCTCTGAAGCTTTTGAATCCAACCAAGCAATCGCCAAATGTATCTTAGAAGGTCTAAAAAAAGTCGGACTGTCTGAGCACAGTGTGCAAGTATTACAAACGACCGATCGTGCTGCTGTCGGCGAGCTGATTACGATGACAGAATATGTCGATGTCATTGTCCCACGCGGCGGTAAAGGACTGATTGAGCGTATCAGCCGTGATGCCAAAGTCCCTGTGATTAAGCATTTAGACGGTAACTGCCACACCTTTATTGACAGTGATGCCGATCCTGAGATTGCTATCAAAGTCAGCGTCAATGCCAAAACACATCGCTATGGCACTTGTAATACCATGGAGACACTATTGGTCGATGAATCAGTCGCGGCTGAGCTATTACCAAAAATTGCTGAAGCCATCGTTCAAGCCGATGATGCCATGCAACTACGCCTCGATGACAAGTCGCAAGCAATCTTGAATGATAATGCTGTGCTCAAAGGTCATCTATCTGCCGCAACTGCTGAAGACTGGGATACCGAATATTTAGCGCCCATCTTGGCGGTAAAAGTATTGTCAGGTATTGACGAAGCGATTGAGCATATTAATACTCATGGCAGTCATCATACCGATGTCATCATTACCGATAACTATACCAAGTCACAGCGCTTTATCCGTGAAGTTGATTCGGCCAGCGTGATGATTAACGCCTCTAGCCGCTTTGCTGATGGTTTTGAATATGGTCTGGGTGCTGAGATTGGTATCTCAACGGACAAAATCCATGCGCGTGGCCCTGTCGGTCTCGAAGGTCTGACTTCACAAAAATGGATCGTTTATGGTCATGGTGAGACACGCGCTTAGCTCATTGCGTCCCACCCTATCATCTACCGTTTAACTTAACGTATAACCCAAAAAAACGTCAGCTTAATTGCTGGCGTTTTTTTATGAATGACAATATGTTATATATGCTGCATACCTGTTATTTTGTATAAAAATAATCTATAGGAAAGCCGACCCATGCAAAGTGGCAAGATTAAGCACTGGAACCAAGATAAAGGCTATGGCTTTATCGATGTGGACGATCAAAATGAGGATGTGTTTTTTCATGTCAGTAAAGTTCGATTGTCACAGCCGATAACCGTCGGTCAAAGCGTCTATTTCAATAGTGTACGTAATGATAAGAACCAATTACGAGCCACTGAAGTCACGTCATCTTCACTGAGCATTGAACCAGACACTGACAATGACACTGCGTCAAATGTGCCCAAGCACAGGCCTAATAATGCCAAACGAAATAGCCAGCACAGTAGTCGTAGCTCAAATCACAGCAGTCGCGTCTCAAATCGCAGTAATCAAAGCGGTAATCAAAATAGGAGAAGCTTAGGCTCTACCCTATTTAGCCTCATCGCTATTATCGCCGTCGCGTTTTATTTCTTTGGTGACTTAAAATCCACTTTCTTTGCTGATGGTGTTGAGTCGACGACGATATCGGCATCTAAAAGCTCAAGCCCAGCAACCAACTCTGGCATAACGGGTGATGCTCAGATAGATAGGACGGTAGCGCTCATTCAGCAAGGTGGGCCTTTTCCTTATCCAAATAAAGATGGCACGACGTTTTATAATCGTGAGGGCAGATTACCCGCGCAGTCGCAAGGCTATTACCGTGAATACACCGTACCTACCCCTAATGTGTCACATCGCGGCGCGCGGCGTATCGTTACCGGAGGCTATCCACCTACCGTTTATTACTTGACGGTCGACCATTATGATAGCTTTAGAAAATTGGAGGTGAATTAAAATGAGTGAAGCCATCCACTATGTTAATCAAAACCACATTAACCAAAACGGTACAGCACTACATGCGGTCATTCCTATTGAGGCTGTTACCATACCCGTGGGTGACGCACTGGATAAAACCACGCTATTGACGAGTCTAGCCCACGCCTGTGACTTCCCCAGTTATTTTTCGCACAACTGGGACAGCGCGTGGGACTGCTTGACAGATAGCGAGGTGGTGCATTTAACGCTTGATTTGACGGTAATAAAAAGGATAAATACCGAAGATTTCAATGTCTTTAAGAGCATCATTGAGGATGCCTATAGAGAATTTGGCAAACCACAACTGTGGCTCATTGTGCCATCTGAGGGCGAAGTCTAATCACTGAGCGTAGCTGATAGTCACCGATAATTAGTCGTAATCATAGAAACCTGAATTCGAGATAAAGCCATATTTATCCCGAATTCAGGTTAATTTATTTTATAGAAAGGATTAACCTATGGAGATTACCTTAAACGGTTATTACACATTGATATTAGCCACCTTGGTGCTGCTACTTGGCCGATTTTTGGTGAAGAGAGTCAAGTTTTTAGAAGATTTTAATATTCCCGAACCGGTTGCCGGTGGTTTGGTCGCTGCTATTATCGTCTATATTCTCAATATGGTTTGGGGGTATAGTTTTAATTTTCACCAAGGATTACAAACGGCGACCATGCTGATGTTCTTTGCATCTATTGGCTTAAGTGCTGATTTTGGCAGGCTAAAAGCCGGTGGTACGCCCTTATTAATTTTCACTGTCGTAGTCTCCGTCTTCATCATTTTACAAGATATCGTTGGCGTGGCGATGGCAAGTGCCTTGGGGCTTGATCCTCTGCTCGGTCTAGTGACCGGCTCTATCGCCTTGACTGGCGGGCATGGTACGGCAGGTGCTTGGGGCATTACTTTAGAAGAAGACTACGGCGTGGTCGGTGCGACAACACTTGGTATTGCTGTTGCTACTTATGGTTTGGTCGCAGGTGGTATCGTCGGTGGCCCTGTTGCCCGTCGTTTAATTAATCGACTGGGACTAAATCCCACACCTGCCAACCCACACCCTAGTGATATTGAAAAAGTCGCGGGCGCGCAGTCGTTATATAGTACCAAGCATGACGAGGATAACGCGCACAGTGATAAAGAAATCTTTGAGAGACCAGATAGCATGCGCTTTATCACTGCGTCTTCTACTATCGAAACATTAGCGCTCTTTGCTGCGGCATTGGCTTTTGCAGAAGTGATGACACTGGTAGCAGAGGGTACATGGTTTGAGTTGCCTACTTTCGTATGGGCATTGGCAGGCGGCGTTATCATTCGAAATGTGCTAACGATGGTTTTCAATTTTGATATGTTTGACCGTTCGATTGATGTGTTCGGTAACGCCTCTTTGAGTCTATTTTTAGCCATGGCGCTGCTGTCTTTGAAGCTATGGCAATTGACTGATCTAGCCGGCCCTGTATTGATTATCTTGTTGGTGCAGACAGTCATCATGATTATTTATGTCTATTTTATTACCTTTAAAGTCATGGGTAAAAACTATGATGCGGCTGTTTTGTCAGCGGGACATTGCGGTTTTGGTATGGGTGCAACACCCACAGCTATTGCCAATATGCAAGCAGTAACTGACCGCTATCTGCCTTCGCCCAAGGCCTTTTTGATTGTGCCAATGGTTGGTGCTTTCTTTGTGGATATCGTCAATGCGACAGTCTTGCAGATATTTACGAAGTTACCGTTTATGTAGGCTGATGCTGTCACAGATCAAAATTTAATAGCTATCTAGCAAACAACGAATGCTAGACATCGAAAAGCCCGCCAAAACTAATCTTGGCGGGCTTTTTTAATTATCAAGTTATAATAGAGTGTTCAATCAAACCCATTATTTATACTTTTTAATTTCACCACTTTTCACACGAGCTATGAAAGAATTAACCTCTCTTTTCACAATTGGCATCAAGAAATATAGACCGATGATGTTAAAGATCGCCATAGCGAACAGAGCCGCATCTGAGAAGTCGATAACGAAGCTAAACTGTACGATGGTACCGATAACAACGAAGACTAAGAAGATAAGTTTGTATATCATCTCGCCGCCTTTACCTTCACCGAAGAGGTAAGTCCAAGCTTTTAGACCATAATATGACCATGAGATCATCGTTGAGAAAGCAAACAATAATACCGCGACAGCTAGGAAATACTGGAAGATAGGCGCCGTTTCCATAAAGGCAGCACGGGTTAGATCCACACCAGTGAGCGCTTGGGTTTGCAAGTTTGCAACAGTGTTCACCCCAGAGATAGTAATAACGAGCGCCGTCATAGTACAGATAACAACCGTATCAATGAAAGGCTCTAACAGCGCTACTAAACCTTCAGTAGCAGGTTCTTTGGTTTTTACCGCTGAGTGAGCAATAGCGGCTGAACCAACACCCGCTTCGTTAGAGAAAGTCGCACGTTTTAACCCTTGGATTAACGCACCAATAAAACCACCAGCCACGCCAGCACCAGTGAAGGCACCTGTGAAAATCTCGCCAAATGCGGCGCCGATATGATTAAAGTTTGCAACCAGTACGATGACACTCATTGTGATATACAATAAAGCCATAAAGGGTACGACTTTTTCGGTAACGGTTGCAATGCGTGGCATACCACCAATGATAACCATACCGACTAAAAACGCTAAGCCAATACCAAAGAATATACTGTAATCCGTTGGAATGCTAAAAGTAGAGCTCATGACTGCAAAGGCTTGGTTACCCTGAAACATGTTACCAGCACCAAAAGTGGCCAATATACACATAAGGGCAAAACCGACGGCTAACACCTTACCCAATCCACCCATACCACGTTCAGCCATACCGCGGCTTAGGTAGTACATAGGTCCGCCTGATACGGCACCAGAAGGCAGGATCGTACGGTATTTAACACCTAACGTACACTCTACAAACTTGGTCGCCATACCGAACAGACCAACCATAATCATCCAAAAGGTAGCACCAGGTCCACCAATAGCGAGTGCTGCACCGACACCTGCAATATTACCAAGACCGACTGTACCTGACAAAGCAGTGGCTAGTGCTTGAAAATGGCTAACCTCGCCTTCTTCTTTGACAGCAGGGTTTGGGTCAGTATATTTGCCTCTGACAATATCTAAAGACAAGCCTATATGACGAAACTGAATAAAGCCAAAATAAAAAGTAAAGACTAATGCGGCAACTAATAACCAACCTACAATTAGCGGAAAGCTTACTTCCCCAAGAGGTACTGAAAAGAAAATAAGATCGACGAACCAGCCAAATATACTGGCCATAAAGCCATCGAGACCTGCTCCAAATGCTGCTAGACCTGATTGTTGTTCTGCTGCTTGCGCAAGAGTAGTGCTAAGTAATAGCATCGTTGCGACTAAATATTGTTTTTTCATGTAAATCCCTTTAGTGAAAATAATATTTATACAGTTATTTACAGCGATACTGGTACAAAGTGTAATTATTTATTGTACTTTGTATCAGTATTATTACTAAATGTTCAATGCCGACTATATACTAATACTTTTGTATAAACAAAAACATTTACACATTTTTCTCAATTAAACATCAACTTAGCACTTTAAAGCTGATAGCCGAACTCAGTCAAGATCACTATAATTATCGAAAAATGTCGGTAGTACTTTTTAGTATAAATAACAGACTTAAATATAATTAAAAGGGCGAAATGACAATATCAACACAGGTTTGCGTTAAATGATCTAAGACTTGTAGAGAGTAATAACAAAAAAACCGCTAAGCAAAAGCTTAGCGGTTTTTCTTATTACCATTCTAAAGTTTACTGATTTTTAGCATAGACTGGCAATTCTGCACAGATCGCTTCTACTTTACCGCGTACTTCAGTAGCAACCGCTTCATCACCACGGCTGTCTAGTACGTCGCAAATCCAACCTGCCAAGTCACCCGCTTGTGCTTCGTTGAAGCCGCGAGTAGTAATCGCTGGCGTACCGATACGAATACCAGACGTCACGAATGGTGATTTTGGATCGTTTGGTACAGCGTTTTTGTTCACAGTGATGTGAGCTTCGCCAAGCCATTTATCGGCTTCTTTACCCGTCATTTCTTGCTTAACCAAGCTGATCAGCATGAGATGATTTTCAGTACCACCAGAGATGATTTCATAGCCACGCTCTTGGATGACTTTTGCCATTGCTTGTGCGTTTTTAACGACTTGCTGCTGATAGGTTTTGAAGTTGTCTTCTAACGCTTCTTTAAAACAAACTGCTTTTGCCGCGATGACATGCATCAACGGGCCACCTTGGTTGCCTGGGAATACGGCTGAGTTTAGTTTCTTAGCAAGCACTTCATCACGAGCCAAAATCATACCTGAACGTGGGCCACGTAGGGTTTTGTGCGTGGTGGTCGTCACGACATCAGCGAACGGTACTGGGCTTGGGTAAACACCACCAGCGATAAGACCAGCGACGTGCGCCATATCGACCAATAAGTAAGCGCCGACTTCATCAGCGATTTCGCGGAAACGTGCCCAATCGACCACTTGTGAATACGCTGAAAAACCAGCGATGATCATTTTTGGCTTGTGCTCACGCGCTAAGCTCTCTACTTGGTCATAATCGATAAGGCCAGTACCGTCTACCAATCCGTACTGTACGGCATTGTAGTTCAGACCTGAGAAGTTAATGTGTGCGCCATGAGTCAAGTGACCACCAGCGTCTAAGCTCATGCCCAATACCGTGTCATTGGCTTCTAGCAATGCTAAAAATACGGCAGAGTTTGCTTGACTACCTGAGTGTGGCTGGACGTTGACGTATTCAGCGCCGAACAACTCTTTTGCACGATCAATAGCCAATTGTTCAACGACATCGACATGCTCACAACCACCGTAGTAACGCTTGCCAGGATAGCCTTCTG
Organism: Psychrobacter sp. K31L; assembly: GCF_017942195.1. Classification (NCBI taxonomy): domain Bacteria; kingdom Pseudomonadati; phylum Pseudomonadota; class Gammaproteobacteria; order Moraxellales; family Moraxellaceae; genus Psychrobacter; species Psychrobacter sp. K31L. The sequence continues at coordinate 115,451 of NZ_JAGKSC010000005.1, read as the reverse complement.
CGTACTTGTTAGTAAGGTCAGTACCTTGCGCTTCCATCACTGCTTGTGAGCAGTAGTTTTCAGACGCAATCAATTCGATATGATTTTCTTGACGAACGCTTTCTGCAGCCATCGCTTCAGCAAGTACTGGATCAAACTCTTTGATAGAAATATCTTTAAACATAGTGATGTCCTAGGTAGTGACTTTCGTTAAAAGACGTTATTAAAAAACGTCATTGAAAATAAGCTATAGCCTACCCGCAATAAAACCATTACTGCGCCAACATCGCTTAAAGTACATTGGCACTTTTGTGCGTAGTTTACCAGTATTAGAGTTATTTTAGATTGGCTGTATTAGCGAAGATTAATAGGAGTAAGCGAGGAAATCGGTCTGTCATTGGCTTATCCAGTTCGGCAATAAATAAGATACGAGTGGGTATCGCTATCATCGCTTTAGACTAAGTGTAACATGAAATTTCATGCTGCGAGCGCAAAAAATCTCACCTTAAGATGAGTGAATTAAATGACCATATAACACAGATAAATAGCCAATAAAATAAAGGATTTACCCGCTCTGAATTAATAGAAAGCTGTCTATAATTCAAAAAACAGCCACCCGAAGATGACTGTTTTCAAATCTATTTTTTAATCTACAGCCATATGCATTTAATTAAAACATGACGCTAATGAACTATTGGATGCTGACCAATGGCTTAGAAACCCAACCTTCACCTTTATCACTTTGTACATGATAGTAGCCATTTTGCTCAATGCCCATGTAAATCATAATGTCTTGCTGAGATAAGATAGCGATTGAGTTTGAAGCTTTATTGGCCTGCGAATGCAGTTTGGTACTTTGTAATTTGCCAGACAATATTGAGCCAGAAACCAGCTTTCCCGTATTGCTCTGAGTGTTTTGAGCCACTGTTTCTGTAAAGCCTACTTCTTCGCCTAAGTCAGACACCGCCTGTTTGCTACCTCTGATGGTATCGGCCGTTCTACCAATTGAGCTGATGGTGTTTTGCACCTCATAAATACTATCCAAAAAACCAGCGTTTGCGTTAACAGATAAAGCAAGCAATGACGTGCTGACCGCTAGCAAGACCATAGATTTTGACGATACAGATAGCAACGGCTTTAATAAACTCATAAGAAGTTCCTGATGTTAAGAAAAGTATAAAAATGTTACCCGAATGTATTTATATCATATTCTTAAATTACCGAACAACTGTTAATTCAATAATAGCACCAATTTATCTTTTTATTTATCATGCGTCACTTGTCATTTTCATAGCCACTCCAATTTGCTATGCATCATTGGCTAAGAATGCTGGCAAAAAGGTTTCGCTGATCATTAGCGTGCGCCCATACCAATCATAACGCGTTTGCCGTTGCCAGCCAGCATCGGTCTGGCTGATAAAACGCTGATTGGGTAAAGTGCGACGACGTTTAAATAACACATAGCCGATGGGCGTGCCTTTTAGCTGTTGCAGCCGCCGCGCGTTGCCTTTTAGAGTCGATAAAGGAAAGATACTTTGCGCTTCTACCCACGGCTGCTCATCATTACCATATAACTGTACTTCACGTATCCACGCCAGTAATGGACGATTCAGCATTGAGCCTTGTAGCCCTAGTTGTCTTTTTTGTTGCAACGTTAAGGGTCGAAAGCCCTCAAAACTGCGTTCTACACGTAATGGCTGCCCTGCTCTTTTTTCTAGTACGGCAGTGAGAGAGCCTTCGGCATTGAGCCAAGGCAATAGCTCAGAGGGCGGGATAAAAGTGGCAGGACAAGCATAAGAGTTACTGGACATAGTTAACGGCTAATAGTGAGAATTTAGAAAATAAACGGCTGCGAGTGTCTGTTAATCAAGCGACATTAATAAAAGCAGATATTAATAATAGGGTCTGTTGAACATTAAAATGTGGAACTGGCAGTGGCTATTTTTTAGACAATACGCAGTGAAATTTTTGACGCCTAGTCATTCTAGGGTAGATAATTTCGCCATGTATTGGCAAAAAATAGTCCTGCCCTGAAAGGCTGATGCTAATATTTGAATGTTCAACAGACCCTAATCAATATTCGTAAAATCGAGCATTAATGATTGATATCAAAGTCTGGCATATTATCGGCGTTAAATGGTAATGCTTCAAACGCCTGCTGACGATATTGCGCCATATGCTCACGATCTCTAGCACAAAAGTCACCAATCGCAGGTACAAAGCGTGGATCATAGATACGATGCAGCGAATGTGTCGTCGTTGGAATAAAACCACGTACCAGTTTATGCTCGCCTTGCGTACCGGGATCAAAGGATTTTAGCCCTTGCTCAATGGCAAACTCAAGCCCTTGATAATAGCACAGCTCAAAGTGCAAGCTATCGTACTCACCAAGCGCCCCCCAATAACGACCGTACAAGGTAGCGTTTTTGCTGTCTGCTTTATCGTATAAAAATAAGCTACTCGCGATAATTTCACCGTCAGCATCCATGGCTTGCGCCAACATAATATGCTCAGGCAATCTATCGGCTAACGCCATGAAAAAATCGAGCGTCAAATAAGGCTTTTGCCCGCGTATTGCATAAGTCATCACATAACAATGATAGAACGCTTGCCAGTCTTCATTCGTGATGTCATTACCGCACTTACGCTGACAGCTAATGCCTTGCTCGGCGACCTTACGACGTTCAGCGCGGATGGTTTTGCGTTTTTTGGCTCTTAGTGTCGCCAAAAATCCGTCAAAATCAGCAAATGGCTGACTGTCTTGGCTGAGGTTTTTATTTTGCCATAAAAACTGACAGCCTTGACGCTCAAGTATTGGCATCTCAATGGGAGCGGACTCCACACCACTTTCTTGGGCGGCTATCGCAAGCTCTATATCGATTTCAGTGGGCATAGACGTGGTGGCAATAGATGCCAGCTCAGGCGTGACAAACAGACCATGCCAGCTTGAGGCGCCCACTTGCTGAGCGACATCATCAACACCAGCAATGGCTGTTTTGAGAATATCATCATTCAAATGCTCACCAGCTGCCAACCAAAGACGCTGACCTGTAATCGGTGTATAGGGCACGCTGGTGACCAGTCGAGGATAGTAATCGATACCATAGCGCGCATAAGCCTCCGCCCATGAGTGATCAAACACAAACTCACCGCGATGATGACCCTTTATGAATACTGGCATGACTGCGACAGGTTGTAGGGCTGTGTCTGCCGCACTCTCTGCTACGCTATCGGTGCTATCAGCATAATCGGCGACACGATGTACCAGAATAAATATCGGTAGCCACCCTGCCTGCTCACCAATCGCTCCCGTGTCAGTCAGTATTTGCCAAAAAGCAAATGACATAAAAGGGGTATCTGGCGTTTGCCACTGTGCTTGGCTCTGCCAGCTGGTATCATTGAGTAGCGCATATTGTAAAGTCATAGTACCTACACTGTTTTTCGTAATGGTCTAGCCTACCAAATGTGAGTGCTTTTGCTGTCACAATTTGCAAAAATAACAATATTTCTTGAAATATTACGCAGCATGCCTAACTATCAAAATAGCATAAAAAAAGCCAGCCACACGAATGTAGATGACTTTACTAAACTAGGGCATGTCCTCAATCTGAACGAAAACGCCTAAATGGGTTAAAGATGAGGACACGCCCTAACTGTCCTAACCGTTCTATTTTTATAAATAATGTGGCAAACCGTTTGTCTGTTAATTGCCTTGATATTATGACTGTCGGTATCCGCTTTAGGACTTCAAAAAAATGGGTTTAAAAAACGGTAATTGTACAGAAAAGATGATATCAAAGCCCATGACTGGTAGAATAAGGCTATTATTAGCTTAATATAATTTGTATACATGAGATATGAATAAAAATAGTACAATTGGTTCATTATGCGAGATTGACATCGCATAGGATCTATAGTGGGTTAATGATAACCAGCCAGCTATTTTCAGGCAGTTTTGCACAGAGAGTCTCAAAGAGACGACTCATGATACATTTGATTCAATCACGATTCACTATCGCATAGAGTCTCTATAGAAATACCCATTTGTTTAAGCATTAATATTAACTACAGCCTAAAGGGATACACTACTATAATGTCAAAAATTATTTATACAAAAACTGATGAAGCCCCAGCGCTAGCAACCTTGTCCTTCTTACCTATTGTCAAAGCATTTACCCAAACCGCAGGAGTTGAAGTTGAAACCACTGATATCTCTGTTGCTGCGCGTGTGTTGGCTGAATTCCCAGAATACTTAAATGAAGATCAGCGCGTTCCTGATAATCTAGCTGAGCTTGGTCGACTGACGCAAGATCCTGATACCAACATTATTAAACTGCCAAATATCAGCGCCTCTGTTCAGCAGCTAAAAGCCTGTATCAAAGAACTACAAAGCAAAGGCTACGGCATCCCTAACTTTCCAGAAGATCCAAAAACCGACGAAGAAAAAGAAATTCGTCAGCGCTATGGTAAGAGTCTAGGCAGCTCGGTTAACCCTGTATTGCGCGAAGGCAACTCAGATCGCCGTGCACCAAAAGCCGTTAAGAACTTTGCGCGCAAGCATCCGCATTCTATGGGCGAGTGGAAGCAATGGTCAAGTACCCACGTATCGCATATGCACAGCGGTGATTTTTACGATGGCGAACAGTCGATGACTTTGGATAAAGCCCGTAACGTGCGTATGGAGCTGTTACTTGATGATGGCACGACGAAAGTATTGAAGCCAAAAATTGCTTTGCTTGATAAAGAAGTCATTGACCTGATGGTCATGAGCAAAAAATCGCTGCTAGAGTTTTATGAGCAAGAAATGGAAGATTGCCGCGAAGCTGGTATCTTGTTTTCACTGCACGTAAAAGCCACCATGATGAAGGTTTCGCACCCTATCGTGTTTGGGCATGCGGTTAGAATTTATTATAAAGATGCATTTGACAAGCATGGTGCTTTCTTTGACGAGCTAGGTATTAACGTCAACAACGGTATGGCTGATTTATACGACAAAATATCTGCCCTACCATCATCTAAACGTGAAGAGATCGAGCAAGACTTGCATGCCTGCCAAGAGCATCGCCCACGTCTAGCGATGGTTGATTCTTCAAAAGGTATCACTAACTTCCATTCACCAAGCGATATTATTGTCGATGCGTCAATGCCTGCCATGATTCGTAATGGTGGTAAAATGTGGGGCGCTGATGGCAAACTATATGATTGTAAAGCCGTCATGCCAGAGTCTACCTTCGCCCGTATTTATCAAGAAATGATCAATTTCTGTAAATGGCATGGTAACTTTGATCCAACCACCATGGGTACGGTTCCTAACGTAGGCCTCATGGCACAAAAAGCAGAAGAATATGGCTCACACGACAAAACCTTTGAGTCTAGTGCTACTGGTATTGCCCGTATTGTAGATATTGATACCGATGAAGTATTGCTTGAAAAGGATGTGGAAAAAGGTGATATCTGGCGCATGTGTCAAGTTAAAGACGACCCTATCCAAGACTGGGTGAAGCTTGCCGTCCGCCGTGCACGTGATTCAGATACGCCTGTCATCTTTTGGTTAGACCCGTACCGTCCACATGAGAACGAGCTAATCAAAAAAGTTAACATGTATTTGAAAGATCATGATACTGACGGTCTGCACATTGAAATCATGTCACAAGTTCGCGCCATGCGTTATACCTTAGAGCGTGTCGCTCGCGGTCTAGATACTATCTCTGCCACGGGTAACATCTTACGCGATTACCTAACAGACTTGTTCCCTATCCTAGAGCTAGGAACGAGCGCTAAGATGCTATCAGTCGTGCCACTAATGAAAGGTGGTGGTTTGTTTGAAACTGGTGCTGGTGGTTCTGCACCCAAGCACGTTGAGCAGCTGGTAGAAGAAAACCATCTACGTTGGGATTCATTGGGTGAGTTTTTAGCTTTGACTGAGTCGTTGGAGCATTTGGCCAAAAACGATGACAATGCTAAAGCGCAAATCTTAGCAGATACGCTTGATAGAGCCACTGAAACATTGCTGCTAAATGACAAGTCGCCGTCACGTAAGACGGGTGAGTTAGATAACCGTGGTAGTCACTTCTATCTGGCGATGTACTGGGCTGAAGAGCTTGCTGAGCAAGACCAAGATGCAGACCTTAAAGCGCAATTCGCCCCATTTGCGCAAAAGCTTAAGAGCAATACAGACGCGATTATTAAACAGTTCAATGAAGCTCAAGGCAAAGCGGTAGATATCAAAGGCTACTACTTCGCGGATGAAGCGTTGGCTGAAAAAGTCATGCGTCCAAGCACCTTATTCAATGAAGCGTTAGCATCGCTGTAATAGATTTAACTGGCTGGTCTCAAGTAACGTTACTTCTTCATACTTTTGCAGCTAGCGTCAGTTAAAAAACAATAAAACACCCCACCGCTCTATAGAGTTGTGGGGTGTTTTTTATTATCCGCAGATAAAAAGGTAATAGTGCCTATATAGTCAGTGAAAAGTAATATCGATACATGACGCACTGCTGATATCAATTTTTCTTGCTTGCTGTGCCTGTGCCTGTGCCTGTGCAGACAGAGGCTACAAAAAATTAATATCAGCAGTATCGTAGCGATTCTAAAATTCCTTGACCATAGTTATAACATCAGCATAGAAAAATTTACCATAAAAAAGCCACCTACATGATTGTAGATGGCTTTTTTAATATAGTTGATTCAATTTAAAAGTAGTACAAGGCAACCGATTGTAGATGTATATTTGATACTTCAAGCGAGGTTAACGCTGTCATACTTTTATAGTGGAATGACTATAGCTTATTTTAAATTGCTTTTAGCTCATGATGAAGCGATGACTATGCATCCATATGCTTAATGATGGCTTTACCAAATTCAGAAGTACTGAGCAAGATAGCATCAGGCATCAAACGCTCAAAGTCATAAGTGACCGTTTTATTAGCGATAGCGCCTTGGATACCATTAATAATAAGATCGGCTGCTTCGACCCAACCCATATCACGTAACATCATCTCAGCCGATAAAATCAACGAGCCGGGGTTTACTTTGTTCTGACCAGCATATTTAGGCGCAGTACCATGAGTCGCTTCATAGACAGCTATTGCACCACCTTTGTTAGCACCCGGTGCGATACCGATACCACCCACTTCAGCCGCTAGGGCATCAGAGATGTAATCACCGTTTAGGTTTAGCGTGGCGACGACGGAATAATCGGCAGGACGCATCAGAATTTGCTGCAAGAACGCATCAGCGATCACGTCTTTAATGATAATATCATTACCCGTTTTTGGATTTTTCATCGTCATCCAAGGGCCGCCATCTAACAACTCTGCATCGAAGCGCTCTGCGGCTAATTCATAGCCCCAGTCTTTAAATGCGCCTTCGGTGAACTTCATGATGTTACCTTTGTGCACTAAAGTCACACTCGGCAAATCGTTATCGATAGCGTGTTGAATAGCTTTACGCACTAGACGCTGCGAGCCTTCTTTTGAGACGGGTTTGATACCAATGCCGCAATCTTCAGGGAAGCGAATGCTGGTCACACCCATCTCATCTCTTAAGAAATTGATAACTTTTTTGGCATCATCGCTGCCCGCTTTCCACTCGATACCCGTGTAGATATCTTCTGTATTTTCACGAAAGATAACCATATCCGTCAGCTCAGGATGCTGCACGGGGCTTGGCACGCCTTCAAACCAACGTACTGGACGCTGACAAACATACAGATCAAGGTTTTGGCGTACAGCCACATTTAACGAACTAAAGCCGCCGCCTACTGGCGTGGTCAATGGCCCTTTGATACTGATCACGTAATCTTTTAAAATCTCTAGCGTTTCGCTTGGTAAGTAATCACCATCGTAAATTTTAGCTGCTTTTTCACCTAAATACGCTTCCATCCAAATGATGGATTTTTTGCCGTGGTAAGCTTTATCAACTGCGGCATCAACCACCTTAATCATAACTGGAGTGATATCCACCCCAATCCCATCGCCTTCAACGAAGGGAATAATTGGATGATTGGGGACATTCAACGATAAATCAGCGTTGACGGTTACTTTCTCGCCGTCTCTTGGTACGATAACTTTATCATAGGACATGGATAAAACTCCTTGGTTGTATGTTGGACGTCGCAGGTATACTGGGCACTCTGTTATTCTTTCGCTGTTCTATTATAGGTATGCGTGGTTAACGCCTGTTAGCTGAGCAAGCATAAGTGGCGCACTTACGATCTTATGTTTAATAGCTCTGTATCTAACCGTTTTACAAAACCACTTTACACTCAAAGCTTCGAAATAAAAATTGGCAAAATAATACAATTAATAAGAAGATAAAAACCCCTCTCACAAAAGCACCTGAAAATATAATGCCATGGACATAAAAAAGAGAAACGACAAAAAAGCTGAGATAAAATTAATAAATATCAATGCTCTGTAAGCTTGAGTACGCAATAAATGTCACATGTTATCCTAGCCATTGTACTAAGCTAAAGGTCTGAGCAATGATTTTTCTTGTGCATAGCTCATGTACAGATATCAATGTTATAAATACCACTATAATAACATGGTTTTATATTGAATATAAATTTTCATATCTACAGCCTACTTATGACAAGTTAATACATTATTTTTTATGTGTTTCGTTTTCATTAAAATGCCGTTAATTAAGTCATCAACCGTCTTATAATTGATCTGCAATCAGGGCGTGTTGAATACCTTTTTTTTGACTACTACTTTTCATATTTCGCAATGACTCATCAATACCTTTATTTAGGAAACGCTACCTTATGTCGACCACCAGTCTCGTTCTGTTTAATAAGCCTTACAATGTGCAAAGTCAGTTCCGTGATGACAGCAACAACGACCACACCACCCTATCAGAGTATTTTACTGACAAGTCTTTGCGCGTGGCTGGTAGGCTGGATGCGACGTCTGAAGGCTTGCTGATTCTGACGAATGATGGCAGGGTTAACAAAGCCATTACCCATCCACCAAAAGCCAATGCTGGACGTAAGCAAGGTAAGACTTACTTAGTGCAAGTTGAAGGCATGCCTACTGCTGAGCAACTTGATAAGCTTGGACAGGGCGTCATTCTCAAAGATGGCAAAACCCTACCTGCCGACATCAAACAGCTTAGTGAAGAGGATTTGCCTATGCCACTCTGGCAACGTGAGCCACCTATCCGTGAGCGTAAAAGCATACCGACATCATGGTTGATGCTGACGATTTATGAAGGAAAGAATCGCCAAGTCAGACGCATGACGGCTCACGTTGGATTGCCTTGCCTGCGTCTTATTCGTTGGTCAGTCGCAGGCTTCGAATTGGGGGAACTAGCGGTTGGTGAGTTTGTACGTATTCATTTAGATAGTGCGAAACTGAGGGAATTGGGTGTCAGTAATTAACTTGCTCTGTCATCAGGCGTATTGACTGATGATAATTTACATAAGAACATAGACACATCGAAAAACGTCTAGGGTCTGTTGAACATTCAAATGTGGAACTGGCAGTTGCTACAAAAAATTTATACCAGTCACGCTGTATCTCTTTTATATTAATCTGACTATGCCTGTTTTATGTAGATTAGTGGTTTTATATAGATTAGTAATAAAATCTAGCAAATATATTACGACCTGTTAAACATAGCGTCTCGAACTGGTAAGGTTTATCTGTTAAGATTCAGCACTTTACTGCTTTACTGTCATATTAGTGCCGTATTTTGCGTTTATTTACTGTTTAGCTTGTCTCTATAAGGATATGTCATGATTGCTTCTCGTCGTTTTGCCTTGTTCGCCACCAGCATTTCTGCTGCCTTTATTCTGAGCGCCTGTCAGCCAGCAACAGAGAATAGTGAGGTGATGCCCGCAGAAGAAGTAGCGGCACCAGCAACTGAGATGACGGCTGATCAAGAGAATATGGATAGTCATAATATGGCAGGTGGCGATGCAATGGCAGATGAGCAGCAAATGACAGACATTCTCAAAGACTACACTAAGTCGATGACAGGAATGCATGATGAGATGATGATCGGTATGGCATATAACGATCCCGATACCGCCTTTGCGAAAGGCATGTTAGGGCATCATCGCGGCGCCATCGACATGGCAAAAATCGAGCTGAAGTATGGTACTGACGCAGCCATGCGAGAACTTGCGCAAAAAATTACGGTAGCGCAGCAAGCTGAGATAGACATTCTGAATAAATGGCTTGCCGGCCATCCTGATGCTGCCAAACCTAAGCCTAATACCCAAGCCATGCAACAAGCCTATGCCAAGAGTATGGACGGGATGCATGGTGACATGATGCTCGCTATTACCGATCCGCTACCTGATATGGCTTTTGCACGCGGTATGTTGCCACATCATATTGGCGCTGTAGACATGGCAAAGATACAGCTCAAGTATGGTACGGATGAAGAGATGCACAAGTTGGCTCAAGATATCATCGACGCCCAGCAGCCTGAGATTCAAGTGATGCAAAATTGGATTGCCGCTAACAAAATCGATAAGCTCAACAATGACGCAACTAGTAATGACGCAACTGTCGAAAACGAAGTAGATGCTAAAGAATCTGCTGAGTAGCCCACTACCTAAATACGGTCAATCAATATCAATAAGTGTAAAACCCATAACGTCAAACCCCTGCTAATCATAAATGGTTAGCAGGGGTTTTTATCGAATTGATACCGCTATACTTTTGATATATCTATACTTGCTGACGCTCCATAACATTAAGCCATGTCTGCCAGCCCGCCGGTAGTGGTAAATGGTCACTATTATCATCGGGCACTGGATCTGTCTTTGCCAAATGTAAACTTACTTTATGCGGAAAGGTTTTCTCAGTCATGCCTTGCTGCTGTCCACTACTAAGCGCTATTTTAGGTAATACGCTGACGCACATCAACTCGTCCCGACGAAACAGATAACATTCCACATCATGCTCTGCCGTACTAAGCGACGCTAACTGCTTAGTGTCTGCCTTGATACCATCAATGGCGACAATAACATCATGCGCCGAAATACCAGCTTTGGCAGCCACACTGTCACGTGTCACGCGATTTACCTTGAGTCCAGCTGGTGTCTCATGACAGCGCATACCCCAAGGTACATACTTGTCAGCAGTTTCCTTGGTATTGGTACGCATTTTTATACCATTTGCAGTCAATAGTGCTTCAATCGGTAACTCATCAACGCCATTGACATAGCGGCGCTCAAACTCTTGCCAATCGGCAAGCGACATAAACTGCCCGACAACCTTACCCATATCGGCACTGCTGATACCAATCCGTCGGTTGTCATTCTGCGTTGCTTGGCTATAAAAAGCCTTAACCACATCAAATAAACGATAACGACCGTTGCTCTTTTCGAGCAAGGTTAAATCCAAACAAAGCGCCACCAATGCGCCTTTATTGTAGTAACTGATCCCAGCATTACCTGTGTTTTCATCACTGCGATATAACTTAATCCACGCATCAAAACTCGACTCAGCGATACTTTGATAGGCGCGTCCAGGCGTTTGATAATAGCGATTGACTTGCTCAGCCAGTAGTTTGAGATAGCTTGGCTTATCGATCACGCCTGATGCTTGCAACATAAAGTCATCGATATAAGACGTAAAACCTTCAAATACCCAAAGCAGCGGTGTAAAGGCTTCGCGGCGCAAATCTACCTCTAACATGACATCGGGGCGTACGGTTTTGACCCACCATGCATGAAAGTACTCATGACTACATAAGCCTAAAAAACGCTGATAATCACTGCTGGGTACTTTTGGTTCGTCAATACTCGGCAAGTCGCGACGCGGCGTAATCAGGCTGGTCGAATTAATGTGCTCGAGACCACCATAATCTTGTCCACTGGCAAAGGTCATAAAAGTATAATCATTAAAGGGTGCCTCACCCAGCCAATCTAGATACGTCTGACAAATTTGGGTAACGTCTTGCTGTAGCCTGCCCATATTGGCATTATGCTTACCCGACAGATAAAAACGGTGAGGTAAGGTCTGATGCGCGTGATCTTGGACGATAAAATCAAATGTATCCTGCTCAGCGATTTCAAAAGGATAATCAATCAGCTCGTGATAGCTGTTTGCTTGTAGCTCGTAACTGTATTGTCCATCCTCTTTCTGCTCATCCGCTTGCTGTCCATCAAGGCGCAGGTGCGTAGCGTCTAAACCACAGGCTAAAAGCACATGGCTTTCTTGTTTATCCGCCAAAAATGCGGCTGGCACTATTAAGCTGACTTGTACAGGCGTCTGCTCCTGCCCATCGACTGCTAATGCTAAAGAGGTGAAATTCCCGTATAGACGCTGCTGATCGACATAAGCGGTGCGCACGGATAAATCATAGCAGTAAACTTCATAATGAACATTTATTGTCTGAGCCACCTTGACTTGTGGCATCTGCCAAGTGTGTTTGTCTGTTTTTATCGCGCGGTGTATCTCAGCACTTTTATTATCGTCGTCCATAATTTGATAATGTACCGCAGTAATGTTTCGGGCAAACTCGCGCATCAAATAGCTACCTGGTATCCATGCTGGCAACCAAAGATTTGGAGCATCTACGTTTGTAGTAAAGGTGAGCGACACATCAACCAAATGCTCAAAAAAACGCTCAAAATCGAATCGATAGCTAATATTAGGCACAGGTCGAGCAGACTTACTGATTGAGGCAATTTCTGTTGACTCATTATTAGCAGTGTTGGCGTCAGAAGTAGGCACGTTAGCGTTATTGGTCAATGAATTCATCGTCTTTCTCATCCTTATTTTTATTGTTATGGTAGAAGTCCTTAGCCGAAAATGCAACTGGCAGACCCTTTACAAGCAACCCGCTGTACGGTAAAGCATAGAAAATAGCGCTTATTTTCATAAATTATGACATTAATTGGCATTTTTTATGGTTTTTCCCTTGAAAGTTATGTGGGCCATCGCAATTAAAGATGCTAACTGCTAAAGTTACTTTAATAAACTGATGATAACTGACTAATGACGTGGCTATCTGGCTTGCCGATTGGCTTTTTTAGGTTTATTGCAACCGTATTTAATTTTTTACACAGATATATTTAGGATAATTTATGACTACTATCGCAAAAGACACCGCCGTCAAATTCAATTACACGCTAAAAGACGACGAAGGCAACGTGCTTGACCAATCACCAGAAGGTCAGCCACTTGCTTATCTACATGGTCACAGCAACATCATCCCAGGCCTAGAACAACAACTAGAAGGCAAATCTGCTGGCGAAAAAGTTAACGCTGTCGTTGAGCCTGCTGATGGTTATGGCGAATATCAAGAACAAGCCGTACAACATGTACCACGCGATAACTTCCAAGGCGTTGATGACATCCAGCCTGGCATGCAGTTTCAGTCAGAAGCCGGTGGCCAAGTAATGTTGGTTACGGTTACTGAAGTGAATGATGACGAAGTAGTTGTTGATGCTAACCATCCATTAGCTGGTAAGCGTTTGACTTTTGATGTTGAAATCCAAGAAGTACGTGCAGCGACTGAAGACGAACTAAGCCACGGCCATGTACATGGCGCAGGTGGCGTTGAACACTAATCTCTATTAGAGCATTAGTAAAACGCTTAAACGACAAGTAAGTAAGATGAAGCTTGTCGTTTATTCTAAAAGGTCAGTAGATACGTCTACTGACCTTTTTTTGTGTTTTATGGCTTATTGATTTTTATGGCTTATTGATAGAAAAACACGTTCTTCCAAACGTAACAAAGCCGCGTAACGACGAGCGCTATGCGGCTTTTATTACCAACCATCCATGTTAACGCTATATGATACTTAATCCCGGAGTATCTTATAACTAGCAGGCATCCAGCCTTATTGTCCTTAATCAGCAAACCATCTATCCCTGACGCGGTTTTAAGATACCAATCCCTAGTATCAATGAACCGTTTCGTTCAATCGTGCCGTACAGTTATAATCGCAGATTGATGATAAGTTAGTAAGAGGTCTAAGCGTCAATCCGTGTAAGCCTATGCTTACACGGATTTTTATTTGACCGCTTTTCTAGCTCACAGTGATACGCTTGCTAGAGACTGTCTTCAGGACTGATCATTTTTTTTGAGTCAGCGCTGAGCATAATATAAGCCGCTTCATTGATGAAAGTTTCATCTTCAGGTAGCTCTGGGCGTTCATTGGCTTTCATTTGACTACGCTCTTCAAACTTCGCATCCATCGCGGCTTGATAGGTATTCCAATTGGCATACGGACGCTCACCTGTGGCGATGAGACGTTTATTCTCCGCCTCTAATGAACGCTTTTCGATCAGCTGCATCTTGGCGCGTCGGCTATTGATATCGAGCTTGACAGGTTTTTTCTCATCATCCATATTGCGAATATCGTTCAACGTTGATAAGTAAGTAAATTGTGGGTCTTTTTGCTGACGGATAGTAGACTGCTGATTCAGCGTTGCTAACGTATCGTTGGTAAATTTGCCTTCAGGCTTATAAGGTGCGGTTTTGATGGTATCCCAAGGCAGTGCTTTTTTCTGCGCGCGCTCACCAAAGGTCGCATCATCATAGATATTGACCAATTCGACATCGGGAACAACGCCTTTATTTTGCGTACTACCGCCGGTGATGCGATAGAACTTGCGCTGAGTTAAAGTCGCAGAACCTAGCGCTAAATTGTCCAGTTGAATCTGAGCAGAGCCTTTACCTGTAGTGGTGCTACCGACTACCAAGCCACGGCCATAATCTTGGATAGCAGCAGCAAAAATTTCACTAGCAGAGGCAGATGCTAGGTTAGTAATAACGACCACCTTGCCATCATAGAGTTGTTCGCCACCATCATCATCACGGTACACCTGAATATTGCCGCGATTGTCACGAATTTGCACCAGTGGTCCACTCTTGATAAAGAAGCCGAGCATTTTGGCCACTTCGTCTAATGACCCACCAGGGTTATTACGCAGATCGACCACGAGACCATCGATATTTTCTTTATTTAATTCTTTGAGCGCTTTTTCGGTATCGATACTGACGCTACGATAATCTTCCCCGTTACGGCGCGCTCGATAGTTCAAATAAAAGCTTGGTATCTCAAGGACACCAATACGTTTTGGCGTTTTATCGATATTAGGGCGCTGTACTTCTACAACGCGCTGGGTCACGCCTGACTCTTCTTGTTGAATGATATCCCGAACCACAGTGACGGTACGAGCGCTGGCTTCTGGGGCACTAGCCTGACGTAACTTGAGCGTGACCGAAGTGCCGCGCTTACCGCGAATAAGACTGACAATCTCACGTGTCGACCAACCAACCACGTCGATCATGTTTTTGCCGTCTTTGGCGATCCCGACAATCAAATCATTGGGTTTAATCTGACCAGATTTGGCTGCTGGGCCACCATCCACCAGAGTCACAATACGCGTGTAGTCTGGGTTTTTACGATCAGGACGGATAGAGACGCCAATACCTTCTAATTGTAGACTCGATTGGATTTGTAATTCGTTTGCTTGAACCGGTGCATAATAGTTACTATGCGGATCATAGGTCAGCATGGCAGTGTTCAAGATTGTCTCCATGATTTCATCATCTTTGAGACGCTTGAACTGCTCTTGTTGACGTGACAAACGATTGAGTAAAATCTCACTGGGCGTACGCTCGTCATTACGTACTAAATCCTGTCCACGAGTGATGTCTGGATTGTTCAAGAATACTTGCTCTTTGGCTTTTTCGTCTTCTTGACCTAACGTGATACTCATCAACTGAAACTTCAACTGACGCGCCCAGTAATCACGCTGCTCTTTTTTGGACTTGAAGTGACCGAGCTTTTCACGGTCAAGTACGATAGTCTCATTGCTGGTTAAATCCAAATCAGTCTTTAGCATTTTGCTTGCCATGGCAAAATATTCGTTTGAGCGTTTACGATAGCGCTCAAACACCTCTACCCCTGCAGACAAATCACCACGTTTGAGGCGATCACCGAACTCGGCGGCATATTTTTTCTTTAGCTCATCGACGTCAGACTGTAAAAACAAGGTATGGTTTGGATCAAGGCTATCAATATACATAGACAGAATCTCGCTGCCTGTTTTGCTATCAAGCGGCTGATTGAGATAATGGCTGCGATCCAGCAAGGCGGCTACTTGACGAGTGGTGACTTTTTGTTCAGGTGTTTGGACGAAACCTTCGGTGTTGGTATCTGCCACTGCAGTGCCGTAGCTTTGGGTGAGAATAAGACCGGCGATGCCCACTGACGCTGCACTGAGTAACCACTGTGCTGGTTGTTTTTTCATCATATATACCTAGTTATTTTAAGTTGAAAGTATTATCAATTGTCATCGAAAGTATTTGCTTGGTGATTCCCTATCCATCAAATTTATACCAAACCAAAAAAGTACGATTAGCGGTGTCAAACTCGTTTAGTCTACAATGCGTAGCACTTACACTCGTTTTCCTTGCTACTCTGATTTTTGTGAATGGTATTAGTTGTTTTTTTTACGGCGCAGCCTTTTAACTACTTGGCTTTTTAGCGATATTAATTATTGGAAAAGTACGACCCGCGTCTTGCGAAAAATCACTCAATACTAGCATGACCATAAATGCGTCATTGTCTCAATCTGTATAAGCAATATTACACTTTACCGCGGTACATACCAAACTTTCTATCACATTTATTGCTCGTGGCTACTGATCGCTATTTGATAGTTAATAGCCATTATTTTTGGCCGATTTGACCAGCAGATTATACTCAATTCATAATAGCTGTCATAATATAACACTGAACAGTCGGTTGCATTTGAATCTGATATAAATGCAACTGCTGATATAACATAATAAGGATTACGCGATGTACGGCGTCTTAATGATTGATATCGATAGTACCGCACTGACTGCTGAAGATGTGAGTTTAATCAAGCAAGCCCAAGTTGGCGGGGTCATCTTGTTTGGGCGAAATGTCAAAGATGCCGCACAAGTACGCGCACTGTGTGACGATATACGCTATCACAATGCTGATATATTGATCGGTGTTGATCAAGAAGGTGGACGCGTCGCAAGGTTACGTGATGGGTTTAGCCCACTGCCAGCTATGGGGCAACTGGGTGACTTATTTAATCAAGATCCCAGCCATGCGCTTAGCTGTGCCTACGATTGCGGCTATCTAATGGCAGCAGAAGTGCTGGCCGTGGGCATTGATCTGAGCTTTGCCCCTGTACTCGACAGAGGTGGTATCAGCCAAGTCATTGGTGATCGTAGCTTTCATCAAAACCCGCAAGCCATTACTGCTTTGGCTTCCCAGTTTATGCAAGGTATGAAAGCGGCTGGTATGGCAACCACTGGGAAGCATTTCCCCGGTCACGGCGCCATCGCTCCTGATTCCCATGTATCAGAAGCCATCGATAGCCGTAGTTTAGATGAGATTATGAACAGCGATATGCAGCCGTTTGCCCAAACGCTGCCATGGCTTGATGCGCTGATGCCAGCGCACGTGATTTTTTCACAAGTGGATAATAAGCCAGCGGGATTCTCTAAAATTTGGCTCAAAGACATCATCCGTGATGCGCTTAAATTTGATGGGGTTTTATTCTCTGACGATTTATCTATGGCAGGCGCGCAAGCAGCTGGGGATATTAGTGCGCGCGTCAAAGCAGCAATTGAAGCTGGTTGCGACATTGCCTTGGTATGTAATGATAGAATTGCCGCCCATGAAGCAGCTAAAGCAGCGCAAAACCTACCCTATCCCAATCAAAAACGCATCAAAACCATGTGTGGCACTATCCCCGTTTGGCAAGGTGACCTTGACGCTACTTGTCAGCAGTTTGACTACTGGCAGCAAGCAAAGAAAAACGTGACTCAGACCTTTTTTAATACGTCAACAGAGCAATCATCTACTGCTACTGCTGAATCAAAAGATCCCACTGTCTATAAATAACAGTCGCTCATTTTTTGGCAAATAAAAAACCGCACCTTTTCAGATGCGGTTTTTTATATTAATTATTTTCTTACTATCAATAATTTTTTAAAGATTACCGACTAAAGACTACTGAGTATTCACTTGTGGATCTACTGCTGTACCACGACTTGCATCATCACTATCTGGCAATAGGTCATCATTGTTGCTGTCTAATGGATTTAAGTCAGGATCGAGCGCATCGCTGCTCATAATCATACCATCATTTGCACTGGTGGTCTCATCATTGACCACGAACTCAATACGGCGGTTGCGAAAGCGACCTTGTTCCGTCGAGTTATCAGCGATAGGATCTGTTTTACCCATGCCTTTAGTGCTTAGTTTACTTGCATCAATACCTTGAAACACTAAGTATTCTTTTACAGATTCGGCACGATCGCGAGACAGTTTCATGTTGTAAGCGTCATCTGCTTGGCTATCAGTATGACCGATAATCATCAAATTCATATTCGGTACTTCAGTGATTATCTTAGAGGCACGGTCAAGGAATGATTTGTTGGCATCAGGAATAGACGCTGCATCTACTTCGAAGTTAATAACCTGCAAGCTCAAGGCGCGCGCCACATCACGTGGATCAGGGTTTTCACCAAGGTTGCTCATCGCGGTGTCGGCAGCAGTTAAGCTGTTGTCAATCTCACTTTGTGCGTCTAATGCACCTTCGGCTTTTACTATCATCGCAGGCGCTGCTGCTTGCAAATCAGCGACCAGCTTGTCTAAAGTTGCCGCATCAGGTGCATTGACCGTGATGGTATCACCTTTTATGAACATACTGGCATTCGGTACGTTTTTGACGATAGGCAAGATAGCAGCCAGCTGGGCGGCGGCAGGCATATCTATCGCAAAATTATCATCGACATCGGCACGGCAATTATTGGCTTCATCACCAAATGCACTGGTCAAGGCATTCATGACATTGGTCTGTAGCGTCTCGTTACCAACGTTCATACGGCAAGCATATAATTCACCGTTCTCACCTGTGGCGATACGCAATGACGCAGGCTCAACATCAGCGGCAACAGCTGTTGCATTACCTTCGGCGGCTTGCTCTTGGGTAACAGCAGGCGTAGCAACGGGCTCAGGATTTTCTTGGCAGCCTCTAAGCAATGCCCAAGCCAAAGCGCCTAAAATAATCAGACCAATGATGGGCAGCAGCGCTTTCATAAAACTGCCTTCTGTTTCTTCTTCGCGCTGAAGGGGTGCGGTGCTGACCGTATCAGACATTCGTGCGCCTGCAGGTGCAGCGGCAATCATACCTGCTGGCAAAACTGTGCTCGCCCAAGCAGGAATATGATGTTGGTAGCTAGCCGAGTTGTCGTTTAAAAACTGTGGCACAGGTGTCGTCCCTGCCAAGCTTTTTATTTCATGGTACGCAAGTGGTGCTGCCATCGCGATTAAACCGCGAGAAGCAGTGACATCGACATTGTGTTTGCCAGCAAGCTCACGAGCTATTTGGTCACGGTGTGTGCTGTCCGTCCATACGCGCTCATGAAATCCATGATCATCACGAGCGATATTCTCGTTAGAAAAGCGATCATGAGTATCTTTGTCTGCCAAGCGAGCGGCAAAAATAGCATAAAACTGCTCAAGCAAGTTTTTCTTAGCTGGGCTACGGTCATCTCCCAATACTGCGGGGCTTACCGTTCGCGTCAAATGGCTGATAACATCCATAATATAACTCTCCTATTAATACTTATTAGTATCAATCTATATAATTAAAATACTCAAAAATTTTGCTAAGAGATAAGAGCCGTAACCGTTAAAACCATCTTGGCAATATTCAATTTTCATTATTATAAAAGTATTAAGTAAGTGTTAACAATCAACACGTTGTTGTGCAAATGATACGTTAGGTAATGTTTCAGTTGTTACGCGTAACTAGAAAGACGACAAAGTACAAATCCCTAACATATCGATAGTGCTTTCGGTAGAAACAGGACTGCTTATTGAACAATAAATTAATATAGTAGATTCACTTTGAAACAAATACAGTGTGACTGGAATGAATTTTCGTAGCCTCTGTGATAGCAGCAAGCAAGGAAAATTTATACCAGTCGCACCTAACTGGTAATGTATCGATTTTATTCAGAACCGACTATAGCAATAAAACGACTTCATCTGATTGCTTATAACCATCACCTTTAGCCATCACTTTTTATAAAAGTATTGAGATGTAATATGACTCATACTACATCTCAATGGTCGGTCTAATCAGTTTCTTACTTGCGCGGGCTCAGCCACAATAACATTGCTGGCCATATTATCTACTTCAGACAAGGAGATAGGGCCTGATGGTCTACTATTTGTATTGTTTGTAAGCGCACGGCTATTGGAGTTATTCGGTAAATTGCTAGGCACATTAGTAAGATTGCCGTTATTGCTACGCACTGGTGTATTGCGGGCTGGTGCGGGCATCATACTATCACCAGTATCGTCATCTGTTGCTTGATACTCTCCAGCACCATTATTGTTTGCATTGTCGGCAAAATTATTACCATTAACGTTACTGTTACTGTTACTGTTACTGTTATAAGCATTGTTTGCAGCGCTGGCATCGGATTCAAACTGAGGATTCTGACCATTCATAGCCGTCATATCACCTACTCCGTTACTATTATTGGGTAATGGTAATGGTGCTACACTGTCAATCATCAGCGCTGGCGCTAACGTACGTATGTCAGTGACCAAGCGTTGTAGGAGCATATTGTCTGGCGCTTCCAAGGTCACTCGCTCATTTTGTAAATGCAGTCGAGCAAATGGTGTTGATCTCAACATAGTCAAGATATTGGGCAGCACCTCTGCTGGTATACTATTCATACTACTGGCCACGCCTACCTGTATGGTCAACTCACAGATACTTGCCTGCTCACCGAAACTTGTATTGAGTGCCTGTTGTAGTATGCTTTGCAACGCTTCATCCCCGACCGTTGCGCTACAAGTATATAGACTACCACTGTCATCTACCCCAACGATTAGCTCAACTGGTGTTAAAAATTGTGCTGCTGGTTCAATGGTAGGCGGAACAACGACTGGGGCGGTAGCCACAGGTTCTACTGTTGTCGCACCATTAGGCTTAATTAACAGTGCCCATGCCGCAAAGCCTATCGCTACCACTGCCAGTATCAATAAAAATACCCGTACCAATAAATCATTGCGTTGATTACGGGTACGGACTTTCTCTCGCTTCATGCTGCCATTTTCTGCCAAATGATGGTCAGTAGGACTGGTATGCATAACATCAGTAAGATTGTTTAAATTGCTATTGCGATGCTTACTTAAATTCGCACTAGTATTTGGATGAACACTGCTATTCTCTATGGCAGCTGCTGTCGACGGCGTTATCGCGGTTGTATCAGAAGCGCTGACTTTGTCCTTTGGCATATCTGGCACAGCTGCTATAGTAGCATCCGCTCTGACACTCGGTGCACCGGATGGTTGATGAATACTTTGGGAGGCCGTGATAAAAGGTGCTGACCATGTGGGTAAATACTGGCGCAACGCCGATTGTTCTCTTTGCAAAAACGCAGGCAAAAACTGTCCATTCGCTAGTACTTTTAGCTCACGGTAGGCCAGTGGCGCAGCATTTATAAGTAACTGTACGGTAGCAAGCTCATCGATATGATGTGTGGCGGCAAGTTCCTGCACTAGAGTTTGCCGCATATTTGGGGCTTGCCATAGCTGCTCAAAGAGAGGGGTTTCTGGCACGCTATCAGCAACTACGACTTGATCCGACCTTAGCAACTGCGAATAAACTTCTGGCAAAGCCAAGCGGGCTACCAAAATCGCATAGAACTGCTCGAGGAGGCAGATATGGGCGACGCTGCTATTATCACCCAACACAGCTGGCGTGACATGTTGTTCTAGTTGCTCAATAATACTCATAACTGACGGCCTCTACCGGCTTTAATGTTTAAATATATAAATGAAGTAAATCGTTTTTTATCTGCTTTGCTTAATGCCTGTACTTTAAATGTCTGTACTTTAAATGTCTGTACTTTAAATGCCTATACTTTATAAGTTGCGCCCTGTGAAACGGCTGTGCTGTTGGTAGTTGTCGCTATGCGTCGCTCATATGAACGACTTTATCTTATCTTAAATATATATATAGACTTAAGTTTATTTTTAAGGCGCTGTAGACTGCTTGCTACAAATACATTTAGCATTAACGTTACGGTCAGTATACGAAGCATTACTTACTCTCTTTTATACACTGTTATATTAGGGTCTGTTGAACATTAAAATGTGGCACTGGCGGTGGCTATTTTTTAGACAATACGCAGTGAAATTTTTGACGCCTAGTCATTCTAGGTTAGACAATTTCGCCATGTATTGGCAAAAAATAGCCCTGCCCCTGCTTGTATACTTGGGGCTGATGCTAAAATCAGCAGTCCTAATATTTGAATGGTCAACAGGCCCTATTAATAATAAATGATTATTAAAGCACAGTTCTCTACATAATGGGTTTTTGACTTACCCTGATCGTTGCTGAATCGATGATCAGCAATCATTATGGGCACTGTCATATCACTACTTATTATTGATTGTCTTACCCAGTGTTTATTTAGCCATCGCATTTAGGCGGTTCACCCTGTTGTATATACCACAATCACACACTAGGCTCGGCCTAAGGATTACCCTTTGCTTAACCATACGACCCTTATCATCATTATCACTGTTATTATCAGTTTGTTGGCTTGGCAAAACAAGACACTATTCAATCGACTCATTTTTTATCCACCCGCGGTAAATAATGGTCAATGGGATCGTTTTGTGACCCATGGTTTTATTCATGCTGACAGTATGCACTTACTGTTTAATATGTTTACCTTGTATTTTTTCGGTCGTGCTATCGAAGGGTTATATCAATCATTTTTATTCGGTTATGGTTTCGTGGTGTTTTATGTGTTGGCTATCATTATCGCGATGATTCCAAGTTATATTAAAAATAAAAACAATGCTAGCTATCTCAGCCTTGGCGCATCAGGCGGTGTATCAGCGGTATTATTTGCCTTTATCTTGCTGGCACCTTGGGAAAAAATCTATTTATTTGCAGTCGTTCCTATCCCAGCGATATTATTTGCTGTCGCTTACGTGGCTTATAGCATCTACGCGGATAAACGCGGTGGCTCGAACATCAATCACATGGCGCATCTGTGGGGCGGCGCGTTTGGCATAATCGCCACTATTATTCTGGAGCCACAAGTGCTCCCACATTTTTTAAATGCGTTATTATCGCCAAGCCTTTAAAGTATGATTTTTAGAGGTCTGTTTTAAGAAAGAAGCGTCACTTGTTTAAGTGGCTTAAGTAAGTGACGCTCAAATCTAAACCAGTTAAAAAAATTTAACTCCTTTTTAATTTCGTCGCGTTGCTCGGCATGTCGAGCAATTTTATACTTTAAGATTAGACAGTGACTTATGATTATAGATATTATCGGTGATATTCACGGTTATGCAGACAAGCTAGTGGGTCTGCTTACCCAGCTAGGCTATCGCCATAACGGACTGTACTTCGTGCCGCCAGCAGGTCATCGGGCATTATTTATCGGTGATTTGATCGACCGTGGGTCGCAGCAATTGACCACGTTAGAAATTGTTTTTGCCATGCTGGATGCGGATGTTGCCGATGCAGTAATGGGCAATCATGAATACAATGCTTTAGCCTTTGCGACGCTCGACCCTAACAATCCTCAGGAATACTTACGCTCACACAATGAGACACATACGCGCCAACACGAGGCTTTTCTCGCAGAAGTGCCTTTTGGCTCAGAAAATCATCACTATTGGCTGGAGCGGTTATATGAAATTCCCTTATGGCTTGAAACTGACTATGCTTGCTTTGTGCATGCCTGTTGGGATGTGGACAGCATGGCGATATTAGCACCCTTATTGACTGCTGATAACTGCTTAACACCCAAAGGACTTGTCGTAACTGCCCAAGAGCATAGCGAGAATTTTGAAGCATTAGAGAGAGTATTAAAAGGCGTAGAGACACCGCTACCTGATGGCATGGTGATGGTTGATAAAGAAGGTACCGAGCGCACACGAGTGCGGGTACGTTGGTGGCTTGAAGGTCTTAACGAGCGTACGCTATATGATGTTGCACGTGCCCCCTCCTCCGCATTGGCACAAATTCCAGTAGATGCTTTGGCAGAAAATATCAATTTTGCGCTCAAAACCGATAAACCCGTATTCGTCGGTCATTATTGGCTAACTGGGACACCTGAACCATTGAGTCCACAAGTTGCTTGTACTGATTATTCGGCAGCGGTAGATAGTGGTTATCTAACGGGCTATCAGCTCGATACCGAGCAGCCTTTGCCACTCAAAGCCAGCAATTTTGTGCAATATCGCCATGACAAAGACCCAGTGATACAGTCATAATCGAAATACCATTTCACTTGCTTTAGCATTAAACGGTAAACTTGGCTTTACGAAGGCGGCAAAACTTTTGTATGATGGTCGTTTTGAGGATATCAAAGCATGAGTACCCAATCAGCTAGTGTTAACTCTGTTGAGCAAAACAGTCCAATCGCCTCTCCTGCTGGTCAGCCCAAAGTTGGCATTATCATGGGCTCGCAGTCTGATTGGGCAACCATGAATGCCGCTGCACAATTGCTTGCAGACTTTGATATTGCTTTTGATTGTGAAGTGGTATCAGCACACCGTACGCCTGATAGATTATTTGACTATGCCAAAAATGCTAAAGGTAATGGTTTACAAGTTATTATCGCTGGGGCTGGTGGCGCTGCTCACTTGCCGGGTATGTGTGCCAGTCAAACGCCGCTACCAGTATTTGGTGTCCCTGTAAAATCCTCGATGCTCAGTGGTTGGGACAGCTTATTATCTATCGTACAAATGCCAAAAGGTGTTGCGGTTGGTACGTTAGCAATTGGGGCGGCAGGCGCTTATAATGCAGCACTGCTGGCGATTCAAATCTTGGCCTTGCATGACGACGCAATCGCTACTAAGCTGGATACTCTACGCCAAACACAAACCGAAACCATCCTTGCCAGCCCAACACCGGGCATTATCAACAGTTAAAAAGTACAACTGAGTTGATGATAGTTTCTAAAAAACACGAAGACCCATTATCTGATTATAAATGTTCTAAACTTGATATTTATGCTTAGATGAGTTCTACTAAATACAAGGTGCATACAGTGCACCTTTTCCTATTTTAATAGATTAGATTTCAGATCTAAATAGGGTCTGTTGAACATTCAAATGTGGAACTGGTAGTGGCTATTTTTTAGACAATACGCAGTGAAATTTTTGACGCCTAGTCATTCTAGGTTAGACAATTTCGCCATGTATTGGCAAAAAATAGCCCTGCCCTGAAAGGCTGATGCTAAAATCACCCCAAACGTTGTTGTAAACCTAGCTAAGGTCTCGACATTATCGTCGGTTTACGCCTGATTTGATAAAACGTTTGGTGCAATTTTAGCGATCAGCAGTCCTAATATTTGAATGTTCAACAGACCCTAAACCGAATACCCTTTATTCATTTTTAATTCAAAGAGCCTGCCATGACCACAGCGAACGCTTATCCTGTTACCCAAACCATTCGTACTATCGGTATTTTAGGCGGTGGTCAGCTTGGCATGATGCTTGCCGAAGCGGCCATGCCTCTAGGCTATCAGTGTGTGTTTTTAGAAGACAATGCCGACTGCCCTGCCAGCCTTTACGGGCGCGTCTTTCATAGCGAGCAATTAGAAGCCTTTATTGCCGCGGCCGATGTATTTACATTGGAGTTTGAAAACACACCGACGGCGACGGTTGAACAACTGGCCAATTTATCAACATCTGGTAGCAAGCAAGGTATGTTTCCGCCACCGATTGCCCTTGATATCGCCCAAGATCGCTTAAAAGAAAAGCAGATGTTTAATGCCCTTGATATCGCCACCGTCCCTTTTAAAGCAGTCAACTCTGAAGCCGAGCTACAGCAAGCTTGTAGTGAGCTTGGACTGCCCATCGTCCTCAAGACCAGCCGCGGCGGTTATGATGGCAAAGGTCAATTTGTCATTAAGCAAGACAGCGATATCAAAGCCGCCTGGCAAGACCTCAAAGACGCTGTCAGTGGTAAAGGTGAGCTGACGCCAACGCCCGCGCCGTTGATTGCAGAAGGTTTTATTCATTTTAGCCGTGAGGTCTCTATTATCGCGGCACGAGGACAGAACGGTCAGGTACGCTGTTATGATTTGGTTGAAAACCATCATCATCATGGTGTTTTGGCCAAGACCCAAGCACCTGCCGTTGGGACTAGCCATTTATTTAAGCAAGCGACCGATGCGATTACCACGGTCATGAATCATTTGGGTTATGTGGGTGTTATGGCGCTTGAGCTATTCGTCACCAAAGACGCGCGTGGCAATGATGCTGTACTCGCCAATGAGATTGCGCCTCGTGTACACAATTCTGGACACTGGAGTATTGAAGGCGCTGTTACCAGTCAATTTGAAAACCATATCCGTGCTGTCGTCAATTTACCACTGGGCGATACAGACAATGTTCATCCAGCTATTATGCTCAACGTCTTAGGGCAATATCCTGATATCAGCGCCGTGCTAGCTATCGATGGCGCACATTATCATAGTTATCATAAGGCTGAACGCGAGGATCGAAAAATTGCACACATCACATTGATGCCCAATGATGTTGCCGATTTAGAGCCTGCCTTGGCCAAACTCGTCGCGGTACTTCCCAATAAAGTTGGTCTTGATAAAAAATTAGCCTCTGGTGTCATCAATAATCAGCCAAAAGCGACAGATCATTCGGCGGTTATAGCAGCTGATAGAACGTCTAAAGACAGTAACGACACGGTTAAAAATGATAACGCTATTAAAGACAGCCAAACCAAGCCAGTTATAGAGGCTAAATCAAAAACAGAGAAGGCTAAAAAATAATGCAAATTTGGGTGGATGCTGATTCGGTGCCATTAATTGCCAAAGATTTGATTATCAAAACGGCTGAGCGGACGCAGACAATGGCTATTTTTGTCGCCAATCAGCCAATTAAGCTGCGTAAGTCTCCGTTGCTCATCATGACGGTAGTGCCATCAGGATTTGATAAAGCGGATGACTATATCGTAGAACAAATACAGCCAGGCGATCTTGCGATTACCAGTGATATTCCTTTGGCCAATGACATTTTGGACAAAGGTGGCATGGTACTGACCACACGCGGTATGGTCTATGACAAAAACAATATCAAGCAAAAGCTCAATATGCGCGATTTTATGGATACCATGCGCGGTACTGGTGTGCTAGAGCTACAAGAGATGAGCGGACAAAAACCATACAGCGACCGTGATAAAAAAGCCTTCGCCGATGGTCTAAATCGTTTGGTACGTTGATTTTTAATAATGCTATTTCCCTTCCACTCACTCTAAATCTCTCATAGCCTGTGCTCTTTGCAAACCGTATACAATCATAACCAAACACTATGCAATCGGCACGCTTCATAACGAAGTGTGCCAACCATTCTTGTTACGCTACATTCAGTTTTTACAACAACAGTAACGTACATAAGAATAGGAATGACTATGAAAATTTTAGTAATTGGCGCAAGCGGTCGAGTAGGAACAGATTTGGTCAAGCAATTATTGGCTGATAATCATCAAGTGGTAGGCACGACCCGTCAACAAGAAAAATTGTTCAATGATGACAATTATAGCCAGTTGGATTTAGACATTACGGCTCAAAAAGACGCGATTCAGAAGCAAATCGATCAAGATATCGATGCGGTTTATTTTGTAGCTGGTTCTGGTGGTAAAGATATCTTAGAAGTCGATTTACATGGTGCGATCAAAACCATGCAAGCGGTACAGGACAAAGGTATCAAACGCTACATCATGCTCAGTACAGTGTTCTCATTAGACACTAAAAAATGGGACGAGCTAGGACTTGGCGACTTAAAAGGCTATTACATCTCTAAGCACTATGCCGATCAGTGGTTGGTAAATAACAGCAGCCTTGACTACACTATCGTACAAGCAGCGGCGCTAAAAGAACGCGAAGCGACTGGCAAAATTATCGTCAATGACAATAACTCTGGTGAAAATTCGATTGCAGACGTTGCCGCTACTTTAGTGGCTGTATTAAACGCGAGCAATACAACCAAAAAAGTCTTTGGTATGCATAACGGTGAGACAGCAATCGATGAAGCTGTAGCCAGTGTATAAGCTTATTTGATAATAGCTCATAAAAATCTAACAATATTAGATTTTTAAAAAGCTTAAAAGAAGGGTCACTTATTTATTGGCGAGCGTTCAAACAGCCAATCGATAAGTGACCCTTTTGCTTTGTACGGTATTTAAAATGAGCTAAGAAAACGATTATTTAAACTGGGTACGCCTAACACTTTATCTAATTGATACATATATAGTCAGAGCACCTTTAAACCGCTACGGTGTTACCCGTCCTAGATGTACTCAGTGTACTATCTGCGGTCGGTCGCCTTGTAGCGATTCTAACATTCCTTGACTATACAGTGTCGGCTATATTACGCCAAACCACTCGGAAACGGAATGACGTCCTCTAAGCTATTCGCCCCTGTTATCACCATGAGCAATCTATCGATACCGACGGCGATACCGCTACAGGGTATCAAGTCATCGGATGCTGCCAATAGGTGCTCATCGATTGGCATGACTGGCAGGTTATGACGCTGACGCAATTGATTGTCTTGCTCAAAGCGTGCCCTTAACGCCTGCCCATCTGCCAACTCGTCATAGGCATTGGCAATCTCAATACCATTAACATATAACTCAAAGCGCTTAGCCACCTTATTACCGTCTTTATCTAAAGCCGTTTTTGCTAATGCTGCCGTTGCTGGTGGATATTCTATAATCAAAGTCGGCAAATCGTGACCCAAGTTTGGCTCGACTGCATGGCTGAACAATAGGTCCAACCAACTTTGACGAATATCTTCTTCACTATTGGTTGCGCTGCTTTCTACACTATTAAAATCAAAACCGGTCAACCCTTTATCCTCTGCCACTGCTTGTAGCGCGGCTAGACTAGCCGTCAGCGGATGTATGCCGACGAAGTCCATAAAGGCATCAACATAGCGGTAATGGTTCATCACAATCGGATAGCCATAGAGCGCTTCTAGTAATTCGCCAAGCTCAGCCGCCATATCGGCTAAGCTATAATTCGGCTGATACCATTCCAGCATAGTGAATTCAATATTGTGACGTACACCTATCTCATTATCTCGAAAAACGGGACAAATCTGATAAATAGGCACTTGCCAGCTAGCCAGTAAACGCTTCATGGCAAATTCAGGTGACGTATGCAGGTAATAAGTACAAGGTCGATCTTGATAGGTAACTTGCGCAGCGACGGACTGCAAAAAATTATCTGTATTGCCAGCTTGCGACAGTAGCGGTGTTTGCACTTCTAGTACTTGCCGCTTATCAAAAAACTGACGAATATCCTGCATGAATTGCGCACGCTGCTGCGCCATACCTAGCGTCATGGTGGGTGCGTAGCTGGGCTTAGTGTCCGGCTTAACAGAAGAATTGATTGATTGATTCATGACTATTTACTGTGGCTAATGAATAATAAAAGTAAGTTTGTAAACTGAGTGTTGGCTTTAAAACTGCCATTCACGGCGCAAATGATAATCACGGCGTAGTTGATCAAAATCAGCACCACTAACTTGTCCATCAACTGCCTGACTCCGCAGAGAAGCATCATCTTGTATAATGTCATAGAACTTAATCAATCTATCTGGATGCGCCTTCAACTCAGACCATAAAAACATATTTAGTGGTAACAGTTTTTGCATAGATTGAGCAGGTGCGACCGCCAGTTTTTCACATAGCGCATCATAAATAATTTGCGTGCCGCGCAGCTTCCCTTCTACGGTATAGCCAGCGATGTGCGGCGTGGCGATAGCCAATTTGGCCAACAAGCCTTCAGAAATCTCTGGCTCGTGCTCAAACACATCAAGCACCACTTGCCGCTCGTTACGCTCAATACCTGCTTCTAAATCACTCGCATTAACAACAGGCCCACGCGCGCTATTAATGAGCATGGTATGCGGCGACATCATTGCTAGAGCCTCTGCATTGATTAAATGACGCGTTGGATAATCACTGCCATTACTGCTTTGAAAACTTTGTCCATCCGCAGCCTTTTTATCCGTACTCTTTTTGTCCGTGAGTGGCACATGTAAACTGACAACGTCGCTTTGGCTAAGCACTTGCTCAAAACTGGCATTATTAGTATCTGAAGGGTGTAATAATGGGTCATAGCCCAGTACTTGCCAGCCCAAAGCAGTCGCATACTGAGCGAGTGTACTGCCAATATTACCAAGCCCAATGATGCCCAAGGTTAATGGTGGCATTGATGATGTCATTGATAGCGTCATTGATGGCTGCCAATACTGTGGACGCAGCGTTAAGATAGCCGTCAGTACATATTGGGCGACCGAATGTTTGCTACAGCCAGCAGCATTGGCAAAGGTGATATTGCGTGCAGCCAAATAATTTTGATCAACATGATCGGTACCGATCGTTGCGGAACCAACAAACTCAACACTTTCATTATCCGCCAGTAATGCTTCATTTACTGACGTTACAGAGCGTATTAACAATATAGTTGGCTGTAATTCGGCAAGCAATTGCGCATTGATATCACGTCCAGCTACTTTGATAATATTTACCGTCTGCTCAGTCGCCTGACCAAGCATAGTGGCAGTAAAAAACTCATCAAGGCTGGCGATATTACTATCCGCCAAAATAGTGATTCCTGTTACTGTATCCGTCATCGCGTTAAGCCTTATTAAATCTCTTTATCGATCGGTATTTTACTCTTTATGACTCAGCTGCTTTCACTTTACTCATCAACCGCTGATTGTGTGTTTTTATCGCTCAACATGATTTCTTGTGGGGCGAATATTTCATTTTTGTGTTGCGATATCCACTCACGCCATACCGCAAGACCGATAGCCAATACCACAGGACCGATGAACAGACCAACGAAACCAAAAGCTGTTAAACCGCCCAAGACCCCGATAAAAATAATGATGAAAGGAATCTTGGTAGCACCGCTAATCACGATAGGACGGATAAGGTTGTCGACCCAGCTGATGACCAACACGCCCCACAACGCCAAACCAATACCTTCTACCGTATGACCCTGACTTAACAACCAAATCGACACCCCGCCCCACACAAATGGCGTACCAAACGGGATTAAGGCAATGATGAAAGTGATAATTGTCAGTAAAATAGGACTTGGCGCACCAGAGAAATAATAACCAATACCAGCAAGTATCGCCTGTGCCAATGCGGTCAGCCCAATACCATATACTACAGCGCGAGTGGTCGTACCCACAGAGTCAATATAACCATCGATACGATTGCCAATGATGTTACGTAAGGCTTGACGAATTTGGCGAACCAAGCTTGTGCCATCACGATAAAAGAAGAACAGGGTCATCAGCGCCATACCAAGCTTGGCAAGACTACTGAACACCACATCAAAGGCGATTTTGCCATAATATAAATGGGACTGTACCCAAATACGAAACGCTTCTAGCGTCCCTTCAGGGTTCTTATTGATGCGCCACAGCACATCTTTGACTTGTTGACCGATAATCGGTAAATCTTTGACAGAATCAGGCACGTCCAAATAACCTACTTTAATACGATAGATTAAGTTGCTGATGATACTTAAGGCTTCCTGCTGCAAAATAAAGATACCAACCACGAGCGGCACGCCGATCATAAGAGAGATGTTCACGGTCATAATAGCGGCGCTAACGTTTGAGCTGAACTTTACGCGTTGGTGAAAAAAGTTATAAATAGGAAAAGTAACGTACGCTAAAATCGCCGCCCATAGTGCCGGTACAATAAAAAACTGTACCACTTGAAAACATAATATAAACAGCACAACCAATAAAGTAATGGCCAATAAGCGCTGAATAATAAATTCTTTTGTCCAGTTTTCTATCATAGTGTATAAACCAAAAGCGGACAGCAAAACCTCATACGGCATTGCTGCAAAGTTTATAAATAGGTGAACAGCAATCTACGGACAATTTCCGTAGAGGGTATCCATTAGCGAGGGTGGTTGGCTATAAATATACAGGTCAATATTGGCTACAAGTAAACTTGCCTCACGTCAACCGTAACACAGTTGATGTCAATAATGTCTTAGAAAACAGGACAAGAAGCAGACTACCTACCGACAGGTATTATGCAACAAAGTAGGTCAAATAAATAACCCTATGTTGTAATCTTTCCTTACAATTTTTTTGGGCTAACTTCACTGGACCGTTACGTTGTTAACCAAACCATCATACATAGAATGAATACCGAAAAACAATAACCATTGAGTACTATTTGCTGTCACTTTATGAGTCACTATCTAGTAAGGTAAATCACTGGCGCGTTCTATTAGTATCAACAATTGATGTTATACTAGAATAATTGTTTTGAAATTTTAAGTGTCGCTACTTCAATTTGACCTTATTTATTTTCGTCATTATTAGAGCGCATCCTTTATCATAACCCTTCTTTATTCTTCCTCTCTAAACGCTGTTAATGTCTAGTTTTTTAGAGTAGTGCAGCATAATTTGGGTCTGCTATATAAGCATTACATTGATGCTTATACAAGCGTTGTACGCATCATGCGAGTTCGATATACGAACTCACGGTTAAAAACAATGTAAAAAAAACCATGACTGACGCGCAATGCTTTGATGTAATTTCGGATTAATTTTTATTTTACACCAACACTGATCCACCAAATTTTAAATACTATATTCATAGGAACAATAACAATGTCAAAAGACAATGATAACCCTAACCTTACTGCCTCAAATGAGGCGAGTAAGACCACTAAAACCCAAGACAGCGTTACTTTTGCTTTAGCCCAGTCACACTTTTTGGTCGGTGATATTACCGCCAATGCGGCAAAAATGCGCACGCTGGCACTAGAAGCTCGCGAGCAAGGTGCTGATGTGATTGTCTTTCCAGAGCTCGCACTATTGGGCTATCCACCCCAAGACTTACTGCTGCGCCCAAGCTTGTCAGGTCGCATCAAAAGCGCTTTATCTAGCTTAAGTGATATCGATGACATCGTCATGATCGTTGGCTATCCGCACGTCGATCACCATGGCACGTTCAACTCAGCAGCCATCCTGCATAATGGGCATCAAAAAGGCTTTTATCATAAACAAATATTGCCAAACTATGGCGTGTTCGATGAGCGCCGTTACTTTGACAAAGGTCGCAATCAAGTCCTATTTGATTATAAAGGCATTACTATTGGTCTGCTCATCTGTGAAGATTTGTGGGAAAAAGGCCCTATTTCTGACCTCAAAAAGCAAGGCGCAGATCTAGTAATAAGCTTAAATGCCTCACCTTTCGAAATTGAAAAACAAGACAATCGTAAAACCATGCTGACCAAACGCAGCCGTGAAAATGGCCTCCCCATCATCTATGTCAATGCTGTTGGCGGTCAAGATGACTTGGTCTTTGACGGTGGCTCTATGGCAGTTCAAGCTGATGGCAGCGTTGCCCACGAAGCGCCACGCTTTATGAACCAATTGCTACTCGCGACCTTAGACGTCAAAACTGCCAAATTCAATGCGCAGTCTAAAGCACCTTTGACCCTCAGCCGCGAGTCAGAGATGTATCAAGCGCTAGTGGTTGGCTTGCGTGATTATGTCAACCTTTCAGGATTCTCTGGCATTATCGTCGGTTTATCAGGTGGTATTGATTCGGCATTGACGCTGTGTATCGCAGTCGATGCCTTGGGTGCGGATAAAGTTTATGCGGTCATGATGCCCTATGAATATACGTCACCAATCAGCCTAGAAGACGCACAAGCACAAGCCCGTCGTCTAAATGTTTCTTATACGGTTTGTCCAATTTTTGATGCTGTCGAAGGCATTCGTCATACACTTGCCCCGCTATTTAATAAATCACCTGCGGACACCACTGAAGAAAATATCCAAGCACGTGCGCGCGGTGTTGTATTGATGGCACTGTCTAATAAATTTGGTCATTTGGTCATCACGACTGGCAACAAATCAGAGCTGGCAGTTGGTTATTCAACCTTATATGGTGATATGGCAGGTGGCTTCGATGTGCTAAAAGATGTTTATAAATCACAGGTTTATAAACTGGCCAGCTATCGCAACCGTCTAGAAGACACGCCTGTGATTCCTGAGCGTGTGATTACCCGCCCCCCATCAGCCGAGCTACGCCCTGACCAAAAAGATCAGGACAGCTTACCTGACTATGACATCTTAGACGGCATTTTGATGTCTTATATCGATGAAGACATGGGCTATCAAGATATCGTAGATAAAGGGTTCGATGCTGACTTGGTCGCCAAGGTTATCCAAATGGTCGACAATAACGAATTTAAACGCTGTCAGGCACCAATTGGCACGAAGATCAGCCATAAAGCCTTTGGTCGTGAGCGTCGTTACCCATTGGTGAATAAATGGTCGATAAAAGGCTAGGTTGCAACCATTGTCTGACTGCTACCGTAAAGAAGTCAGACAATGACGACCTCCTTGTTTAAAAATCAATCTTTAATTATTAGCTGGGTGCTTGCCCAGCTTTTTTAGTTTCTGACTAGAATGTGTTGAACATTCACAAATAAGCTTTTCGCGTCCACAAATTGAACCCTTTATTTTTAACCTAACTACCCTACCTATTTCTATCCGAGTATCTCATGAGCTTGCTAACTGCTGGTGTGTTTATCTTTTTATTAATTGCGCTCAGCGCCCTTGTTTCCAGCTCCGAGCTAGCACTAGCCTCCGCCCGAAAAATCAAACTACAAGTGATGGCCAAAGAAGGCGAAGTGCGCGCGCTTGATGTTCTCAATATGCAAGAGCATCCTGGCAGTTTTATTACTGTGGTACAGATCGCGCTCAATGCGGTGGCCATTTTGGCAGGTGTTATCGGCGAATCAGCCATCAGTCCTTATTTAGAGCGTCTATTCGGTCATGAAGCGCTCGCCTCTGTTGTGTCATTTATCATCATCACCAGTGTTTTTGTGCTGTTTGCCGACCTGATGCCCAAACGTCTCGCCATGTCCAACTCTGAACCGATTGCTATCAAAGTTGTACGGCCAATGATTTTTTTAATTTTTATATTAAAACCGATTATTTGGGTCTTTGATGGTGCAGCGAACCTGATTTTTAACTTATTGGGTATATCGACTGTCCGTCAAGATGAGATGACATCAGAGGATATCTACGCAGTGATGGATGCTGGTGCAGAAGCTGGGGTGATTAAACATCAAGAGCATCATTTGATCGAAAATATCTTTGAGATGCAAGAGCGCACGGTGACCTCAGTGATGAATCCACGCGAACACATCGTCTACTTTGATACCAAGGTCAGTACGGAGCAAGTGGTTGAGGTCATGATCAAACAACCACACAATAAATTTTTGGTCTGCCATGACGATGATCTAGAGCATATCATTGGCTATGTGGAGTCACGCAGTTTTTTAGCGTTGGTGCTTAACCAACAAGAGGTCAGCTTAACAAACAAAGCCTTATTAAAACCGGCGCTGTTTGTGCCTGATACTTTATCTTTGTTTGAAGTGTTAGAGATGTTTAAATCAACCGGTGCTGACTTTGCCGTTATCATTAACGAGTATGCGCTGGTCGTTGGAGTGATTACCTTAAAAGACGTCATGAGTATTGTCATGGGCGAGCTGGTCACTTTAGAAGATCAGCCCATTGTTCAGCGTACTGATAACTCTTGGCTCATTGACGGCATGACCCCAATCGAAGATGTGATTCGCTCACTTGGTATCGTCAATCTACCGCACAGCCAGAACTACGAAACGATCAGTGGTTTTATGGTCTATATGCTACGCAAAATCCCGAAGAAAACTGACAGCATTGAATATGCCAACTACCGCTTTGAAATTCTTGCGACTAATAACCTCAAAATTAACCAGCTACTAGTGACTAAGCTCGAAGAAGTAGCTTAATCGACTCAACATGCACTAACCTCTACTACCAAATATGGCGGTGCCGACTCGCACCATGGTCGAGCCATTGGCAATCGCCTCTGCCATATCATCACTCATGCCCATACTAAGCGTATCCCAGCCAGTTAATTCTGGATGGTCACGCTTGATGGCTTCAAATAATTGCTTGGTGCGGCTAAAAGCATCAGTGTTGGTTTTAGCAGGGATAATCATCAGTCCACGCAATTGCAGACGCTCATAACCTTTCATTGTGGTTATCAATTCCGGTAACTGCGCTGGCAAACACCCTGACTTGCTGTCTTCATTATCAATATTGAGTTGGATCAGAACGTTCAATGGCGGCAACTCGCTTGGACGTTGCTCATTCAGACGCTTCGCAATGATGTCGCGCTCAACCGTTTGTACCCAATCAAAATGCTCGGCAATATCACGCGTCTTATTACGTTGGATACTACCAATATAATGCCAAATAATAGACTCGCCTATTGCTTGAGATTTTAGGGTACTGATTTTTTCGATAGCTTCTTGCAGATAATTTTCCCCAAAGTGGCGTTGTCCTTGCTCAGCTAAAGTAGCAATCATCTCGGCAGGCTTGGTCTTAGAAACCGCAAGTAAAATAACCTCGTCTGGTGCGGTATCTTTGGCTTGTTCACCTGCCTGCGTCACTTGTCGTGTGACCTGTTGCCAGTTATCAATAAGGCTTAATTTATCAAAATTATTTTCAGTATCTTTCATATACAGCTCACAAGAATAAATGGTTCGATTATTTGTTTTGATTTTTATTAGGACTTCCAGAAAAATCTTGCCATGAGCAAAATTTACACAATAAATAAATGACTGTCTAATTTTACATTTTCTTAGCCTAGTAGATGGTTAAATGCCAAGAGTCTTGTTATGATATTGTTACATGGTTTAACATATACTGCTAAAAATAATAGTAATAGTAACAACCATAGCCCAGCTCATCGCTAAATAACTGATCTAGCAGAGGATGATTGGTAAGGTTATCGTTTACAGCCTGCTGCTATGCTCTTTTCGTCTTACCCTTATTCATTGATAGGAATGCCTGATTATGGCTGAAAAAAACAATCTAAGCATCGAAGATCTGCTGCGCTTTACGGTCAAACATAAGGCATCAGATCTACATATTTCAGCCGGTATGCCAGCGATGATTCGGGTCGACGGTGAGATGACACGCATCAATATGCCAACGATGACGCATCAAGTCGTGCATCAGCTGATTTATGACATCATGAATGATAAGCAGCGTGCTGACTTTGAAGAGTTTTATGAGACGGATTTTTCTTTCGAGATTCCCAACTTAGCGCGTTTTCGGGTCAACGCTTTTAACCAAAATCGCGGTGCAGGCGCTGTCTTTCGTACCATTCCTTCCAAAGTACTGACTATGGAAGACTTGGGTATGGGTGAGGTGTTCAAGCGTGTGTCAGATCTCAAACGTGGCGTCGTCCTAGTAACAGGTCCAACAGGCTCAGGAAAATCAACCACGCTCGCTGCTATGATTGATTATATCAATGAAACCCGTAAAGAGCATATTTTAACCATCGAAGACCCAATTGAATTTGTCCACGAATCTAAAAAAAGTCTGGTTAACCAACGTGAAGTACACCGTGATACCTTAGGTTTTGAGCCAGCGCTACGTTCAGCACTGCGTGAAGATCCTGATATTATCCTTGTTGGTGAGCTACGTGACCTTGAAACCATTCGTCTGGCCTTGACTGCTGCTGAGACCGGTCACTTAGTTTTTGGCACCCTACACACCAGCTCAGCGGCTAAGACCATTGACCGCGTGATCGATGTATTCCCTGCAGCGGAAAAAGACATGATTCGTGCCATGCTGTCGGAGTCGCTACAAGCGGTCATCTCACAGACTCTATTGCGTCGTCAAACTGGCGGACGAATTGCCGCACATGAGATTATGCTGGGTACGCCAGCGATTCGTAACTTGATTCGTGAGAATAAAATTGCCCAAATGTACTCCGCTATCCAAACAGGTGCCGGTGATGGCATGATTACTCTAGATCAAACGCTTAAAAATCTTGTGACAAAAGGCACGATCAGCAAAGACGTTGCTCGTCCTTATGCCAAGCAGCCTGACGCATTTTTATAGCAGTGCTGATCTGATCAGAGCTACTAACTACTACTAATAGCCAGTGACTTTTTTATATACCTTTTTATACACCTTATTTATTTTTAATAGTCATGATTATTGATCTTTAAAAATGGACTTTAGACAATTTTTAATCGATTTACACCGAATGTAGGTAAGATATGGATATTGATAAACTGTTACAGTTAATGATCAATAAAAACGGCTCCGACCTTTTTATTACCGCTGATGTAGCGCCTTCCATGAAAATAAATGGGAAAATTCTACCCGTTGGTAAGACGCCCCTGAGCGCTGAGCAAACCATGCTATTGGTCAAAGGGGTAATGACGCCAAGTCAACAAAAAGAGTTTAAAGAGACGAATGAATGTCAATTTGCCATTACTGATGAAGCACAGCAAGCACGCTTTCGAGTCAGTGCCTTTGTACAGCGCGATATGGCGGGCATGATTTTACGGAAAATTGAGAATAAAATTCCAACCGTTGAAGAACTACGATTGCCGCCAGCATTGAAGGAGCTGGCCATGAAAAAACGCGGTATTATTTTATTGGTTGGCGCAACTGGCACCGGTAAATCAACCACTCTGGCTTCCATGATCGGTCATCGCAACCAAAACTCTCATGGTCATATTATTACCATCGAAGACCCGATTGAATTCGTTCATAAACACCGTGGTTGTATCATCACTCAGCGTGAAGTCGGTATCGATACCCACTCTTTTGAGGCGGGTCTAAAAAACACCTTGCGCCAAGCACCAGATGTTATTTTGATTGGTGAAATTCGTAACCGTGAGGTTATGAGTTATGCGATCCAATATGCAGAGACTGGTCATTTAGTATTCGCCACCTTGCACGCCAACAATGCCAACCAAGCAATTGACCGTATTATTCACTTCTTTGAAACCAGTCGCCACAATCAATTATTTATGGATTTGTCGCTTAACTTACAGGCCATTATCGCGCAGCAATTGATTCCAACCCCAGACGGTAAAGGTCGGCGGGCAGCCATTGAGATTTTGTTAAACTCGCAGCTGATCAGTGACTATATCCGTAAAGGCGAAGTCCACGAAATCAAAGATGTCATGACGCGCTCCCGTGATAGCGGTATGCAAACCTTTGACCAAGCGCTCTTTGATCTATACGAACAAGGCGAAATCACTTATAAAGAAGCCATTCTGCACGCTGACTCTCCTAATGACTTACGTCTCAAAATTAAACTGAGCAGTAAAAATGGTACAGCTAATCTAGACGAAGGTGCTGATAGCTTATCGTTGGATGTCAGCTAATCTGTAGCAAGTAAGCAAGTCACACAGTAAAAACAGCCCTCATTATTGAGGGCTGTTTTTATTGTGTGACCACTGCTGTCTGCAAAAACAAATACTTTTAAGGCTATTATTTTGCGCTGTCACGACATTCTTGATTGTTACAAATGCCGTATAACACCAGAGAGTGACCCGATAGCTTAAAGCCATGCTCGGCGGCTACCTTGAGTTGCTGTTCTTCGATAATCTCGTTATGGAATTCGATAATCTTGCCGCAAACATCACAAACCAGATGATCATGATGCTCTGCCTGAGTGATCTCAAACACGGATAGATTATTTTCAAAGTTATGGCGCTCAACAATACCTGCTTGTTCAAACTGCGTCAGTACTCGGTAGACGGTCGCCAATCCCACATCTTCACCTTGTTCAATCAGTGCTTTGTACACCTCTTCTGCACTCATATGATGAAGCTCTGCGCACTCAAGCAACTCTAAAATTTTGATACGCGGTAACGTTACCTTTAATCCTGCTTTACGTAAATCTTGATTGGTAAAAGAAGCCATAATATCCCTTCTGACTGTTAAGTCTTAGCAAATAAAAACTAAAAAATATGAGGTAAATAATCGCCAGTGATTATTATTAATTAAATACTAAAGATCCAAATCTCCGTAGCCCAGCTTGTCTTGCATAAATTTTTAGCGTGGTTAAGATATATAGATCTCACCGCAAGTCTATGAATTTAAAATATAAATAATCCAATGCCTTAGGTAGTGTTTGGTAAATAATGTCGTAAGTGGTAGGCAATTGCAAGTAAATGACGTATCATTTGTCCAAGATTGTCGGCAAGACCAGCACCAACACCCCTTGACCGTACCTAATCCATTTTTTATGAGTCATCTTACCATGATAAAGACATTAAATTTTCGTCCGTTAAGCCGTGCAAGTACATTACGCAAGATTGTCATGACCGGTATGCTTAGTGCCTCGGTTGTGATGTCTGGCTGCTCATTACTGAGTGTTTATAAAATTGATTTGCCTCAAGGGACAGCCATTACCCAAGTGCAAGCTCAAAAATTGCAAGTGGGCATGAATCAAAACCAAGTCCTCTATATTTTGGGTAGCCCAGCGATTAAAGACACGCTGGAGCCTAAACGTTGGGACTATATTTATGATTATAAAGCAGGCACAGAAGGCAGCCGCAAAGGCATCGCTGATGTCAAAAATGCCAGCCAGCATTTGGTTATTTACTTTGATGACAACGGCTTAGTCAGTCGCATCGAAGGCATTGAAACCCTTCCTGCTCAATAAATCCGATTATAAATTTATGCTTAAGGATTGTTAGGGCGTGTCTTCATTTCAAAATAGCAGACTTAATAATGCTTAAGCTAAATGACAGTCCGGCTAAACCATCAACCTCGAGACTTACTTTTGCGCTGAGACATAGGATCAGCGCTTAAGCTGCGATAGACTTCTATTCGGTCGAACGGCTGCAATGGATAGCTGAGCGGCTGCTTTTGGGCATATATCCCTACATGCCAACGCTTAGCCGCTGGTGTTATCACTTGTTCCACTTCCTCACACCACCTTGCTAATGCTGGAAATTGCATCAACCAGCCTGCTTGCGCGAGTGCCTCGTATAAAGTAGTCCCTTCAGCGACTGATAACGTCAAATAATGCTGACGCTTTGCCTCTTCAGCATACGCCAGATAGACCGTCATTAGCTTACCCACTGTATCACCCAACCTATCAACGCCAACAGTAGCGCCACTGGTACAACCAAACGTATCGCTATCCGCCATAGATTATAGAACGCTTCATTGCCAAAGTTTAGAGACTTGCGCAAATGACTGATTTTCATCTGCCAACCGGCGAAGATGGACAACAGCAACACCGCGATACTACTGATAATAACCAGTATACCTACCAGCCATATAGTGGGTATGGCGATGACTAGTACCAGTGCTACCACAAAAGTGATCACCAAGCTGGCCAACAGCCCAAACTTATGCGCTAACTGCTGTACGCTATAATGTAGCAAATAGCTGGCCACAAACAACACCCCTAGCCAATATACCAGCTGTCCAATCGGTGGTAATGCCATACCACTGATAAATAGTGCCACAATCCCAACCAACAATTGCACTATCCAGATGGGCAATACCAATTTGCTCGCACGATATTCTTGATTGGCACGAGTGCGTGCTGGTTTTTGTGCATTGATATTATTCACATCTACCGCTGTGACGACTTGCTTGGTTGATAAGTGTTGACCGAACCAATATAGCCCTGTACCTGCCCCCACACTGACCAACGCTAAAGCAACCGCGCGCGCCCATTCACCTAAGCTGATACCAGTCATCGCAAAATTAATATTGGGCAAACCATTTGCAACGCCTAGCACCAAACCTACTAGCATTAAACCTAAACCAATCGGTAAAGGCGTAACACCGAGTAAGCTTAATAAGATAGCAATGACCATCAATCCCGCAGCGATCGCAAAGCTGGGGACGTCAGGTGCACTATTAAGGTCAGTAAGTGCCGATACAATACCAGTGCTAGCACCTGATATAACTAGCGCAGCAATAACAATCGAAACCAGCGCTGCCAACCAACCAAAGCTGCGCCATAATGGACTGGCATCAGCCTCACGAGTGAGTTTCTGCATACCTGCGAACGGCGCATCGACACTACGATAGGCGAGCGCAATCTCGGCATATACCACGGGCAGTGATACTAGGACCATCGCTAAGAGCCAAAGCAACC
Source organism: Psychrobacter sp. K31L (assembly GCF_017942195.1). NCBI lineage: Bacteria > Pseudomonadati > Pseudomonadota > Gammaproteobacteria > Moraxellales > Moraxellaceae > Psychrobacter > Psychrobacter sp. K31L. Next base: position 73,440 of record NZ_JAGKSC010000005.1, on the reverse strand, counting down.
AAAAGTCAATTTCACCAATGGCTGCAGGTGCAAACCAGCGAAACAATAATAGTGGTAACAGCGCTGCGATAAAATAAGAAGCATAGCGGGTCATCATAATCTAAATCCAAACGATCTAAAGTGAATAACGATAATTAATAATTATACAGACCAAGCAAAAGCATCTGTAGGTAGGCTTATAATCGTCTATATAATATAAAGGTATGTACAATATAAGGGACTGGCAGTTATAAAAAAACCCCGAAATCGGGGTTTAATAACTAAATAATGACTGACACGTAATCAGCGGCTTAATGGCAGTGTGCTATAAAGCAAACGCTGAAAATGCTTGCACTTAGTGAACAGCACTCACATAATCTGCCAAAATACGGATATCGCGATCTGATAGCTTAGAGGCTACCGTCTGCATCATACCTTTTTCGCCTTCTTTTGCCGCATCATTGGCACGTTTTTGATCATCGCTATCGATGTCATCTTCACGTCCAGCTGCACGGAACAGTTTTAGCTGAGTGGCGATATATTGAGAGTGTTGTCCACCTAAACGTGGAAACGCTGCCCATGTATTACCAGCCGCATCTGGACCATGACAACCTGCACAGCCAATAATGCCACGAGATTTGTCACCACCTAAAAACAGCTTGGTCGCTTCTTGGTTGGTTGCCGGATTACCGAAGCCAACTCCCCAAGGCGCTTGGCTAGCATAATAGCCTGCCACATTGGCCAAATCTTGCTGTGATAAGTTCGCCACTTGCGACTGCATAATACCGTTCTTACGGTAACCGGCTTTAAAGTTGACCAACTGTTTATAGAGATACTTAACATTTTGGCCGCCCAAATTAGGCTGAGCAGGAACCACACTGACACCATCAACACCATGACAAGCAGCACAGACTGTTTCTGCAATTTGCTTGCCAGCGTTAACGTCATATTCGGGAACAACAATAGCAGCTTGTACGCTGAAACTTGCAACGCATAAGCTGGCAGCAGCGATTAACTTTTTCATTGATACAAATCCTACTAACTCGGCGTAAGTATTATTTAGAGTGATTGCATCGACAAGCACATTGATATACGTCGCGCTACTATATAGCGAAGTCAGCATATATTTTATGGGTTGGTCACAAACAGTCTGAAAGTACTTACTAACATCAGGGTTTATTTTGGATTATTATAGCAAGACTTTATAGTATTTGCCTACTTAATCGTAGTAACCGCTGGTTTTTCTATTGGCGCTACTATAGGATGCTGCTTGAAAAACAAAAAGCGCATGAAGTGAGTGCTTCAAGCGCTTTATTTCTTTTATCTAAAATTTTGATGCAGCAGCTGTTATTTACTCATATAGTCAATCAGTTTACGGTAATCATCATTGCTACAGTTATCACAAAGTCCGCCAGCTGGCATCTGTGTCATACCACTTTTGACTGAGTTAATTAGAGCTGGCATGCCTTTTTGTTGTATTAGCTGCTGCCACTTAGCACTGTCGCCTTTTTTGATAGCATTCAACGCGCCACTATCGTGACAAGCTGCACATGAATTGTCATAGGTGGTGGCAATATCAGCAGCACTGGCGCTGGTTGTCATGGCTGTCGTTAGGACAAGCGCTGCACCACTGCCAATTAGTAGACGGCCAGTTTTGGTAAAAAGTGTGGTGATTGCAGACATAGGGCACCTCCTTAATTTTTTCGTACGCTTAATTAGATACCAACTTAATTAAATACTATAATAAACGTTTTTCATTAAACATTGTAACAATATATGTCAATTTAGTATACATGAATCGAGTTTGACTTTAGTAACGCTTTTTTATGCGAGGAAAACTTTCGCTAAGCGCTACTACACTTTAATGGTATGCTGTCATTTATATAAGACTAATCACCGTAATTTCAATAAGTAAGACGGTTAATAGTATAGAATAGTCACTGGTTTAAAACAGCGATTGTTATCAGCAAGAGCCACTCGTATTCTATCTATTTAATGCGTCGCTTTGATGATTAGCCAACCACCAATTCTCACTACCGTATCCAATTTTTTGCAGATTAATGAGCCATTTATGAGTACCCCGTTTACAGATGTCGCCGCCGAACATGCGGTGTTTAATACCAAATCGCGCCAACGAATTCAGCAAACTGAGTTTATGACGTCAGCGCCTACTTTTCGCCTTTGTCCGCCTGATGTCGGGTTAGAGGTTGCTTTTGCAGGACGCTCAAACGCGGGTAAGTCCTCGGCCATTAATGCATTGACCAATCAGCGGCAGTTGGCGCGCTCGTCCAAGACCCCTGGTCGTACGCAGATGATTAACTTTTTTAGTATTGGCGATAAGCACAGACGTCTGGTTGATTTGCCAGGCTATGGTTATGCTGCCGTGCCGCTGGAAATGAAAAAAGAATGGCAGGTCGAGTTGGAAGAATATTTGGTATCGCGCTCAAGCCTAGCAGGCTTAGTGCTGATGACAGATATTCGTCATCCGCTCAAATTCTTTGATGAGCAAATGCTATTTTGGGCCAAAGAAGGTGAGCTGCCCGTCCATATTTTGCTGACTAAAGCAGATAAATTGAAGTATGGTGCTTCTAAAAACGCCTTACTCAATACCCGCAAAAGACTGAAAGAGTTAGGTCTTAAATGTACCATTCAGTTATTTTCAGCCTTGAGAAAAGAAGGCCTCGATGAATTGGCTGGTGTGATGGGCAATTGGTACGATTACCAGCTTAATGACAACAAAATCATTGAATCCTCTTTTAATCTGCTTGATGATGACCCGCTCGAAGAAGAAGAAGAATTGCTCGAAGATAACGAACAGTCTGATAGTGATCAGCCTGCTAATGAACAACCTAATGATGAGCTGCCAACTGATAAATAAATAGCAGACCATTAGTTAGGGCGTGTCATCAATTAGCACATTGATACATTTAGTGGTCTTAAAATGGTTAAATTTTGCCAAACATCGTCAGAAATCTTGTCAATATGTTCATATTTACGGTAATTTCTTTCTTGTTTGGCTGCAATTTTCCTCATTTTAAGCCTCACAATCTAAATGATGACACGCCCTAGTAGCATTTTATGAAAATTGATAAAAAAAAGGGTTTATCGCTAATAGTGATAAACCCTTTTTTCTTGTCATTTATCTGTCTGCTCTGAGTCTAGCCACACAACAGCTCAGCTAACGCTTGCGGTGTGTCTACTTGATAAGTAGGTAACTGGGCAGCCAACTCAGCGCTGGATGCTGTCCCGTAGTTAACAGCAATACTAGTCATGCCAAGTTTATTTGCCATTTGAATATCATAAATACTATCACCGATAAATACGGCGTCAGATACTGACTGCTGTGTATAATTCAAGATATCCGTCAGCATCTGCGGATCAGGCTTTGAACCTGACTCATCGGCACAGCGGGTAATATCAAAATAATCATGACTTGCCGAAGCATCCAGTACGCGATCCAGTCCACGTCGCTTTTTGCCAGTTGCCACAGCAAGCTTACGACCCTGCTGTTGTAAAGTCTTTAGCATGGTTTCTGTAGGGGCAAAGAACGGTGTGCGGTGGCTGTTTGGAATATAATAGTCAGCGTAGCTTTGTTGGATGGCAAGCTTTTGCGCCTCACTGGCCTGCGGATACAAAATCTCAATACCATTCATCAGGCTAAGACCAATGATGTCTTTGACGGCTTGATCGGTGGTTTGAAAGCCATGTGCCTCTCCTGCCACATGCATGGATTCAACAATCAGACCGATTGAATCCATCAACGTACCATCCCAATCAAAAATAACTAGCGTCTTGTCGGCTAAGCGATGATCAGACTGTTTATTCATGAGTTTGCCTTATTAAATGGTGCGCATTTATTACAGATGCTAAAACGTCACGCCGACTTATTGGTAGAAATAAATAAGTGAGCATGACGTTTAGGATCGATACTTAATACCAGCTAAAATGTAACCTGAAACACGAGAGATTCAAGCTTATTCAGGCAATTTGGTTTGCTCTGGCAGCCAGTCAACCATCTCATCGGGCAATGGTGCCGTGATAGTTTTATAACCAGGAATGTCTAAGCGCCATGCATGCAAGCACAGACGATGCACGCCAGACTTATCATGGACGTTATACTTACTGTCCCCTAGGATAGCATGACCAATATGAGCCAAATGCACACGAATTTGATGGGTACGACCCGTCAGTGGCTTAGCTTCTATCAAGCTGACTGGTTGACCGGCAATCATAAAACGTTCATGGACAATAATATCTGTCTGGCTTTCTTTAGATTGTGCGTCCTGAGCCTCTACTTTAACGCGGCGCTCACCGCTATCAAGTGTGTAGCGAAGCAATGGCGCATCGATACGTTGCTCATTCAGGGCGGGTTGTCCTTTGGCAATACATAGATAATGTTTTTGAATAGTCTTATCGACCAAATGCTGCTGCAATGTCTTTAGCGCTGAGCGTTTCTTAGAAATCATCAGCAGACCTGAGGTATCTTTGTCGATACGATGGATCAACTCTAGATATTTTTTACCAGTCACTTCACGCATGGCTTCGATGACGCCAAAATCAAGACCACTGCCACCATGTACTGCAATGCCAGAAGGCTTATTAAGCACCAGCAGGCCATCATCTTCGTAGACCACACGTGCTAATAAGCTTTTGGCAAACTCGGTGCTGATGATGGGCTTTTCGCGGGTGGCGAGTACCACTGGCGCGATACGTACCACGTCTTCACGCTGTAATCTATCGTGGGCTTTACAACGCTTGTTATTGACTCGAATCTCATCTGAGCGAATCATTTTATAGATATGCGGTTTTGGCAAACCTTTTAGGCGGTTCAGCAAAAAGTTATCCAAGCGCTGGTCGTGCTGATGGCGAGTGACTTCAAGGTAATTAACCTTTCCAAAGTTACTAATCTCATCGTCGGCGCTTTGCGGACGGGTTTTGCTATTAAAAATAGCAGGAGCTTCATGGGTAGTTGCGTCGTCAGTCATTTTGGAGTTTGTCATTTTTAGTTAGGTATTTACACAAAGATTTGTTATAGTTTAACATGTTGAGCGCCAATTAAGCAGAGGTTGCGGCAATAATCCTTATTGTCTCAAACGACCGGTCGTCATCTTTACTACTTGCTAGTAACGAGGCATGCCTTGTTCCTTAAGCTAATTTTGCACGCATCATCTAATTTTTAGGACTAAATGCCAAGTAACATACGGCGTAGCGTCCAATAAGCGGTATTTATACCAAACATAATTGCTTCGATAATAGTGACAAACAAGTCCGTTTATCGAGCGATAGCAGTACACAACTACTCATTTAACGCACGACCACGACTTGATTTTTAATCATATTAGGCAAGCGCAGTTGAGCAAGTGACGGTAGTCCGATATTAAGAGTTTAGAGCTGCCTGAATATTGGCGGTCAAACAGATAAAATAGATGCATTATAAAAGAGATATACCCAACCGAGCTAATGAGCCGGTTACCTATTCTGTTTGCCAAGTACGCCCCGCTGAGCAACAGCGCAGTGGCACTCTTAAAATCAGATACCAAAATATATAGATGTTATAAGTTAAAATAATAGATAAAACAATTGAATTGATTTGAGCTAATATTGAGAGGTTCGCTGAATTTAACGGTTTGAAGTATAAACAGTACAGCGAATAAATTGTAACCATGTGGCAAGCGCTTCGATAGACTCTTACAAAGTATATTAAATGCCCTTCACCACTTTACATGTTAATCATCTTGGTAAAATTTATGGTGGCAAGGATGTTAATAGCCAAGCCTCTAAATCGATACAAAACGATTGGCATTCGGTGTTAATACTTTAGCGGCAATCATTGCGAGCCACTAAAATATTAACAGTAGATAACCTTACAGCCTTACACCCTGTATTAGTAGCTACTTAGAACCATCTGTCTGGTACGCTCAAACGTAGTCAATTCATTGTGAGTTAACAGGTAAGTTTTTTATGAGCGCCTCTTAATGCTCCTTTTTATTTATCCAACTTTATCTGAGCACGACGCTCCTCTCACATCTGGTATTTTTAGCTGATATCAATATTAGCGTCACTTGATACTACTACCTTCTTGCTTTGGTTATTTTTATATTGATCGCTGTCCAATTGGCAGTCTGAATACATCGTGAATGTGGCTTGCTATAAAAGTCATTTAACGTAAAAGTTTATCATTCAGAGTTTTTCAATATAATAGCCCTTCTTGTCGTTGTCCTGTGTACTCATAGGATAATAGTATGAAACGTATTCTGATCAACGCCACTCAAAACGAAGAAATTCGTGTCGCCTTATGTAAAGGCAACCATCTTTACGATTTCGATTTAGAAAACCGTACCCGCGAACAAAAAAAATCTAACATCTATAAAGGCCACGTCACCCGTGTCGAGCCATCGCTTGAAGCCGTGTTTGTCGAGTATGGCTCACAGCGTCAAGGGTTTTTGCCGATTCGTGAAATTTCTGCTGAATATCTAAGCGGTAATCCTCGTGACGAAAACATCAAAAAATTGATCAAAGAAGGCGATGAGCTGATCGTCCAAGTCGAGAAAGAAGAGCGCGGCAATAAAGGCGCTGCCCTATCGACTTACGTATCATTAGCCGGACGTTATCTGGTATTAATGCCAAATAACCCTCGTGGTGGCGGTATCTCTCGTCAAATCTCTGGTAAATTACGCGAAGATATGAAGCGCATGCTGGGCAGTTTGGATTTGCCAAAAGGTATGAGCATCATCATTCGTACTGCTGGTATCGGCAAAACCCAAGAAGACTTACAACATGATTTAAACCATCTGCTCAATATCTGGCAAGCCATCCAAGAACAAAACCAAAAATATCCATCACCGCGCTTAGTCCATCAAGAAGCGGGCGTCGTTACACGCGCCGTGCGTGATTATCTGCGTGATGATATTGCTGAGATTTGGATCGATAACGAAAATGCTTATATTGAAGCGGCAGGTTTTATCGATGCGGTCATGCCAAAACAAGCAGAAAAACTGCGCAAATACACCGATTACGAGCCGATGTTTTCGCGTTTTAATATCGAGAAACAAATCGAAACGGCTTATCAGCGCGAAGTGCGTCTGCCATCAGGTGGTTCGATCGTTATTGACCAAACTGAAGCACTGGTCTCTATCGATATCAACTCTGCCAAATCTACTAAAGGCTCAGACGTCGCCGAGACCGCTTACCATACCAATTTAGAAGCAGCAGACGAGATTGCCCGTCAACTGCGCTTGCGTGATATGGGCGGCCTGATTGTCATTGACTTCATCGACATGAACGATAATAAGCACCAAAAAGAAGTTGAAAAACGTCTGGTTGATGCCACCAAATATGACCGTGCCCGCGTTCAATTTGGCGATATTTCTAAGTTTGGTTTGATGGAAATGAGCCGTCAGCGTCTGCGTCCGTCATTAGAAGAGTCGACCGGTTATATCTGCCCACGCTGTCATGGCAATGGCATGATTCGTGACTTGCGCTCGTTGTCACTATCGATTATGCGTCAGATTGAACAAATTGCGCTAAAAGAGCGTCAAGGTGAAGTGCAAGCCGAAGTACCGACAGATATCGCAGCATTTTTATTGAATGAAAAACGTGATGCCTTAGTGTATCTTGAGCAAGACAGTGGTACGCGTATCACCATCTTGCCACACGCACATTTAGAATCGCCAAACTTTAAACTGCACTTCAACCGTGACGGTTTTGCCCCTTCAAGCTACGAGCGTATCACTGATACTGCCCAAGAACACAGTGATCTTGGCTATAATGTTGATTGGCAAACGGCTGAAAAGGAACGTCCCGAACAGCAGCCTACCCGCCAGCCTCGTCAAACAAGAGATAGCAGCGCTACGAACCAAGCAACTAGCCCTGTAACTACTGCACCACAGAATACTGCTGAGCAGCAGAGCAGCACCGTCAATCATAGCAATGACCGCCGTAATAATACGAGCACTAATAATGCTTCATCGACGCATGCGCCACAAGATAATAAAGCGGCGAACGTCGCTGTTGCAGCACCTGCCGCTGCTATAACGACTCCGTCTCCTAGTGTTGCAACGACTGCCCAACCACAAGCTGTTGCTTGGTTGTCCAATTTATTTGCGCAAGCCCCGCAGGCACAAACAACCAATAGTATCAGTAGTCGTGATGCGGCTGAAGCCATCGAAGCGCTGGTGAATAATGGTGCGCAAAGCTTAGGCTCTTTTGGACAAGTGGATAGCAGTGCGCTGACCGGCAATGCTCAGAATCCATCGCAAACGACTCAACAAGACAGTAGTCAAAAAAGTGACAACCAAGCATCGAATAATAATGCTAACCGTCAACAAGCACGTCGCAACACTGACAGTGATACTGACGACAACAGTGCTGAGGATAGAAGAAGACGTAAGCCACGCAAATCGAGATCTTCTAAGCCGCATCAAAGAAAAGAGCCGCGTGACGACACAAGCAATGATAACGTAGCCAGCAGTAGTGCCGATAGCAGCGCTGCCAGTAGCACTGATGACAAATCAGCTGACACCCAAGACAAACGTCAGCAGGATAATAGACGCACGAGTGATCGCAACCGTAATAATCGTCAAGATAACAGCCGTAATAGTAATAACAACGGGCATAACGATAGCAACCGCGACGATGCTGAGCAAAAAGACAGCAACACGGCAGATGAGCAAACCCGCACTAAGCGTAAGTCAAACACTCAGCGTAGTTCACGCGGCAAGCTTGAGCGCGGCGAGACATTAACAGCTGACAATGCTAAACAAAATACTCAGAAAACGACTACCAGTGCTAACAAAAACCAAGCGAGCACACGCCGTAATCAAGATCCTAACGAAGTGGTGCTACAGGTTAATGAAGCAACCAATGAGCTTAAGAAACCAGAAGTGGTTCACTTATCTCTGGATGATAGTAAGCCTACACAGGTCACTCATCAATCTGCTGAAAAACCAAGCTCGGCGCGTGACACTGCGAAAGATGAAGCTACAAAAGAACGTAGAGAAGACAGTGCAACTCAGCAGAACGCTACTAAAGAGAGTACCAACCAGCAAAACAGTACAGTGAAAAGTACTGACCAGCATGGCACTAATGAGCACGGTACGAATCAGCACGGTAATAGTCAAAAAAATACTCAGGTAAAAAGCTCTGAAGAAAAAATCACTACAGAAAAAAGCTCTGATATAAAAGATAGCACTCAACAGGACAATGAGCTTGTTAGTGATACGCAAAAAAGCAGTACACAAGCAAATACTGCCGAAAGCACTGATGCAGAAGTGAGCACTACGGCAGATCCGGCGCAACAGGCTGCACCTACAGACGACCGTAAAGTCGATGACAAAACAGCGTCGGTAGATGAGCAAGCAGCGTCTAAAGGCAGTAGTGACAGTCAAGCTGATGATCAGAAGCCAGTAACTACTGAGGCAGCTAGCGTAGCAACAGCACCAAGCGTGCAAAAAACTGACGATGACAACGCGACTACGGCCGCGACGGAGACTAGCAGCCCTAGTAACTCAGCGCTTGAGCTGACACATGACGCATTGTTTGCCAAACGCTACGTGACAGCTAAGAAGTTCGGACAAGCGAGCAATGACCCGCGTGTCGTTCGTAGTCAGCAAGCGCAATCTGCTGAGCAGCCTCAAGCAACTGAGCAAGCAATAGCAAGCGCACCAACCATTCGTGGTACGGTTGGTGATTTTGTTCGTAAAGCATTAACGGATGCAGAAAGTCGTTTGAAAAGTGATGGCGTCATCAGCTGCTTTATTGCTGCTATTGAAGCGCATACGCAGAAAGCTCAAACGGCTGGCAATGGCACTAACGTTGAAGGCGATTCAAGCGAGAACAAAGGCGACGACAATGACTTTGCCACTCGTCGCTTTGACTTTAGCAACTACGGCTATCAGCCTTTAGCAGCGGATTACCTTGCACGCTTTGAAGCAATGACGCAAGCGGTCAGTCAGTTTGCAGCGGCACAAGGTAAAACAGCCGTTGAGCCACGTGCTATTGGCAAACGTGCCAGCAACGATCCGCGCGGTCAACATCCTGATTATCAGCAACCAGCTGTACTCACTATCCCTGATGAGCAAGCAGCGGAACCAACCGTTTCTACTAGCAAGCCAGTCACTGAGTCTGAGCAAATCAGTAATGACGTTGACGCGCACAAGGTAGAAGCGACAGCCTTAGCCAATCAAGCGCAAACAGATGATGTTAGCGCTGATAGCGAGAAACTGCTAGAGGCAGAACAAGCGTTAAAGGAAACAAGCGTTGAAAGTCCTGACACCAAGAGCAATGATGTTGAAGAGATTGAGGTGAAAGGTGCTGAGATGAAAGGTGCTGAGGTTGAACTTGAGCAAACTGAGCAGTCTATAGTAGAGCAATCAACGAAAGAGGAAATTCAGGCGGCCAAGTCAAAAACGACGATAGCCAGTTATAAAAACATGATTGAGAATGTAGCAGAGCAACTACTGCCACAAACTGGCATGTTTAATTTAACCACGCCCAAAGTACCAAAAGCACGCAGTCGTAAGCCAAAGACTGACCATAAAAAGCCGACGCAAGCTGAAAAGCTAGAGTCTGATGAGTCAGACAGCGAAAGCTAATCGTAGAGCTTCAACGTAAAAGCCCCAAAGTTGTCAGCAACTTTGGGGCTTTTTTATGTTAGATACTGCTTGGAGCAAGCTATACATCAGTATGATCAGCGAGGTTGACGCTGTAGTGATTTTATAGTGGGTAGGCTATACCATATACCAATCATATTTAGTGCAACACCTTTAATGCGCAGAAGATGCGTCTTTATCCTTACCGCGTATTTTACCAATGATCGTAATAATGGCGACCATGACCACCCCTACTACTAAGCCCACTAGGCCATTTAACAGCGTCGTTGTCACACTTTCAAACATTCCAGTCAAATGCGCCAAGTTTTCGACGCCATGATGTAAAAAGTCGATACCGTGTACCAAAATACCACCACCGACCAAGAACATAGCCAACGTCCCAGCGATAGATAAAAATTTCATCAGCTTAGGTGCCGCTGATACTAAAAATGCGCCCACCTTCTGCTTAATATTGCCCGATTGCTTCATCAGATGCAGACCAACATCATCCATTCTGACAATCCCAGCCACCAAACCATACACCCCAACGGTAATCGCTATCGCAATAATGGAGAGTACCAAGCTTTTTTCTAGCAAGCTTGCCCCTGCGGCTGAGCCTAAGGCAATGACAATAATCTCAGCAGACAGGATAAAATCCGTCCGAATAGCACCTTTGATTTTTCCTTTCTCAAAAGCGACTAAATCGACGGTTTCATCTGCATTGGCTTGCCGACGCGCATTTTGCTCCTCGTCGTGCGGTAAAATATGCGGCCAAAACTTATGGATGACTTTTTCAGCACCTTCATAAGCCAAGAATAGACCACCACACATGAGTAAAAACGTGACCAAAGGCGGATAGATAGTACTGATTAATAACGCTGCGGGTACTAAAATGAGCTTATTAATGAACGAGCCTTTGGCGACCGCCCAAACTACGGGGAGCTCACGACTGGCTTTGACACCTGTTACTTGCTCAGCGTTAAGGGCTAAGTCATCACCTAGCACACCAGCGGTTTTTTTTGCGGCCACTTTGGTCATGACCGAAACGTCATCGAGTATTACACTGATATCATCGAGTAGGGTTAATAAACTTGCACCTGCCATACGCGTTCCTTAGCGTGAATTCGCTTAAATTAGTAAATGTTGCAAAATGACGTTAATATTGTCATAAAAGTGATTATAAGCAATAGATTACCTAGACATGAGGCGATATTAAATAGTACAAATGTATTTTATTTTGCAAGGTTTAGCCGCTATCGATGCATTGTATTTACGAATGGCATAAAAAATAGCCTTTAGAGATTATTAAAAAAAATATGTTAATATAACCTATATTATTACTTATCCTTTATGATCAATACATGCTATAAAACCAGTCAACGTTGCCCTTCTTATCATGCGACTTACTCGTCATGATGGATGGGTCAGAGAATACAAAAAATCCTTTTATTATGAACCCTTGATTAGGCGTGACTGCCTAAAGGAAACACCCTATGTCCTTCTCTCCTTTTTCTAAAGCCATGCCAACTGCTGATAGATTTTCACGCAACCCTTTGTCTCGGGTCATCATGGGTGCCTTATTAGTCATCGTCGCAGCCGGCTGCTCAAACAATAGCGCGGATGCCACCAATAATAATGCCAGTGTGGTCAACAGTGCTCAAGCCAAAACGAGCAATACCCCAACCGCTACTGGCAATGATGCCGCTGTAGTCACAGCGCTTCAGGCCAACTTAAACGCTTCTGGCATTGAAGAAAAAATCGTCTCAGCTGTGCCGACAGATATGGATGGTATTTATTGGGTGACTGCTGAAGGACTGCCTGCTTTCTTTACTGATAAATCTGGTAAACACATTATTCAGGGTCAGATTATCGCTGTGGGTGACGCGGCTCCAGTTGATATCAGTGCGGCACTAGTCGCTAGTACTGCGCAAGAAGCGCTAAAAGCCGTCGATAAAAAAGAGATGGTGATTTATCCAGCAAAAGGTACGACCAAAGCCGTTGTTTATGCCTTTACCGATGCAGACTGTGGCTACTGTCGCAAACTACACTCAGAGATGGACGATATCAATGCGCGCGGTATCGAAGTCCGTTATTTGGCATGGCCACGCGGTCAAGAGTCAGTGCCAAAAATGGAAGCTATTTGGTGTAGCCAAGATCGAAAAGCTGCCATGAATCAGGCAAAAATGGGCGCCAATGTACAAGCGCCTAGCTGTGCCAATCCTGTACAAGCGCATATGGCTTTAGGGTCAAGGCTTGGGGTACGTGGTACACCTGCTATCTTCACTGAAGCAGGAGAGCAAGTGGGTGGTTATCTACCAGCCACAGAATTGGCTCAAGCAGTCGGTGCTATTTAATCGATCGCCATATGATATCTTTGATATTGTTGACCCCAGCGACATTGAGTAGACGTCACAAGCGCTTGTCGGTATGATACGATAAAGCGCGATGCAATGTTAGCAATCCCATTTTTATTTGAGCATTTTTTATTCAACTATAATGAAGCAGTTAAACCGGCAGCACTAGATAATGCGCACAGACTGTACGTTTAGTACCGCAGGCTCATTTGACATTGCCCCAGCGTTATACTCGCGTCATTATATTTAACCTCTTGAGGATACTGTGAGTAATTCCATCAAACTAGCGATACTTGGTCTGGGCACCGTCGGAACAGGCGTGATCAATCTAATCAACGACAATTTAGATGAGCTAAAACGCCGTAGCGGACGCGACATTATAATCACCGAAGTGGGTACGCGTCGTCAGCGTGATGATATTGATTCAAGCATCATGCAAAACAGTGACTTGATGGCAATTGCGGCAAGCGACAATGTCGATATCGTTATCGAAGTGATTGGTGGCACTACCCTAGCCAAAGACGTCATCATGCATGCCATCAAAAATGGCAAACATGTCGTGACCGCAAACAAAGCATTATTGGCTGAGCATGGCAATGAGATCTTCGCTTTCGCTGAAGCCAACAACGTCCACGTCGCTTATGAAGCAGCGGTGGCAGGCGGTATTCCGATTATTAAGGTGATGCGTGAGGCGCTTGCTGCCAACAAGATTGATTGGCTCGCAGGTATCATCAACGGTACTGGTAACTTTATCATGACCGAAATGCGTGACAAAGGTCGCCCATTTGCTGATGTATTGAGCGAAGCGCAAGAGTTAGGTTATGCAGAGGCTGACCCTACTTTTGATGTTGAAGGTATTGATGCTGCTCATAAACTGGCACTACTTGCCTCAATCGCCTTTGGTATTCCGCTACAGTTTGATAAAGTTTACTGTGAAGGTATCACTGGCATTACCCTGCAAGACGTCAACTATGCCGAAGAGCTTGGTTACCGTATCAAGCATTTAGGGTTTGCCGTACGCCGTGATGGTCAAGGCAATGCTGATGATGCTGGTATCGAGCTGCGCGTACACCCAACGCTGATTCCACAAGACGCATTACTTGCTAACGTCAATGGCGTAAAGAATGCGGTACTGGTCAACTCGCACCCGCTTGGGCAGACACTGTATTGCGGTGATGGTGCAGGCGCTGGTGCAACTGCCTCTGCGGTGATGGCTGACGTCATGGATTTAGTCCGTGTCCTAGGCAATACTGACTGTGACGATCAAGGCAACAGCAATCAAAACAACCACGGCCACCATGTACCGCATCTTGCGTTTATTCCTGAACAGCTGTCAGACACGCCGATATTACGTGCTGAACAGATGATTACTGGCTATTATTTACGCGTCCATGCTTATGACAGTCCGGGCGTGTTAGCAGATATTACTCGCATCCTAAGCGATGCTGGTATCAACATTGACGCGATTTTGCAAAAGCCTGCTCATAAACTGGGTCAAGTACCTGTCATTATATTGACGCTGCCAGTGGTTGAAAGTCAGATGAATCTGGCCATCGAAAAAATCGAAAAGCTAGATACGATTACCGATAAAGTCGTTCGTATTCGTTTGGATGAGCTTGCTTAGGTCAGAAGTTTGGAACCGATGATTAATGGTTAATAATGGGTGCTTTCATAACTAGGATATGTCCTCATTTTGAATGCTAGAGCCTTCAATCATTGAGGCCTTTAAGTGATTAGCACCTTAGAAGTATTGATATAGAGAACAATAACGATACTTCTAAGCATGGGCTATAACCTTGAATAAAATCTAGAAGTACTCATATTATTAATTAATCACAGTAATTTTATTAAAATATTTTTGTCAAAACAAATGGAAAGGAAGAATAACAATGTCAAATGATGCAATTGTAATTTTAAACGGCGCACGTACCCCAATGGGTGGATTCCAAGGCGCTCTAAAAGACGTAAGTGCGACCGACTTAGGTGCAACAGCGATTAAAGCCGCTGTTGAGCGCTCTGGTGTTAGTCCGGATAATATTGATGAAGTAATTATGGGCTGTATCTTGACCGCTGGTTTGGGTCAAGGCCCTGCCCGTCAGGCCATGCGTAAAGCAGGTCTGTCTGATGCCACAGGTGCTGTCACCATCAATAAGCTTTGCGGCTCAGGTCTAAAAGCAGTCATGCAAGCACATGATGGTATCAAAGCTGGTAGCTTTAATGTCGCGGTTGCTGGCGGCATGGAATCAATGACCAACGCACCTTACCTCATGCCAGGGTCGCGTGGCGGCTACCGTATGGGTCACAAAGAAGTCAAAGATCACATGTTCCTAGACGGTCTAGAAGACGCCGAAACTGGTAAGCTAATGGGCATGTTCGCTCAAGAAATGGCCATTGAAAAAGGCTATACCCGTGAGCAGATGGATGCGTTTGCTATCGAATCGCTAAATCGTGCCCTAACAGCTATCAAAGATGGTCACTTCTCAGACGAGATCACGCCTGTTACCTTTGAAACCCGCAAAGGCGAGCAAACGGTCGATACTGATGAACAACCAGCACTTGCAAACGCTGATCGCATCCCGACCTTGCGTCCAGCATTTGCTAAAGACGGTACGATTACTGCCGCTAATGCTAGCTCAATCTCAGATGGTGCTGCGGCTGTCGTAGTCATGAAAGAGTCACAAGCGAAGGCCGAAGGTCTTGATTATCAAGCTCGTATCGTGGCGACTGCTTCGAACTCACGCCATCCAAGTGAATTCACCATCGCGCCGATCGGTGCAATCGAGAAAGTATTGACGGGTGCTGGCTGGTCAGTAGCAGATGTCGATTTATGGGAAATCAATGAAGCTTTTGCGATGGTCACGATGGCCGCTATGGACGAGTTAAAAATCGACCATGCTAAAGTAAACGTTGAAGGCGGCGCTTGTGCCCTTGGTCACCCAGTTGGCTGTTCAGGTGCGCGCATCCTAATAACGCTTATCAACTCTCTAAAACGTACTGGCGGTAAAAAAGGCGTTGCTACGCTATGTATCGGTGGCGGTGAAGCGGTAGCGGTTGCTATTGAATTGCCGTAAGCATCAACCGTACTGGAACGTTGTTTTTTAAATAGAACGCACGATCTAATCTTGTATGTATGTCTTACTCAAAAACCGCACTGCTAATTGCTCTGCGGTTTTTTTATGCATAAAACTTCTTAATATAGTCAGGTCAATATAAAAAAGAGGCAGCGTGACGAATATCAATTTTTTGCAGCCTCTGTCTGCGTAGGCACAGCAAGCAAGAAAAATTTGTACCAGTCACGCATCATAATGTCGTGTATCCATTTTATTTAGTAGCGACTATAGATGAATAATGTTCTTTACAGTAAGAAATCCTTAACTCAAAAATATATATTTATCCTGTCTTTTACAGCCTATTACACGCGATTACTTCAAGCGCACACTTTGCTACCTTGCTCATGTATCTCATCTAAAATCATGATGTTATGATAATTACAAGTTGATGTAGACGCTATTTAACACCGCTGGCTACAGTGCTTGATTTTAGTAAAACAATAAAAGCCCCATAAAAATAATGATTGTTTTAAAGAAATTTAGCTTTATGACAGAACCGTTAATCATTTACTCATATAAAAGGAAGATAATAATGAGCCAACTAATTCGTTTAAAAGATATTCAAGCTACCCACCGTGATCTTATTGGTGATGACTATTATGACCCAACAGGCAAAGTAGCTTATGGCGTCAATGAAGAAAAAATCGGTAAAATTGAAGGCGCTCTAGTAGAAGATACGACTGGCCGTATTCGCTATCTAATCGTTGATGCGGGTGGTTGGTTTAGCTCAAAAGAAGTATTAGTGCCAGCAGGTTTAGCACGTATCGTCGGTGATGACGTATTCTTTGATAGCTTAACGCAAGCGCAAGTAGAAGCAATGGACGTATACGATCACGACTATCAGTACAGTTATAAAGAGCAATATGAAAAAGATCGTCAATCATTCGTTGCTGACAGCGTACCAACAGAAGAGCGTATGGAAATTGCTGAGCATAACTACGAAGCGCCAAACACGCTAGAGCTGCTAGAAGAGCGTTTGACCGTTAATAAAGACCGTATCGTCGCTGGTCTGGTAAAAGTTGGTAAGCATGTCGTTACTGAAGAACGCAACGTCGATGTCGAGTTAGAAGAAGAACACGCTAATATCGAACGTACCAATGTCGACCGCCCTACTGATCGTCATATCGGTGACGTGAACGGTAATGAAAGTATCGAAGTAGAGCTATCAGCAGAACGCGCTCGCGTCGGCAAAGAAACCTATGTTTCAGAAGAAGTAAACGTTGGTAAGACGACTGAACGTCATACTGAAACCATCGTTGATACCATTCAACGTGAAGAATTAGACATTGATCGTGATGGTAATGTGGTTGACCGTGAAGGCAATATTGTCGACCGCGACGGTATCACCGCTGAAGATGTACGCCGCGCTCGTGGCATGTAATATGCTAAAAACAGTCGCTGGTTGTTGCAAATTAGATAAGCAAACAAGCAGCAAGTGACCGTTACTAGCAGCTGAGTATTTTACTTAGCTTAGAAAGGCCAGAGCCCATCTCTGGTCTTTTTTTTATATTAGATACTATCTTTTCTAACTTGGTGTAATTTATAAGTTAGTATAAATTTTCTCGCTTGCTGTGTACCTTGCATTCCAAAGACTTCGATAAACTTATCCCACTAGCACTGTTTTTTGAAATAAATCGACGATATGATGACGTTAACCGTCATTGGTAAAATTGATACTTTATAATAAAAAACCTTCAACAATGTATTTTTGGAATCTATTTACTAATAACAAGGAAGACTAAAATGACAACTAATAATGATAATGACCGTTTAAACCAATCAGTGAATACTGAGAAAACGCTAGCAACTGACACAAATATGCCTATTGCTGAACATGGTGTTGAGACTAAACAAAGTGGTGAAAACGAACTTACTGCGCCCAATCATGATAAAGATCCACTTACTGCTTTGAACCAAAGAGGAAATGGCGGGCGTTTAGAATTATTAGAAGAACGCCCTGTCATCAACAAAGAACGCTTAGATGTAGGCAAGGTAACTGTCACTAAGCACTCTCGAACCAAGACGATTCAAGTGCCGATTGAGTTAATAGAAGAATATATTACCGTCCGTACTGAGTATCATGATGCCGAAAGTCAGGATTTACTGTCGGGTAACTACGATGATAAAGACATACTGCGCCATGTTGAGCCATCACTTGATAGCAGAGCAGTTATCACTATCAATGATAAGCAGGTTGAAATCGGTGATGAGCCCGTAGAAATTATCTTATCGCGTCAAGTGGCGACCATCACCAAAGATACCTATGTCATTCAAGAAGTTGACGTCAACAAAAGCACGCATACGCATACTGACCTTATTGAAGTCGAGCTCAAGCATGAAGAGCTAGAGGTAACAGAGGAAGGGTTTTTGGAGCATGAGCGCACACCTACTCATAAAAAATAGATGGCCTTTGTGAATAACTCAAAAATCAGAGATAAAAAAAGCAACGACAACGTTGCTTTTTTCTTGATAGCTTACTGATAGCATTCATAAAAATCAGAGTATAGTCGGTTCAATATAATTTGGATACAAGGAAGGCAAGTGAAAAAAGTACTACAAATAGTAGATTAAGTCAGCCTGACACAGTATCTGATTTATAAAGGACTGACTATAGCAAGGAAAACGAATGAAAGTACTACTTACTGTAGACTAGACGAGTTTGACAAAGCTAGGGCGTGTCCTCATTTTGCTTTTTAGATTTGGTATTATTATGATGTTTTCTTACATTCATAAGTGCTCACATTAGCGGCATCTGCACCTGCTGTTCGCATCACACCGGTTTCGCGCGCTTCATGTGCCACACGCCACTGAACAAAACCTGCTTCTCCATCCATACCAGTCGCGGCCTCAAATACTTCAGGATTGCTGGCATCATTGGTTTTCATCAAGGTTGCTGTTCCTTGAGCGGTAGCAAGGACCACTTGGTTATCAGCATCTTTATAAGTCGCTTCAACTTGTAGTTCAGGGGCACACAAATAATTTATTTGTGTCACACCACCATTCACTGAGGCAACCGTATCGTTCTCGACCTGACTGGCTGACGCATCTGTAGGAGCGACGATCACATCATTAGGTTCGGCAGGTTCAGCAGACATAGGCACAGATTGCTCCGCACTTATATCGTCTTCTAGGCTTTGTTCAGGCTCTTGCTTTTGCTGACAGGCACCAACGGTTAACGCGCCAGCCAATAAAGCTGTCATCGCAACAGAGGTACGCAACTGTTTTAATCGTTCTAAACTCATAATACTCTCCCAAATAGATATGCTAAACACTATAGCGTGTCCATAAATTCACGCCTATGCTGAATTTGTAAGTAATCAATACAAGGTGTTTGGAAATTCCATAAGAGCATGCTCTGACCATAAAAGTATAGTTTAGCCATAAAAAGACGCTCTAACGAATATAAGAAAGCCCCTATCTAAATTAGATAGGGGCTTTCTTACTGATTTATCAGTCTATAAACACGAGATTATGGCAACTAATGACTAGGGCGTGTCATCAATTAGCACATGAATACATTTAGTGGTCTTAAAATGGCTAAATTTAGCCAAACATCGTCAGAAATCTTGTCAATATGTTCATATTTACGGCAATTTCTTCCTTGTTTGGCTGCAATTTTCCTCATTTTAAGTCTCACAATCTAAATGATGACACGCCCTAGATTTTGCCATGGCACTGTTTATACTTAAGTCCTGAACCACAAGGACAAGGTGCATTACGGCTGATGTTCATACCAGCGTAAGGGTTAGGCTCATTAGCATGACCACCATTACCAGCTGCAGCAGCACTCATGCCAGCTGCCGCAACACCGCCACCAGTGCTCCGGTTCTGTGGTTGCGGTTGACCAGCTGGACTGTTCGAGCTACTATCCAAATTATCCACATCATCATGCTCGAATTGCATGCGCATATGCGCAGCATTCTCACGCTGCTGAATCTCTAATGCTTCTAACTCTTCTTTGGTTGGAATATGCACACGTGATAAATCTTGTACAGTTTCTGATTTAATCGCCCCTAGCATCATTTGGAACAACTCAAATGATTCACGCTTATATTCTTGCTCAGGGTTTTTTTGCGCATAACCACGCAGATGAATGCCTTTACGCAGCTGATCCATTTGCGTCAGATGTTCTTTCCAATGTTTATCTAGGCTCTGAAGCATAAAGTGACGCTCAAGCTGGGCAGCATCTTTTTCACCCATCTGCTCACGGCGACCATGATAATGATCCAGTGCTGTCTGAATGATTTTGGCGCGTAGCCCTTCTTCATCCAATCGGCGATCTTCATCTAGCCAATCATTAATCGGCATTGATATCTTAAATTCATCTTCAAGCTCATCTTCTAGACTGTCAACATTCCATTGGTCATCGATAGAGCCTGGCGGAATAAATTGGCTGATCATGGCGTTATAGACTTCATGATGCATGATTTCAATGGCTTCTAACAAATCCATATCTGCTAACAAATCATCGCGCTGACCGTAGATGACTTTACGCTGCTCATTGGCAACATCATCATATTTGAGCAAGTTTTTACGCGCATCAAAATCGCGGCTTTCCACTTTACCTTGGGCGTTTTCAATCGATTTTGAGACCATTTTATGCTCAATGGCTTCATCTTCTTTGAGACCCATGGCACGCATCATATTTACGACACGATCGCCTGCGAAGATACGCATCAAGTCATCTTCAAGCGATAAGAAAAAGCGCGACATACCAGGGTCACCTTGACGACCAGCACGACCACGTAACTGATTATCAATACGGCGCGATTCATGACGCTCAGAACCAATGATATGCAAACCACCCGCGGCAACGACTTGGTCATGCCTGACTTGCCATTCCGCTTTGAGGCGTTTCATCTCTTCTGGGCTGACAGAGTCAATGTCTTCGATAAACGATTGCCAGTTACCACCAAGAATAATATCTGTACCACGACCAGCCATGTTGGTGGCAATCGTAACAGATGTTGGGCTACCCGCTTGCGCGATAATTTCTGCTTCACGCTCATGCTGCTTGGCGTTTAGAACGTTGTGCTTGACACCTTCTTCATCGAGCAAATAAGACAATTCTTCACTGGCTTCAATCGTCGCCGTACCCACCAAGACTGGCGCACCTTTGGCTTGAATCTCTTTGATTTCGCGGATAATGCCTTTGTATTTGCCTAACTTGGTTAAGAAAATTTGGTCATCCATATCGATACGCGCAATCGGCTCGTGCGTTGGGATAACGATGACATCTAAGTCATAGGTTGACTTAAATTCTGCCGCTTCAGTATCAGCCGTACCCGTCATACCGGATAGCTTTTCATACAGACGGAAGTAATTCTGGAATGTCGTTGTTGCCAGCGTTTGGTTTTCTGCTTGAATTTCAGCATTTTCCTTGGCTTCTACCGCTTGATGCAGACCTTCTGACCAGCGACGACCGGGCATGGTACGACCGGTGTTTTCATCAACGATGACCACTTCGCCTTCATCAACGATGTAATGAACGTTTTTGACAAACACATGATGAGCACGAATGGCAGCTTGTACGTGAGCCAATAGTGGCAAACGACTTGGGCTATATAAACTTTCGTTTTCGCCAAGCTCGCCCACTTCGATTAAGAAGCGCTCAATTTTTTCATAGCCTTTTTCGCTAATCTCAATCTGACGGTTCTTTTCATCAATCCAAAAATCTTCTTCTTCGTTGTTCTTGTTGGCTTCTTCATCTTTTGAACGGATTAGCACAGGAATAATGGTATTAATCAACGCATACATACGTGAAGAATCTTCGGCTTGACCCGAGATAATCAACGGCGTACGAGCTTCATCAATTAAGATAGAGTCAATTTCATCAATAATACAGAAGTTTAATGAGCGCTGCTTTTTCTCGCCTAAACTAAACACCATGTTATCGCGTAGATAATCAAAGCCATATTCATTATTGGTACCGTAAGTGATATCGGCTTGATAAGCATCAATCTTTTCTTGTGGCGGTTGCTGCGAATAAATGACCCCAACCGTCATGCCCAAAAAGCTAAATAATGGACGGTTCAATTCAGCATCACGCGCTGCCAAATAATCGTTGACCGTGACCAGATGCACACCTTTACCGCTGATGCCATTTAGATACATGGCTAAGGTACCCATTAAGGTTTTACCCTCACCGGTTTTCATCTCAGCGATTTTGCCTTCGTGCAAGGTGATACCACCGATCAGCTGCACATCGTAGTGACGCATGCCATTGACCCGTAGTGACGCTTCACGGCAGACGGCAAACGCTTCTGGTAACAATGCATCTAAGCTCTCACCTTTTTGATGGCGGGCTTTAAACTCTTCGGTTTTTTGCTGTAATTGCTCATCAGACAGGGCTTGTATTTCAGCTTCTCGTGCGTTGATCTTGCTGACCACTTTGCGCATGCGCTTTAGTTCGCGGTCGTTTTTGGTGCCAACGACACTACCTATAATCTTTGATAACATAATTTTTTGACCTATGGAAATATTCGATAATTAGTGCGCATTAGCTAAGGTTTAGTGTGCTGCCTTGTCATCCTTGTCATCACCCGACTAAGTAACGCTTAACAAAGCACTGATTAACAAAGCACTCATGAATAAGATACTGCCTGATAACATGTCGCCTAATGAAGTATCGCCCAACTAAGTGTGCCGTCATTATATATGGTTATGACGCTGATGGATACAAGGGCAGCGAGCAGATATTTGCTGACGTAAAAGTGGCGCAGGACGTGTTAAAATAGCGCTTATACCTTTAAGGTACTTAGCTTTTGAACGCCTCGTTTAACGGCATAGCTTGATCGCTATCATCAATATTCATTCTTATAACAACATCATTTTACCCATCGTAAACTCATCTAAGAACCACAAGAGACCGTGCATGACTGTCAAACCAATCGCTCAAAGCCCTCATTCACCTGAACCGTTAGTCATAGGTGATGCCGTTTATCATTTAGCAGACCATACGCCGATGATGGTGCAATATCTAACCATGAAAGCCAATTATCCACAAGCGCTACTGCTATACCGCATGGGTGATTTTTATGAGTTATTTTTCGATGATGCCAAGCGCGCGGCACAAATACTTGATATCACGCTCACTCGCCGTGGTACGGACAAAGCAGGTAACACGATTGCGATGGCAGGCGTACCGTTTCATGCGGCTGACAGCTATATGGCACGGCTGATTGCGGCTGGACAGACAGTCGTCGTCTGTGAGCAAATCGACGAATCAACCACTGGCAATGCGAGTAATAAATCCAATACGCCTACGATGGGCGATAAGCAGAAAAAAGATAAAAGCAAATCGACCGCTGGCAGTATTATGCGCCGTGAAGTAGTCAAAACTCTGACAGCAGGTACGATTACCGATGATGCATTAATTGCGCCAAACCATACCCCTACTGTGGTCGCCATTGATATTGCTATGCCTAAATCGAATAGCAATCAGCCACTACAAGCCGCCATTAGCCAAATGGATTTAGCCGCTGGCACGTTGACCACCCAAAGCCTGACAGCGCATAAAAATGATATCGAAGGCTTACAAACCCAAATGCTCACGGTGCTCGCACGCTTCGCGCCCAGTGAATGTATCATTAGCGAAGCACTCAGCGATAGTATTAGCGGTACTGATGCAGAATGGCTGCTATGGCTACGTCAAAATCTTGACTGCCCTATTATCGAAGTCGCTGCCAATGACTTTCATCCTGAGCATGCCAGCTCAACCTTATGCCAACAGTTTGGCGTGCAACGTTTAGATGGACTGGGCATTAGCGACAAGCCATTGGCGCAATCTAGCTGTGCTGCGCTTATTCATTATGCTCGGCAAACTCAGCAGCGTCATGTACCACAAGTCAATCAACTCATCGTTGAGTATAATGATGATTATCTGATTATCGATGCCAATAGTCAGCAAAACCTTGAGCTATTTTCGCCTGTCAGTAACAACGGCACTTCATTGATATCGGTGCTGAACCACTGTCAGACTCCGATGGGTAGACGCTTACTGGTACAGCAGATGAAGCGCCCTTTACGTCAGCATTCACGTATCAATATGCGCCTAAATGCGATAACCAGTCTTTTGCAGACAGACAATCAAACTGACGAAAATAAACAGCTGAAGCAAAACTTAGAAAGTAATTCACTAGTCAGTAACTTACGCGAGACCCTAAATGTTATCGGCGATATTGAGCGAATCAGTAGCCGAATCGGTCTGATGAGCGCCAAGCCACGCGACTTACGTAAACTCGCTGATGGTATCGCTAGTAGTGCGCAGGTTACTACTCTACTGATAAATTCAGGCATTAGCCATGAGCAGTCAGGACTGCTGCCGATGCTAATGCAGCAATTGCCTGACCAGTTACCTGCGGTACAGTCCGTCGCCGAGCTGATTGAGCGTGCCATTATCGCAGAACCGCCCGCGCATATCCGTGATGGTGGCATGCTAGCTGCGGGCTACGATGACGAGTTCGATCGCCTCACTCATCTGCATGACAATATCCAAGTGACCTTGGATGAGATGGTAGAGCGCGCGCGTCAAGAGAGCCAATTACCCAGCCTAAAAGTCGGCTTTAATAAAGTCAGCGGTTTTTATTTTGAACTCCCGAAAATGCAGGCAAAAAATGCACCGGCGCACTTTATCCGTCGGCAAACGCTCAAAAGCAGCGAGCGTTTTATCACTGATGAGTTAAAAACAGTCGAGACCGAGTATCTGAGCGCACAAACCTTAGCATTGACTCGTGAAAAGCAGCTGTATCACGAACTGTTAACCATTTTAAGCAGCCATTTAGCTGAACTACAACAGCTGAGCGCTGCGATCGCCCAGTTAGATGTGCTTAGCAATTGGGCACAACTTGCAATGATTTATAACTGGCAACGTCCAGTGATGAGCAATGACTCAAAAGATAATAGTGTCTTAGAAAGCGGCTTAAACAACAATCACTCGAAGAATGGCTTGAATAATAACAGTCAAACCAATATCGATATAAAAGCAGGTCGTCATGTCGTCGTCGAAGCCGTACTAAATCCAACTAATATTGGAAATCGTACCAATCAAAACAGTCATGCAAAGCATACTAGCCAGTTCGTTGCCAATGATTGCGCACTTGGTAGCGCTGGAAACCCTGAACGTCTATTGATGATTACTGGTCCTAATATGGGCGGAAAATCGACCTATATGCGCCAAACAGCGCTAATCGTCCTACTTGCGCATTGCGGTAGCTTTGTCCCAGCAGCGCGTGCTCATATCGGTGATATTGACCGTATCTTTACCCGTATTGGCTCGGCTGATGATTTAGCAGGTGGCAAATCAACCTTTATGGTGGAAATGATTGAAACTGCTAATATTCTCAATCAAGCAACGGATAAATCACTCGTATTAATGGATGAAGTCGGACGTGGTACGGCGACCACTGACGGTCTGGCAATTGCTCATGCCTGTGTCAATCGCTTGGTCGAGATTGGCTGCCTGACCTTATTTGCCACTCATTATTTTGAGCTGACACAATTGTCAAAGGATGGTGAAGCCAATCATGCTAACATTCGTAATGTCCATGTCGCTGCCAGTGAAGTCGATAGTCAGTTGCTGCTACTACATCAAATCAAAGAAGGTGCTGCCAGCTCTAGCTTTGGATTGCACGTCGCTAAGATGGCTGGCATTCCTATTCAGGTATTGAATGATGCCAAGCGTTATTTAGTAGATAACTTGAAAATAAATAGCGTAAAAACAGAAAATGAAAAAGTTGTTGTTGATAAAGTTGATGACAAAAATGAATTAGCTAAGTCAGTAAAGGATAAACGCCAGCAGGCTTATAATGCTCATCCTCTAGATCAAGAGGTGAGCCATACTACTCAAACATCAAACACACTCAACAATCCACAGCAAAATCAGCTGTTTAGCTTACAAGACGAACTAAGCGCCATCAACCCTGACAATCTAACACCGAAGCAAGCGCATGACCTTCTCTATCATCTTAAGAAATTCATTAGTCATTAAAGGGAATTGTCAAATAGCCGTAAAGGCGCTAAAATATGTCCTATCCTAATATAAGAATTTTCATCTATTTATTAGCTCAACCAATAACAGGTAGACATCACTATGACCTTTGTCGTTACAGATAACTGCATTCTTTGCAAATACACCGACTGTGTGGAAGTCTGTCCTGTGGACTGCTTTTATGAAGGCCCGAACTTCCTCGTCATTGATCCTGATGAGTGCATAGACTGCGCGCTATGCGAGCCTGAATGCCCCGCCAATGCCATCTTCTCAGAAGACGAAGTACCAAAAGATCAAGAAATGTTTACGCAGTTAAATGAAGAACTGGCACAAAAATGGCCAAACATCACTGAAATGAAAGGGCAAATGCCAGAAGCTGAAAAGTGGGATGGCGTGGAAGGTAAGATTCAGTATTTAGAGAAGTAGCTGATACTCTAAAATAGCTTAATGTACTGAGTCTTGGCTGGGTTTTTAACCCAGCTTTTTTATAGAAAAATAAAATCATCAAGCTAACCTTCTTAGAGTTGATACCCTACCTAGAATAATGATTTTTTAGAATTTATACTGATCTATATTCTCGCTTCTGCTTATCCTATCCTTGCTAAATAGGGGTTTTGAGTATAATTTGAATAGCACTTATCGGCACGCCTTCGGCAAATATGCAACCTTGATACCCGAGCTTGCATGGCACTGCCATTTGCCATCATTCAAATAATCCATACTCAGCGACTGTGCTTGCAGATATGGCAAGTCTTTTATAACGCACGTCACGGCATTAGGCGTCGCGCCACCTGTGATGGGTCCTACGACCGTAAACTGACAATATTGAGTCGAGCGCGGTAAATTTAGGCCGCTAGGACTAAAATCAGTCACTCCTGCCCCTTGGTCTATTAACATTTGGTATGGTGTTCGAAAGGCATTAATCTCTTGATAAATACTCATCATCTGTGTCTGGCGTAATTGCAGCTGATAACTACCCACGCCTATTGCTGCTAAGACACCGATCACTGCAATGATAATCATTAGTTCAATAAGTGTATAGCCGGACTGAGTAGCTAACTTATCTTTTGGATGACAATTTTGGACAGCTGGCGAGCATGATTTCATAGTAGTATCTTTCATTATTAATTTACATGCTCTGGTGCAGAGAGTATGCCAGTTGGATTTGTGTCATAGGTATCTAATTCGTAGAACGAGCATTTTTCAAGATTTTTATGTTTTACAAAAATTGTAGGCTGAATACTTAACTCAGCTTTTAGCTCTTGTTATAAAATTATATTTTAAGTTGTCTTAATCAAAAAAAACCAAACATAATGTTTGGTTTTTTAGATACAGTGGCATGTCTCGAGTAGTGAACTAAATTTTAGCCTACGCTTGCTACATTATTACAATACAGGAGCTGTTAAAGTAGTTTTAGGTGTACAAGCTTTAGCAACATATTTATCTTCGATAGTAGTTTCACAGGTCCAAGTACCATCAGCGTTGCGGAGTAATTGGACATCCTTGCCTTTGATACCAGGATTACCAGTATTCATTTTAACGCGGATAGCACCAGAACCAGACGCCGGTCCAGCTTGTACTAAAGAAACTGTACCAAATGTTGGCTCTACGATACCTAGACCTTCTTTTTTACGCTGATCTGGTACAGCTGCAACGACAGGAGTAGCACCTGGAGCAGAGGCTGCTACCGCTGCTGTTGTACCATCTGGAAAAAAGCCGTTTTCCATAACGTAGTTTTCTAAACCTGTTTTATTTGAGCTTAATGTTTGTACAGCTGCTGCAACATTAGCGCGGCCAACATAGTTCTGATACTGAGGAATAGCAATTGCAGCTAGGATACCGATAATAGCGATAACGATCATTAGTTCGATTAAGGTAAAACCTTTTTGAGCAGTGTTCATATGAACTCCTTTTGGGTATATAAAGATAAATGGCGATCAGCGCTTTTTATCTTTAGTAATATAATTTGTTTTTCTCTTGCCATAAAAGATGCATATAGCATACCAATTTTTAAAAAATTACTATTTTTAGCATTAAATCACACTGTTTAACCGAATACTTAAGGGTTATAGCTATTTTCTAGCTAAATAGACTTACATACTACTGACAATATTGCTGCCAACTTACTGAAAATTGTCAGTACACCCATGTATTAGGAGTAAAAAGTAAATATAGATGACAATTTTTGTCAGAATTTGTGATAGTGGCAAAAATTGTTATTTATTCCAGTCATTACCAGTACTACACTTCCTATTTACACCTTGAATACGACATTTGATGTTTTGATAGTTGAGACTAAGATTGCCATCGTTAGCGATTTGACTACTCGTTTTTGGAGTGGCTGTAATTATCCATTTAGTAACGAGTGGATCCGTTATAGTCACATCATACATCGCAGTGCCCTGTCTCGGATATGCGGTGGCAAATTCTGTTTTGATACCCGCGCTAATAGCGCTGTAGCTGCCTTGAGCCAACTTACGGCTTTCAATCTGAGAGGCAATATTTTGCATCTCGCTCATCATGTCCGTACGTTTAGTTTTGATGACATATTGCTGGTAATTGGGGTAAGCAATTGCCGCTAAAACACCGATAATAGCGACGACAATCATCATCTCAATCAGTGTAAAACCTTGTTGCTGTTTAGATATTTTAATAGCTATCAGCATTACCAACTCTCCGAATAGGTACCACAATTAGTAGAAGCCACTGTAATGCTACTATCATTGTTCTTGGTTTTACATTTTAGACCAGCACTACTGAAAAGCATTTTATGACCTGTGCTATAGCTACTGCTAGGCTCTGCAAACATACGCCATGAGCTACCCGCAGTAGAATAACTTGTACCTGTAGGGGCTAACGTATTGCCTGTACTACCATCGACTAATTTAATTAGATAATTGTAGTTGGTGCTATTGCTACCTCTAGGGACGTAGATAGTCTTGTTATCAGTGGCGTCATATGCGTAGCTAAAAGTACCATCACTTGCTTGCTTTTTTGGTTTGAAGCCTTTATAAGTCAAAGCACTAGCACGCCAACGGTTTAGCTCAATATCCAGCTGCTGCATACTCGCTTGCGCTTGCGATTCGGCATTGCGTACTACAAACTGACGGTAAGACGGAAGCGCAATCGCTGCTAAGATAGCCACTATCACGATGACCACCATCAGCTCTATGAGCGTAAATCCTAGCTGTTGCTTCAACGCTTTCATATTCATGCGACTATCCTATCAGTCTACTTCGTACCATACTTTCGGCTGTAGAGTATAACGTTCGTTAAATGTAAAATCGGGCGCTGTGCCATTACCTATGATGCTGTCAGCCGCTGCTAAACCACCTTGATTCAATCCCTTTGGATTGGTAAGTGCATTGAAAAGCCCTTTACCATTATCAGATCCAAAGTTGACCCGATCATTCACACGCTCGGTCAATGTACGTGTACCAATAAGTAAACGCTGATTGGATAGGTTCGAGCTACGTGGTCCGAGTGTTAGCTCTTGTATGCCTTTGCCTGCTTGTACATATCCAGCAGTACCATTCTTAGAAGCCTCATCGGTACAAATACCGTAAGGTAGGCAATAGAGCTGTCGCTCTGAACCACCTGTAACCTTGGCAGAACAAGAGTCTACAGCACCATAGCTCATGTCTGGATTGTAGACAGTCGTGTATATAAAGCTATCAACCACTTCAGATTTACCGATGCCTTTACCATATCTCACATTACCGTAGCCATCAAAACGAGTCAGAGGATAATACCAGCCTTGTTTGGCTCCCGATTTTAGAGTATTAATGGTCACATTTTTTTGAGCTAAAGTATATCCTGCGGCTGTTAGAGTTCCAATAGCCGAGGGCAACTCTGCTAAATTACTTGAAGCGGTATTGTTAGCTTCTAAATTCACGATTTCTTGACCACCAGATGTTCCCGTAGTCGTAAAATTACTGGCATAAAAAACACTATCTAGCTTAGTAACATCGCTGTCTATGATGCCATATAGCCTATCAGCTTTGGTATTATCACGTATTTTTGATAAAGGCGAGCTGCGGTCACCTGAGATAGCATTAACCAATGCAAACAAGGTATTGCTCGTGTCATTACGATAGAAACTGATAACAGGACGCTCATAAAAGCGATAATTATATTTTGTATCGCCGCCTGTGTAGGCACTTTTGAGTACACGCGTGACTCTGGTATTAGTAAAAGATGTTTCAGGTGATGCGGTTCCTGAGGTGACTGGTTTCACAAAGCCAGCATTAGTAAAGTCTGCACGGAATATCTGACCACCTAAATCTGCAAAATAGATATGATCCATAAAGCCATCGTTATTACGATCCAACGTGGTCACACCAGCGACGATACTGTTGGTCATACTAGTAACAGTATTTGAGGCACCTTGAGAATTAGAGGCATTAGAAGCCGACCAAATCAGCGCGCCTGTTTTGGCATTGATAATATATACAGCATTACCCTTGGTCGATGTTTTGGTTGAACAAGTACCTAAGGCTGTATCTGTGACGCCAACCTGAAAGCTTTCATTTTCATAACACATATCATAGCCACCACCGAATACCAGTACATCAGTACCCGTATCAGTCGTACTAGTTTTTATTTTAGCCTTGGTAGGTTTCTCCCAAATCTGACCCATACGACCAAACCCTGCAGTGGCTGGCGTAATAGCAAATATCATACTTGGATTGTCACTATCATTTAGGTTTAGTCCATAAAAAGCCTCACCGCCCATACGCAAGCCACCATAAGCAAAGACACCTTTACCACCTGCTGTGTTGACATTTACTCTATTATTAGACAAATTATAATTATAATCAGCAGTGACTAACCAAGGAGCATCTATGCCAAAGTTTGGTGACCCTATATCAGCTTTAGTTGCATCTTTAATAAGCGCATTTGACTTACTGACATCCGTCAACATCTCTTTCGGTATGATAACGAATTTTTCTGTACCACCACCATCGCTTTGGTCATCTGCATCTACTAAATGCAAGCCACCTTCTGATGAGCCAAATAGCACGTAATCATCACGCGTATCGGTAACTCTACCAGTAGTCGCATCAAGGTTTGCTGAATAGGAAACGGCCGCTGGGGTAGAATGAATAGTAGCACCAAGCACCTTGATATCTTTCGATACATTAGCTGTGCTAAGTGTCATATCTTTTACAGCTGTACTCGGAAGAATATCGAATCCTAAGAAATTTAATAACTTTTTTAACGTTGCTTCATTATAGGTAGCAGTATCTTTAAATGTAGTATTCGTCAAAGCCACTCCATCTACTACTACCTTACCAGCAACACTTACCCCTACTTTTCTTAAGACTGGTTTTTTAGTAGATGAGTTTTCCCAGTCTTCGACATAAAGCGTTCTAACTGAGGTGACGCCAGTAGCGGGTGTGTTCAATTGCGCGTAAAAACCACCAGATTCCACTTTATCATTGGCCCCAGTGTAGTTCTTATCTGACCACATATCTTGCGTCGCCGGATCCAAATCACCTGCGATACTTTTGAATAGCTTGGCATTACCTTTACCATATAAGGTACCTTCATTTAGGGTATATTTTTTCATATTACCATCCCAAATGACTGAATTTTCAGCGACCTTAGGTTGTAATGTCGGATAATAGGCGACAGCGAGCTGACTATCAGCACGGTAAGGATCGTCAGGGATAACGATTGTACCTGATGGCACCGACGGTAAGGTTTGATTCAAATCACTGACGAAGCTCACGATACTATTGACAATATCATCTGTAGACTGCGCTGAATAAAACCCGCCCTCACCAAAGCCTCCAACTCCTGCTAGAGAAGGATGAGACTTCTCACCCCAGTTACAAGCGTTTTGTGCATCAATATTTGTAATGTTCTTACAATTATAAAAATCACGATTTACTGTAATGCCTGTCTTTGGATTGGTATAAGGAAGATTACGTATCACTCGGTCTGCTAAAGGCTTTGCTACGTCTGCCACTCTATCGACATTAAAATCTGAGCCAAAGCCAACCACTGCGGTATAAATCTCTCTATCTGTTCCTAGAGGATTGATGGTTGGATCCCGTAAGGCTTTGGCAAATGCTCCAACTTCAGGCATACCATTATTATTGTCACTACCACTAGGTAAGGAGTTTGAAGGTACTGAAAAACTATTATTTTTCAATACTGTACGCATTATTCTTGCAGGATCAGGCGAGCTGTTAGGATTACCATCTGTTAAGAAATATATGCCTCGTCCATCACAAGAAGATGGTGATGACAATGGACTGATATAGTTACTACTAGTTTTGGAGGTAGTAACAGATTCGTCAAAACCACTATAATTACCGATACCATTAAGATATACAGTATTCGTGCCTAACATGTAAGCACCGGCCTCTGCATAAGCATTTGCGGTGGGAGTACCATTGGAGCCTATCAAAGCTGCTACCTGTGTCTTAATTAAGCTACGCTGTGCATCATTCACTAATGCTGCTGGTACCAGTATTTTGCCACTCCTTCCATTAGCACCTGTATATTGATTATTACTATTACTCTGTGTAGAGAACTGACCAATACCAATAGATACCTTTTTAGGATCTAGAAGACTACTGTCCATTAAAGTGAAAATCGCATCTTTTAGACGAGTGAGACGATCATAAACCTTGTTCCCATTCTTGTAGAAGTATCTATTATTGGTGCCAGATGTTACATAGTCAAAACCATCGACTGATGGAACGTTATATATTCTTGTACCACAGTCGGCAAAACCGTAGTCAACAGATCCAGAGCCATTGCTATCGCCACACCGATACCACCTACCATTGTCTCTATCCAAGCGATAAAAATATCTTGTTCCAGTTGTGCAATAGTTCTTTATATACGTAGGCGTGGTATTTGAGTTTTCAGAACCTTTTGTAAAAGACACACCAGCAGGTAAGTCACAAGCGTAATTTACCTGATCATTACTCATACTACCCGAAGTATCTAGCATCATGGTGATTGTAGTCTTACCACCTTCTGCCGCTTTATAAATCTCTAAATCGCCAATCTTTTTACCTGCCACATCTGCCTGTGATGCAGGCATTATCATTATCGATGCCATGACAACGACTAGATACTTTAAGGGTACCGTGATCACGTTAGTCGTTCGCTGTACGTCGTCAAATCGTTTCATGACATCTGTCCTTATATTATATCGGTGTAATGAATAAGCAAGTTAAGGCGTTGTAGCTAGTACACATAGCGGATTTAGTGTCCCTTTGCCGAACGGATAACATTTGGTAGAAGAAGAAAGGTTTTCGACATCCGCTTGCTCATACAGCGTTTTGCTAGGTGTGTTAGCCGCTAACAGACAGCCATTTAATGATTTTTTCCCAGCAGCTACGTTGGAGGAAATGCTGGTTTGCTCAAAACATTTATCAGCACCTGATTTTGGTTCACTATAAGCGGGGAGCGAAGAAGTCGGTCTGATATCGAACTGATACTTCTTACTGGTTCTATCCTCAATCTCTTTGCCAAGAACAACAGATTCAAACGGCTTTGCATTGGCACTAGGAGGCGTAACTGTAATACTCATCTGCGTCATGACGGCTTGTCTAGCACTGGTATAATCAGCTGCATCGGTATAATCACAAACACCATTATTCAATCCATCCACATATCCGCCAAGAGGTGCTCTAACAGTCGCACTGTTTGTTAGATAGCTTTGTGTCCGAGGATTAAAGCAATAAATAAACTCATTAATTTTATTCTCTTCAAATAATAAAAAATGACCCAGTGCTCCTGTAGCACTCGTTACATCTCTGTACCCAGTGGAGTCTGCGCTCCCGTTCACCATCACCTCTAGCTTTTGGTTGGCACTATCTGCTGATTGGAGTAATACAGTGTTGATTTGGTCACTGGTCGCCACTTTAAGATCTGTCGTGCTTTGTCTAACTGCTATTGCACCTGCTAGCATAATAAGCACTAAAAATAACAAGACCACTATCAACGTCGCACCTCTCTCGGTGCTCCGATATGCCATATTGATATCTTTTCGTGTCGAACTTGATAAATCGCGGTATCGAATCACTTTGAGTCTCCTTACCAATATGCTATGGGCTAGTTAGATTTACGACACGAGCGTTACGCAATAACGTTGTGGTTTGATAGGTGGTCCGAACTTTCTTTGTACTGCTAGCATCTGTCTTTAGCTTATTATCTGCTGGTAATTGCCCTAACAAAGCAAATTCAGACTGTTCAGCACTTCCTATAACAGGTGTACTACCATGAACAATTAAACCAGCCTTAACAGCAGTTACTACTGGTGTGTCAGCCGTTATATTCAGATAAGCACTACTCGGTAAATAAATCATTCTTCCTGCATTAGCGCCAGTTGTGTACTGTATACCCAATAGCACTTTAAACTGATCGACATTGACAATAAACTCTTGCCCTGCTTGACCAAAATTACGTGAATCACTTGATGGAGTCACAATGACTATTCCACCAGCGGTATTAACGCGCCCTGCATCACATGCCAATACTAAGTCTTTGATAGCACCAGTACTGGTATCCCCGGTTGCCTTACGTAAGAAATAACGCTCAATGACAATGTCATTAACAGCCGCACCTGCACCTTCGCAATCTGTCATTGGAGAGCCTGTGATGTTGGTATATTGAATAGTCAACTGATCGCTATTGGTATTGGTATTGGATATACCTGACCAACCATTAGTACCAACAGTAGCATCTCCTGCGCGTCTCGTTAGATACCCCGTATTAGGATAAGGAGTAGGTGTAATCGGAATGCCAATATTAAGACCTGTTAAAACAATACCACCATTAGGCGTAGTGCCATCAATTCTAGTGGTTGGGTTACCAAGATTGGCTAAGCGAATGCTTTTTTCTAATTGCTGTAACCCAAATACGCTCGCATCTTGTAATTCGCTACCACTGGACTGAATACTACTTGTTTTTACATTTATTAAATATACTTGGATGACGGCTGCAGACACGATTAAACCGAGTACCAAAGAAATCATCAACTCTATTAAGGTGAAACCTACCTGACGATTATTCAGATTTATTTTTTGATGATTATATGACATCAGTATGCCTCCATAATAAAGCACTCTGCGCCATTTTTATAACTGCCATTTGCATTGGCACAAGCATCAGATGCAGTATCATCTAATGTAACTTTCGTATCACCCCAGCTGGCCACGAAACACTGTAACTCTTGCTTGCCTGATGTGCCTGGACAGCCGTTGGGAACCATGCCTATATTAATATCATTGGCGCTTGCATATGATTTTAATAATAATCCATCACGCGTTGCCATTTGGTTGATCGTGCAGGTCTGCGCGGCGGTGGGTGCCGTAGTTGCATTTGTTATACAGTTGTCTTTTGTTATGCTTCCTCCATCAATACTAATAGCGTCTGAAGAGCCATTTATCGCTGCTTTGAAAGCAGCAATACCGCCAGGATTAGCACGCATAGCCTCTGCTCCACCTCGCATGATAGCTAAAGAGCGAGTACGCATAAGGCTTTCGTCGGTCGCTTTTATCGCTGACATTTGCATGGCGCTGAACCCTAACACAGCCACAGCCAGCAATAGTAATGCCACCATCACCTCTATTAATCCTACACCTGCCTGTGTGGCTCCAATCTTCATTAACAGCTCCCAGCACTTATAGTATTAACGTTAGCAATATTAGTAAGTTTTACTTGTTTGGGCGTCTCACTGTTAGAGCCGCTATCACAGATGGTGTATACTACTGTAGCACCACCAACTATTTTTTTGTTTGGTTGAAAAGCAATACTGGTTACAGTAGACGGGGTAATAGTTTGGGTAACAGTGCTCTTATCACTAATATTATAACTAAATATATCGGTATTATTGGCGCGCAATTTAATCGTTTTAGATGTACTGGTGTCAGTATATACAACCGTTACATTCTGACGACGGACAATACTCTCAACCTTGGCTTCCTTTAATGCATTAGCAATAGTAGCCGCAGTCGACTTTACTCGCTGATTGGCCAACTGATTACTGATATTAGGTGCTGCAATACTGACAATAATGGCAAGCACAGCTATCGTTACCATCAGCTCAATCAGGGTAAATCCTGAGCTGGTCATTCGTAAAGGGTATGGTAGATTTTTCGCAGATGCGTTCACATCAAATCCTATTTATGGCTGTATGCAGCCCTAGTTTCTTAATGGTGCTGAGCACCTAGTTTTTATGGTGGTAAAGTCTGTGCCGCTCATCTAATATCTTTAATAATTTGTACAGTTCTCTTGCAATTTCTATTCCATTTTCATTCATAAATAGTGTTGTAGTAACAGCTATAACGCAATGCACAGAGAAACAACAAATTTAGCTAGAGTATATTCATAATATAGCGATAAGGTAACACATTAGCAACATAATAGTAGCCATCAATCGAATGAGAATAATTCTATGACTGACTACCATGCGCTAGAGCATAAGCAATAAGAGGATATTTATGAGAGGTTGGAGCGTTATTGAGGGAGGTAATGCCAGACAAGCTATGTAATGCACGCCCTAGCGCTTGCAGACTAGCACCGGTGGTGGCGACATCATCAAATAATATCAAGCGCTTAGCAGGTGGACTTTCAATTAATGCAAAAGCGTTGTCTAAATTACTCAAGCGTTCAGCACGCGTCAGTCCTTGCTGACTGATAGTGTCATCTATACGCTGCACCCCATGCCATAGCGGTATTTGCCAATGTTTGGATAGGTGCGCTGATAAAATACTAACGGGGTCAAAGCCACGTTTTATCAAACGCTGATTGGTGGTTGGCATGGCGACAATTACGCTGTTGTCGTGATGACAGCCGTGCGGGCGTGGGAGTTGACGCAAAGCGTGTAGCAATAGTGGCAGCTTGGTCATATCTTCGTGATGCTTAAACGCACGAATCGCTTGGCGTATCGGATAATCGTAATAGGTCGCTGCTTGGATAGATAATGTATTACCAGCTGCAATGTCTACCTGAAATGGTTTGGGTAACCAGCTTATGCTGTGATGACAATGCGGACAGAGCAGACCGCTATTTAAACGCTTATCAAAGAAATGGCGCAGATTGGCAACAACCGAATGATTGTTAGGCAAAGAACTAGATATAGAATTAACAGTATTTGATGAGTACTGTGACTCTACTATTTGGGATTTTTTTGGCTGGTCTTGTATCAGCTGAGATTGTGGCACGCTTTGGTGAACACGGCATAACTGGCAACGTATACTCAGATACTCTGCCAGCCATAGTCCGGTTTGATAAGGTGCTAAGCGATACATGCTTTAGGTTTAGGATGAGTATTGATACTAAAAACCCTTCCAGTCATTAAGTACGATACCAAAGCCAATAGACGTGTTTTCATGATTATAGTCGATGATAGACTCGCCATAACCTTGGAACAACTGCACCATACCATTGACGTTTTCTGACAACGGATAGATATAGTCGATTTGTGCAGCGCCCTTGTTAGTGCTTGGATTATAACGCAGGGTACCACTAAGGCTCTGCTGATCAGGCAAATCATACAAGAACTTGATATCGCCATAACCCATATAGTCTTCGATATCTGGATTGTCATCATCGCTGCTATTATCGCTGTTCACGCGAGCCCATAGGCGCGGTATAACTGAAAGCTTACCCCACTCCGCACCGGCCATCAAATAAGCACGATTCCATGAGCGTGATAACGGATCGTCTTGTCCATTAGAATGGTGAATAGCACCGACACCTAACATACGTAGACGGCCACCAAAAGGTAGGTCAGCTGCTACTGGTTGGGTCAAAAATATTTCAGGCTGATAATCAGTCGCGCGGAATGGGCGAGAGTTATCTTCGTTATAAACCTGCCAATGCGACTCTTGTGTATAACCAAACCACAAATCTGCACTGGTATCGAATAAATCTTGAGCAACTTTAGTCTT
The DNA here is from genome assembly GCF_017942195.1 of Psychrobacter sp. K31L. Lineage (NCBI taxonomy): Bacteria > Pseudomonadati > Pseudomonadota > Gammaproteobacteria > Moraxellales > Moraxellaceae > Psychrobacter > Psychrobacter sp. K31L. The sequence continues at coordinate 35,499 of NZ_JAGKSC010000005.1, read as the reverse complement.
TAAAGACAACTGAAACTTCAGCTCAGTCTCACGTATGTCATTTGCAGACAAAGACTCTGTTTCTTGAGACGGTGTCCCTGGATTTAAATTGGGATCAGACGTATAAAATAGCGGTAACACGTAGGTTGGTCGATAAGGTCTGACCGTCCAAGTACCACGCTCGCTGTTCTTATCAAGGTCATAAGACAAACTAAGCGGCGTATACTTTTCGATATCGCCTTGCGTGACGCCTACGTTTTCTAAGACTTCTGCTTCTCTTTGCGTCAGTCCAACGGTATCTAAGCTCTCAGTAGAATCTGACTGATTGGCCAGTAAACCTATATCGGTGTTATTAGCCTGCACAATACTCGTGGTATTCTCTTCAGCAAAGACGACTTGCGGGTTACCTGAAATGGTCGATTTGAAGGTTTTTGCCAAATCTAGCGGTTGTTTGGTGCTCGTGTAGCTTGGCGTTTCGCCTTGCTCAGCTACCTTATCGAAGCAGGCCAGACGGGCAGAACTGGTCTGTACTTGCGTACATTCAAAAAACAACTTCGCCTGCTTGGCGACAAAGTCATTACTCGGCAGCTTACTACGATCAATAGGCGTATTAGGGTTTTTTAGACGTTCGTAAACCACTTGTGGAGAGTTGTCATTGTCATATTCAAGCATAGCTTCTGCAACAGGTATCTCATTATAAACCTGACCGTCATTCGCCGCTTGTGCTTGCAAAGCCGTACAGCTTAAAGCGATACCCATAGCGATGCTCAGCTGAGTCTTTGACCCAAACCCTAAAGCCATAAGGCTTCGAGTCTGATGCTGGGGTGTAAGAAGAGCAAACATAAGTGTCCTTTGTCATGATTGGCATTGAAGCCAGTAGATTGTCTAATGCAGGTAGCATCAATAATAGCTAAGCTAAAGTTGGTCGTCAGTGATATAGATATGTGATTGAAAATTATTGGGGCGTGTCGCTCATAACCAGTTTTGGTAGCCATCGGCCATAGCATTGCTGCTTGAACATTGTTGCGTTATTGTAATAAAATTACTGCCATTATACTAGCGTTATCAAGACTTAATCTAGCATAGACTCAATTAATAATGACTTAACAGCCATAATGACAAATCCTTCTCTTAAATAGTAAATGCGGTCATTGTTAAAAGATAAATCACTGAACATATATTAAGAAATCGGTATAAAAAAACCAGCGTCTCCCTCAGCTTATTCGGCTGAGGGAGACGCTGGCTCATCGATGTACTCTTTGGATGTATTTTTTAGTTAAATTGATCGTTCTTTAGAGCATCACATCTACTTTGTCTTATTCAATTCCGTCAATGTTTGCTCAAACTCTTGACGACCGATTTCACCGACTTGCTTATTCACCAATTGACCGTCTTGATAATACAATAGCGTCGGTGGACCAAACAATTGATAACGTGCCAAGATAGCTTTTGAAGCATCCGTGGTTTCCGTGATATCTAAGCGCACCAATTGCCAATCCTGCATCTGTATCGGACGATTGTGGAATAGGTTTTTGTCCATAATACGGCACTCAATACACCATTCGGCAGTGACATCAATAATCACTTTAGGATTAGCCGCGGTAATCACATCCAGCTCCGCAAGAGTGGTAATGCGCACATCATTAGCATTGCTACTGGCATTATTCACGCCAGTCGTCTGGCCAGTCGTTTGCGCCATCATAGGGGAAGTTAGTGAGGCCAGTGGATGCAGACTATCATCGTTACCCAACGCTGCACCGATAACCAGTGTCGTCGCCCAAATACCTGCAATCAACCCCAATGCTTGGGTCAGCATACGACCCTTGCCTATCCAGCTCCATGCCCATGTCGCCACGACCATAAACCATAGCGCCCAGACCAATAGCATGACTGGTGAGATAAAGACGCGCTCAATCATTAACAATGCCACGGCGAATAACAATAAAGAAAAACCCAGCTTGACCCAATTCATCCACTCGCCAGCTTTTGGCATGATTTTGCCTTGCGTTGCCCCAATTAGGATCAGCGGTGCGGACAACCCAAAGCCCAGCATAAATAATGCGGCAAACCCTAATAGCGGACTACCGATGGTCGAGACGGCCAGTAATGCCCCGAACAATGGTGCAGAGACACAAGGCGATACCACTAAGGCTGATAAGAAACCAGCAACCAAACTACCACCCGTACTGCCCAACTTGCTATCACCTGCTTGACTTAAACCTTGCATTTTACTGGTAATGGCGCGCGGTAAACGAATCGTAAAGACACCGAGCATATAGAGTGCTAGCAAAACGAATACAATAGCAAAGCTGATTAAGATAATGGGGTTTTGTAGCCAACCGATGATACCTAATGACTCACCAAAGACAGCAATCACTGCGCCCAAGATACCGTAGGCAATAGAGACCCCTATTGCATAGCTGGTCGTTAGAATCACGCCTTTTTTGACTGTTGGATTTTTCTGACGGGCAACGATGTTAGCAACGATGGGCAACATTGGCAGCACGCAAGGTGTCAATGCCAAACCCAAACCTGCTAAAAATAGCAAGCCAAATGCTAGCCAAGGATGGCTCGCCAAACCAAAAGGATCGTTGTCGATAAAGTTATTAGATAATACGTTGTCGCTGTTGGTCGCCTCACCCGATACGTTGCTATCTGCTCCAGAGAGCGTATTCGCCGCAGCACTACCACCCAAAGAGTCATACTCTAAAGCGCTATCATCAATCAGATCATAATCAATAGCACCATCGTCTGTCAGTGCTTGCTCTTTATCAGGCAAAGCATTCTCAAGATCAGTTGCAGCAGTATCTTCTGATGTCGTGTTAGAGTTTATAGTTGAATTGGTTGTACTCGCAGGACTGTTGTTTGCAGTAGAGCCATTAGACGCAGCCTCTTTGTTCGAAGCACTAGCATTATCTGCCGTTATTTGTGCCGATGTGGCTACAATATCGACAGTCGTATTAATCTTTTCAGGTGGGTAGCATAGTCCAGCTTTCGCACAGCCCTGCCAGCCGACGACAATAGCGGCGTTATCTATATTTTTGCCACTATTATTCGTCAATGTGGTGGTAGCAATCATGTTTGCTTGGTCAAACACCAACACCTTGCCAAAAGTTGGATCATCCATTGAATAGGGTGTTTGGCTAAAGGTGAAAGGCGCGGCCGTCACACCCGCAGGTAGCGTGAGCTTAATTTGCTTCTTGTAGACGTAATGCTCAGGAGTGATATCAAAATTAATTGATAAACGCGTACCAGATTTGGTAGGTGTACTATCAGTACTGACTTGAAACGCCTGATTGACTGGCAAAAATTTTGACTGCCCAGCACTTTTATCGCTACTAAAGAGGTCGCTAAGCCCTGCCGCTTGCACCGTCATCGAGGTCGCTGCCAGACCGGTAAGTAATGAACCACTAGCGATAGCAAGCGCTAAGACATATGATTTTCTTTGACGAGTGGTGGCGCTGAATGATGAGGATTTTCGTAATGTCTTGATGGACATGAATGGCTACCTATTATTACCGATATTTGAATCAACCTGCTTGCTGTTTGTCTGCGTGTTATCTGCGTGTCGCAGCAATGTTTATCTTCGTTTTAACTTTTTCTGGCGGATAGCATAATCCTGCTGTTGCACACCCTTGCCAACCGATAATAACGGGCACATTCTTGGCGCCTTTGCCATTGCTGGTAATCAGAGTCGTGGTTGCGATCACACTCCTTTGCGTAAATACAGGTACCTTGCCAAAAGTTGGATCATCGATTGAGACAGGTGACTGATTAAACGTAAACGGCGTGGCGCTCACTCCCTTAGGAAAACGTAAAGTGAGCTTATCTTTATAGACATAATGACCCGGAGTAATCTCAAAAGCGATCGATAAACGCGTGCCTTTAGAGGTGGCTTTGGTACTGCTGATAACTTGAAAGGCTTGATCGACTGGCAAAAACTTCGACTGTGAGGCACTGTTGTTATTACTAAACAAGTCACTCAATCCTGCTGCTTGTACCGTCATGGAAGTCGCTGTCAGTAGCGTACTACCCAACAAAACGAAAGACAATAAACAAGGTTTTTTCGCAGTAGCTTTGATAGTTAGTACTTTGCTTATTAGCATTTTGGAGAATGGCGTATTAATTGGCATGGTTGTCTACCTTTGATTGCTGCTTTCAATGTTTAGAAGTTGGCTGGGTTAGCGCTCAAAACCCAGCGTTACGATTAGCGCTGAACCTATCGACTTATAGTGGAATTGCTTTAAAAAAATACAGCGCGACTGGGATGATTTTTTCGTAGCCTCTGTGATAGCAGCAAGCAAGCGAAATTTATACCAGTCGCACATAACTATTAGGGCGTGTTGAACATTCAAATGTGGTGCTGGCAGTGACTATTTTTTAAACAATATGCAGTGAAATTTTTGATGCCTAGTCATTCTAGGTTAAAAAATTTCGCCATATATTGGCAAAAAATAGTCCTGCCCTGAAAGGCTGATGCCAAAATCACCCCAAACGTTGTTGCAAGCCTAGCTAAGGTCTCGACATTATCGTCGGTTTGCGCCTGATTTGATAAAGTGTTTGGTGCAATTTTAGCAATCAGCAGCCCTAATAGTTGAATGTTCAACACACCCTAACCTATCGATTCTATTTTAAGTTGACTATATATCGAAATAACGTCGGATTTTTTTGACCAATGCATAAAAAATATCAACCAATAATGCCTTATTGATTGATATACATCGATCATTAACCGTGAGGTCGTAGATCCTGTTTTTTAAAACCGCTACCAGCTATTTTTTATTGTCAGTAGCACTATATTGTTTTATAACTTGGCATAAATATCAGCATCTTGACCTTCACCGCCCTGCTGACCATCTGCCCCTAACGAGAATAAATCATAAGGGCGACCTTGATTACCTGGTGCCACATATTGCATCTCACTCTCCCAACCATCGGTTGGATAGCCACCTTTGATATAGCCACCATCAGGATAGTTTTTAGCATCCGCAGGCGGTGTCGTCAGAGCATCAAGACCTTGCGCAGTGGTCGGATAGCGTGAGTTGTCCACCTTATACATATCAAGGGCATTCGATACGGTCGCTAGTGCGGTTTCAGTGGTTTTGACACGCGCTTTATCGCTTTGCCCAACCACTTTTGGCACCACCAAACCAGCAAGAATCGCCAAGATCACGATGACGACCATAATCTCAATAAGGGTAAATCCTGACTGGTAATGCGCATTTGCTGGACGGCGCTGCACCGATAATGGCGTTTGCTCACCCATGGTATCGGAAGGAGCTTGGTTTATCTCACGTTGCGGCACCGTCTTTCCTTGAAGGTTGTCAATCATAGTCATCGCTTTTATCATCGCTTTTGGGATCAGAGTAATTTAAATCGTAAAATGGCAGTCAAGTTGTATTGATTAGTCTTGAGACGATTATCACTATAAACCATGGTTTTATTTTTATCCAGCGCTGCGCTCATATTGTCATCACAGCCAGTATTCAGTAACGGCTGACATTGATGAGCATAATTTTGACCTGCTTTCACTATAGCGTGGTGCTTGAGTTTGCCATAGCAAAAATGTGGCTCAGTCAACAATATACAACAGTAAGCAAATCTTAAGAAAGCTGGCGCAAGGTTTAGAAAGATATTGGCTAGCCTGCCAAATCATTCATATTCACAATCGGTAGCATCACTGCCATCACAATAATCATGACCACCACACCCATCAACACTAACATCAAAGGCTCAAGTAATGACAGCAAAGTACTAATAAAGTTGGTGGCTTCCGCTTCTTGCATATTGGCCGCGCGGCTGAGCATGTTTTCAAGCTCGCCTGAGTTCTCGCCACTTTTGATCATCTGTACCATCATCGGCGGAAAGTATGAGGATTTTTCTAACTGACTGGATAAGCTTGAGCCTTCTGTCACCCTATCGGCAGCAGTGATAATGGTTTTTTGAATATGCAAGTTGGTCGCAACGGCAGCGCCAATGTGTAGTGCCTCAATCAGCGGTACGCCTGAGCGCACCAATATCGCAAGGGTGCTGGCAAAGCGCGCGGCATTCAGACCTTTTGATAATCGTGCCAATATCGGCAGTCTCAGCACGACACTATCTATCGTCAGCTTACCTGCTTGTGTCTGGGCAAAGCGATAAAACAAAAACGCCGTCCCTGACAGTACTAGCAGCATCAGCCACCACCACTGGGTAATGATGTTCGATAGGCTAAGCACGATTTGGGTAATCAAAGGTAGTGCTTGCTCAGACTGCTCAAAAACCTTGACGATTTTGGGCACCACGAAGCTCATCAAACCCATGATTACCCCGACTGCCATTACCATTAGCACAATCGGATAAACCATCGCACCTTGGATTTTCTTTTGCAGCGCAAAACGGTTTTCGGTGTAGTCTGCCAGCTGATTCAGGATCAAATCCAAATGACCGGATTTTTCCCCAGCAGCAATGGTAGCGATATATAACGGTGGAAAACTGGCCGCTTGCTGCAACGCACGGGCGAGGCTCAAGCCCTCTAAAACATGCGAACGCACGGCAAGCATTAAGGATTTGATATGGGTTTTTGGCGATTGCTTGGCGACGGCGGCCAGCGTTTCTTCAAGCGGAATACCAGCCGCGAGTAATACTGATAATTGACGGGTGAGCAGCGCCAACTCATAAGCCGATGGTTTTTTATAACGGCTTTTATGTTGATTTTGTCTGTCATTGACCGCACTGACCTCAACGGGTGTCCACTGCTTATCGCGCAGCTGCTGGCGTACTTGTCGCGCAGAATCCCCTTCAAGTAAGCCTTTTTGGACACCGCCGTGGTCGTCGAGCGCTTTATAATGATAAGCGGGCATAGCAGCGGATATCCTAAAGTAGTCAAAAAAGGGTTGGATTAGTGCGTAAATATCAGTGCGTAAATATCAGTGCGTAAATATCAATGCTTAAATAACGGCTGGCTTAGATAAAAAACCACTTAAAACAGGGGCGTTGAGTCGTTATTATCAGGCATCAAGCCTTGTAATAATAAAACATCCAGATGCTGCTGTTGCAATTTTTTATCAAAATCATTCACTTCAGCGATCAACATTCTCTCAATGCGTTTGTCACTGGCGAAAACACTAAGCCGCGCACAGATGACTGCCAGCTGATAGATACGTTTTTTACAATAACTGTCCAAGCCTTGTAGCAACCGCACCATATGCGGGGTTTCAAGACTGGCATACTCATAATCGGCAACGACCTGCTGACCAAGCGACGTCACGCTATAGCTAACAGACAAATGGGCGCAAAAATAACAACTGAATAAATAGCCGACGACATGACCGATGTAATAGCCACGGTCATAGGTAAAACTGCTGACGCCAAAGTGACTGAGTACATAACTGTTGAGGCTGGCTTGCTCTAAGATAGGCTTGCCGTGTTTAAGCTTGCCAACCGTTGCGAAACGCAATGGATTGTGACCATCCTGCATGGTTAGCTGCCAGCCAGCTGGCTGCTGTGCGGGCATATGGCGCACGATATCTGCGATAATATCATCGACCACATGCAGCTGCTGCCAAAGCCTTTCAAGCGCATCGGTATCCATTAGACCGCGCTTATCAAGCTGCTGTGCGAGTAAATACTGTTGATATTCGGTGAACTGTGCTTTTAGTGTTTGCACCAAATAAGTGGGTCGCGTGGCGGCAGACGCCATATAAAGTAGACGCGTACGTTCGTGCTGGGCACGATAGAGTGCCACACGCTGCTCGGCAATATTGGTTTCGTTGACAGCAAATTTTTCAATCTCTGCGTTTTCGATACCTGTGCTGTCAATCCTTGCGCTTTCACTCCCTACATTTTCAGAAGTGGGCAAGGTGAATAATGCCAACAACGCTGCTTTATTAGGCAAAATCGCTACCTTATTTTTTAGCTTATCTTCTGACAGAGGCTGATTGTGTCCGATATCATTTTTATCGATACTGCTGCTATTTTTGGCAAACGTAGAAGCGCCTTTTTGGTCATACGATTTTGCAGTTGGTTTTGCGGTCGGTTCAGTCATAACACACCATCAGCTTCAAAAATAAACATCGCTTGAGTCACCAGATATCACTGCCAGACAGTAAGATATAAAGCGCTAGAAGCAAGTGGTCGCACCTAGGCGACTCATCACTCCATAGTACCTGAACCTAAGCGCATTGTCAGCTTTACAGCAGCAAAAGACTCTTAATCAAATAACGCCATTTAGGTTTCGTTATCGAGTGAGAATATTCAGTATTCAAGCATATATAAAACAAAAAAAGCGTTAAGGTCGAATATTCAACCTTAACGCTTTACGAGGGTATTTTTGCGATGATGTTTTGTGATGGGATTAAAGACGCTGTCAGACACTAAGCCAGCAGCTGTCTTTGGTACTGTTGGCGATACGCTTTTGGCGACACCCCGTAGACGCGCTTAAAGGCTTGGCTAAAGGTCGAGTCCGACGCATAACCGACCAGCTCACTGATACGGCTGATACTGTTTTGCTGCAAACGTAAATAACGGGCGGCCAAACGCAAGCGATAATCAATTAAGTAGGTCAGTGGCGGCATACCGACAGTGTCTTTAAAGCGCTGAGCAAAGCTGGAGCGTGACATGCCAGCGACCTCAGCAAGCGTCAGAATCGTCCAATTTTGGCTCGGTGCATTATGCATCGCGGCTAGCGCTTTGGTTAAAAACGGATCTTTCATCGCCTTTAACCAATTGTCTGTTGCCTCAGGTATGCTTTCGATATAAACGCGCAAACACTCAATCATCATAATACTTGCCCAATGATTGATCACTGCCGTTTTGCCCATGCGCTCATGCTGAGACTCTAAGGTTAAAAGTTTAATCTCTACATCAATGACCTCAAACCGACCATCGGTGTCATTATTGATCTCAGGCAATATCGATGGCAACACCGACAATAAAGGATTAACCATCTCTTTGTCATACTTGCACTCAATCAGTATCAACGACGACTTCTCATCGCCATCACTTATCATATCAAGCGTATTGTCTTTGCAATTAGTGAGCAGCTCATCCAACGGCTTGGCATCATTCCCATGATGACTCAGCGCATAACTGACATGTTGATAAGCATTGGGAACCATGATGATGTCGCCAGCATGTGCCTCTCGTAAGCCATTGCCCACATCGATACAAAAGCTACCTGACATCACCAAATAAAATAGAATGGTGTCTTTTCTGGTCAGTGAGTACGACCAATTACCAGAACCATTTAAACGATAATATTTTGTTTCAAACAAATGCACATTTTGTAGCAATACACTCAGTGCGTCCATCAATGACTTCCTCAATAATCTATGGCAGTTGATCTTAACCCTGCAAAATAAACCACCTAAGAGATATTACACAAGAGAAATCACTTATCGTGGACTGCACTTAAAGTTATACGTACGCTAAACGCATATCGAACCCGAATTTGTAGAAAGACCGTCCTTTATTGCCTCTGTAGAAATATTTAATATTAGCAACATTAATAAGGCTCAGTACTCTAAATTAGCCACCCTCACCCATACCATCAAATCATTATTCTAAATTTTTAATGAATAGTTTATATTTACTTAATAATGAGCAGTTTACCCTAAAAGAAGTAGGGATATATGACTAAATAAAAGCCAAGCCTTATCAAACTTAAGCCCTGCCAAAATTAAGCTTTGTCAAAATCAACTGTGCTCATAAAATATTGGTGACAAAACGCTGATAAGAAAATTAGCGGCTAATAAGTCCGTTGGTGATTTAAAAAACCAACACGGCATGAGCGAAAAGTAAGGGGTGACACGCGATCGTCTAACCAGAAGAAAATGGTCAGAGAATTGAAAAAATAAAGAAGTAAAAAATTAAGAAACAAAAAATGCAGACGAAAAAAAATGCCAACGAGGGCAATCAGTATTTATAAATAAGATAAGTAGAAAATAGTATTAAATAAAATGGGGCGACTGATGGGACTCGAACCCACGACAACCGAGATCACAACCCGGGGCTCTACCAACTGAGCTACAACCGCCATAACTATTTGCCAAGGAAGGCAAGATTTGCAGGCTAAATGGTGCGCCTGGCAGGATTCGAACCTGCGGCCACCTCCTTAGAAGGGAGATGCTCTATCCAGCTGAGCTACAGGCGCTCTTAAAGGACTTTTACAAATTTTGATCTGCTTATAATATTAGAAACTTATAACATCAAAAACAATATCATTATACATAAAAAAAAGCCTGTAAGGCTCTTAAAATAGATGGTCGGAGTGATAGGATTCGAACCTACGACCCTCTGGTCCCAAACCAGATGCGCTACCAAACTGCGCCACACTCCGAAATTCTCTATTATCACGATAGTTAAGTTGATTAATTCGTTATCGGCAATGCCGCTAACTGCTTAATGTTCCTCGCTATCGAGGTGCACATATTAAGGGGAAAAGACGATGCTGTCAACACCTATTTTCAATTAATTTATAAATTAACCAAATTTTATTGAAATTGTTTTGAATAGCCGTTTTTCGTTGCGAGTCATGGTTAGTGAAACACAGCAATGATAGCCTCTATCATTCTTGCAGGAGCTTACCGTTCAACGTGCCACTCAAGACATCAAAAGGCACAAGCCACAGCTTTGCCACGTTTGAGGAATTGCTGTCACTATCGCTGCTTCCTTGAACTTGTTGTCTGAGTGCTACCGGTTGCCTGATATTGCCTTGCACCGGATAGACCAACCATACCTGTCCTGCTTGATACGCTTGCGCATAACTGGTCAACTGATAGGCATCACTGGCACTGATCGCCCCTGAATAGCTCAGATGCTTCCACTTTATGTCGATCACATGGCTGTAGTTACGCGTTTTTTTTGCGCTAGCCGTGCCATGGCTATTTTTATAGGGAGTTTTTCTACCACTTTTATCCTCACGAATATCATTATTCGGCATCTGATAAATAAGTAAATCCGGACGGATAGATAAGCAGGCCTGCCCTTCTGCATCATTCAACCACACACTTTGTGCTTGATGCAGTGCATTATAATTTAAATTTAATTGCTCAAACATCGACGCGATACGTAGGCTTGTCCACTGCTCAAAAGCTTGATTCATATCAATCAGCAGACACAAACGTGGTCGTGATGAAGATTGATTAGAGGATAAGTTGGTATCAAGACCGCTGCCTGTCTCTATATTTGACTGCTGCAATAGCCAATAAGCCAAATCTAGCAATTGCTGGGCGGCGTTTGCTTGTAGTTGACTCAGGGGTTGCAGCGCTAGTTGGCGCTTTGCTTGCTGATATACCGACTCTAGTTGCTGCCGCTCATGGTAATTAAGCGCATGCACTGATTGCCAGAGCTGTATGGATTTCGGCGGCATGGCTGTTTGTAGGAGTGGTGCCAGCCATACCAATGCACTCTTGATCACGCGATTGCTCAGCATATCTTGGCTCAACACACTGCGCTCACAGGCGAACTTGTGCGGTTGTACACTATTGCGGCGCAGTTGCTCTTTGATCAACAGCCGACCTTGTAGCGTTGCTTGGTTGTCCACCTGAGCCTGATAATGCTGGGTCGGTTGATAATATGCCAAACGCTGTAAAAACTGGTGTGCGAGCCAATCCGACAACGATGGTGCGCTTAGCGGCAGCGGCGTCACCTGCGCGTTAAATTGACCTAAGTTTTTTGTATTGGGCAGTTTGCTATGATATTGGTTACTGGTATTAATCAAGTCGGACAGCATATTTTGTACCCATTGACGGGCTTGTCTGATATCGCTAGCGCTATTTTGATGAGATTCATAAAACTGCTGCTGTGGCGTGCGACTGGTAGACGCTGAGGCAATCATCTTGGGCAAAATCTCAAGCGTCATACCGCTGGGCAATAACACTATGCCAATATAATGCCCGACCTTTAGCTGCCATTGTCCCTGCTTGCGTTTGATAGTAAATACGGCAAACTCTTGCGCCATCAACCACTGAAAATCAGACGCTTGCAAAAAATCATGAACCATCAAACGCTGATGCTCAAATACCGTCATGATATTGGTATCAAGCGCCTTCATAGTAGTGCTATTAACATTACTGGCGATACTGTTGTTGGCGATACTGTTATTGACAGTACCATTCGTAGGGGCATATGCGACGCTATTGATGAACACTTGGTAACCTTATTAATATAAACGCTGGTAGACGGATGAATTGGTAAACTCGCCTGTCCTTGCGAGAAAATCTTCATTAATCTTATAGCTACCAGTATGTATCGACTGTCCTAAAAAGGCATTGTGGCCGCTAAATAACTGACTTGGTGTCATAGTATTCGTCTGGTCATTTATTTCGTCATCCAAATGCTGACTAATTGCCGCTTGACTATCTTGTATAAACTGCGCCTTCATCGGCTGCTTCTCATCTCTGAACACATACTGCAAGATAGCGACTTGCCCGCCCGCCGCTTGTGCCAACTGTGGAATGATTTGTTCAATCAATGCGGTCTGTAGCTGCGCCAAACTCTGTACACCAAACAGAAATGCATGACCCAATTGTGCCTCCATCCCCAACGTTTGGCTAATGCGATTGTTTAGACCTGTCAGCAATTTAGTCAAATCTATGGATGCTGCTGACTGAGTGCTTTCTACACTTTGATTGGCGTTGCCAAAAGCTGGGATAATAGATAACAGCTCTGGCTTTGGCGGACAGTGAATAAAGCGAAAGCGACGCCGCAAAGCCATGTCTAATGGCGCTAAAGAATGGTCTTGGGTATTCATCGTGGCGTAGATATCGACATTGGCTGGCACACTAAAAGCACGCCCAGAGTAGGCCAAATTAACACTCATAGCGTTTGCCGTGCCAGCTCGCTTATCTGCTTCAATTAGGCTGAGTAGCTCACCAAATACCCGTGAGACGTTGGCACGGTTAATCTCATCGATCAGTATGGCATAGCGCCGTTTAGGGTCACGCGCTGCACGTTGACAAAGCTTGAGGAACGCGCCATCTTGAATGGCATAGCTCATCTGTGCTTGGTTATTGCCCGTCTGATGAGGACTCGTCTGACCAGATGCCGCCATAACGGGGCGAATACCTTCAACAAATTCTTCATAACCATAGGCCTGATGAAAACTGACCATACTAAAACGCTGGTCACTAAAAGCATGGTGTTGGCTTGCGGTATTATCATGCTGCGCCTGCTGAAACTCCGCTAATTTCTGTGATAAATCCTTTAGTAATGGCATGCTCTCAGGGAGCAAATACCATGCCCCGCTATTGTCTTTATCAAAGTAGGCTTGGCTAGCACGGTTCTTGTACGTAACCGTTTTTGAGCTGGTGGGACTGTGCATTTGCAGCACTGACCATGCCGTGTTACTTAAGTTTTTCTTGCGCGCATTCTGTGCGGCTTTGGCGACAAAAAATTCATGACTGACGATTTCAGGTACTTTTACGAGGTCTTGTTTTTCAGAGTGAAAATCTAAAAATACCAAGCATACCACATCACGCCAACTTAGCGTTTGTAATAACTGTGCCAGCAAATCAGCCGCGTTTGCTCTCGGCAAGTAGTCGGTATATCGCTGAGCAATTTGGAGCAACTGGTAGGTTTTACCAGTACCAGCGACGCCAGTATAAATAATATTGGTCGGCTCATGAATCTCTCTCTCAGGCATAACGTCGTCCAGCATCCAAAATGGGTATCAAAAAAATAATAAAATCGTGCTAAAATACCACTATTACAGCATGGTTATTTTTACAGCTAGCAGCTTAAGCTAACAGATAGCTTCGTCTAAAAGTATTTCACAAGCTCTCATCACTCCTAATTACCCCTGATTACCCTTAATTATATGGCTACGTTACTGGCATTTTATAAGCGCGGTAGTTCATGCTAATAATAGTAGTGACACTTAGGTTAAGGTAATATGGTCGCAATAGCGGTGACGATAACCTCTACCTCACTTGCCACTATCATGAAAATTTATCATGCTAAAATCTCATCTAACTGACCTAAATAAGGAATTTTGTATGTCAGGATTATTAAAAAGACTCCCTAGTAAGCTGACCAATAAATTGCCAGCCAACAACACTGACAGCACAAGATCGCCAGTCGAAAAACCCAATAGCACCCTTAAGCCAGTGAACAATCAATTCACCAAACTCTTATCGGTGACTAAATATTTACCCGCTGGCGCGCGCTCTACTATTTTATCCAAAGCTTTTGGCAAAGTGGTGCCGTATGTGGGCACGACGGGCGTCTATTATGAAACAGTCGACCCCAATCAAGTCGTGGTCAGCTTGAATAATAACAAAGCCGTGCAAAACCATATTGGCTCTATCCACGCTGTTGCCATCACTTTACTGGCTGAGACCGCAACGGGCTTTATTTTGGGCTTGAATCTACCTTCTGACCGTGTATTACTGATTAAATCTTACTCGATTAATTTTTATCGCCCGATTAAAAAAGGTCAAGTGGCCGCAGTGGCAACCTTGTCTGATGAGCAACGCTTGGACATTTTAAACACCCCAAAAGGCGAGATGGTTATTCCTTGCGTGATCCATGACCGCGAGTCTGACAGTGATCGCGACCCTATCGTCGTTGAAATGCTATGGGCTTGGGTGCCGAAATCAGAGTTAGAAGCACGTCGCCAAGGACAAAACAATAAGTCCAAAACTGAGACTGAGCAATCTAGTGACTCTGTTACTGCTTCCACAACAGACGACACTACAATCGAAAGTGATGATAAAATTAAATGATAACGTAACAACAAGCGCGCTACTTAATACTCTGCTTATAGCGCATTTTTGATCCATAAGCTTATACCATTCACAAAAAGAAGCGTAGCCAGAAAGACGAGTGAACGTACTACTTATTGTAGACTAAACGAGTTTGACGCAGCTAATCGTACTTTTTGGGTTTGGTATTATAATAAGGAAACAGCGATGTCCACACATAACTATAAATTTACTACCAACCTGTCCAAGGCGCTTTTAGTAGCTGCGTGCTCGTTAGGATTTGCCGTTAGTGCCAATGCCGCGCCCGCAACTAATAGCGCAAGCATGACTAAATCTAGCCCTGTATTTTTGGGTGATGGTGGAAACTATCCGTTTTCAGAAGCGGTACGTGTCGGCGACACTTTATACATGTCTGGACAAATCGGTTTTAAAGATGGCAAATTGGTCAAAGGCGGGATCAAAGCGGAAGCAAAACAAGCTTTAGACAACATCCATGCCACGCTACTAAAATACGGCTATCAAAAGTCTGACATCGTCAAATGTATGGTGATGCTGACGGATATGGACGACTTTGATGATTTTAATAAAGTCTATAAAGCTGAATTGACTAAGCCCTACCCTGTACGCTCCGCGTTCGGTGTTGCAGAGTTGGCCGCTGGTGCTAGCGTTGAAGTTGAGTGCACCGCTGCAAAATAGTAGCGCTATTAAAAATAAGCTAAACTGGCTTTTTTCATGACGCGGTTATTGAGTCAATTGACCTAACTTTTGACTCAATAACCGTTCTGCTTTAGACAATCATACTTTATACAATCACGCTTTATACAATCATATCATCAGTGAGTGCGCTTTCTTTGGTCACTCGTAACACTTCTTCTAACGTTGTCCTGCCTGCGATGACCTTGCGCAACCCATCAGCACGTATCGATGGTGTCTGCTGGCGTGCGTATTCTTCTAGCTCGTACTCAGCCGTATTGCTATGAATCATCCGTCGCAAGGTATCGTCAACGGGAACGACCTCATATATCGCGGTACGACCTTTAAAACCCGATTGATTACATTTATCACAGCCCACTGGTTTGGGTAAATTGATGACCTCAGCTGCCAAACCTTCAACACCCAACGGTATGCCAATTTCTGTAAATAATTTTGCCTGTTCGCTATCAGCAGGCTGCCACGTGTGACAATGCGTGCATAGTGTGCGTACCAAACGCTGGGCAACCACGCCGATGAGCGATGAAGATAATAAAAATGGCTCTACGCCCATATCTTGCAAGCGCGTCACCGCACCGATGGCAGTATTGGTGTGCAAGGTTGATAATACCAAATGCCCTGTTAACGACGCTTGTACCGCAATTTCAGCGGTCTCTAAATCGCGAATCTCACCAACCATTACCACATCGGGATCTTGGCGCAACATCGCGCGCAGACTCTTGGCGAAGGTCATATCAACTTTATTATTGACTTGCGTTTGCCCAATACCATCGAGCTGAAATTCAATCGGATCTTCTGCGGTCAAGATATTACGGGTTTGATCGTTGAGGTCAGTTAATGCTGAGTATAGCGTGGTGGTTTTACCCGAACCTGTCGGCCCTGTGACCAAAATAATGCCATGTGGACGATGAATTAAGCGTTTCAGCTCGCTATAGTCATTATCAGAGAGTCCCAAATAGGTCATGTTGAGGCGACCTGCTTGTTTATCGAGCAGACGCATCACGACCCGCTCACCAAAGCTCGATGGCAAGGTCGATACCCGCACATCTACTTCTCGTCCTGCTAAACGCAAACTGATACGCCCATCTTGTGGTACGCGCTTCTCCGCGATATCGAGCTTTGCCATGACCTTAATACGCGAGACCAATAGCGGTGCCAACTGGCGTTTTGGGGTGATGATTTCTTTTAACTCGCCATCGACGCGAAAGCGCACGACCAGACGTTTTTCAAAGGTTTCGATATGAATATCTGAGGCGTTAAGGCGAATCGCTTCGGACAGCAACGCATTGATCAGCCGAATAATAGGCGCATCGTCTTGCTGATCCATCAAGTCTTCAGTTTCAGGTACGCTATCCGCTAAACTATCGAGGTCAGGATGATCTTCAAGCCCAGCAGCGATATGCTGTGATTCGCCCGTATTGCCTGCATAAGCGGCATTCATGCGTCTTTCAAAGTCATCCGCGCTGACGCTTTCGTAAGTCGGCACGCCACGTATGCCCTGCTGCTGTAAAAAACGCACCGCCTCATTAATCGCTGACAATGGCGTGGCTTTGGTCAGCACTAAAGTCGGTGGCAGCTCAGGATCAATAGCAAGAATGACCAAGAGTTGATGGCGTTTGGCAAAACTGTACGGCAGTTGCATCATATAGTCGACCTGATAAATAAGTATAACGTCAGAAATAAAAGCCTTTTCATGCTTCACAAAGGCATTGTGCACCTAATTGACTAAACCAAAAAAGACTGCAAGTAAGCGCGCATGAGTTTGTTATAATAGCATTTTGTTTTGAGCGAGTAGCATTTTATGTGGCTGGCTTATTCGCTAACCGCTTTATACTCAATAAGACTACCATGTGATTTCTTATTTTGCTGACAATGCGTTACTATTAGTTAGTTAGTCAGTAATTAGTTAGTCAGTAATTAGTTAGTCAGTAATTAGCCAGTCAGTCAGTAATCACCATCTACGAGTTGACGGCTATTAATTAATAACTAGTGATTAACACTCGCTTCTTAACGGCTTACATTGTTAACGCTATTTTTTCTGTCCAACCCTGCACCCTCGCTATTAGGATTCTCAGTTATGTCACAGGCTTCCACTGCTACCATCCCTATGCCACTTTCCCAAGACACCTTCACTGTCGGTAGTCGTACATTTTCGTCGCGACTGTTGGTCGGTACAGGCAAATATAAAGATATGACTGAGACAGGGGCTGCCATTGGTGCCTCAGAAGCAGAAATTGTCACCGTCGCCATTCGCCGCACCAATATCGGTCAGAATAGTGACGAGCCCAACTTGCTTGATGTGATCTCCCCTGATAAATACACCATTTTGCCCAACACTGCGGGCTGTTTTGACGCTGAAACCGCGATTCGTACTTGCAAGCTTGCTCGCGAATTATTGGGTGGACACAATCTGGTTAAGCTGGAAGTCTTGGGTGATGAAAAAACCCTTTATCCTAATATCATGGAAACTTTAAAAGCCGCAAAAGTGCTGATTGATGATGGCTTTGAGGTCATGGTTTATACCTCAGACGATCCAATTGTCGCGCAAGAGCTTGAAAGCATGGGCTGCGTGGCAATCATGCCGCTTGGTAGCTTGATTGGCTCGGGTCTTGGTTTGCTCAATCGCCACACCCTTAGCCTCATTATCGAAAATGCAAAAGTGCCCGTGTTGGTTGATGCCGGTGTCGGCACGGCTTCTGATGCAGCGATTGCTATGGAGCTTGGCTGCGATGGCGTGTTGATGAACTCAGCGATTGCCAATGCTCAAAACCCAGTGATGATGGCTCATGCGATGAAGCATGCTGTGTGGGCAGGACGTCAGGCTTTCTTAGCTGGTCGTATGCCGATGCGCAAAATGGCCACTGCCAGCTCACCGCAAACAGGCTATTTTTTCCAGTAGCTGTCGGCTGGGTTGCTGGTTAGCATAGCGTTTTTAATACATATTTTTAATGAAAAACCAGTGATAAACTAATAAGATAGAAACCACATAACGCTGATGGGTGCCATGACATTTTATTAAATCATGGTTTTAGTAGCCATCCAAATAGCCACTTATTGATGATGGTCAGTCCACAATAGTATCGATACAATAAGACTGAGTGTAAGCGATACCTTATTTAGTATGGCTTACGAGGTTGTCGCTGTAGCGATTTTATAATGGGCAGACCATATATTTTTTATTGAAAACTTATCGCCATAAAAGGATTTATTATGCGACTACTCACCGCTGTTGACCAGTTATTCTTACTTCTTGAGTCGCGTAAACAACCCATGCACGTGGGAGGATTGTTCTTATTCGAGTTACCACAGGATGGGCAAAATGAGGATGGTGACTTTGTCAATCAGCTCGTGCAGCAGATGCAAACCGCCACGGTACCGCCAAGCTTTCCCTTTAACCAAGTGCTCGACAGACTGGTGTTTTGGAAAGAAGATGAAGAGTTCGATGTGGAGCATCATTTCCGTCATGTCGCGCTGCCAAATCCCGGGCGTGTTCGTGAACTGTTGATGTATATCTCGAAAGAGCATAGCCGTTTGCTAGATCGCGCCATGCCTTTGTGGGAATGTCATATTATCGAAGGTATTTTGCCTGAATCCGAGGGTAAACCTGAACGTTTTGCCTTATATTTCAAGATTCATCATTCATTGGTCGATGGTGTTGCAGCCATGCGTCTGGTCGAAAAATCCTTATCACAGTCCCCCACTGAGCCTGTCAGTTTACCGATATGGTCATTGATAGCACGTCATCGTAAGTCAGTGGATAAATTATTACCCGCTGACCGCTCTATAACCAGTATCTTAAAAGAGCAATTATCTACCATCAAGCCCGTCTTTACCGAACTGCTCGACAACTTTAAGCATGGTGATGATGAAGGTTATGTCGGTACCTTTGATGCACCCATGAGTATTCTCAACCAACGTATCTCAGCCTCACGGCGTATTGCCGCTCAATCTTATGATATGCAGCGCTTTCGTGTCATCGCTGATGCATTTGAAGTTAATGTCAATGACGTGGTGTTGGCTGTCTGTGCAGGCGCGCTGCGTCGCTACTTGCTTTCCATGAATGCCTTGCCGACTAAGCCATTGATCGGCTTTGTACCGATGTCTTTACGCTGCGATGAAAGTGCATCGGGCAATCAGATTTCATTTTTGATGGCAAATCTGGGCACGCACTTAGACGACCCAGCCAAGCGTCTACAATTGATTTATAAGAGTATGAATAGTGGTAAACGTCGCTTTAGACGTATGAACAAAGCGCAAATTATCAACTATAGCGCGATCGCTTATGCGTGGGAAGGTATCAACGTACTGACAGGTTTATTCCCCAGAAAGCAGGCGTTTAACCTCATTATCTCAAATGTGCCAGGTTCTAAAAAACCATTATATTGGAATGGCGCACCGCTAAAAGCGCTATATCCAGCCTCCATTATCGTTGATGGACAAGCGCTGAATATCACGCTTTCTAGCTATCAAGATAAAATCGAATTTTGTATTACTGCTTGTAGCAAGCTGCTACCGCACGTTCAAGACATGCTAGGATTACTTGAAGAAGAGCTAATCTTATTAGAAGGTATTAGCGAGGCCAAGACTATAGCGGTAAGTTAATAAAGTATTTCAGCAATAAAATACCTAAACTATTACGCAATAAAAAAGCTGGCACCATGATGGCGCCAGCTTTTTTTATGTCGAAAACTTGAAGGCTAGGAATATTACTGACTCATCATTTGAGCACATATCACGCCATCACAAGTTTATCGATGATTTACTATACCGCGTCACCCCATATTGGGACAACCACTTGCATCAGTGGTTTTAGCAGTTTAATGTTGCACGCAAAGATAGAGCCTGAAGTCATTGAGTCGTGTGCACCAGTATGATCGACGACGACACCACGTGCCTCAGTGACGATAAGCTCACCAGCAGCGATGTCCCACGGCTTGATAGACATCTCAAAATAACCATCGAAACGACCAGCGGCCACATAGCATAAATCAAGTGCCGCTGAGCCTAAACGACGAATTTGACCGCCCGCTTCAGAGACTTTCTGTAGGCTTTCAAAATGCTCTTTCGCATAAGAAACAATCTCACCATTGCGCTTACGCTCAAGCGGATGACCCGTAGTAAATAGACCACCGTCAAGCGTTTTGCGTTCGCTCACTTGCATACGGCGATTGTTCAAGCGCGCGCCTTTACCGCGGCTAGCAGAGAACATCTCATCACGGACTGGATCATAGACCACGCCATGTTGGGTAACGCCTTTATGCTGTACAGCAATCGATACGCAGAACTGCGGCACACCATGGACGAAGTTTTTGGTGCCATCTAGCGGATCGATAATCCAGCACCAGTCAGCGTCTTCGCCGCGACCTTCTTGCATACCAAACTCTTCACCCAAAAACGAATGATTCGGATAGCTGGCTTTTAGCGTCTCAATCGTCAGCTCTTCACTGAAACGATCAATACGTGTGACCAGTCCATCAAGTCCTTTTGACTCGATGTCCAATTCGATTTTGTGGCGGTTTTGATGCGCATATAAAATCTCTTTACCAACTTTTTCAGCAGTACGTGCTGCGATGACGACCATGGGTTCCATAAATAACCTATTTGCTTGATGAATGAATATAAAAATAAGACTAACTTTGTGCCCACAACATGCCAATTAGACTAGCCGCATCACACCACATCTATGCGATTTAAAAACGTGTCTTTTATAAATAAAAACTTATAAACGACAACCGCATTATACTAAAATTGTTCGATAAAAACGAAAAAACCATTACGCTCACAAAACCAACCATTATTTTGGTGGTCGTCACGAACTGCGCAAGTTGTAAAAAAGTCAGCACCCACGGCTAAGTAGGCGTTATATCTATTGATCAAGCTATCTGTTTTTTTAATTAAACAGATAGCTATCAAAACATTTTACGATAATAAGTTTTGTAGTTGGTCAACCACGCCTTGGACATCTAAACCACAATCAGCCCATTGCTCAGCTTGTGAACCATGCGCGATAAAGCGATCAGCGATGCCAATATTACAGACAGCCGGACGACTATTTTTAAAGGCTAGCGATTCGTTAAGCAAATACTCATTGACCGCACTACCTGCGCCGCCCATCGTCATATGCTCTTCTAAGGTCGCGATATGCGTGATACCTTGCTCAATTAAGGTTTCGAGCAATTTAGCATCTAACGGCTTCACCCAGCGCATATTGACCACATGCACCTGACAGTCTGGCTCTGCATTTAGTTCTGAATCATCATTGGCGATAGCTTGTGCTGCTTGCTGAGCCGTCGCAACCATCGTTCCAAATGCCAGTAGCGCCAGTTTATTAGGCGCATTGTCGTTACCTAATACTGACTCTACCACTGCTTCGCCGATGTTATAAGTTTGTGCTGGCTGAGTAATTATAGCCCCAGTACCGACACCGCGTGGATAGCGTACGGCTGTACAACCTTGGTACTCATAACAGGTATTGAGCAAATGGTAGCATTCGTTCTCGTCTTTTGGCGCGGCAATCAACATATTGGGCACGCAGCGTAAAAAGGCAAAATCAAACACGCCTGCATGAGTAGCGCCATCTTCACCAACCAGACCCGCGCGATCGATAGCAAAGGTCACATCAAGGTTTTGCAACGCCACATCATGAATCAGCTGATCGTAACCACGTTGCAAGAACGTCGAATAAATCGCCACGATAGGTTTAACGCCTTGGGTTGCCATACCAGCGGCCAGCGTCACCGCATGTTGTTCAGCGATAGCAACATCAAAAAAACGCGTTGGGAAATGATGAGCAAAGTCGATCATCCCCGAACCTTCTTCCATAGCAGGCGTAATAGCCAACAACTTATCGTCTGCCGCTGCTTTATCACATAAGAACTGGCCAAACACTTGAGAATATTTTAAGGCAGGCCTAGTTTTTGGAATGTCAGTTTTTGGAATGCTAATTTCTGGAATACTAGTTGCTGAAACTTTGTCTTCTGTAGATTTTGCTTCATCATCTTCGACAGGCAATTTACCGATAGCATGATAGCCAACTGGATCTAATTCAGCTGGCGCAAAACCCTTGCCTTTAGTGGTATAAATATGGACTAACACCGGACCCTTTACTTGCTTGGCAAGCGACAATACTCGTAGCAGCTCAGGCACATTATGTCCGTCAAAGGGACCAAAGTAAGTAAAGCCAACCGCTTTGAATAAATTGTCTTCTAGCTGCGGCACATCGCGCATTTCTTTATGGCGTTTACGGCGGTCAAACGCTTGCATATCAGGGCGCTGGCATAGCACTGGCTCGCCTGCATCAGAGATATCAACTTGATAACCTGATTCCCACAGCATGGCTAAATGCCGTGAAAAGCCACCGATAGAACAAGATATCGACATATCGTTGTCATTTAAAATAACCAACAAATCCGCATCTTGTTGCACCGCGTCATTCATGGCTTCAAACGCCATACCACCGGTCATCGCACCGTCACCAATAATACAAGCCACGGTTTGCGCGCGGCCTTGGTAACGCAGCGCCAGACTCATGCCTAGACCAGCTGAAATGGAAGTCGATGAATGCCCAACGCCGAACGTATCGTAAGCTGACTCAGCACGCTCAGGAAAAGCGGTCAAACCGTCTTTAGAACGAATCGTTCCGAGCTTATCGCGGCGACCTGTCAGTACTTTATGCGCATAAGCTTGGTGACCCACATCCCAAACGATCTGATCTTGCGGCGCATCTAAAAGGTAATGCAGCGCAATCGTCAGCTCAACCACCCCCAAATTTGCACCGAAATGTCCGCCACTCTGACCCGCTGAATACAATAAAAAAAGCCGCAATTCATCAGCCAAA
The DNA here is from genome assembly GCF_017942195.1 of Psychrobacter sp. K31L. Taxonomy (NCBI): domain Bacteria; kingdom Pseudomonadati; phylum Pseudomonadota; class Gammaproteobacteria; order Moraxellales; family Moraxellaceae; genus Psychrobacter; species Psychrobacter sp. K31L. The sequence goes on along the minus strand of NZ_JAGKSC010000005.1, from coordinate 12,288 downwards.
TTAATAAGCTGCGCGGTAGTAAATTTTTTCAGATCAGAGGGCGTATTGATCGCATCGAGTAGCGGTGTATGAGGACGCACACGTGGAATCACTGCATACGTCTGTTGCAGACTGGATAGCTTAGCAGCAGACTCCATGGCTGACGCAGATACTGACTGAGACTGTGGGGAATAAGGTGACTGCTGCATAAACCGTACGATACCTACCAATCTGCTGACAAGGGATTACCCTAGAATATTACTATGGTTATCAATAACTAAGTGGCGTTAATAATAGTGGCGTTAATAATAGCAATAATCACGACACCATGATGGATGTCATTGACTATAAAATTACTGATAGCGCTCATCGCTTATATAATGACGCATAGCAATAAGTACGCCGCCATAATAGACGACGATGGTCTTAACGCTGTGACACCAAGTATTGCTATTATGCCTCATTGTCTGGCATCAATATCAGACGTTAGTGACGACATAGTAATGTAAGGGCAAAGACTTGTCACTGTATCCGTTAAAATAGTATGGCATAATAGCATTATTTTTTAATTGTCGCTTTAATCATCGTGCGTCGTCTGTGAACTTTGTGTGTTTTTATAATAAGCGCTATAAACACGTTGTCTTCACGAACCGGTTATACTGATAACCTCTTAACCATAATAATATGGCTATGCCAAAATCCGCTACCGCCTCGATGATCGGCTCATGTAGGACATTAATGTCATATCAATTTATCACCAGCGCCACACTACCTACTCGTCATGGCGAGTTTGATATCCATATCTTTGAAAATGAAGACGGTCAAGAGCATGTGATGCTGACGGTCGGTCTGTCTGTGGTTGAGCAAAATAAAGACGCTGCCGGTGTCTTGACGCAAAAGCAGGACACGCTAGCAGAACGACCTATTCCATTGGTACGTATTCACTCTGAATGCTTGACCGGTGATGCATTTAGTTCATTGAAGTGTGACTGTGGCCCCCAGCTTAATACAGCGATGCAAGCGATACAAGAAACCGGTTACGGGGCAATTCTTTACCTGCGCCAAGAAGGTCGCGGCATTGGGCTGACCAATAAGATCCGTGCCTATGCGCTGCAAGATCAAGGGCATGATACCTTAGATGCCAATCTGATGTTAGGCTTGCCTGCTGACGCGCGCGTTTATGATATGTGCAGCCCGATGCTCGCCCATGTGGGCGTTGATGCAGTGAGACTGATCACCAATAATCCAGACAAAGTTGCTTATTTGACTGCCCATGGTATCGATGTCGTGGAGCGCGTACCATTGGTCGTTGGTGTTAATGACATGAATGCAGACTATCTGGCCACCAAGCGTGATCGTATGGGACATTTACTCGATAAAGAATTCAATACTGCAATACACCTGAATAAATAGATATTTTTATGAACAATCAAAATTTAGACAACAATGCAAACCCCTTAACTACAGACTCTGCAAACCTAGAATCGAAGAAACCGGAATCGAAGAAAACAGTCACTCCGACCAGCGATGATATCATGCGAGTGCGTGCGTTTTTAGTTGATTTACAGGCGCGTATTTGCCAAGCGTTAGAAGCACAGGAGCGCGACGGTGGAGGTACTGCAACTTTTGTTCCCGACGATTGGGAGCGTCCTGAAGGCGGCGGTGGTAGGTCGTGTGTATTGGCAGACGGTGAGGTTATCGAAAAAGCGGGCGTCATGTTTAGCCATATCCATGTCCATAACCTACCCGCCTCAGCCACCGCGCGTCACCCCGATATTGCAGGTCGCAAAGCACAAGCTATGGGTGTGTCATTGGTTGTTCATCCCAAAAACCCCAACGTCCCTACCAGTCATGCCAACGTACGCTTGTTCATCGCCGAAGCCGAGGGCGAAGCGCCCATCTGGTGGTTTGGTGGTGGGTTTGATTTAACCCCGTTCTATCCAGTATTAGCCGACTGTGTCCATTGGCACCAAGTCTGTCACGACCTATGCACGCCCTTTGGCGACACTGTCTACCCTGACTTTAAACAATGGTGCGATGAGTATTTCCATTTGCGGCATCGTGATGAGCAACGCGGTATCGGTGGTCTATTCTATGATGATGTCAATACTGACAGCCGTGGCTGGGATTTTGAGACTTGTTTTAACTTTATGCAGGCAGTCGGCAATGGTTATCTTGACGGTATCATGCCGATTTTTGAGGCACGTAAAGAGACGCTATATACCGAAGCACAGCGCGAGTTTCAGCTCTATCGTCGTGGCCGCTACGTCGAGTACAATCTGGTCTATGATCGTGGAACGCTATTTGGGCTACAAAGTAACGGACGTATTGAGTCTATCCTAGTCAGTATGCCGCCACTGGCCAGCTGGCATTATCGATTCGAGCCGGAACCTAGCACACCTGAGTTTGAGTTGACCGACTTTTACTTAAAACCGCGTGAATGGTTAGCGCTATAGGTGTTGTAAATATCACGGTATTCATACTTTTTGAAAACATTAAGAAGGTCAGCTACTATCGCTGGCCTTTTTTATTGTTCGTACTGTTTAAACCACCCACTCTCTCGTCGTTATTGTAAAAAATATGTTGTGTAACTACCATACAATCGTCAAAGCCAACCATAAGTAGCCATACCCAAGTTAAGTTATACTTATTTAAAATATTACGAGGATATAACAACTATATAATTCCCATCGCCCAGATAACCGTTACAATAGAAGGCATTCTTTATTAGCAACTCTGCTCAAAAGAATTTTAGGCAGTATTTTGTATAACTATATTTTACGACAAAGCGAGCGTTTGTAATCGCGCTTACTATTAGCCAAGTTTAAAGGAGTAAGTCATATGGCACAGGTTTATACCAATAAATCTTTCAAATCTTTGGTTAGCATTACTTTGATGGCAGCTGTACTGGGTCTAACGGCTTGTAGCACCTCAACAGAATCTAACCCTGACGTGCAAGCGCGTCAAGACACTATGAAAAACTGGGGCGATGCAATGGGCGTCATGGGTGATATGGCAAAAGCACCTGACACATTTGATTCTGAAGTATTTAAAGAGCAAGCGGCGTTCTTAGCAGAAGATGCCGCCAAGCCTTGGAGTCATTTTGAAGATCCAGAAGCGGTAGGTAATGCTACTGAAGCGGTTTGGTCTAATGCGGATGAGTTCCGTGCAGAAGCCGACAACTTCCAAAAAGTCACCGCTGAGCTAAGCGCTACCGCACAAACTGCCACTAGCATGGATGACGTTAAACCAGCCTTTGGTCAAGTTGGTGCAAGCTGCAAATCATGTCATACAGATTTTAGAGCTAAAACTGAATAAATACCCGTTGATTGATAACAAAAAAACCGCCGTATCCTTTGATATGGCGGTTTTTTTAAGGTCGTTTGAAAGTTCGATTACTTACGCAATAGATTTGGCGAGTCTATTGAACAAATAAAATTGCCTCACCAGTTCAACTACTCTGTCGCGGCTTTATTAACATCAATAGCTTGTTGCTCGTTTTTTTGCTCATTGATTTTATTGACAATCGCTTTCACGGAGGGGTCACTTAAATCGATAGTACGTATGGGGAAAGGAATATTGATCCCTGCCGCATCCAATGCATTCTTAATTTCTACGATCACTTGGTGAATAGAAGCAACTTTATTAGCCTGCGTACCATCTTCAATAAACCAACGCACCATCAGATCCATAGACGATCCGCCAAATCCCGTTGCAATCACGCTTGGCTTAGATTTAATGGAAACACTATCCACTTTATCCAATGCTTGCATAATCTCAGCTTTCGCCGCTTCGATATCATCTTCATAACCAATGCCGACCGCCACTTGTAAACGACGCTGTTTGTAGGCGGTATTGACCGTCAATGCTGAGGTATATAGGTCTGAGTTTGGGATAACGACTTGTCGACCATCATAAGTCTTGATGGTGGTTGCACGAATTTTAATATCCTCAACCGTACCCTCATATTCACCAGAAACGATCTGATCGCCAATACGAAACGGCTCCGAGATGAGTAGCAAAATACCCGATAGTAAGTTTTGAAAAATATCTTTGAAAGCAAAACCAATCGCGACCGAACCAATACCGAGTGCGCCAATCAGCTTGGCAGGCGTAAATCCTGGTACGGCGATCACCATGGCAATCATGAAACCAATAAAAATAATCAGTGCGCCGCCTACCCGCTGAAACACTTTGACCAAGTTCTGATGCCGACTACGGCTACCCAGCAATTTGTAGACGATTTTTTTGAAAACGATTGATAGAAACCAAAAAATCAGAACAACGATAATCGACGCTATAAAGTACGGAATACGCTCAACAAAGCCGATAAATATTCCATTCGCCGAATCAATAATACTTTGATAAGTAAAAACATCAGTCGTTGTCGCTGAGTTAATCGTCGCTGGATCAGCAGCAGTAGGGTTTGCCTCAGGGCTGGGCATGCAGGGATCACTCCTTAAATTATTAAACTTTTTTATTCATTAATGCTTATATTTTTTAACTGTCTAACATCTAGCGCATCAAATCTGCTTGTACGATTTCAATCCAGTAGCCGTCGACGTCTTTGATAAAGGCGATGTTTTTCATACTACCCTCTTCTGGACGTTTTTTGAATTCGACATCATTTTTATCAAACCAAGCAACGGCCTCATCTAAACTCGGTACGCTAAAGCAAATATGCCCAAAGCCTTGTGGTTCGCCATTGCCATCGTGATAGCTGAAGTCAGCCTTTGTCTCAGTACCGTAATTATGGGTCAATTCTAAAATTCCGCGTTGACGGAATGCAAATATCTCTAAGTCGTCACCAGCGGGCAAATTGTCCCGCTCACTCTCAGTTAACTGGGCTAAAAAGTATAAATCAAAACCCATATCAGAGAACTTTTTTACCGCCAGCAAGGTCATACCAAGAACACCGGTGTAAAACGCTAATGATTTTGCAGGGTCTTTCACGCGTAGCATCGTATGGTTAAAAGTAAAGCCAGTGGTTTTTGATGAGATTGGCTGAACACCATCCGTGCTGACGCTGCTAGCAGGCTGGTTTATGATAGCGTCGTTATTGTTGTTAGATGAAGTAGACATAATTATCCTAATATAATTCAAAAAATAAATGCATAAAAATGCATAAACACGCAAATCACGATTGTCGTGATTTGCGTCGTTCTATTATCATAATAAAAAATGTCGAAATAACTGATAGGGTTTTGTAAGAATATGAATAAGGTATGTTCGTCTTTATTCCTTGACTAGCTATTTGTCTGAAGCTATCTAAAACTGACTAGCTATCTAAAAAACGCACTTTTCCTGTCTCTAAATCATACTCTGCACCAACGACCAATAACTGACCACTGCTGGTCAAATCCTCTAACGCTCGCGAACCATGCTTGAGCTGACTGACCGACATGCGCACGTTGGCACGTATCGAGCGATCGACCAGTTCATCAGCATCGACATCTTGCCCATTGGCAGTGGCGAGCTCATGAAGGTTGTAGACACTTGGGCGAATACGATCGACGATTGACTGTAAGTTTGGCGAATAATTTTGCTCAGGATTAATCAGCGCCTCGACGCAAGCAGTGACAGCGCCGCAATGCGAATGTCCTAAGACCACCACCAATTTTGTGCCAAACTTTTCGGCGGCAAATTCTACCGAACCAATTTGTGAAGGCGCAACCACATTACCCGCTACTCGAATGACAAACAAATCACCCAAGCCTTGATCAAATACAATCTCGACTGGTACGCGGGCATCAGAGCAACCCAAAATGATGGCCAGCGGGTCTTGATCGCTCACGAGTTCTGGACGTCGTTGCATCATTGGATCAGTGTTTGTCAGGCTATCGACGTAGCGCGCATTACCGTCTCTTAGTAGTTCGAGCGCTTCTAGACCTGTTTGTGGACGAGTATCATTAGGCATAAAGGGTCCTTGATTATCAAATGATTAGAATAATAAATCTCTGTTTTTTGACCATGGCTGGCTAGGGCGTGTCTTCATTTCAAAAATGGTGATAAAAATGAGATAAATTGCCGTCAAACAAGAAAAATAGTGCAGATAATATCGGGATATTAACCAGCTATTTGACGATGTTTGGCAAGATTTAGCCATTTTTAGCCCATTTAGATGACTATCGAGTGAATTGAAGACACGCCCTAAGCATTTTGCCATACACAGCCGGCTCATTTTATTTCTTAGCCACAAAATGATTGTATAGGAATAAAAGCAGAAAAATAATAAAAAAATCGCTTTTAATCTCGCTAGGGCGTGTCTTCATTTCAAATGACGATTATAAAAATGAGATAAATTGCCGTCAAGTGAGAAAAATAGCATGGATAATCTCGGGATATTAACCAGCTATTTGACGATGTTTGGTAAAATTTTATTTTACGATAAAGTAGCATCGCTAACTTATAACGAACTGGCACTGACTTATATCCAAGGTTTGTTATAATACGCAGCAACCAAACCCTATTGATACCCATCGTTTATCCCCATACCAAACCACCTTGAAGGCAGTGCTTTAGACGTATAGCTGTACTGAGATGTTGGATGTTTAGGAACCAACCTTATGACTGAATCACCTTCAAACACGCACCAAGCTGCGGCATCAATCGACACGGTACTGCTGCAACTGACGGGTATAAAAAAAACCTATGATCAAACCGAAGTACTCAAAGACATCAATCTCGACATCAAGCATGGTGAGTTTTTGACCTTGCTTGGCCCGTCAGGCTGCGGCAAGACGACATTGCTACGCTTGATTGCCGGTTTTGAGCAGCCAAATGCTGGTGCTATCTATCTAGATGGCGTGCAGATGTCAGGCTTGCCAGCGGATAAGCGTCCGGTCAATACGGTTTTTCAGCAGTATGCCTTGTTTCCACATATGACCGTCGCGCAAAACGTGGCTTATGGTCTTAAAATTAAAAAAGTCCCTAAAGATGAGATTAAAACGCGCGTGAGCGAGATGCTAGCAATGGTACAGCTAGAGCATCTCGCCAATCGCAAACCGCAGGATTTATCTGGTGGTCAGCAGCAGCGTGTTGCCATCGCACGGGCGGTCATTAATCGCCCTAAATTATTGTTACTTGATGAGCCGCTATCGGCGCTCGACCACAAGTTGCGTTTGCAAATGCAGTCTGAGCTTAAACGGCTACAGCGTGAACTGGGCATTACATTTGTCTTCGTCACCCATGACCAAGAAGAAGCACTATCGATGTCAGACCGTATTGCGGTGATGAAAGACGGCACCTTTCAGCAAATCGGCACACCTATTGAGATTTATGAAACGCCCGCGAATTTATTTACCGCCAAATTTATCGGTGAGACCAATCTATTCAAAGCAGAAGTCAAAGGCGTCTACGCTGAACAGCCAGATCGTGATGGTAAAGTCACTAACGGACGTATCGAAGTCGAAGTCTGTGAGGCACAAGCGCAAGACGGCCCAACGACATTACGTAATTTGCGTCGTCCTGATTTTGCCAATGATGTGCAAGTAGGCGACATCGTCAATTTACTACTGCGGCCTGAAGATTTGCGAATTTATGATCCTAATGATGATGTCCATACTGGACTGTTTGGCCGAGTGATTGAAAGTAACTATAAAGGCAGCACTTTAGACTCTATTATTGAATTGGCAAACGGTCATATTATCAAGGCTTCTGAATTCTTTGATGAAGATGATCCAAGCTTTGATTATAAATTGAATGAAGCGGTCAAGGTCTCATGGGTTGATGGCTGGGAATGGGTGCTACCAGATGACAATTCACTTGATCCCTCAATTGACCATTCAACCGCCAACTCAAGCGAACATCAAGGCATGTCTGTGCAAAAGGATGTCAGCTAATGGCACGTACTAGCCGTTTCAATTTGGGCAGCAAAAGTCCTTTTCGTACCGCAACGCTGTGGTTGATTTGGGGTTGGTTGCTTATTTTTGCCTTATTACCCAATATTCTAGTCATCGCTGTTAGCTTTTTGACCCGTGATAGCAGCGCTTTTATCAGCTTGCCAGTCAGCATCGACAGCTATGTACGCATAATTGATCCGTTGTATTTTGAGGTATTTGTCCATTCATTATGGATGGCAAGTATCACCACGGTTATCTGCTTGCTGCTTGGTTATCCTTTTGCTTGGCTGGTCTCTAAAGCCAAAACTCGCTGGCAGCCGCTGCTCATGATGCTATTGATATTGCCGTTTTGGACGAACTCTCTAGTACGCACTTATGCCCTCAAGTTATTGTTTGCTAATAATGGTTTGATTAATAAATTCTTGCTAGCGATAGGTGTGATTGATACTCCTATTGATATTTTATACACGCAAGGCGCGGTCATAGCGGGACTGACCTACTTATTATTTCCCTTTATGGTATTGCCGTTGTATGCGGTCTTTACTGACTTGCGCAATGACATGCTACTCGCGTCGCAAGATTTGGGTGCATCGAGAAGGCAGACCTTTTGGCATGTGGTGCTACCACTCACAACACCAGGGATTATCTCTGGGGTACTGTTGGTGTTATTGCCAGCGATGGGTATGTTCTATGTGGCCGATATTTTGGGCGGCTCGCGCAACTTGTTGGTCGGTAATATTATCAAAAACCAGTTTTTGGATGCGCGTGATTGGCCGTTTGGCGCAGCTGCCAGCGTATTATTGACCCTAGCGATGGCGGTATTATTACTCGCCTATCGTGCCAGTAGTCGCCGCATTGGCAAGACTGACTTTAATGAGGTGGCCTAATGTCTTATAGATCACCGAATAAAAAAACTCGTACGCTTAAGATTGGCAGTATCGCCGCCAAAGGCTATCTCGGGCTGATTTATGCCTTGCTATATCTGCCCATTATCGTCCTAGTCGTGATGTCTTTTAACAAATCAAAAATCGGCTACAACTGGGATGGCTTTAGCTTAAAGTGGTACGAATCGCTATTTAACAACCAAGCGATGCTCGATGCTTTTTGGCACTCTATTGTATTGGGCTTGGTTGCCGCGACTGTCTCGACTTTGATAGGAACGCTCACTGCCCTAGCCTTACATCGCTATAATTTTCGCGGTAAGGGCTTATTAAATGGGCTGTTATTTGTCCTGATGATGTCACCTGAGATTGTACTCGCTATCTCATTATTAGCATTGTTCCTCCTAATCGGTTTGCAGTTAGGCTTTGTCTCACTGCTATTGGCGCACATTACTTTTTGCCTACCATTTGTCGTCATCACTGTCTTTGCACGCTTAAGTAGCTTGGATGAGCGCTTGATGGAAGCGGCGCGCGACTTGGGCGCCAATGAATCAACCATGGTGCGTACCGTGCTGATTCCCGTTATTTTGCCAGCAGTAATGGCAGGTTGGTTGCTCGCCTTTACCTTATCGCTAGATGATGTCGTGGTTTCAACCTTTGTCACAGGCCCTAGCTATGAGATATTACCGCTACGAATTTACTCGATGGTACGAGTAGGACTTAAGCCGGAAGTTAATGCTATTGGTACACTATTATTAGTCGCTTCTTTGATATTGGTCATTATCTCACAGCTACTGTTACGCAAGCGCTAGCTGTTGATGGCTCATTAATCATACGCTATGAATGAAAGTCAGCAACATATGTACTATAATGAATTTTTCTCAACTTAGCAGGCAGGTTGTCTTATGCTAGAGCTCCGCCATCTTAATACGTTAACTGCATTACGAGCGCATGGTTCACTTGCTGCGGCTGCCGATGAGCTGCATGTGACAGCTTCTGCGGTCTCACATCAGCTAAAAGAGCTAGAGAATTATTACGATATTAGCTTGGTCAATCGCCGCACGCGTCCGCTGACTTTTACGCCAGCTGGCAAGACGGTACTGGCATTGGCAGACAGCATTATGCCGCAGGTCACTCGTACCAAATCCAACCTTAAACGCTTAGCGCATGGTCAAGCAGGTAGATTACGCCTAGCATCCGAGTGTCACAGCTGCTTTGATTGGCTCATGCCGATACTTAATCATTATCGCCGCGAATGGTCAGACGTCGAGCTAGATTTTGCCACAGGGTTTGAGCCTGAACCGCATCATTTATTAATGGAAGGTGATATCGATTTATTAATTACCACTAGTGATTTACCGATAGAGGGCATCAGCTATCAGCCGTTGTTTGAGTATGAGAGTCGCTTGGTGCTATCGCCAACGCATGATTTGGCGGTGCAGAAGTTTATTGAGCCGACTGATTTGACTGAAGAGACCTTGATTGCCTATCCAGTAGAGGCCAAGCGTCTCGATATCATTGCCAATTTTATGACGCCAGCTCAGGTCAGTTTTGATAGTATTCGTACAACAGAACTAACGGCGATGCTGATTCAGCTGGTCGCTAGTGAACGCGGTGTGGCGGCCTTACCTGATTGGGTGGTCGCTGAATATGAGAAAAAAGGTTGGGTCGTCTCACGACCGTTAGGTAATGGTGTGCATTGCCAGCTGTATGCAGCGACACGCACGTCAAGCCAAGATACCGCTTATATGCAAGGGTTTGCGAGTTTGTTACAAGGAATAGTAAAGCCAGTGTAATATTTCACTATTTACTAAATTATTCCAGTTAAGAAATATCGTCCGCTCTCTTACGTTATGACGAGCATTATGGTAAATGACGGTTCCCTAGTGAGGAATCGAAGCTTTGGCTGTAGGCTATATACGCTAATTGATCAAGCTATTTAGTGAGACATAGTGTACTTAGTAATGTACATCATGTGAGCTTTTCGAAAAAAATTATCTCTAGGATTTGTTATAACGAACCTAATTTCCACTTGAGCTATCCATAAAATTATGAAATTTTACTATATTATTCTAATGAACTAGCTCTAAAAGAGAAGGGAAATGGAGTTAAATAATCGCGAAAAATCAGCACTACTGAATAATTTTGAAATCGACTTCGAGTATGGTGAGGTTACGCTTTTGGATAATTTCGATTACTTTTTGATTTTTAATAAAGAAAGATTCTCTAGAAATACAGACTTTGTAGCAAAGGTATATGATAAAGCAGGTACTTATGTATTAACTATCCCATTTCCCGAGGTTGAAATGCATTATCAAAAGCTTAAGCTTATATTTAGCTGGTGTTGGGAAGTTGAACGTGGAGTTAGGATAGTGTTCAATGCAGATGACAGATATATGTGGGATTTCTGGTATGAATTTGATTTAATAAATCGTAAATACACTAATTGTAATAGAGCTTATTAATGTTAAATCCTGATCGGTGCGCTATACAGGCATCGAGCTATTAAGGGGTTGAGGTGTCTCAACATATTTATAATAATCTAAAAACAGGCTCAGTGGTTATGGGCGTAAGGATACGGCTCCCTAGCGAGAACTTCAGCTATAAGCTTCACAAGATAGTTGATACTATGGGCTGATTTAGTTTACTAATAAGGAAAATAGAATGAGTTTTGTCGCAGGTACATTAGTACATACAGATAAAGGTTTAATGCCAATACAAGATATTAAAGTTGGAGATCTTGTATTGTCAAAAATTAATGATGATGGTGAGCTGGTTTCAAGGAAGGTAACTAAAACAGTTACGTCTTCTGAACCTAAAAGAATATATAAAGTTGAATACCACAACGATTCGCTTGATGAAGATATTAACTTAGATGAAGATGAGAGACACAATGATAGCTATATTTTTTGCACGGACATTCAAAAGATTAGAGTTTCAACCAACAATCTCATTAGAATGGGTTGGCAACCTGCTAAAAATTTATTTTCTAGAGAGTTATTCAAGAAATGTATCGACGAGTACTTTAAATCTTATGAGGAAGGTATCAATCCTCCTGAAATAGTCTCTGTCAGTAAAGACAAAATACAGTTATCAAAATTTTCTTTTTTGCCTGTTCGTACGCTACCAAACTTTCCTCAGGACTGTGCGTATACTTACAGCATGCCGCCTATAAACTTTATTCTTGCTAACATTGATTGGAGTAGCGACTTTGATGTGAATGATTTTTTAGACAGCTATTGGGAAGAATATCGAAATATAGAGTTTGTTAGTTTCGATAAAGATAGTTACTGCTTAGTAAGCTTAGGAGAAGAGAAATATTATAACCATGATAAATACCAATTAAATTTACCAACTTCTGATTCATTTTCACATGTTAATAAGCAGGTACCGTTTAAAATTGATATTGACTTATATAAAAAATTGAACAATCGTCTGTTCCAAGATACAAATCCTTATGCGAATCGTGATATTGAAAGCTTTAAAGAATTCTATAATTCACCAAGTTACTATAGTCAGTTCATAATAAAAGAGATACAACCCATATCATGAAACAGTTTAGGCAGATTATTCTCCATCCATCCTTG
>NZ_JAGKSC010000004.1:0-372217 GCF_017942195.1 Psychrobacter sp. K31L | reverse complement strand
CTGGGTTATTAATGTGTAATCTACACACTAGTTACTTCCAGCTCGTCTTGATGAGGGCGTATTATAGACGCTTTAAATCTCGTGTCAACCATTTTACTGAAGGTTTTTAAATTAATTTTGCGATACTTATAATACTTTATATATTTCAATTATTTAGCTACAAATTATTAAAAGTTGAAGTTAGATTCTAAACATAGTCTTTGGCGTTTAGCTCCTATCTATTATAAATAAGCTCACCCTACTTATAAACAAGCTCAGTCTGCCCCTCAAAAACTGTGAATCATTTTATTACGCTATGAAATATACAGTCCATCTGTAGCTACGGATCACCCCTATATTCATCACTCTTGATATTGATCACAGCGCACCTATATATAGAAGCTGACCTAATCCCTTGCTATCTAGTGTTTATAGACGGTTTTTGCTATAATAGCCGCTTTTATAACATTGCTTAAGAGCAGTTCTGCTTAACCTTAATATAGAAGGCGGCTTGTTTTCTATTATCGTGACGCGATTATATGTCTGCGCTTTTAAGTAATGCCTATCTCTTACAACATATCACAGTGGTTGGATATAATTGACGCAGTCTTACGGTTACATGATTGATTGTTGCAATCATCACTGCCAACGGACGCAAAAAGGTGAATAGATTATGGTAGCGATTACTTTACCCGATGGTAGCGTAAAACAGTTTGAAGGCAACACGACTGTCATGGAAGTGGCGCAAAGTATTGGTGCAGGACTTGCCAAAGCGACGGTTGCGGGACGTGTAGATGGTCAGTTGGTTGATGCCTCTGATCCAATCACCCGTGATGCCAAGGTGGAAATCGTTACCCCAAAAGACGACGACGGTGTCGATATCATTCGTCATTCGGCGGCCCATCTATTAGGGCACGCAGTCAAGCAGCTCTATCCTGATGTAAAAATGGTCATCGGTCCGGTGATTGAGGATGGTTTTTATTATGACATCTATAGTGAGACGCCATTCACACCTGAGAATATGGAAGCCATAGAAAAACGCATGGTGCAGTTGATAAAGCAGGACTATGACGTCATAAAGAAGATAACGCCACGTGCTGAAGTGATTGAGATTTTTGAAGAGCGCGGCGAAGACTATAAGCTCAAGCTGATTAATGATATGCCCGGTGAAGAAGCTTTCGGTCTATATCATCATCAAGAATACGTCGATATGTGCCGTGGCCCGCATGTGCCAAACACGCGATTCTTGAAAGTATTTAAATTGACGAAAATGTCTGGTGCTTATTGGCGCGGTGATGCTAAGAATGAGCAGCTGCAACGTATCTATGGTACAGCATGGGCGGATAAGAAAGATCTAAAAGCGTATATCCAGCGTATTGAAGAAGCTGAAAAACGTGACCATCGTAAGATTGGTAAAGCGCTTAATTTGTTTCATATGCAAGAGCAAGCACCCGGCATGGTGTTCTGGCATGCCAATGGCTGGACGATCTATCAAGTACTTGAGCAATATATGCGCAAAGTACAATACGATAATGGCTATGAAGAAATCAAAACGCCACAAATTGTTGATCGTAGCTTGTGGGAGCGTTCTGGACATTGGGGCAACTATGCAACCAATATGTTTACAACCTCAAGTGAAAACCGTGATTATGCGGTAAAACCGATGAACTGCCCTTGCCACGTACAAGTCTTTAATCAAGGTCTAAAGTCTTACCGTGACTTGCCTTTACGTATGGCAGAGTTTGGCTCATGTCACCGCAACGAGCCTTCAGGCTCATTGCATGGTTTGATGCGTGTTCGTGGTTTTACCCAAGATGACGCGCATATCTTCTGTACGCAAGCGCAGATTCAGCAAGAAGTCGCTGATTTCATTAAGCTAACGCTTGCAGTCTATGAAGATTTCGGCTTCGATAACATTATTATGAAACTCTCGACACGTCCTGAAAAACGCGTCGGTAGCGATGAGTCTTGGGACTTTGCAGAAAAAGCTTTGGCCGATGCACTTGATAATTCAGGGCTTGATTGGGATTATCTGCCAGGTGAAGGCGCGTTTTATGGTCCAAAGATTGAATTCAGTCTAAAAGACTCGTTAGGTCGCGTGTGGCAGTGCGGTACCATTCAGGTTGATCCGAATATGCCAGAGCGTCTCGATGCGGAATTCGTTAACGAGCAAAATGAGCGCGAAGTACCTATTATGCTACACCGTGCAATCTTGGGTTCGTTCGAGCGTTTTATCGGTATCTTGATTGAAAACTATGCGGGTTGGATGCCAGTATGGTTGGCACCGCAGCAAGTTGTGGTCATGAATATCACCGATAAACAAGGCGAAGCTTGTGAAAACGTCGTCAGTGAACTAAAAAATGCAGGTTTGCGCGCCATTAGTGACTTGCGTAACGAAAAGATTGGATTTAAGATACGAGAGAAAACATTAGAACGTATTCCCTATATGCTAGTATTAGGGGATAAAGAAGTCGAATCGGGCAGTGTTAATGTCCGTACTCGCGAAGGTGAAAACCTTGGCGTGATGAGTGTTTCTGAATTTATTGCATTAGTACAGACAGCTGTCGCTGAGAAAGGCCGACAGAACCCAAAAACAGATGAGGAGTAATACCTATTAAACAGTCCAACCGTTTGAACATCAACGAAGATATCAGTGCCAAAGAAGTCCGTCTGGTCAAAGAAGACGGTGAACAAATGGGCGTGGTCGATATCGACACCGCGATGAAAGCGGCACGTGAAGACAGTCTAGATTTGGTTGAATTGGTTCCTGAAGCTAAGCCGCCAGTATGTAAAATCATGGATTATAAGCATTTCCTCTATGATCAAAAGCAAAAGGCAAAAGAAGCTAAGAAAAACCAAAAGCAGACTCAGCTCAAAGAGATGAAGCTACGTCCAAGTACCGAAGAGGCCGATTATCAGGTTAAACTGAGAAAAATCGTTAGCTTCTTGGAAGATCAAGACAAAGTTAAAATTAGCATCCGTTTCCGCGGACGTGAAATGGCGCACCAAGATATTGGTCGCAAACAACTTGATCGTATCATTGAAGATACTGCTGATATCTCAAACGTCGAGCAGTACCCTAAGATGGAAGGTCGTCAAATGGGTATGCTGCTTGGACCAACTAAGAAAAAGTAATCTATTCGTTAGATGACTGTTAGTGGTGGCTGTGAGTTGACATAGTTGTAAGTCGACGTAGATATTTATAATCTTAACCATCAATATGCTGCGGGATATTGGTGGTTTTTTATTATTTAACCTTACAAATAATAGTGTCATGAACGGTTCCATAGATATATTAAACTGACCGTGATTTACAAAATCTGTCTTCTCAGTCTTTTAATTACAAGTTAGTCTAAAGGTCTGTTGTATATCCATTTCTTCCTATGCAAGAAACCTTGTGCAAATAAAAATTATTAAATGTATAAAGATACCGTGTACCACGACTATTAACGTTGTTGGCAAAAAACACTGCCTCTCTCAGATATTATAGGAAACTTCATGCAAGAATTGACCCCACCCGAAAACGCCTCTACGCCAAGTATCTCTCTAACACCACCTGAACCGGTCAAAGAAATACAAAAAAGTGAAGCTGATCAGATGGTCAAGTTGGATGAAAACCAAATCCCAGAACTTGATGCCAAGGTCGATGCGTTCGTTGATCATGTACTGAATAACTCTGTACGTAGCGCTGAGTTTCAACAAAACGTGCAATCTATTCATAATTTAGGCAATAAAGAAATCCGCGAATCAGCACAAATATCCAATCGTATGTTAGCGTTGCCTGCGAAAAGCCTCAATGACAGCTTGTTCGATAACTCCCCTATTGCAAAATCATTGACTGAGTTACGCGGTATCGTCGAAGATTTGGATCCGAGCAAAAAAGAGCTGACCAGCTCGCGCAAGCTGTTTGGTCTCATTCCATTTGGCAATAAAGTACAAGATTACTTCCGCCAATATGAATCGGCGCAATCGCATATCAATGCGGTTGTTACCAGCCTCTATAATGGTAAAGATGAACTGCTCAAAGACAATGCAATGATTGAGCAAGAAAAAGTCAATATGTGGGAATTGATGCAATCTATTCGCCAGTATGTCTACGTCGGCAAAAAAATCGATGAGCAATTAGAGCAAAAAGTATATGCCATAGAGGCAACTGATCCTGAAAAAGCTCGTATTATTAAAGAAGAAATGCTGTTTTATGTCCGTCAAAAAAATACGGACTTTTTAACCCAGTTGGCGGTTAATGTCCAAGGTTATCTGGCGCTTGATACCATTCGTAGAAACAATCTAGAGTTGATTAAAGGTGTAGATCGGGCAACCACAACCACCGTATCTGCGCTACGGACGGCTGTCGTCGTTGCACAAGCGATGACCAATCAAAAACTAGTACTTGATCAAATTACTGCTTTAAACAAAACGACAAGCAGCTTAATTGAGTCAACCTCAGCCATGCTCAAACGCCAGTCTGGTGAAATTCATGAGCAAGCAACCAGTAGCACTATTGAGCTTGATAAACTACAAAATGCCTTTAATAATGTCTATGATACGATGGATATGATCAGTAATTACAAAATTGAAGCGCTAGAAAATATGAAGCAGACGGTCAATACCTTGACCACTGAAGTCGATAAAGCACAAAAATATTTGGATAAGTCTAATCAAACGACAGTATTAGAAGTATCGAAAGAGATAGACAGTAAAAAAATAACCAATAAATCAGGTACAGTCGATATCGACATTTGATTTTTTGATAGTTGTTGCCGATTAAAGATGACAACTTCCTGCTACCGAATACACTTAAGACAATTGACGCAAGATATTGCCATGTCGTTCGTGTTAAGATAGCCATTATTAATAATTTTAAAAATAGATACGGTAATTTATGAGTTGGAACGATCCAAACGCCTCAAGTGAGGCAAAAAAATATGATAATCCCATTCCTAGTCGTGAGCTGATACTCGGCACGATTAATGAGCATGGCGAAGTCACGCATCAACAATTGGCAAAAGCCTTTAATATTGATGATCCTGATCAGTTTGACGCTTTAGGCAATCGTCTAAAAGCAATGGCACGCGATGGACAAGTAAACCGCGAAGGTCGTCCTTATCGCTACCGCACAGTGACCAAGCAAGATATCGTAACGGGTACAGTATCCGCGCATCCAAAGGGCTTTGGTTTCGTGTTACTAAGCGACATGCCTGACCTATTCTTGCATGAAAAACAAATGCGCTGGGTCTTTAATGGCGATACCGTTGAAGCGGTTGGTACCTCAACGGATAACCGTGGTCGTACCGAAGGGCGTATCGTCGATGTCGTCGAACGTCGTCAAAACAATTTCATCGGTACGCTTGCGCGTGATGAAGATGGCTACTGTGTCGAGCTTGGCAGTCCCAATAACCATCAACCGATTACAGTGACTGAAGAGAATGTGCAAGCTCTCGAAGTTAAGCAAGGCGCACCAGTCAAAGTAGATATTATCGACTGGCCAAATCAGCATGAGTTTGCCACTGGTAAAATCACTGAAGTGCTGTCTGACGATAATGATCGTGAATTGATTATTGAGACTACCCTGCTCAACTACGACATTCCGTCTGATTTTAGTGAAGCGACGCTTAAACAGGCCAATGACTATAAAGAGCCGACTGAAAAAGATATAAAAGGTCGTACGGACTTGCGTGATTTGCCCCTCATTACTATCGATGGTGAAGATGCGCGTGACTTTGATGATGCCGTATTCGCTGAAAAGCGCTCTGGTGGTAACTACCGTGTCTTGGTAGCGATTGCTGATGTGAGTCATTACGTCACCCCAAATTCGCCACTTGATCAAGATGCTTATGAGCGTGGGACGTCAGTATATTTCCCACATCGCGTGATCCCGATGCTTCCTGAAGTACTGTCTAACGGTCTATGCTCATTGAACCCAGACCTTGATCGTCTATGTATGGTTGCTGATATCAAGATATCTCGCGCAGGCAAGGTCACCGGTTATGATTTTTATCCTGGGGTGATACATTCACAAGCGCGCTTGACTTATAATCAAGTGAATGCTTATCTTGAGGATCCAAAAGATCCTAGTATCCCTGATTCATTAACAGGCAATAAAGCAGTCAAAAAATCTGTCGATACTCTGCATCAATTGTATGAGCTACTGCTGCAAAAGCGTGAAGAGCGTCATGCAATGGAGTTTGAGACGGTTGAAACTTATATCAAGTTCAATGAAAAAGGTGGTATCGCAGCCATCTTGCCGCGTACTCGTGGTGATGCACATAAGCTTATTGAAGAGTGTATGCTGCTCGCCAATACCTGTGCTGCCAATTTTGCGCTAAAAAATGAGCTACCGGTCTTATATCGTAACCATGATAAACCTGATGGCGAAAAATCGTTACGTGTCCATGAATATGCGAAAAACTTTGGTTTAAGCTTCCCAGAAGAAAACCCGACGCAAGCGGATTATCAGCGGATTATCGAAGCCACCAAAGAGAGACCCGATGCGATTAGTATCCACAGCATGCTATTGCGCTCAATGATGCAAGCGAATTATTCGCCTGACAATATTGGTCACTTTGGTTTGGCTTATGACGAGTATAGCCACTTTACCTCGCCGATTCGCCGTTATCCTGACCTCATGCTGCATCGCGCGATTAAAGCAAAAGTGACTAAAAGTCAGCAGCCAGTAATGGACTTCTCTTTAGAAGGTGCTGGCACACAGACTTCAGATACTGAACGCCGTGCTGAGAAAGCATCACGCTACGTAGAGTCTTGGCTCAAGTGTCATTATATGAAAGATCACGTCGGTGAAGAGTTCGACGGTGTGGTGACGACGGTTACTAGCTTCGGTTTATTTGTGACCTTAACCGACCTATATATCGATGGCTTGGTTCATATCTCTAATGTCGGCGATGACTTCTTTGTCTATGATGAGCAGCAACAGCAACTCATTGGTAAAGATAAAGGTACGTTATTTGGCTTGGGCGATTTGGTCAAAGTAAAAGTAGCTGGGGTCAATATGGATCTGCTACAAATCGACTTTGATCTTAAAGCGAAATTGCAATCTAGCGAGATGAATCAAACGAAAAAAGATCAGCCAAAGAAGAGCCCCGCTAGAAAAAGCAGTAGCCGAAACAATAAAGGCGCAAGCAAAAAAAGCTAACTCTTAATAAAAACTGAACGTAATAAAAAAGGCTAAAGTTTATCTTTAGCCTTTTTTTGTGCGCGATGAATAAGTGATAACTGGTCAACTACTGCGCAGCACTCATCTGCTCTACGCGCTCTTGATTGACCTGCTCTGCTTGCTCTATTTGGGCAGTGGCATTATCGAGAATGGCTTTAGGCTGCTTACCAAGAGGCTGGCTTGCGATATCGGTGTTGGTGTTCACGGTATCTTCAGAGCTGGTAGTAGTATCCGGCGATATGGTGGTACTACTGGTCGCCGCCGCTATCCGACTCTCGTGGCGATTGCTGTTAAACATATTGAAACCAATTAAGAGAATAATACCAGCTAGGGCGAATATAATCAGATGCTTCATTTGCATAAAAATGTCTCGTATATTTTATATGATAACTGTCTTATACGTTTCACTGCATTTTTTATGCCTAGTTTTGAGGTTGCTTAGATATTTACTCTTGCGGACTATTATTACTCAATAAATCAGTCTCATCTGAACTTTCAGCAATTTCTTGTTCGACTTTTTCCATTAACTTTTCGTCAGGACGGGCACTCAACACCTCTTCAGCATTACGTCCTTGTAGGATATATTTAGCGCGGGCTTTGGCTTGTTTTTTGTCTTTGTCATCAGCACTGCTATTATCGACTTTATTGATATCTATAGATTCTGGTGTCGTCGGTGTAATTGTCATATCAGCATTAGTCCCATTAGCTGGGTTAGAGCGGTTATTGCCTTGCAGATGTTCCAAGGCTTTTTCTAACTCATCATTAAAGCGTAGACGATAGATAGGCTCAGGGAGACTAAATCCTTCGTTTTCTAAGGCGTGCTTGGTTTCGCGTATGGCAATACTGCGTGCTTTGGCAAAATCAGTTTCTGATTGATCCACCCAGATCTGAAACTCTAGAATAATATTGGAGTCGCCAACATTGGTAATGACCGCAATGGCTTTGGGTTCATTTAAGACAAAATCCAGCTGACATATCGCATCGATACCAACTTTAATGGCTGCAAGTGGGTCGTCATTGGCATCGACACCCAACTCAAAGGTAAAGCGCCGTTCAGGGTTTTTAGTGTAATTTAAAATAGTGCCTTTAAAGACTTCCGCATTTGGGATACGTAGCTGATTGCCATCTAACGTCATCAAAATCGTCGCGCGTGAGGTCAAACGCACCACAATGCCTTCTTGCCCGTTGATGACAATCTGATCACGAGCGCGAAACGGTTGACGAATACTCAGCATCAAAGAGGCAATATAGTTTTCAATGGTATCTTTGACTGCAAAACCAACTGCGATACCGATGACTCCAGCACCGCCAAGTAACGTGCCTAATATCGTCTCTGCCCCTATCAAGCTCAGCGCTAAAATCAAACCAAAAATAATAAAGATTACTTTGACGGTTTGTGCCAACAGTTCAGCGACGAAAGGATTGGGCGTGAGCCGTTGCCACATTTTTTTTCGATTCGAAAACCAACTACCAAACCATGTGACCAAGCCAAAGATAACAATACCGACCAACAGTAAGGGCACGGCTTTAACTAGGTTTTTAACTTGCGCTTTAAGACCTTGATAAACCGTCGTGACATTATCCTGAACATCCAGCGTTCGATTGATATTGTCCTCGACGGTGACCACATCCGTCAAACGGTTGGTCAAATTAATGGCTTGTTGCGCCTTTTTTTCGTTGGGAGTTTCTCCTGCTAACGTCACAACGCCTTGAGTAACGCTGACACTGACCGCCTGCAGCCCTTCTATTTCAGAAAAAATACCGTTGATACGTTGACGAATGTCATTGTCTTTTAGAGGGGTAGGTGTGGTTTCGATTTGAGCATTGTTGGTACTCTCGCCACTAATCACAGGTGGATCGGCAGGAGGTGGCAAACTTTGTGAGTCGGCTTCTACAGAGGTCTCGCCTTCTGTGGCAACAGGATTAGGCACTTCTTCTAGCGTACTCTCTATACCCAAGGCCGTCGTGACACTGGCTATATCTTCACCAGCAGCATAAGCGGGTAAAGTAAAAACGAGGCTTAGTATTAACAGCAGCTGACCCCATACCGTTAAAAACTTGCGTGTCATTAGGCGGTCAAGATAAGCGGCCATAAGCATCCTTTGCTCAGTGTTTTTGCTGGGTAATATTACGATTAAAAACTAGCGAGTGTCCTCAATCTGAACGTGAAGAACTTAATGGGAGAGACTAAATGGGCTAAAAATGAATATAGCCCATTATTAACCATTTAAACCCATTAATTGTCTAAATCAATTAACTGTCTAAATAACGTTGTGCTTCCGCTAAGTCCAACGTGCCTTCATAGATAGCGCGGCCAGTAATAATGCCTTCAATACAATCACCATAAGGCTTAAGCAATTCGATATCTTGCATATTGGTCACGCCGCCCGAAGCAATCACTGGCAAGCCACCTTCGCGCGCCAAATTGACTGTCTGCTCGACGTTGACACCTTGCATCATGCCGTCACGGGCAATATCAGTATAAACGATTGAAGACACGCCCACATCGGCAAAGCGTTTGGCAAGCTCGGTGGCCTTGGTGTCTGTCACATTGGCCCAGCCATGAGTCGCAACCATGCCGTCTTTGGCATCGATACCTACGATAATATGTCCAGCAAACTCGCGGCAAGCCTCGGTCACAAAATCAGGATCTTCAACCGCTTTGGTGCCAATAATAATATAGGTCAGTCCGGCAGTGATGTACTGCTCAATTGTGTTCATATTACGCACACCGCCGCCCAATTGAATAGGCAGCTGCGGAAAAGCTTTGGCGATGTCGTTGACGACTTGCTTATGTACTGGCACCCCATCAAATGCGCCGTTCAAATCTACCAGATGTAACCGGCGCGCGCCCTCATTTACCCAACGTGCTGCTACAGCGACAGGGTCATCTGAAAACACCGTATCATCTTCCATACGGCCTTGTTTTAAGCGCACACATTTACCATCTTTTAAATCAATAGCGGGGATAATGACAGGGACAGCACACATATAGCATTCCTTATAAAACGTAATATTAAAAAATAAGAATAAACGGCAAAGTAAAACAATAAATCAGCTAAACAGTGATAAGCAAGCCGCATTCAAAAAATGATCTGATAGATATTGGCTCTCGAAATCGACTCATGATTATCTCAAAAACTTTATGATCGTGTAGTATGAATAAATAAAAATATCGACAACCATAACCATAAGTTTGAGCACTCGAAGGTACTAGCAACATTAGGTAAATTCAATTACTAACTGGCAATTTTAGGTCAATTTAGCGTATAATCCTAGGTAAATTTGTATTTGTTTCTAAGTGATAGCAACCATGTACTGTGCATTTTTATTCACTCATAAGTGAGCCAATGCAGCATGGCGGTCAGGATGAATCGAACAACAGCCAAATGTGTTTGTAGATAATTGGCTGATATATTGTTGAACGGATGATATTAGAACTCTAAACAGGCAATCTGCGATAGATTGATCTGCGCCATTACGCTCTAAATGACTATCTCGCTTGAATGATACTTTGCATTCATCGGTTATTTATTTGATTCACTCTTGTTTCTAAGCCCATCACTCTGGATGTACAAATTTTAAGATTTTAATAAATCGTATGGCAAAACTGTCTTTTTTAAAGCAATTGCTTTTAGCAACCAGCTTTGACAATAGACTTTGATTGGATGATTTTGCCATACACCTTGGTAGCCAGTCGCCACTTTGGTAATTCGAATAAGACATTAACGTGTTGTTAAGGAGTCTAAGGTCAGCGTTAATACTCTTACTAGTAGTTATGATCAAGCGTTATATTTGAGCACTTTGTCTTCGCCTTGCTATGGGAAGAGATACATGAGAGCTTTATTAAATGACGCAGATGTTCATGCTACCGATATACCAAACAGGACGTCTGGTATCGTTTTAGACTATGGACTAAGTTTTCGCTTATGATTACCATCAAAAAAGGTTTGGATTTGCCCATCACTGGTGAACCCTCCCGCGAGATATCTGAGCACAGACCTGCCCATGTGGCACTCGTTGGCTATGATTATGTGGGTATGAAGCCCACAATGAATGTCAAAGAAGGTGACACCGTAGCAAAAGGTCAGCCCGTTTTTGAAGATAAAAAACGGGTTGGCGTTATCTATACGGCACCTGCTGCGGGTAAAGTTATCGCGATCAAACGCGGTGAGCGTCGTGTGTTCGAGAGTCTTGTCATTGCGGTCGATCCCAATGGTGAGGAAATAGACTTTCAGCGCTATGACTCCCAGCAACTGGCTGACCTAGACTCAGAAACCGTTGAAACCCAACTGCTCGCCTCTGGCGAATGGACGGCGTTTCGTACGCGTCCCTATAGCCGCGCTCCCGAAATCGGTGCTCGTCCGCATGCCATCTTTGTCACCGCTATGGATACCAATCCATTAGCGTTTGACCCGATGCTGCTGATTAATGAGCAACTGCAAGCATTCAATGATGGACTTGCGGTACTATCGACGCTCAGCCCAAAGACCTTCGTCTGCCATCATGGTGATGCCCAGTTGACGCCAGTTGCGAAAACCGCGGCTAATAATGTCACTGAGTATCATAGCTTTGCTGGCAAACATCCAGCAGGTCTGGCTGGCACGCACATTCACTTCTTGCATCCAATTATGCGCGGCGTGAGCGTCTGGACGATTGGCTATCAAGACGTGATTGCGATTGGTAAATTATTTACCACTGGTCGCTTATATACACGTCGTATGCTTAGCTTAGCAGGCCCTGCGGTCAAAAATCCGCACCTAATCACAACCGAACGTGGTGCTGATATCACAGCCTTGACGAAAGGTCAGCTGATCGATGGCGAGAACCGTATTATTTCAGGTTCAGTGCTATCAGGTCGCCAGTCATTTTCGAATAGTGCTTATGTTGGTCGTTTCCATGACCAGATCAGCGTTTTACCTGAAGGTCATGAGCGTCCAGCATTTCACTTCTTTAGTCCAGGTGCAAACCGTTTCTCAAAACTGCCTATCTATATTTCGCAGTTTTTTGGTGGCAAAAAGTATAACTTTACCACCACGAGTAACGGATCACCGCGAGCGATGGTGCCTATCGGGGTTTACGAAGAGGTCATGCCACAAGATTATCTGCCAACGCAACTATTGCGCGCGTTAATCGTTGAAGACATTATCACGGCAGTAGACTTGGGCGTACTTGAATTGGACGAAGAAGATTTAGCATTATGCACCTTCGTTTCTCCTGGCAAATATGAATTCGGTGATATTTTGCGTGATAACTTGACGCGCATTGAACTGGAGGGCTAACCACGATGAAATTTTTACACAATATGTTCGATCGTATGGAGCCGTCTTTCACCAAAGGTGGCAAACATGAAAAATACTATGCCATCTTTGAGATGTTTGATACTTTTTTGCGTCAACCAAGCTCAACGGCATACGCGTCCTCACACGTGCGCGACGGTATTGATCTAAAACGCATTATGATTACCGTATGGCTATGTACTTTCCCAGCAATGTTTTGGGGTATGTACAACATCGGTCATCAAGCACTAACGGCTATCACTCAGCTTGGCTTACAACCTGAAGGCTGGCGTACCATCATTACCAGCATGGCAGGCTATAACCCAGACAGTATCTGGGCAAGTTTTGTCTATGGCGCGATGCAGTTTTTGCCAATCTACCTTGTGACCTTTGGTGTTGGTATTCTCTGTGAGATTATCTTTGCCGTAGTACGTGGCCATGAAGTCAATGAAGGCTTCTTTGTGACCTCGGTACTATTTGCACTATGTCTACCACCAGATATTCCTTTATGGCAAGTAGCCCTAGGTATTATCTTTGGTGTGGTCGTGGCAAAAGAAGTCTTCGGTGGTACGGGCAAAAACTTCCTTAACCCTGCCCTATCGGGTCGTGCGTTCCTATACTTTGCGTATCCTGCTTACATGTCAGGCGACTCAGTATGGACGGCGGTTGATGGCTTCTCAGGAGCGACACCACTTGGCCTAGCGGCACTTGGTGTAGTACCTCAGGATTTCGTCGATGTCTATGGTAATGCAATCACTTGGAGTGATGCGTTCTTAGGCAACATGCAAGGCAGTATCGGTGAAGTATCGACGCTCGCTATCCTAATGGGTGCCGCAGTTCTACTATGGACGCGTATTGCCTCATGGCGCATCATGGCAGGTTGTGTAGTCGGTCTGATTGCTACGTCTCTTGTATTCAATATGATTGGCTCTAAAGACAATATGATGATGAGCTTGCCTTTTTACTGGCATCTAGTCATTGGTGGCTTTGCATTCGGTGCAGTCTTTATGGCGACCGATCCTGTCTCAGCTGCGCATACCAATAAAGGCCGCTGGGCTTATGGTATTTTGATTGGTTTTATGACGGTATTGATTCGTGTCATCAACCCAGCTTTCCCAGAAGGCATCATGCTGGCCATTCTATTTGCCAACTTATTTGCTCCATTGTTTGATTATTTTGTGACTCAAGCAAACATCAAACGCCAAACCGCTCGGAGGGTTCGCTATGTCCAAGCCCAAAAGTAACAACGCGAAAACCATCAGCGTAGCGTTGACGCTATGTTTGGTGTGTTCCGTATTGGTCTCAGCAGTCGCGGTGGGTCTAAAACCAGCGCAAGTTGAAAATGCGCGCTTAGACCGCAACAAAAACATTTTAGTCGCAGCCGATATGTACGATGCTGAATCTGATACTGCTGACGACGTTGCTGAGCGATTCAAAGATTTTGAAGTAAAAATCATTGATTTGAATAAAGGCAATTATGTAGATGACGCCGCACTAAAAGCGGCAGGCATCCCTGATCGTAACGCTTATGACGCCAGTCAAGCCACCAAAAACAAAGCACTAAGCGATGACCTAGGTGATAACGATCCAGCCAGTATTGGTCGTAAGCCCAAATACGCCAAAGTCTATGTCAAAAACGATGACGCGGGTAAGCCTGAGATGGTTGTACTGCCGATTCAAGGCTATGGCCTATGGGGTACGATTTATGGTTTCTTAACGCTCGAAAGCGACATGAATACTATCAAAGGTATCAGCTTTTATGAGCATAAAGAAACCCCAGGTCTTGGCGCTCGCATCGAAGAGCCAAAATGGCGCGCGATGTGGACTGGTATCCATTCATATGACGAAAACGGTGACGTGGCAACGGGTGTGACCAAAGCAGGCAATCCAAAAGATAACTGGGTTGATGGTATCAGCGGTGCGACGCTAACCAGTCGCGGTGTGAGCAACATGATTCAGTTTTGGTTAGGTGAGCAAGGTTATAAGCCTTACCTAGATTTGCTACGTGAACAGAATGGTAAAACGCTTGATAGCGTTGATGCCCAAGCGAGCCAGTCGACACAACCAGACAATAAGAGCGCTCAACCGACAACCGAACTGGCAGCGACCCTACCAGTAGCAAACGGCAAGGAGGCATAACATGGCTGACACTAAAAGTATTTTAACCTCGCCTATCTTTGATAATAACCCCATTGCCCTACAGATCTTAGGTATCTGTTCGGCATTGGCGGTGACGACCAGCATGGCCAATGCGTTGGTGATGTGTGTGGCGTTGACACTGGTAACGGCGTTTTCGAGCTTCTTTATCTCTATTATTCGTAAGCAAATCCCATCAAGTATTCGTATTATTGTACAGATGACCATCATTGCCTCACTGGTTATCTTGGTCGATCAGGTGCTAAAAGCCGTCGCTTATGATGTCAGCAAGGGCTTGTCAGTTTTCGTTGGTCTGATTATCACCAACTGTATCGTGATGGGCCGTGCTGAAGCATTTGCGATGAGCAATCCACCCGTACCCAGCTTTTTAGACGGTATTGGTAATGGTCTTGGTTACTCTGCGGTACTGTTGTTTGTCGCGACCATCCGTGAGCTACTTGGCTCAGGTACATGGTTTGGTATCACTATCCTACAGCCTGTCACTGATGGCGGTTGGTATATTCCAAACGGTCTATTACTGTTGCCACCGTCAGCATTCTTTATCATTGGATTATTCATTGCCATTGTTCGTATTTGGAAACCAGAGCAGGTTGAAGAAGCCGAGTTTGTAATGAAGCCGCAGTCTAAAGGCATGGCACATGGAGGCGGTCACTAATGGGACATTATGTTAGTTTATTTATAACCTCAGTCTTTATTGAGAATATGGCGCTTGCCTACTTCTTAGGTATGTGTACTTTCTTGGCAGTATCAAAGAAGGTTTCAACCGCTATCGGCTTAGGTGTTGCAGTTGTCGTCGTAATGGCCATCACTGTGCCATTAAACAACTTACTATTTCAGTTCATCCTAAAAGACGGTGCGCTGGCATGGGCAGGTTTTCCAGATATTGACTTAAGCTTCTTAGGCTTGCTCAGTTATATTGGTCTAATTGCTGCGACCGTACAGATTTTAGAGATGTTCTTGGATAAGTTCGTTCCGAGTCTGTATAACGCCCTTGGGGTATTCTTACCGCTCATTACTGTCAACTGTGCCATCTTAGGTGGTGTACTATTTATGGTTGAGCGTGACTATAACTTTGGCGAATCGATGGTATATGGCGTAGGCGCAGGTTTCGGTTGGGCATTGGCGATTACCGCATTGGCCGGTATCCGTGAGAAGCTAAAATACTCAGACATTCCAGCACCGCTACGTGGTCTTGGTATTACCTTTATCACAGTTGGTCTGATGTCACTTGGCTTTATGTCTTTCGGCGGTATGTCAATTTAGACCGCTAAGCTTAAAAGCTTATTTAGCGATTTGACCTATTTAATTCATTTATTCGGTAGGGGTTCGGGAAAAACGCAATGACGTTCTTTCGCACCCCTACTCCATAGATTAAGGATACCTACCATGGATTACGCTACGGCGATTGGTGGCGTTGCTATGTTTACCTTGATCATCATGGGCCTTGTCGCCATTATTTTGGCGGCACGCTCAAGACTGGTCAGTTCAGGCGATGTTACCATCCATATCAATGATAATCCCGATAATGACGTCGTGACACCCGCAGGTGGTAAACTGCTGCAAACACTGGCGAGCGAAGGTATTTTCTTATCTTCAGCCTGTGGTGGCGGTGGTACTTGTGCGCAGTGTCGTTGCCGTGTTATCGAAGGCGGCGGTTCTATCTTGCCGACTGAAGAAGGCTATTTTACTCAAGGCGAAATCCGCAATCACATGCGCTTAGCTTGTCAGGTAGCTGTTAAGCAAGACATGAAAATTGAGATTGATCCTGAATTTTTTGATGTGCAAAAATGGGAATGTGAAGTTGTCTCTAACGATAACGTTGCTACCTTTATTAAAGAGCTGGTACTAAAAATTCCAGAAGGCGAAGAAGTTAACTTCCGCGCTGGTGGTTATGTACAGCTAGAAGCGCCACCGCATGAAGTACATTATAAAGACTTCGATGTTGCAGAAGAGTACCGCGAAGATTGGGAAAAATTCGGCATTTTCAACTATGTCTCAAAAGTTGATGAGCCGGTTATCCGTGCGTACTCAATGGCCAACTACCCAGAAGAAAAAGGCCTGATTAAGTTTAACATTCGTATCGCCAGTCCACCGCCACGTGGTCCTGACGGTATCCCACCAGGTAAGATGTCTTCTTGGACATTTAGCTTAAAG
Source organism: Psychrobacter sp. K31L (assembly GCF_017942195.1). NCBI lineage: Bacteria > Pseudomonadati > Pseudomonadota > Gammaproteobacteria > Moraxellales > Moraxellaceae > Psychrobacter > Psychrobacter sp. K31L. The sequence continues at coordinate 355,477 of NZ_JAGKSC010000004.1, read as the reverse complement.
CCTGGCGATAAAGTGACGGTTTCAGGTCCTTATGGTGAGTTCTTTGCCAAAGATACAGAAACTGAGATGATTTTCGTCGGTGGTGGTGCAGGCATGGCACCAATGCGCTCGCACATTTTTGATCAGCTAAAACGTTTGAACTCTGATCGTAAGATTAGCTTTTGGTACGGTGCTCGCTCAATTCGTGAGATGTTCTATGTTGAAGACTATGATCAACTAGAAGCAGAGTTTGCAAACTTTGAGTGGCATGTTGCCCTATCTGATCCACTTCCCGAAGACAATTGGGATGGCTATACTGGCTTTATCCATAACGTCTTACTAGAAGAGTATCTAAAAGATCATCCAAATCCAGAAGACTGTGAATACTACATGTGCGGGCCACCGATGATGAACGCGGCGGTAATCGACATGTTACATAGCCTTGGTGTTGAAGACGAAAACATCATGCTTGATGACTTTGGTGGTTAAGCCGACTGGTTAGAGAAACGCGATTAAATTAATACTATAAAAGAGAGTCTCAATTGAGGCTCTTTTTTTGGCCTCGATTAAGTGCCAAGTTCAAATAATAAGACTACAAATCTAAATAGCAGATTGCCTACGCTCTCCTATATGATTGATTATTTATTGCTTTAAGAAAGGATTCTTATGAAAACCAAAGTGAAAGAACTAACCATTTGGATAACTGGTGCTTCTAGCGGTATTGGCGAAGCCTTAGCCATCGCTTTTGCCAAACGTGGTGCTCGGATTATTTTGAGTGGTCGCGATGAGGCAAAATTAGCAGCGGTCAAAAAAATCTGCAAGCACAGCAAAAAACATATCATCGTGCCTTTTGATATTAGTGATGCCGAGCAAGCGAAAGAAGCCTACGAATCTGCTATCGCACAGACAGGAAAAATCGACTGGCTGATTAATAATGCTGGTGTCAGTCAACGCTCGCTTATTATGGAGACCAGTGAAGATGTCGAACGGCAAATTATGGAGATAGACTATTTTGCGCAGACGCGTTTAACCAGATTGGTATTGTCAGATATGATCGTACAAGGTGGCGGCAAAATCGTGATGATATCAAGTGTCGCAGGCTTACTCGGTACGCAATATCGCGGTGCTTATGGGGCAGCCAAAGCAGCCTTGCATATGTGGGCAAATAGTTTACGTGCTGAATTGCATGAGCAAGGCATAGAAGTTGCGACGATATTTCCAGGATTTATCCAAACCAACGTTTCTATTAACGCGCTGACAGGAGATGGTAGCGCGCAAGGCACGATGGATGAGGCGACCAGTAAAGGACTGAGTGCAACTGAGTTTGCTAAACAGGTCGTGAAGGCGCTTGGTAATAATAAAGAATACATCATTGTTGGTGGCAAACAAGAAAAACTGGCCACTAGGGTCAATCGAGTATCACCGCCAAAACTCTATAAACTTATCCGTGAGTCACAAGTAAAATAAGCTGCTCAACCGAACGAATTGTCATTGAATAGTGCCTTCATTGGTATTTTTGGGCTCAAGGGGTGTAAAATAAGCATGGCTTGTTTTACACCCTACTCATTTTTGCGCCATACCGAAAATATTATGAATAATACCGAATACAGCTCATCTTCCAAAAAAACTATTAATCTTGCCCTATTTGGCATCATTGGTCTTGTCGGCACTTTAAGTATTAGTGCCTGCCAGCAAACCCCAGACTATAATTATCTGAGTGGTGAGACGATGGGGACGAGCTACCATATTAGCTATCAGTTGCCCGATGATGCAGATGAAGCCGCCATACAAGCAGCGATTGATAAGCGTTTGCAGCAAATTAACGACAGCATGTCGACTTACCAGAGTGATTCAACGATATCTAAGTTTAATCAATTGGGTAGAGATATCCCTATTATTATCGACGCTGATTTTGGTCGCGTGCTCAATGTCTCACGTGTCGTTTATGAACAATCTGGCGGTGCTTTTGATCCTACTGTCATGCCATTGGTCGATACCTGGGGATTCGGTAGCACTATGACCGTCGAACGTCTACAAAGCCCGCCAACAGCACTTGAGATTGCCCAAGCAAAAGCATTGGTAGACTTTGAAAGCATCATAAAAAAAGACAAATCGATCTATAAAAGCAAAGATGGTGTTGGTCTAGATTTTTCTGCCGTTGCCAAGGGTTATGGGGTCGATGTCATCGCTGATGTGCTTAGAGACGATTATCAGATTCGTAATTATATGGTTGAGATCGGCGGCGAAATTGCGACCTCTGGCGTGAATAACCAGCAGCAACCGTGGCAAATTGCGATTGATGCTCCTATCGAAGGCAGCACCGTCAGCGAACGCCAAACGATATCCGCCATTCGTCAACCTATAAACACTACCACTCAAATGCATCTAGCGACTTCAGGAAACTATCGAAACTCGATCATCTTTGATGGTAAGCACTATAGTCACACGATCGACCCCACCACTGGCGAGCCTATTGTGGGCGGCGCTCCTTCGGTTACGGTTGCTGCAGACTCGGTCGCATTGGCAGATGCATGGGCAACAGCACTGACTGCCATGCCTTATAAAAAGGCACTGAAAGTCGCTAACGAACAAAATCTAGCCGCACTGTTTGTTGTATTAGCTGATGGTATCAAACCTAGTGATTCTTTGGACAGTATTGATGATTGGCAAATAGTACAGACATCGGCAATGAAAAACTTGCGAGCAGATAAACAACCGTAAACTTCTAAGGTGTGTCCTCATTTTAAAAATGAGGATAAAAGTGAGGTAAATGGCAGTCAAGCAAGGACAATAGCGCAGATAATATCGAGATGTTACCTAGTTAATTGCCGATACTTGGCGATGTTTAACTATTTTTAGCCCATTTAGATTGCTATCGGTTGAATTGAGGACACGCCTTAGTGTGATGCTGTAAAGCACACCATAAGCATCAACGAGCGACGTAAAAATTTGCTATACTATTAATAGGTTATCCCTATGGATAACTGCCCCATTTTTAAAACGAGGTCTCCTCTATGCTCAGCCAATTGCTTCCCATGCTTGCTATTACCTTTACCGTATTCGTCCTGTTCTTTCTGTTTATGGGCATCGGTTATATGGTCAAAAAAAAGCCGCTTAGAGGATCTTGCGGCGGTGTTGCTAAACTGATGGGTGATGAAAATTGCTCGTTTTGTGGCAATGATCCCAATAAATGCGACTCAATCATCGCAGAGCACCAAGAAAACGCGCTCAGAGCGGCTCAATTAGGCAAATCAGTCTAACAGCCATGTTTGTTACCATACGCTGGTAGTATTTGTGTCGCCTCTATTCTTATAATAGCGTCAAGTCCTTTAAAAGCGACTTGGCGCTATTTTTATTGTGCGATGCCATCTTTTATTATCGCCATCCCTTATTATCACTGTTCTAAAGCAGCCACTCGAAATAACGCTTCAAAACAATGTCTCAAATAAAGTCTCAAATAAAGTTTCGAAGCAACCGTACATACAACTTACTAACCTGCCTGCCGATTTAGCAAAGTCAGTCTAGAAAACTCGTATGTTTTACGCTCTATAGTCGATACTAAATAAAATGGGTACACGACATTATGATGCGTGACTGGCACAAACTTTTCTTGCTGTGCCTACGCAGACAGAGGCTACGAAAAATTTATATCAGTCACGCTGTCTCTTTTTTATATTGAGCTGACTATACAACGATCTCTCATTCTGATTTATGCTGTCGATTGCCGTCTAGGTACGTATCTGGATAAACGCTCTTTGGTGTTATTTTACAAGCGACGATGTTTCGGCGCTGTTTTATAACGTGTTCTTTTTCATTGTCATCGTTGTGCTGCTATGTCTACCTCATCCAATCTATCCTCTTCATCCAGTTTGCCATCCTCACGCTTCACTTTTTGGCTCGTCTTATGCGCCATGATTTTGCTCGCCACCAATATGCGTGCACCGATCGTTGCTCTTGGCTCTATTGCGCCAGTGGTGCAAGAGGCACTCAATATTTCTGAGACGCAGATTGGTTGGCTAGGGGCAGTGCCCATGCTGAGCTTTGCGATGGGCGCACTGATCGCACCATCCATTGGTAAGCGGTTCGGTCTTGAGAATACGCTCATTGCGATGATTGGATTATTAACGGTAGGGATGATTGTCCGTACCATTATTCCGACTTGGTCTGGGTTTTTAATTGGTACATTATTGCTGACCTTGGCTATCGGTTTTGCAAATACTTTAGCTGCACCTGTTATCAAACAGCGCACACCCAAGCATATTCCATTGATAACAGGACTATTTAGTCTAACGATGACGGTAACGGCGGGTATTGTCGCAGGAGTGGTACTGCCATTATCTGAGCAAGTGGGCTGGCAATGGGCACTGGGTGGATGGTCGCTATTGGGCATTTTTGCCATCGTTATTTGGATATTTTTACGCTTGCGTCTAGGCTCCTCTAGTCATCAAACGGTTGTGCTACCTACGCCCGAGTATTCAGAAATATCCATGTGGCGCACCCCTTTTGCTTGGCAGATTGCGGTCTTTATGGGGTTGCAATCACTATTATTTTACACCGTTGCCAGTTTCTTGCCGTCTATTTGGGTAAGTAAAGGGCTATCCGCAGTCCAAGCAGGACAAATGGCTTCGGTGTTCCAGTTTATGGCACCGATCGCTATCTTGAGCCTAACATGGCTGGTAAACCGTGGCCGCCCTATTCAGGCTCTGGCGGTGTTTGCAGCGGTGTTAAATGTCATTGGTATTTTAGGTATCAGTTATTTATCTACTGAACTCGCTTGGCTGTGGTCAGGCCTGATGGGTATTGGCTGCTCCGCTATTTTTACGTTGAGTATGATGCTGTTCTCGTTACGTACTTATACGACCAACCAATCTAGTGAGCTGTCTGGTATGGCGCAATTCGTCGGTTATTTGATTGCGTTTTTTGGTCCACTAGGGACAGGCTGGCTACATGAGGCGACTGGCAGCTGGGATTTGCCGCTATTTATCATGCTCATTTTGATGGTTATCAACGTTGTGATTGCTTGGCTGGTGAGTCGCCCAGCGATGGTTGATGGCAAGAAACTTTAAGATAGAATGAATCTATAGTCAGAGTACTTTTAAACCGATACGGTGTTACCCGGCCTAGATGTACTCAGTGTACTATCTGCGGTCGGTCGCCTTGTAGCGATTCTAAAATTCCTTGACTATACTTGCCGTAACTTTAAGCTAATATTGATTATCGTCTTATTTTGCTACACTGGTTCGATTGATTAAGAGATGTATCTATGATGAAAAATAACAACTTCGACCTACTTAAACGACCTGTTTATAGCACAACTATTTACAAGATGAGTATCGGCATATTGACAGTAGGCTTGATGCTAAGTGGCTGTCAAAAATCTCCTGACACAGAAGCGACTAACGAGCCACAAACCACTGAAACGGCAACTATCAATGCGCCTGTAGCGGTTGAAGGAACCACAAGTGCTAGTGCTGCCGCGCAACAAGTCAATTCGTCATCGTTGACTATTTTAGCCCTTGGCGACTCCCTGACGGAAGGTCTTGGGGTGGATAAAAATGACAATTACCCTGCTCAGTTAGAAGATCGTCTGCAAGCGATGGGTTACGATAACGCTAAGGTGATCAACTCAGGATTGAGCGGTGAAACCAGTACAGGGTTGGTCAATCGTTTAGACTGGGTATCGCAAACCAAACCAGATATTACGATATTGACTATCGGTGCTAACGACGCCATACGTGGTATCGATGTGGCGACAATTGAAGCCAACATTCGTACTGCTGTAAAGCACTTACAAGACAATGGCAGTGTCGTCATCTTGGGCGGCATGTCGATCTATGACAACCTAGGCAGTGACTACGTCGCCTCGTTTTCAGCCATTTATCCTCGTATTGCTAAAGATATGAACCTGACGCTTATTCCGTTCTTTTTAGAGGGTGTCGGCGGTGATCCTGAGCTCAATCAAGCGGATGCGATTCATCCGACTAAAGATGGCTACAAAATTATCGTCAATGACAATATTTTGCCTATCTTAGCGCCCAAACTGGAAGCACTAAAAACAGCCAATGCAGACAGTTCAACTGATACGGTTCAAAACGATATAGTCGATACGAAATAAAATAGATATACGACATTATGAGGCGTGACTGGTACAAATTTTTCTTGCTTGCTGTGCAGACAGAGGCGACAAAAAATTTATATCAGTCACGCTGACTCTTTTCATATTGACCTGACTATATGACAAAAAATACGACAAATGAGACCATGTAATGACATCATCACCTTCGATTGCCACCTCAATACCACAAGCAGATTCTAAAAAAGAAGCCCTACTCACCGCTAATAAACTCAATAAAACCGTGCAAGTCGGTGAGCAAAAGTTATCCATCATCAAAGACGTAGATATGTATGTCAATGCTGGCGAGTTTGTGGTCATCATGGGCAAATCAGGCTCGGGTAAATCTACTCTGCTAGGGTTACTCGCAGCATTAGACTATCCCGATAGCGGTACGGTGTCGCTGGCGGGTCAAATGCTTAGCAGTCTTGACGAAGATGCGCTGGCAGTCATTCGTCAACAGGACATGGGCTTTGTCTTTCAATCATTTCATCTACTGCCAACACTGACCGTCGCCGAAAATATCGCCTTTCCACTCGATATTGCAAGGCGTCCAAATCAAGCGAGAGTAGATGAGCTCATTGACGCGGTCGATTTAGGGCATAGACGTAATAGCTTACCCAACCAATTATCAGGCGGTGAGCAACAACGTACAGCAGTGGCACGAGCGCTGGTATCGCACCCAAAGATTGTGTTTGCTGATGAGCCTACAGGCAATTTAGATGAGCAAAATGCCGATCAAGTTATGCAACTATTATTAGACTTAAGACAGCAAGTCGGTTCGGCACTGGTGGTCGTGACTCATGACCCTGCGCTTGCCGAGATGGCAGATCGCGTCATCACCATGCATGACGGCCACATTGTACCTACATGAATAACTGGATTGTATCTTAATGAATAGTAAGCCCACAGACAATAAATCGACTGATACAAAAAAGACTGATACCAGTATGCGTCAAGAGTCCAGTTACCCTAGCGGCATCCTTAATCAACTATTTACCCAAACACTAGGCTCGCAAGCACTAAGCCGTAGCTGGTGGCAGCGCTGGGTGTATCCTGTGTTGTTTCTACTGACGTTGACCCTGTCACTTGCGACCTACCTAACCCTCGACTCTGTACAGCAGTCTGTTGATAGCTATATCAATGACAATCAGCGAGCGCTCGTTGGTGGGGATTTAATATTAAACAGTAAGCAAGACTGGCCAAGCGAGGTGTTGACGCAGGTAGAAACTATCGCTGATACCCAGACAGTATATGACTATCAATTTAGCGCCATGCTGGTCAATGATGAGCAAACCTTGCTTGCCAGCGTCAAAGCGGTCTCGCCGTCGTATCCCTTATACGGTACAGCGGAGCTTGCTTCAGGAAAACCGCTGTGGGAGCAGCTAACGTCTGACAGTGTCATCGTCGCACCAGAAGTGCTCAGCAGTCTACAGGCCAATATCGGTGACCGTATCACCATTGGCGATGCGCAGTTCACGATCGGTGATGTACTGACAAAAGAACCTGACCGACCGCTGACCACATTTGGGTTCGGTGGTCGTGTCTTAATGCATCAAGACTCGCTTGCAGCGACCAACCTATTGGGTCAACGCAGCCGAATAAACTATCGTATCGAGATGGCAGGCGATCCAGAGCTGATAACCACGCAGCGTAACAAGCTCACAGACATCCTGACCAATTATCCTGATATCGAGCTCTCTGACGCAGAGTCTGCAGATACTTCGGTCTCGCGTATCTCTGACAATGTCCTGATGTTCTTAAAACTGCTAGTCATCGCGGTGTTGCTACTATCTGCGGTCGCCATGTATGGCGTCATTAGTGCGTTTGTCAGTAAGCAGCAGTCTAATAATGCCATTCGTTTGGCGCTAGGCGAGCCGCTTGGTTCACTCAAACGTAGCTACTATCAATTGCTCATCATCACGACCGCCATCGCTTGTATCGCAGCGATTGCGCTTAGTTTGGGCTTACTCAAAATCGGTCAGCCCTATATGGTGGCCATCTTACCTGCTGACGTTGGCCTAGCCATCAACCCAATCAGTGCCATCAAAACCATTGTGATTGCCTTAGTCCTGACACTACTGATCGCTCAGCGTGGTTTGAGTACGCTGAGCACCACTAAGCCCGCAACCCTACTTAGTCAAGGTGCGAGCACGCAGACGCAAAATCTGCCTTGGTATCGACGCGTACCATTACTATGGTATGGGCTGATGCTGGCAGGGCTGTATGCCTTCTTTGCTTATGAAGTTGGCTCACTGTCATTAGGCGCACAGCTATTGGGCGGCTTGATTGCTCTAGTGGCGATATTTTGGCTACTGGCACGTGGGTGGCTGTGGTTACTTGCCAAGGTGGCGACGAAAACCAAGATCAGTTGGATGCAGCGTATTGCCATTCATAACCTTGCGCGTAAAGGTAACCAATCAGCGCTGTTCTTTGTCACCTTATCACTATCGGTGGCAGTGCTGACGCTTATCACGACACTCAATCACAGTATCAATGCGCAGTTTATCAATGCCTATCCTGAAGACGCGCCTAACTTATTCTTGCTTGATGTGCAGAGCGATCAACACGACGATATTGATACCATCATTGAGGCGCCTGTCACTTATTATCCCGTCATTCGTGCGCGTGTGGAGACGGCCAATGATGTGTTGGCAAAAGATATCGTGCCTGCAGATGGGTTTGATGATCCTACGCGTGTCTTTAACTTGAGCTACGCAGATACGGTCATGGAGACCGAATACATCACTGAATCACTCACAGATGACGCGCTATATACCCCTATCGATGCGACAGATGAGCAAGTCAAACCCTTGTCTATCTTAGACACTGCCGCAGGTATGCTCAATGTCGGTATGGGCGATCAGGTGCGTTTTAACATTCAAGGTATCGAAATCATCGGGCAAATTACCAGTATTCGCACGCGCTATGAGCGTGGCCCAAGCCCGTATTTCTATTTCTTGTTTGAGCCGTCTGTGCTGTCCGCTGCCCCGCAGATTCAGTTTGCCACTGCACACGTGTCAGAAAGTGCCATTCCAGAGCTACAAGGCAAACTGGTACGCGAGTTCCCTGCTGTCACCACGATCGATGGTACTGCCATTGCCAAGCAAATCCAAGAGCTGGTGGTACAAATGAGCCGCTTGGTCTATGTGTTTACCTTGCTTGCCCTGCTCACTGGGGTCATGGTGTTAATTAGCTCGCTACTGTCTACCTCACAAGATCGTATGAAGGATAGCGCCTCATTTAGACTGCTCGGAATGCAAAAGCGTGACTTGTATATGCTCAACATTCTAGAGCTGGGTGTGCTTGGTATTAGCGCGGCGACCTTTGCGGTCGTCATCGCCAGCGTTGGCGCATGGGCTGCTATCACGCAATGGTTTAATCTACAATTTAGTGTGCCGTGGACGAGCTTGGCTATTGGCGGCGCGGCATTAATCGTATTGCTGTTTGCCATTGCTATTATTTATGTGAGATTGGTGATTGGGCGCGGGATTATGGCGCGGGTAAGGGCGATGATTTGAGCGTATTCAATTTTAGCTTTATAGAAGAAAACCCCTTAATTGGGTTTTTTTTAGTTCTATATTATCTTTCATTCTGAGCTAAGTGATGAATACACCTTGGTGCGTCTCTTGACATGTAGCTACTCCAAAACCTAGCGGTCGAAAATTACTCAGCCCGTCAGTATTAATTCTGCTATCAGAACTAAAAAGCTCCTTCCGGAGCGATTTTGTTGTAAGATATTGATTTTAAAAATCAATCCAAAATATAAGAAAAGGTTCTATTATGAGCAATGAAAAAATAATACTTGAAGGCTGCATTAAAGCTTTTAAAGAGAGTAATGAGATTGATTTGTCTGATAGTGAATTATTCGAGATTTTTTCATTAACTCAAATCCATAAAGATAGTAGCGTGACATACGAAAATGTATTATCTTCAATTGTCGATGGTAGCAATGATGGTGGTATCGACTCCATTATGATTTTTATTAACGATGAATACATAGATAATATAGATAGTTTAGATAACTTCAATTTTACTAACAAAACCAATGCTAAATTCATTATTTCACAATGTAAGAAAGCAAGCTCCTTCAAAGAAGGTATAATCGACAAGCTTATTACCACAGTTCCCGTTTTATTCAACCTAGAAAATGAGGAAGAGCTACTACTATCTCGTTTCAATTCAGATTTAGTTAATCAAGCATTGTTATTAACTGAAGTTTGGAAAAAAACTGCTACTAGTGGAGGAAAGATATCTTTAGATTATCTCTGTATATCAAATGCTCCTAGTAGAAATTTTAATACAGTTTTTTCTCAAAAGACAGAACAGTTAGTCGAAATATCTCAGAAAATATTTAGTACTTCAGATATAAATTTTTCTGTCTATAGCTCTAAAGAGCTACTCGAATTATACCAACAGCAGAAGTCCAATCGTAATACTATAGAATTTAAAGATAGACCATTATCAACAGAGTTCGATAATTATGGTATTGGGTATATTGGGACTGTTAAGTTAGGAAACTATAAGGAGTTTTTAACAGCAGAAAACGGAGGTATTCGTGATGATCTTTTTGAAAGTAATATTAGACACTTTCAGGGATCAGTAGATGTAAATAAGCGTATACGGGAATCAATAGAAAACCCTTCGAATGAGGATTTCTGGTGGTTAAATAATGGTATTACCATTATTGCAGAAGAGCCAAAAGAAGTAGGAAAGAAATTATCTATTGAAAACATACAGATAGTGAACGGCTTACAAACTTCTTACTCTATATATAACTATCATAACCTAGATATGAATGATAATAGATCAGTTCTAGTTAAAGTCATAATAAATACAAATAAAGAAACGACTGATCATATTATCGCTTCCACCAACAGTCAAAATCCTGTCTCTGCTACTTTATTACGTGCAACAGAACCCGTACAAAGACATTTGGAATTATTCTTCTTAAATGAAGGCTATTACTATGATAGACGGAAAAATTACTATAAAAATCAAGGAAAACCAGCTACAAAAATATTTAGTATTCAACTGACAGCTCAAGCGGTTCAATCTATTGCTTATAATGATCCACATACAGCAAGATCGCGTCCAACCTCTTTGTTAAAAACGGAAGCTAATTATAATAAAATATTTGATCCTAAAAAGGATTTTAAACCTATGTTCAACTGCTGTCTTATCTATAAGAAAGGGCATAGTTATTGGCTAAAGCATTCTGATAGTAAAGAGAAGAGTAAAACATCGAATTTTAAATTACACTTAGGCATGATAATTTCTAAAATTTATTTCAAGAAAATAAACGTTTCTTTTGAAGATATATCTGTTATTGATCTATCTCTGATTACTCAAAATATTTTTGAAGAAGCAATAAGTTTTCTAGCTAATAGTATTGATAATTACTTACTAGCCAACTCAGGGAAAAATCTAATCAACATTGCAAAAAGTAAAGAGTTTACTGATTATCTGCTAGATCAGCTAAATAAAAAATTCAGTTAAATACGTTAGAAATTGTACATCTCAATTCATTTAGATTTTAAAAGACTTTGTAGTAATAAGGCTTCTTAGCACTGATTAAATTGGTATCTTGGCTACAAAACCCTCAACTCCTGAAACTCAAACTTAAGATGCCTTCTATTCAATTAGAAGGCGTTTTTTGCTTCGTCAAATGTCTCAGAATATAAACCAATATCAGCCACGCAGTTTGCTTATTTATTGGGGGGATTACCTAGCCCTCATTTGCTATACTAGCCCAACTTTATCGGTTAAATACCAACTTATAACACCCTCCAAAACAGCATGGTAGCCTTATGAAATTCTCAAAGTTCGGTCAAAAATTTACCCAGCCCACTGGCATCTCACAATTGATGGACGATTTGGGCGATGCGCTAAAAAGCGATCAGCCAGTCAACATGCTGGGCGGTGGTAACCCTGCCAAAATTGATGCCGTCAATGAGTTGTTTTTGGAGACGTATAAAGCGCTTGGTAATGACAATGATACAGGTGAAGCAAATAGTAGCGCGATTATCAGCATGGCGAATTACTCTAATCCGCAAGGTGACTCGGCCTTTATTGATGCCTTGGTTGGCTTCTTTAACCGTCATTACGATTGGAATCTAACGTCAAAAAATATTGCTTTGACCAATGGCTCACAGAATGCTTTTTTCTATCTGTTTAATCTGTTTGGCGGCGCTTTCGCTGATGAGAATAGCGAGTCTATCGACAAATCCATTCTACTGCCATTGACCCCTGAGTATATCGGCTATAGCGATGTGCATGTCGAAGGTCAGCATTTCGCAGCAGTATTGCCGCATATCGATGAAGTGACTCATGATGGTGAGGAAGGCTTCTTTAAATATCGTGTCGATTTTGAAGCATTAGAGAACTTGCCAGCACTAAAAGAAGGTCGTATCGGCGCGATTTGCTGCTCACGCCCGACCAACCCGACTGGCAACGTGCTGACCGATGAAGAAATGGCGCATTTGGCCGAGATTGCCAAACGTTATGACATACCGCTTATCATCGATAATGCCTACGGCATGCCCTTCCCGAATATCATATACTCTGACGCGCATCTGACGTGGGATAACAATACGATTCTGTGCTTTAGCCTGTCTAAAATTGGCCTGCCCGGTATGCGTACGGGGATTATCGTGGCCGATGCCAAAGTGATCGAAGCAGTCAGTGCGATGAATGCCGTGGTGAATCTAGCACCGACACGCTTTGGTGCAGCGATTGCCACGCCACTAGTAGAAAATGACCGTATCAAGCAATTATCAGACAATGAGATTAAGCCGTTTTATCAAAAGCAGGCGACCCTCGCCGTGAAGCTGTTAAAAGAAGCGTTGGGCGATTACCCATTGATGATTCATAAGCCTGAAGGCGCGATATTCTTATGGCTATGGTTTAAAGATTTGCCGATTAGCACCCTTGAGCTATACGAGCGCCTCAAAGAAAAAGGCACGCTCATTGTGCCAAGCGAATACTTCTTCCCTGGTGTCGATGTTAGCGATTACCAGCATGCACACGAGTGTATTCGTATGAGTATCGCGGCTGACGAGCAGACGCTAACTGATGGTATTAGAGTGATTGGTGAAGTGGTACGTGAGCTTTATGATGAAGCCAAAAAACAAGATTAGATGCTAGAATCATAAATTCAAATAGCAAAATAGAAAAACGGACTCTAATAGTCCGTTTTTTTATGCTATGACCGTATGAGAACAGTTTAGCTAAGCTCTTTTAACAAAGCCTTAGCACTGACCTTACCAAATTCATTAGCGGCTAATGGCCCATCACCTGAAATCAGCTTTCTATCTTGATGCGTCTGTCCTGAGGCGAGCTTATTGCTAATCGTGACACCCAAATCTTCTAACTTTTCACCGAAGTACCAAGGCATAGTTCCCGGCAGGTAACCGAGCTTTGGCATTTGCTTATCCATTCCCGTAGGAAACGCCACCATCTTATAGCCTTTAAAGATAAAGTCGCTTTCAGACTTATCCGACCCATTAGGACTGTCGAGATTAGCGGCTAATAAAGCCGCAGGGCCATGGCAAATAGCTAAAGTAAATAAATCTCTATTATGACCCCAACGTAGCAATTCACCGAGGTTTTGGTCTTCGGGCAGACCTAACATTGCGCCATGACCACCCGGAATAAAGATTGCTGCATAATCTTCACTATCAGCCATATCGTTTTTAACAAAGTTAGCGATACTTTTTGGGTTATTCAGCGTTGATTCATATTCAGCATAGATTTTTTTGACGTCGTCATCATTGTCTGGCATTGCCCACTGTTCAACTTTCACAGACTCGCCTGTAAGGGTGAAAATGTCTACCTTAAAACCTGCTTGCTTAAAATGCAGTAAAGGTACCATCATTTCAACGGGATGATTGCCGGTATCGAATTTTTTACCATTTTCCATGGTCATGTATTGCTGCTCGGTGCAGACCATTAGAATTTTTTTATCACCAGTGTACGGCGCGTCATACTCCGTATGGTCATAGTTAGTTTTACTTGGTGCGGCAAGTTTCAGTGATGATTTAGAAGGAATAAAAATCCCCGCTTCGGTTTCTTGTGCCTCTAAACCTAAAGTATCTTTGGCCTTGCCTAATAAATCTTGGATATTCATAGTTTTTCCTAGTTATTATTAATTATGGAGGATGGATATAGTCGATTCAATTTAAAAGTAGTACAAGGCAAACGAGTGTAGATGTATATGTGATACTTCAAGCGAGGTTAACGCTGTAATACTTTTATAGTGGAATGACTATACCTAATCAGGCGATATTTAAAGACAATATGCTTAGGATATACGCCAATACCACCACCCTTTTATCTTAAGATAACAAACTGAGAAAGGGTTAAATAGATAAGACTTTTTATATTTCGTAAGCTTTGTAAAGAGAGCGTGTTTAATCTGTCAAATTACAACCGCTGCAATAGCTATAGTCAATCCGCTATAAATTGGATACGGTGTCAAGCTTGCTTAGTCTACGACTTGTAGTACTTTCACTCGCCTTCCTTGTATCCAAATTATGCTGAACCGACTATACCTACTTAAGCAGAAGCTATTTTAGAAGTCATTTGTGTGGATATTCTTATAGGAGTATTGTTCTTGACGAACAAACGCAAAAGCATGGTATCCAAGTGATTTGGTGAAGTGGTACGCGAGTTGTATGATGAAGCCAGAAAATAAGCAATCATAAACTCAAATAGCAAAACAATAAAACGGACTCTAATAGTCCGTTTTTTGATGTCGTTTAATCATAGGTTTAACTTTACTGACTGACTGAAAATTCTTTGTCCATACGGTAAAACCATATAGTACGTAAGACAGCAGACACGTATTGATCAAATCATGAATGCTGGCTTTAAGCTCTGCGCTGCCTATCGCTGAGAGGCCAAGCTCGGTAATCGTCTGGCGATTATCCAAATACTCGCCCAATAAGGCGATAGCTGTCACCATAATTAAAGCAATAAATGCCCTAACGCTGTACTTCTTAAAAATTGGACGCATCAGGATTAAACTTAATAGATAAACGCTGATACCTACATAAATATGTAAAGCATCTTTTTCCAATCCTGTGGCATTCACGACACTATTTTTGAAGATATAAAAATCCACGATTTTATTCCGTGTATAAGAGATAGAGAATAGCTGAGTATAAATAAAAACCGATTAAGTATAAATTTAAAATAAAAAAGAGTTTGCGACAATGCAAACTCTCTTGCGTGAGGGCAAAGCAATGCTTTACTCCTTCCTCGCTCAGGTTACGCCACTGCGAACCTACTTGACTGCTAAATCAAATATTTGACGCATATTTTGCTAAATATCCCACTCTACAAAGTTCTTTAACAGCTGCAAGCCAGCGGTATGGCTTTTTTCTGGGTGAAATTGGGTCGCAAATAGATTGTCTTGGATGACGCTGGCACAAAACGGCTGACCATAATCACAGACAGCAGCAACTTGTGAGCTATCGGCAGGCTCGCAGTAGTAGCTATGCACAAAGTAAAAGTGCGCATTGTCCTCGATACCCGTCCACAATGGATGCTCAAAGTCCATACCACTAATGGTGTTCCAGCCCATGTGCGGTACTTTAATTGTAGCACCTTGTTTGTCTTTCCACGTAGGGTTAAAGGCTTCTACCGTGCCGTTCAAGATACTAAGACAGTCTGTACCGCCATTTTCAGATGACTGCTCAAACAACGCCTGCATGCCCACACAGATGGCCATAACGGGCTTGTTAAACACTGCATGGCGTATGACGTCATCAATCCCAGCCTCGTGCATGCCAGCGATACAGTCACGCATAGCACCGACACCGGGGAAGACAATCTTATCTGCTGCCGCCACCACTTTGGGATCGTTGGTGATAGAGACTTCCGCCCCTACCACTGACAATGCTTTACTGGCGGAATGCAAATTACCCATACCATAATCCAATAATGCAATTTTGGTCAGCTTACTCATCTAAAACGCCTCTTTGGTCGATGGTAGCGTATTTAACGCACGCTCATCATATTCACAAGCCATACGTAGCGCACGAGCAAAGGCTTTGAAGGTTGATTCGATTTGGTGATGGCTGTTTTTGCCTTTTAGATTGTCTAAATGCACGGTCATCCAAGAATGGTTAACAAAGCCGTAGAAAAACTCACTAAACAAATCAACATCGAAACGACCCACGTGCGAGCGGGTAAATGGAATGTCCATATGCAAACCCGGACGACCTGATAGATCGACAACCGCACGCGTCAACGCTTCATCTAGCGGTGCATAAAAGTGCCCGTAACGACGGATGCCTTTTTTGTCGCCCAATGCTTTATTAAAAGCTTGCCCAAGCGTAATACCCGTGTCTTCCACGCTATGATGGTCATCGATAAAGGTATCACCGTTGCATTTGATATCTAAGTCAAATAAGCCGTGACGTTTGATTTGATCAATCATATGATCCAAAAACGGCACACCAGTGTCTACAGTACCTTGACCCGTACCATCAAGATTGACGGTACAAGTGATTTGCGTTTCGGCAGTGATGCGTTCAACGGTCGCGATACGTTCAGGGCGACCATGTAGATTTAGGTTTTTTGGTGCAGTTTGCTCAGGTGTGTCAGCGGTCGTCGTTGTATTGGCTGTCATGGCTACTCTCTATCAGTTTTTTATCAGTGAAAAGCGGTCAATAAATAGGGCAAAAAAGCGCCTATTACATTGTCGCTAGTACTTGAATCAGTACTAGCGAAAAATGTATTAGAAAATGATATATACAAAAGATATCAAGGCATTAGGGTTTATACGTACTAAATATTATATAGCCTCATCATAGCAAACCCTAACATTTACCGCCACGGTCAAGCGGTAAACCACGCACAAAATTACCTCATTCTGCTAAAATAGTGTGTTCAGTATTATCAATCATGACTCGCACTGACTGTGAGACATCATATTCTGTAGCTTACTCTCTATGGCATAGTGCTGTGTCATACTGCTACTTTATACTATAGAAACCCTTTGTTTATAGGAACTGCCATGCCTTTAGAAGCGATCGCCATTAATAGCTTGGATGCACCACTTATCAAAAAACCTGCTCGCGACAATGAGCTAGCAGAGCGCTTGCAGACATTGTACGATAGCGATGACGCGCAGCCTGATGGTCTCGAGGTATTAAATATCGTTGAGCAGGGCTTTAAGCGTGGGCAATACCTATATGTCGGTATGTTTAATGACAAGCCTATCGCTGCCGTTGCTTGCTTCGATGACGGGCAGACCAATGCCAAGCGCTTACAGTATCTTACTGTTCATACCCAAAATCGTGGTCGTGCTATCGATGCCAAGTTTATTAAACTGGTTTATGATGCCGAAGTGAAAAAAGGCGTGCGTGAGTTTGTCCCTGCTGATGCGGATATTCACCGTATCATGAGCGAGTATGAGCTTCTGCGTGTCAAAGATTAGTTTTAGCGTTAAAAAGCGATATTTTGATAAATAAGTCATTTTTTTAATCTTTTATCGCTTATGATGCAAAAACTACTTGACAGTAACGCCTATATTTAGTTTAATAGCGCCTCAACGAAGACGGCTCGATAGCTCAGTCGGTAGAGCAACGGATTGAAAATCCGTGTGTCGGCAGTTCGAACCTGCCTCGAGCCACCATTCGTTTAAGAATTCTAAAAAGCCCCAGACATCTAATGTTTGGGGCTTTTTTTATGCTTAATTTTTATCGTATTCTTTAGTATTGATTTTATTCATGCGTTTCTCTTATTCGTATAGCCGACCACGTAATAATAAATTACAACGCTCGCGTGAATCCAAGTCATAAATGGTCGCACGGTAATCAATACCGTGACGGCCTTCAAAAAACACCACCCGATCGCCCACTGCCAAAAAACAAGACGTACGCGCATCATAAATAAAACCATCAATGACGAATGCCAAATCACGATCTATCTCACGTACCGTATAGGTCTTACCTTGCGGAATCAAACGCTCAAACCATGCGCTATGGGCGGCATTGGTGCTTAGCACACTTATGAGCAGCAGCGCTGATATCATAAAGATACTTTTTAACGACATCGCAAAAGTCGCACCGGCTAAGCTGATTTTATTTAGGATATTTTTATTAACTGTCATGACCTTAACCTACTCAGACCTGCTCAATAATTGATTCTGTTCGCTACGCTTCTTATGCTAAACGCTTACTGTCACGGTTGCATAACATTTCTGTGCTGTTTTTTAGACGGCAGTGCTCAGTATACTCGATAGCAATGTTAATGATAAATAAGACAGATAAGTGCTAATAGGGATAAGTGATGAGAGAGTTTGATTATGATTTGGATTATAAAAACCTAGACTTGCGGGCGCAGCCTGAGCTGTATCGCGTCGGTCGCGGTGAGCAAGGCGTATTATTGGTAGAGCCTTATAAGTCTGAGATACTGCCGCACTGGCGCTTTGCCACGCCTGATATTGCGACTGAAAGTAGCGAGGCAATTTATCAAATGTTTTTAGATTATCTGGCAGCTGATGACTTTGTCGGTGCGGATATGGCGCGTAAATTCATTCAAATGGGCTATACGCGTGCGCGTCGCTATGCCAATCACAAAGGCGGCAAGAAGTACAAAGGGCCAGTGCCCGATGATAAAAAAGGCCAAAGCGGCGCACATGGTCGCGCAGAGTTACCACGGCAAGAGGAAGACCCAATCAAAGCAGAGTCAGCCCGTATTTTTAAACAAAAATGGGATGAGTGCCGCGAGAACAAAGATTATCTAAAAATGAAAAAAGAGCATCGTGAACGTTACAAAGATATCGAGTGAGTGCTAATGTTTATGATATTAAGAACAGTAGAACACTAAATTGACTGGTCTCAAAACACTACTGTGCTAAGGTATGGAACGATATACCAAACCTAATAAATATAACGACTTCCAATAGTGAGGAACAATGGATAAGCAACTTTTGATTTTTGATTTTGATGGCACACTGATCGATAGCGTGCCAGATTTGGCTGATGCGACCAATGCGATGCTGACCACGCTTGGCAAAGAGACCTACCCTATTGACAGTATACGTAATTGGGTCGGCAATGGCTCCAGAATGCTGGTCGAGCGCGCGTTGGTGGGTAAGGTAGAGGTGTTAGAAGGTGAGCTGACGGCCGAGGAAGCTGATCATGCCGAGCAGGTATTTTTTGATGCTTACAACAATATCAGCGGTAGCAAAACCGTCGCCTACCCAGATGTCGATAGCGGACTAAAGAAGCTGAAAGATGCAGGTTATATACTGGCATTAGTGACCAATAAACCCATTCGCTTTGTCCCTAAAATATTACAGGCATTTGGCTGGCAGGACTTGTTTGCCGAAGTGCTGGGCGGTGATAGCTTGCCTGTTAAGAAACCAGACCCTGCGCCGCTATTGCATGTCTGCAATGCGTTGAATATTGACCCAGAACAAGCCGTTATGATTGGTGATTCTAGAAACGATATATTGGCAGGACAAAATGCCAATATGGATACCCTTGGTCTGTCTTATGGCTACAACTACGGGCAAGACATTCGTGAACTGAACCCGACCGAGGCCTTTGATAACTTTGCGGATTTGGTTGATCATCTTTTACAAGGGTAAATGATAAATAATTGAACATCACGCCAGCTACTTACTTCGATAGCTCAATGCCTCTGACACATGAGCGCTTGTAATATCGATACTGTCGGCAAGGTCTGCGATGGTACGAGCAACGCGCAAGACTCGATGATAGCCGCGTGCCGATAAATTTAGACGTTGTTGAGCGAGCTGTAATAGCTGTTGCTCGCCCTCTCCTAGCTGAATATATTTATCAATCTCACTAGGGCTAAGCTCATTATTGACCTTTTTTTGCCGCTTGAGTTGATGCTTGTGCGCGGCAGCCACCCGAATCCGCACTTGTTCGGAGGTTTCACCAGCTTGGGCATTTTGCAAGTCGGCAATCGGTAACGCGGGCACGGTAATATGCAAATCAATGCGATCAAGCAGTGGGCCCGACAGCTTATCTTGATAGCGCTTAATCTGCTCGGGACGACAACGACATCTTGCCGAGCCGTCACCATCATAGCCACACGGACACGGGTTCATGGCTGCCACCAGTTGAAAGTTGGCTGGGAAGGTCATCTGTGAATTGGCGCGGCTAATGGTAATTTGCTTCGCCTCTAATGGTTGGCGCAGTACCTCTAACACGGTACGATCAAACTCTGGTAATTCATCAAGGAATAACACGCCTTTATTGGCAAGGGTAATCTCGCCCGGTTTGGGACGTGAGCCACCACCGACCAAAGCCACCGCTGATATGGTGTGATGAACTTGCCGAAATGGCCTTGTCCCATAATCATAATCACTGTCTGCCACCGAATAAGTACTGGCAACTTCTAACGCATCCTCAGCACTCAAATCTGGCAAGATAGTCGGTAGCCGCGAGGCCATCAATGTCTTGCCCGAACCGGGAGGCCCTGTGAACAATAGCGAATGACCACCAGCGGCGGCAATCTCTAGCGCACGCCTAGCATGATGTTGGCCTTTGACATCAGCCAAGTCCACTTTATAACCCGTATGTTTTTCTATCACAGCGGGCGGTACAATCTCTAAGCGCTCATAAGTAGCATTTGGATTGGTCAATGATTGCAAATGATCGCAAACGGCTTTTAGACTATCTGCCGCCAATATCTCTACACCCTCGACACGGCTAGCCTCGGCACCGTTATCGATCGGGACGATTAACTGCGGCGTTTGTGGCTCTTGATCCTGCTCTGTCAATTCTGGTTCATCATTATCTGCTGTCTGTAAGACTTTGGACGCTAACACTTCCGCCTTTATCGCTCGTGCTACTGCCAAGCTGCCAGTGACTTGCCGTAAATTCCCATTGAGCGCTAACTCACCGATAAACTCAAACCCTGATAGTACTTCTGGATCCAACTGATCGCTGGCTGCCAAGATGCCAATGGCAATAGGCAAATCCAGCCTTGCACCATCTTTTGGCAGGTCTGCTGGCGCTAAATTAATCGTCAGGCGACGATTGGGGAACTGAAAGCCAGAATTCAGAATGGCTGAGCGCACTCTATCTTTACTCTCGCGCACAGCAGCTTCTGGTAGACCGACGATGGTCAATGCTGGCAAGCCTTGCGATAAATGCACCTCAATAATGACCTTGGGTGCGTGCAAACCGACGACTGAACGGGTATAGACTTGAGCAAACGACATCAGCGTTTCCTAATAAAGGGAGCTTTTGATCATAAAGTATTATGTATCAGTGCGCAAATGTCGTGTATTTTATAATAAAAATGGTTTGGCTACTGTTAACCCTCACTTTCTTAACGTTTTAACGAACCATTATCTATGGGTTTTTTGAATGCCGAGTTATGATTTCAAAGAATAAAAAGCGCTCCTAATTTTTATGATTATGAGAAAAATAATTTTATTAAATTACTGGTAAAGTTATTTCTTTTAGGTATATGATTGGTGAGTATTTGTACACTGAAAGCAACAATAGCAATTTATTGACTATTTAGAGCACGACAGATAAAAGGATTATCAGTGCTTTAAATTGTAAAAATTAACCATGGATGGTAAATACAATGAATATATTGATTAAAAATCGGCGAGTGCCCACGCTCACCCTCACCCTACTCACAATAGCTGTTTCTTTAGCATTATTCGGCTGTTCTGATAGTGATAATAGCTTTAACGATGACGATACTGATACCCCTGCATCGACGTATGAAGCTGACATTCAACGTACCGAGTTTGGTATACCTCATATTACTGCAAAGGATTATAAAGGGCTGGGCTATGGTGTCGGCTATGCTTTTGCAGAAGATAACTTCTGCTCACTAGCCAAAGAAGTTGTGGTCGCTAGCGGTCAGAGCATGCTGTATCTAGGCGATGAAGGTAATGTTGATAGCGATGTATTTTATACTTGGTACAACTCTCCAGAGAGAAAAGCTGAATTCTTAGCGGCTCAAGATCCTGAAACTATCGATGCGGTCACAGGCTATGCAGCAGGCTTTAGCCGTTATCTGCGAGATAAAGGTGTGGCGAATATTGATCCTGCTTGTGCTAACGCTGAGTGGGTTCGAGAGATTACTATTGATGACCTACTGACAGTTTATGGTAAAGCCAATCTACGCGGTGGGCTCTCTAACTTTGTCAGCCGTATCGTAGCGGCAGCTCCTCCTACAACTACTGGCATTCAAGGTAGCTCTAGAATGAGTAGCGTCGAGCCTACAGTAGAGTCAGATGAAGAGTTTGACATGACGACTATCAATGTACTGAATGGCGGTAGTAACGCTTATGCCTTTGGTAGTGAGGTGACAGGGACAGATAGTGGTGTCCTATATGGCAACCCACATGAGCCATGGAACGGTGTCCAGCGTTTTTATGAGTTTCATACAACCATACCAGGCGAGCTTGACGTGATGGGCGCCGCCCAACAAGGTCAACCTTTTATCAATATTGGCTTTAATAAAGACGTGGCTTGGAGTCATACCGTATCAACTGCCAAACGCTTTACGCTTTACCAGCTTAATCTAGTAGATGGCAACCCTTTGAAATACAAATACACAAATAGCGCGGGTGTGGTTGAGGAACGTGATATCGAAAAAGTCGATGTGACGGTTCAATTGCCAGACAATCAAACGTTGGTTCAACCTATCTATTTGTCTCAATATGGGCCTATGCTCGCGGCTAACTTGCTCGATGGTCGTTTGCCAACGTGGGGTGCAAACAATCTGGCTTATACGATTCGTGATGCTGCCTCTGAAAATCCAAGAGCACTTAATCAGTGGCGTAGTATGAACATGGCCACTAGCGTTGAGGATCTCGTCGATAGAATGCAGACTATTTTAGGTCTAGGCTTTGTTAATACCATCGCCACCGATCGTAATGGCAAGGCGCTCTATGCTGATATCTCGACCGTGCCTAATGTCACTAGAGAAAAGCTGGAAAGTTGTGGTACTAATGCGGGGATTTTCCTGAATGCTCTGATTGCATCTGACTTGCCCGCACTAGATGGCAGTAAAGCTGCCTGTGAATGGGGCAATGATGCTGATTCACCACAAGCAGGTATTTTTGGCGGTTCAAACTTACCATTCTTAATTCGTGATGATTATGCGCTTAATTCTAATGACTCTTATTGGTTTAGTAATGCAGAACAGCCGTTGACAGGATTCTCACCATTATTGAGACGTGGGTTGTTACCGCTTTCTGAAGATGCCGCGCCATTATCTCCACGTACTCGTATGGCCTTTACTCAAATATTTGATCGATTAAGTAATAAAGATGGTTTAGGCGGAAATACCTTTAACCTTGATAATATGCAACAAGTCGTCTACGGAAATCGCAGTTATGGTGCTGAATTAGTGCTTGATGATGTTTTGGCAGATTGCCAAGCTAATCCGACATTACCTTTGACTGACGGTGGGACTATCGATGCCACTCAAGCTTGTACTGTCTTGAGTAACTGGGATCGTCGTAACAATCTTGATAGTAAAGGTGCTCATGTCTTTAGAAAATTCTGGACCAATTTTGGGTTTAGTAGTTATGCAGGATTTAGTGTTCCCTTCGATAAGGCTGACCCTGTTAACACGCCTCGTGAATTAATCATCAATGATAAAACACGTAAAGCTTTGGGCGACTCTATTAGCTATTACAATAGTAAAAATATTGCGCTTGACGCACCGTTAGGTAGCTTACAATTCGTTATTGATGCGGACAAAAACGGTGAAAAAATCCCTATGCATGGTGGCTTCGGTGGTGAGGGCATCTTCAACGTTGCAAGCTCAAGTCAAAACAGCGATGGCACTTATGGTCCAATTACCAATGGTCCAACTTATATGCAATCGGTAACGTTTGATAGCAAAGGTCCGGTCGTGGAAGCGCTGTTAGCTTTCTCGCAAGCTGGTGATACCACACGTCCTTTCCATCGTGATCAAACCCGTCGTTATGCAGACAAAGACTGGATACGTCTGCCTTTTAGTGCTGGTGAAGTATCTAAACAAGCAGTTGGTGCGAAAATTGAGTTAAGAGAATAAAATTCTTCGTTATTTTAATAAAAGCAAAAGCCCTCAGATAGTCTCTGGGGGTTTTTCTATTTTTAAAACAAAGTAAATCCATAGGCTAAGAGAACTTACCAATCACCCTATTAGAAGCAAGGATTTGCTATACTATCCTTTACAAACCAAGTCACTACTATCGCTAAAAGACGCTGATACGTTATCGATTATCACTAGTGGATAAGGTTGCTTTAATAGGCGCAAACAGCATCAAAAAGGAATGCCACATGACAGAACACTCTGAAACAAACACCCAGCAGCCTTATAATCGTGCAGGAGAGCAACCCACCACGGTACGCCCTGTCATGCAGCCGGACAACCCTTACGCCAGTACGCGCGGCAGTATTATGACCAAGCAGCTACCTACATTTGATGAATCGATTATCAATAAATACAATCGTTCAGGGCCACGCTATACCTCTTATCCAACAGCATTAGAGTTCTTACCAATCGCTGATGGCATTGAAACAACCATTCTCCAAAATCGCGAAGCCCGTGCGCCATTATCGCTCTATTTCCATATCCCATTCTGTCGTCATCTCTGCTATTACTGTGCCTGCAATAAAATCATCACCAAAAAAAATAGCGACTCAGGCGATTATTTGCAGTACTTAATCACTGAAATTAGCCACAAGCGCCGTTTATTATCTGCACCAGAGGGCAGCAGTAAACCACTCGTTAAGCAGCTCCATTTAGGTGGAGGCACGCCGACGTTTTTAAGTGATGAAGAGATGGGTCAACTGTGGGATTTTTTGCAGACCCAGTTTGAATTTTTACCCGAAGGTGAGGGCGACTACTCTATTGAGATTGATCCCCGTGAGCTGGGTGACGAGACATTAAAAACGCTACGCAATCTTGGTTTTAATCGCGTTAGCTTAGGTGTGCAAGACTTGGACGAAACAGTACAAATCGCTGTCAATCGTGTGCATTCAGCAAAAATGATCGAGAACGTACTCACTGAGGCACGCGAGCTTGGTTTCCGTTCTATCAATATTGACCTGATTTATGGTCTGCCGCATCAAACACCTGCAACCTTGGATAAAACCGTACGCCGCATCATTGAGATGTCACCAGATCGTCTGTCGGTATTTAACTACGCTCATTTGCCAGAACGCTTTAAAGCCCAGCGTCAAATAAAAGAAGCAGACCTGCCAGAACCAGCGGCTAAGCTTGCCATGCTCGGCAATACCATCAACACACTGACCGAAGCGGGCTATCAATACATTGGTATTGATCACTTTTCCAAGCCTGATGACGAGCTCGCGGTGGCGCAGCGCGAGGGCAAACTGCATCGTAATTTCCAAGGTTACACCATTATGGGTGACTGCGACTTGCTAGGCTTTGGTGTCTCCTCTATCAGTCAAATTGCCAATGCCAATACCCGTTATATTTTGCAGAATGATACTGATTTACAAGCGTATCAGGCCAAGATCGCTGCGTCGAAAAACAACCCTACTATCATGCCAGCGGTAAAAGTAATTAAAACGTCGATTAAAGATCGCTTGCGTGAATATGTGATTATGAAGCTACTCTGTCACGACTATATCGACTTTAAAGATGTGAATCAGAAATTCGGTGTCGACGCCATTACTTACTTCATTGATGAGATTCAGCAATTGGGCGAGATGCAAGATGACAAGCTCATCGATATGGATGCCGCTGGGATTCGAGTCTTACCAAAAGGTCGCCTACTCGGTCGCAACGTCGCCATGGTATTTGACGAGTACTTGGCAAAGAAGCATCAAAATCGCTTTTCTAAAGTTATCTAAACAGAGTGTTTTTGAGTTAATTATTAGCAATAAAAAAGACCTCAAGCGAGGTCTTTTTTATGATAAATGCGGCGGCGTACCATCCCTCACCTATATCTATTCAGTAGGCATGGCGATGTATAGCCTATTGGCATCTATGATGGTTTTTTCTTTATCGAGATATTTATGTTCAACGGTGCTTTTTGGTTTTTTATTATCCCACCCTACTATCTCAGTATCTGTCATCGCTGAATCTGTGATAGAAAAATCATCATCGTTTAGCAACCCAAGTGAGCCATCTTGGCGGAGCCACAGACCTTCAAGCTTGTCATGCGGATAATCTAGAGTAGCAAGTACATCGACGACTAAGGTTTTCTTAACGGGCATAATATTGATGTTTTCAAGTACCTGCCAGTTATCTTCATCAGCTGCAATAAGCTGCTCGAGCGTTTTTCCTTCGACGGTTAGACCAACATGCTCATCTTGTTTAATCGCCTTTAGCTGGTTAGCAGTACTAATGGTTTCTATGTCTGTTGCCTGTGAGAGGTTAATTTTATAAATATATTTTTTTTCCGACTCATCTTGTAGGGGTAATTTACGATCATGTTCAATGAGATAAAATTCATGATCGCTGAGCGCGACTAACCCTGACACCACATGCTCCGCTACATCAAGACGATATAAGTATTGAGCGATTTGGCCAGATTTTAGGTTAATGGTAATAACCCGTGTCACGCTAGAACCGCGCCCTGATTTATCAGGATTGTCCATTGACGATTCTATGATGCCTACCAGCGTGGTTTGATTTGGCGTAATCGTTAACGCTTCCATGCCACGATTGGTGCGGCGCTTGGTAAACTCCATCGGTAATAAAACTGGCTTGCCATCAATCATCACATTGTTACGCTCATCACTAGCAAATGGGTTAATGCGCTCAATCTCTAACCCATCCGCATCATAGTGGACGAGATGTGGACCATACTCATCACTAATCCAAAAACTTCCGTCTGTAAGTGCAGCGAGTCCTTCGGGGTCTAAACCATTGATATCAGTCTTGATAGGATTACTCACTGCATCAAAAGGCAGGTTAGGGTTTACGGTCATCGGCTGACCATCGATATCATAGGGCACTTCATTGGTCCCGCCCAATGCTTTTGGATTTGGTAGCCCAGAGATAGGATTGCCATTGCTGTCTCTTAGCACTATCTCTTTTATCTTGATAATTTTGCCAGCGTCATGTAACTCAAATAGCCCGATTGACGGTGTATAATTCGGCACTAAAAACTGCTTACCTTTACCCGCAATCCCATCAAAATCAGCATTGGGACCTCGATCAGTAAGTACATAAAACTGATTGGCATTAATTGGATGTGCCGCTGCGTCTGAGCGGTAGCCACCACCACGAATCTCTAATTTTTGCTCAGGATAGGCGGCATTAATATGTGTCGCATCAAGCACGGTATAAGGTAATGGGCTGCCTTGAGGGAAATTCTCTATTGAGATTATTTCAATATTTGGATTTTGCTTGGTCATTGTTTTTTCCTTGTATCAGTATTTTTATTATTTGAGAAAAGGTGTTTTATGTTTCATTTTTCGCGCTTGAAAAACCAGCAAAAATAGTATGATCAAATTTAAGTCAAAAAAATAGCCAGTGCTTCGCATACTCACTGGCTATTTTTATAAGTTGTAGCTATGTGATCAAAGTACATGTGATCAAAGCACCATTGCTTAAACCTTCAGTTTATCACCCACCATACCTTTCACTGTACTGAGGATATCAGCAGGTAATACCACCATTTTTGCGTTATCAGACTCAGCCAGCTCACGAATCGCCTTGATATACTGCTCACCCAGTAAGTAAACAATCGGCATCTCTTCAGTACCCATGGCATTGGTAATCAAACGAATAGACTCTTCTGACCCTTTGGCAAGCACCACCTGTGCCTCTGCATCGCGACGTGAGGCTTCCAAACGCCCATCTGCCTCTAAGATAGCGGCTTGCTTTTGACCATCAGCACGCGTCACTGTCGCACGGCGTTGACGTTCAGCAGCTGCCTGCTCTTCCATCGCTGTCTGCATGGTCGCTGACGGGTTGATATCTTGAATTTCTACTGTTTTTAGCGTGATACCCCAATCAGAAATATCTTCTGAGATGGCATGCTTGAGTTTGGCCTTGATCTCGTCGCGGCTAGATAATGCGCTATCCAGATCCATCTCACCGATGATTGAACGTAGCGATGTTTGTACCAGATTACGAATACCGTATTCATAATCTTCGATACCATATACCGCCTTATCAGGACGAACGATATTAATATAAGCGACGGCGTTCGCTATAATAACCACGTTATCTCTCGTGATGACTTCTTGAGAAGGAATATCGAGCACGATGTCTTTGGTCGTCACTTTATAAGACACATCGTCAACATAAGGAATAATGAGGTTTAGCCCTGGTTCTAGTGTTTGGCTATATTTACCAAGACGCTGCACGACCCACTTATACCCCTGCGGTACGATCCGAACACCTTTAAATACGGTAAACACCACCAGCGCGATTAAGACCACCATTACGATATTGAAACTTCCCATATTTCACCCCTATTATATTTGCACACTTTTATTTATCGCTGCCTGCGATTTCATACTACTGACGACCAATTCATTACCAACGATATCGGTCACGATCACCCGATCACCGACCGCCACTTGTTCCCCTTTCGTGCGGCACATCCATTCAGCCGCTCCCACGATAGGCACACTAAACCGTACCATGCCCGCTCTTTCAGGCTGCGGCGGTACGATAATCATACCAGTCTCACCGATAATGACGCTGCCGCCTAGCCCTGCCTTGGTACGATCCACTGACAGAGGCTTAATAAACTTAAACCATGCCAATAGAAACACCGCAGAAAGTACCAGCCAAATAACAATTTGGATGGCGAGCGAGATAGGTAATAGCCACGACAGTGCCGCGACGATAATAGCAGCAGCACCAAACCAAAGGCTGGCAAACGTCGGAACAAACATCTCGACAATCAGTAGCACAAAGCCTAATACCAGCCAATGCCACGGTTCAATCATCCAGAGCATCTCAATCATTGATATATTCCCTGTCTTTGTCATTCTAGCTTTCAATGTAGCACATTTTTAGGTTAATAATGTCTTAAAAATCATTAATATACTGCTGACTTTGCCGAGTGGAGGAAAAAGCCTAATGAGTATTTGTAAATGCCTCAACCAAAAAAAACGACCACATCCGTGATCGTTTTTTTATTAATCTCTTTGCAGTCAGGCTAACTTAGAATTTTACATGAGCACCTAAAGTAACGCCACTTACCTCGAGATCATCCACTTCAGGATAGATGTTATACATAGCTTCTACAGAAGCCATAGGAGTGAGGTTATAGCCCAATCCTAAGCTACCAGCGACACCTGTATCAGAAACGCTAAAGCTCTCACTGTTGCTAGCAATAACTTTATCTGTATAATCTACATCAATTTCATTTTTCGCAACACCTAGGCGGCCTTTGGCGTATAAACCAGTATTTGGAAAATTGTAATCATAAGTCGCATAGAGACCATATACATCAGCACTATATTCTGACTTTTCAAAGGTGTCATCAAACGCATCTGCATCGTTAGTCGTCAAATATTCAGCTTCCACACCAAATTCTGGAGTGAATTTATAGCCACCATAGACACCGTATGATACTGCATCATCTTCTACATCATCTGGACTGTACTGACCCACTTTTACACCAGCGTACGGCTGACCAGCGTAGTTAACTGCTGCTTGCGCACTAATACTCATTAGAGAACCAACTGATAATGCGATCAAAGCTTTTTGTAAAGTATTCATCTGTCTTCCTATTAAATAAAACTAAAATGTAGCCTGAGTGGACATAGCAGAGCACATAAGTTAGCTGAACTATTGTTGAATTTGAGATTCTAGCAGAAGATTATTTTTAATGCATTCTTTTTTAATGACTTTAACCGTAGCTTTTTTCGTACAAAAAAACGACCGCCGAAGCGATCGTTTCTTATTCTATAATTAACTAGCAATCATTTAGAATTTTAGCTGTGCACCAACCGTCATAAGATCAGCATCGCTACCTAGCTTGTCGTATTCAGCTTCCACGCTGAAGTTAGGATTCACTGAATAACCAAGGCCTACACCACCAGCAAGACTCGTATCACTTTCTGAATAAGTCTCAGTTCTGACTTCAGTGTTGCCGATATTGCGGGTGAAGTCACCTTCTATCTCAGTTTTAGCGACCCCTAGTTTACCTTTGGCGTATAAGCCAGTATTAGGGAACTGGTAACGGTAAGTACCGTATGCGCCGTAGCTCTTAGCATCGATATCACCGCCGCGATAATCTGCGTCGTCTGAGCCGACATATTCTGCTTCGACACCGAAGTTAGGATCAAAATTATAGCCACCGTATACACCATAAGCGGTTGGATCATCAGCGCCGTCTACGTCTAGGTCAAACTCACCGACTTTAGCACCGATATACGGCTGTCCAGTATAACCGTTGCCATAAGAAACAGCGGCTTGTGCACCCATGCTTACTAAAGAACCAGCGGCTAGTGCAAGTAATGTTTTTTGTAGAATTTTCATTGTATTCTCCTAATATCGTCTTTTTTTAATTGCTTTTATATGAATTATTGGGGTAAGAAACGACCAGTAGACTGACCATTTCTTGCTTTTAT
Source organism: Psychrobacter sp. K31L (assembly GCF_017942195.1). NCBI lineage: Bacteria > Pseudomonadati > Pseudomonadota > Gammaproteobacteria > Moraxellales > Moraxellaceae > Psychrobacter > Psychrobacter sp. K31L. The sequence goes on along the minus strand of NZ_JAGKSC010000004.1, from coordinate 324,865 downwards.
CATGAAACTATCTGAGATTTAGAACTTAAGATGTGCGCCAACGGTTAACAACTTAGCATCGACATCACTGTCCATCATTGAGTATTCAGCCTCAACACCGAAGTCAGGGTTTACTGAATATCCAAGACCGACACCACCAGCGATACCTGTGTCACTAGTAGAGTTTGACACTCTAACTGGACCAACAGTATAGTCACCTTCTACTTCAGTTTTGGCGACACCAAGTTTGCCTTTAGCGTATAGTCCCGTGTTTGGGAAAGCATAACGGTAAGTACCGTAAGCGCCATAAGTCTTGGCATCGAGATCACCGTTTCTGTAATCAGCATCATCTGAACCGACATATTCTGCTTCAACACCGAAGTTAGGATCGAAGTTATAGCCACCGTATACACCATAGGCCGTTGGATCATCAGCATTATCGACGTCTAGATCGAATTGACCGACTTTAACACCAACGTATGGCTGACCGGTATAACCGTTACCATAAGAGACGGCTGCCTGTGCACTGACCGTTAGTAAAGAACCAGCTGCTAGTGCAAATAGAGTTTTTTGTAGAGTTTTCATTATTAGCTCCTTTAACTTATATGGGCAAGCAAGTTATTCTTAATGGCTTTCTAAGCCTCATCGCCCTGCTTGCTAACGATGAATATATAGTAACAAAGTATTTCATACAGTCTGTCTGTGTTTGATGGCATCAGAGTTAAGATTTGCAAGCGTTTGTCAGCCTATGGGTTACAAAGGTCGAGATATGAAATTTTTTGTTACAAGTAGCCGATTTGTGCAATACTTCCTACTTATCAGGCAGTCAATGAATGCTAAAAAGTCAAAAATAAGATAAAGGAAGACATCAATATGACAAGTTCTATCGTTGTGCAACTGCAAGAATCATTGACGCATATGAAGTCTCAGCAGCAATACCGCAGTTTACCAAGCTTAGAACATCAAGGACGTTATGTGGTGAGCCAAGGTAAAACACTGCTGAATATCGCCAGTAATGACTATTTAGGTTTGGGTAGCGATACAGAGTTACAAAGCGAGTTTCTCAAGCAAATAGATTGGTTACCAGTGGCACAACGACCAAAAATGAGTGCCACTTCCTCGCGGTTACTCACCGGCAACGATACCCAGCTACAAGCACTAGAGTCTGAGTTGCAAGCGTGGTATCAAGCTGCCATAGGTGAACAAGGCCTATCTACCCCAAAATCTGTGCTGGTATTCAATAGTGGCTATCATGCCAATATTGGTATCCTGCCAGCTCTGACGGCGCTACCAGTCAAAACACTCATTTTGGCTGACAAACTGGTGCATGCCAGTATTATTGATGGGATGCGGCTAAGCCAAAGCAAACTTGTCACCTATCGTCGTTACCGTCACAACGATTATGAGCATTTGGCCAAGTTTATTGAACAAGCAGACGAGACGGTTGAACGCATCATTATTGTCACCGAGAGTATATTTAGTATGGATGGTGACCGTGCTGACTTACTTCAGTTAATACAACTCAAATCCAGAGATGCTCGTATTGAGCTGTATGTCGATGAAGCACATGCCATTGGAGTGCTTGGCGATACAGGTCTAGGATTGGCGGAAGAAACACACACGTTGGCGGATATTGATTATTTGGTCGGTACCTTTGGTAAAGCATTTGCTTCAATGGGTGCTTATATCATATGTGATGAGGTCGTCAAACAATGGCTGATCAACGCCATGCGTCCGCTGATTTTTAGTACTGCATTGCCACCGATCAATCACGCTTGGACTCGCTTTATTTTAGCAAAAATGCCAAACTTGACCCACCAACGCACACATCTGGCACAGATCTCTATCAAGCTTAGTCGAGCCATCGACCAACAACACCGCGCATCGCCAACTGCTCAAAATATAAGCTATGATTCACCTATTATCCCCTATATATTAGGCGACAATGCGTGTGCGCTTGCTAAAGCAAAACAGTTACAAGCCGCAGGATTTTACGCATTGCCCATCAGACCACCTACCGTTCCTGCGAACACCGCTCGTATTCGCTTGGTCATGAATGCCAAACTAACCAACGAAGACTGCGAGCAGTTGATAGAACAATTATAAGTCTGTCATCTAACCGAGATGTCAGTCCTACTATCGACTGATAATGGACTTACTTGGATGTAATACACCCTATGGAAATACTCGTTACACCTGATAGTTTTAGCGCTAGAAAACAAACCATCGCTCGCCATTTTGCCAGTGCCAGCGACTATGACCAGCATGCCAGTATTCAGCAGACAGTCTGTCAGTATTTACTAGAAAATATTGCTCATACCAAACAAAGCAGTGTATTAGAAGTCGGTGCGGGGACCGGTCAAATGACACGACTACTGGCTGAGCATATACAAAGCCAGCATTGGCTGATCAATGAATTGTGCGCTGAACAAGCAGCTACCTTGCAATCAATTTTACCAACGGCTGACATCGTGATTGGCGATGCTGAAACCATGGACTTGGAAGTAATACACAGCCTGATAGTCAGTGCCAATGCAGTGCAGTGGTTTGATAATCCGTTGAATTTTGTCACGCAATCAGCACACCGTCTACAGACTGGAGGTCAACTACTCTTCAGCACCTTTACGTCCAATAACTTTTTACAAATTAAAGCGCTAACGGGTCAAGGCCTTGATTACCCAGATATCACTGAGTGGCAGTCAGCATTAGTTGATGCTGATTTTGAGCATATCGAGCTTTCAATTGAGCGTTTCGACTTACCATTTATCAGCCCTTATGCTGTGTTGAAGCATATGAAATTGACAGGTGTCTCAACCAGTCAAACGCAAGTATCGTCAAGGAACACGCCACCTTTCAGATGGACGAAAACGCGTTTACAACAATTTGAGTCAGATTATTGGCAGCATTTTTCTGCACAAAACGAAGATGGTCAGTCTTGCGTCAATTTGACGTATGAAGTACTGACCGTGAGTGCGTTCAAACCCTAAATCAGCCATATAGTCAAAATATCCTAAAAACGCGACGGTATTGCGGATATATCGATATTACTTTTCACTGACTATGCCTAATATTACTAACAGAAATTATAGCCATAAAAAAACGCACCCCGAAGGATGCGTTTTTTAATTTAACTGCTTATCGATTTGTATCGATTCTACCATTTTCAAAAACTTGAGTAGCAAGGAAAACAAGCGTAAGTACTACATTGAGTAGACTAAGCGAGTTTGACGCAGCTAATCGCGTTTTTGGATTTGGTGCTACTTTTTATCTTCGTCTACTTCAGTAAACTCAGCATCAACCACGTCGTCATCAGCTTGGTTGCCACCAGCAGCATCCGCGCCTTCTTGGAATTGGCTTGGATCCATACCTTCAGCGCCAGCACCTGCATCAGCGTAGATTTTTTGGCTGATTGGTAAGAAAGCATTGTCTAATGCTTCAAGCTTGGCTTTGATGTCATCATGGTCATCTTCTTTAGCCGCTGTTTCAAGCTCAGTGATAGCCGTTTCTACTGTTGATTTTTCTTCGTCAGTCACTTTATCTGCGGCTTCTTTCAGCGCTTTTTGTACGGCATGGATGCGACCATCTGCTTCGTTGCGTACTTGCGCTAGGTTAGCGAATTTCTCATCTTCAGCAGCATTGGCTTCTGCATCACGAACCATTTGTTCAACTTCTTCGTCCGACAAGCCAGAATCCGCTTTGATCTGGATACTTTGTGCTTTACCAGTGCCTTTGTCCGTTGCTGAGATGTTCATGATACCGTCAGCGTTGATGTCAAAAGACACTTCAATTTGTGGTAGACCACGTGGTGCTGGTGGAATGTCCGTCAAATCAAAACGACCAAGCTGTTTGTTTTGGTTAGCGATTTTGCGCTCACCTTGATATACCTGAATGGTTACAGCTGGCTGGTTGTCTTCAGCGGTTGAGAATACCTGTGATTTCTTAGTAGGAATCATGGTGTTTTTCTCGATAACTGGCGTCATGACACCGCCCATCGTTTCGATACCAAGGGTCAATGGCGTCACATCAAGTAGCAATACGTCCGTTTTTTCACCAGATAATACGGCACCTTGAATGGCTGCACCAGCTGCTACTGCTTCGTCAGGGTTCACGTCTTTACGTGGCTCTTGACCGAAGAATTCTTGTACTTTTTGCTGTACCAGTGGCATACGAGTCTGACCACCAACCAAGATAACATCATCGATGTCGCCAATTTTTATGCCAGCATCTTCAAGGGCAATTTTACAAGGGCCCATGGTACGTTGTACTAGCGCTTCCGTTAAGCTCTCTAGTTTTGAGCGGCTGATAGTAACAACCAAATGCTTAGGACCACTGCTATCAGCAGTAATATAAGGCAGGTTCACTTCAGTGCTTTGAGCGCTTGATAGCTCGATTTTCGCTTTTTCTGCTGCTTCTTTTAGACGTTGCATCGCAAGAGAGTCACCTTTTAGGTTAACGTCTTGGTCTTTTTTGAACTCGTCTACTAAGAAGTCAATCAACGCTGAGTCAAAGTCTTCACCACCAAGGAAAGTATCGCCATTGGTTGCTAGTACTTCAAACTGCTGCTCGCCATCAACGTCAGCGATTTCGATGATTGATACGTCAAAAGTACCACCACCCAAGTCATATACAGCAACAGTGCTATCGCCTTGCTTTTTGTCCATGCCATAAGCAAGTGCAGCAGCGGTTGGCTCGTTGATGATACGTTTTACATCAAGACCGGCGATTTTACCCGCATCTTTAGTGGCTTGACGCTGTGAGTCATTGAAGTAAGCAGGTACAGTTACGACTGCTTCAGTCACGCTTTCACCAAGATAATCTTCTGCTGTTTTTTTCATTTTTTTCAAGATTTCAGCAGAAACCTGTGGTGGTGCTAGTTTTTTACCGTTGACTTCTACCCATGCATCGCCATTGTCTGCTTTAGCGATTTTGTAAGGCACCATGCCGATGTCTTTTTGCACGACTTTGTCATCAAAACGACGACCGATCAGACGCTTAATCGCAAACAAGGTGTTGTTTGGGTTCGTTACCGCTTGACGCTTGGCTGACTGACCAACCAAAATTTCGTCGTCTTTATAGGCAACGATCGATGGTGTGGTACGCGTACCTTCAGCATTTTCGATGACTTTAACTTTGTCACCTTCCATTACTGCAACACATGAGTTCGTTGTACCTAAATCAATACCAATTACTTTACCCATAATCAAATGCTCCTAATTTATTTTCAATATAAATACTTATATGTTCAGACCATAGTCGGTCACTTGTTGCTATATATCGGTTTGCTTATTAATTTTTTCAAGTCAAAAGCCACGCAAAAACTGCCTTTTGTGTGACTTTTTGTGAAAACCCTTACTAATAATGAGGTTTAGCACAGTTAAAAACTGATTGTCCACCACTTATATAATAAACCGATGACTTAAAGCGTTACTGCTGCTGACGATATCAGCTCAAATATTATTGACCGACACGAACCATCGCTGGGCGCAACAGACGACCATTCAAGCTATAGCCTTTTTGTAGTACCGTACCGACGGTATCTGCTTCGGCGTCTGGATCAATGCCTACCGCTTCATGAAAGTCAGCGTTGAATTTCTCACCTTGAGGTTCAACGACTTCTACGCCATTTTTGGTTAGTAGTGCTAATAGCGCTTTGTGTGTTAATTGAACGCCTTCAGCGACTGGGTCATTGGCATCAGCGTTTTCCATGGCACGCTCTAAATTATCAACGATGTCCAATAGCTCTTTGGCAAATTTCTGTAGGGCGAATTTTTTGCTTTTATCCGCTTCTTGTTCCATACGTTTTTGCGCGTTATAAGCTTCAGCATTGGCACGGGCGGTACCTTCTTTAGCTTGCTTCACTTCGCCTTCTAGCTCAGCGATACGGGCTTTAAAAGTATCAAGATTGATATCATTTTCGATAGTCATCTCTTCACCTGAGTTATTCTGTGGATCAAACTCTTTCAAGGTTTCTTCTAAAATGCTCTCATCGTGGTCAATATTGTCATGTGACACATTTTGCTCAAGAGATTCTTGGTTCGTATTCTGCTCGCTCATGGTAGCTCCTTAGGATTATTAATATAATGGTTGGTTTTAAGGCACAACAAACCGACCAAGGGCTGATCATTGTGCTTTTATTAATGGCCTAACTGTTTTTGTTCATTCTTTTTTAAATGCGCTTCAATAGCTGCTTGATAAAGGTGATGACCATAAATTTCAAGCCTAATATGAGGAATTTTTCGCTTTAGCCAGATAAATCATTGCAGAGCATAAGGATTATTGTCAATAACGCAATAAATGCTGCGATAAATAACGGGTAGACATGATTATATTTTTGGCATCGAGCCATGCTTAACTTTACCGAGTCAGGCTTTTAAGATAGATCTGAATGTAATATAAACTTTGCGATTAGCTGCTATATTAATCGTTCACTTATAAAGCCGACTAATTTTGTTTAAACATCGATTACAAGAGAGGGTTTATGCCTATTTTACCAGTGCCATCGCTCAATGCTTTATTGACAAAAACGCTTAAGACCGTAAAAAAGACAGCCGCTAAAAATGTGCACCAGCATCATGTTTTGCACCATACGCTAAAAGGGTTGGATAATCTGCCAACGCCACTACTCGAACGTGTTAATCACCAATTAAAAGCGTCTACAGCGGAGCAATATCCCCTTGCTGACGCCCATCTGCGCCTGATACTTGCTGTCAGTAATAAGCTCAAGCGCCCATTGGCACTGGATAAGCTACCCAAACTACGGCAGAAATTTGGTACAGATGCGGTGTCGTTGCAAGCGCCTAGCGTCTGGCAACAAAATGCGGATGCTTCAGGAAATTCAGAGAACACTGTCAGCTGGCAAGATAAGACCATTGCCAATGCTGATGGTGGTGACATGACCGTGCGCTGCTACCAGCAGTCGAAGCAGAATAACGAGGGAAAAAGTACGGATGAAGTCGTCATGTTGTTTTTTCATGGGGGCGGGTTTTGTATCGGTGATATCGATACGCACCATGAGTTTTGTCATACGGTCTGTGCCCAAACTGGCTGGGCAGTCGTGAGTGTCGACTATCGCATGGCTCCTGAGTATCCAGCGCCAACGGCTCTTAAAGATTGTCTAGCAGCGTATGCTTGGCTGACTGAACATTCTCAGTCACTTGGTGCATTGCCATCGCGCATCGTATTGTCTGGTGATAGTGCAGGTGGTTGCTTAGCAGCACTGGTGGCGCAGCAGGTTATCAAGCCTATCGATGCATTATGGCAAGATAATAATCAAGCTACTGAGACTGATAAAAAAGCCAATGACACCTTTAAAAAATTACTGGCTGACTTGCCGCGACCTTTAGCGCAATTGCCGCTATACCCTGTCACTGATTATGAGGCTGAATATCCAAGTTGGGAGCTTTATGGTGAAGGCTTGCTGCTCGATCACAACGATGCAAATGTCTTTAATACTGCCTACACTCAGCACAGTGGTCTAATGCAGTCCCATCCTCTTATCTCAGTCATGCATGGTGACAACACACACCTGTGTCCCAGCTATGTCGTCGTTGCGGAATTAGATATCTTGCGAGATGAAGGACTTGCTTATGTCGAGCTTTTGCAAAAAGAAGGCGTTAAGGTAGAAACCTATACAGTGCTAGGCGCACCGCACGGTTTTATTAACTTGATGAGTGTCCATCAAGGTCTTGGCAATCAGACAAGCTATATTATCAAGTCGTTTGCTTGTTTTGTGCAAAACCTACTGACCAGTGAGGGTGATGAGCCAAATCTCTGAGCGCGAGCCTAGTCGAAACGGAATGCCCCAAAAGCCGTAACCAGATGACACCACAAAGTGACTGTCATTGATGACCTCATAGCCATAGCCCAAGCGGTTGATGGCACTGACAATGAAGTTGGCGGGGAATATCTGACCGTTATGGGTATGCCCAGAGAGCTGCAAATCAATCGGCATTTGGCTGTGCTCGGCAATATCACTTGGTCTGTGGTCTAATAATATCAGTGGCTCAGCGCTATTAACCTGTGCCAATAGATCAGTCGTCGGGACGCGCTGACGCTTATGATTGTCGAAGCGTCCCATCAACCAAAGTGCTTGCCCTTGGTGCGTGAGGCGTATGACTTCGTCATTTAACAACTGCACGCCAGCACCACGCAACGCTTGGACAATCGGCTGCTCGTGCCCGTATAAATCATGATTGCCTAAAGTTGCATAGACCCCATACGGTAGGCTTTTGCATAACTCAGCCAAGTTTTCTGCCATTTTATATTTGGTAAATGCCTGTGTATTGTCATCCATGATATCGCCCGGCATCAGCAATATGTCTGCTTTATGCTGCACAATCAGACGATGCAGTCTATCTATTGCACCAATGCCAAACAATCTCCCGATATGCAAATCGCTAGCGACCGCAATACGTAGCGGCTTAGCCAAAGGCTTATCAATATCAATAGATAACTCACGTACCACAGGCGCATAAGCGCTATATAGGGCATAAACAAACAATCCGATAAATACTGCCAATGCTAATATGCGCAACCCAAAATCGACGGTAGCCGGTGTAGCGAGTACGTCACCAGTTAGCGATGTGATTAACCAATATCCACCATAAGATAGGCTGGTAACTAAAGCCGTCAATAGCATAAAGTGCATGGCCAACATCCAACCACTGATCCAGCGATAGCTATTGGCAAATGCTCTATTGACACTGAGTAGCAGCAAACCGTTGGTAATAATGAATATGATAACCCATACCGAAGTTTGCAAACCTGCTGTCTGCCAAGGCTGTAACCACCATTGCACGCTTAGAGCTGCGCCGACACTAAACAGCTGCAATAGCACAAAAATGGTAATGAAAAATGCGTAGCGCATAAAGAATCCCTGAGTATGATGGCGTCAATGCAGTATGTTTTTAGCTAACCAGACAAGCAAAGTAGCTATTAGCCAGCCTAACAGCAAATAAAAGCCTCTACCATTTAGATATGGTAGAGGCTTTATCATTAGGGTAACACTGTTTATTTAAATGGCTCATACACCAGACTGCAACGTAATTATCCAAATCTCAGAACGCGTACCCAGTCTAAAAGGTACTGGGCCGATGCCATAACCAGAGGTCACCAAAAACTGCGTATCGGCTATTTTTTTGCTGCCATAGTTTAGCGGTGTCAACCAATCCATCAATATTGTTAACGGGAATATCTGCCCGCCATGGGTATGCCCAGACAGATGCAAATCGACTGGCAGGGCGCTGACCTCGTCCATCGCGCTAGGACGATGTTCTAAAAATATCACCAGTTTGTCTGTCTGTACTTGCGTCAATAACTCCTCGGCTGACAGTCTAGTACGATCAATATCATCTGAGCGCCCCACCAGCCATACCGAGTCATTTAATAACACACTCTCATTATCAAGCGCTTTGATGCCAGCCTTTTCCACCGCCTGTGTGATCTGCTGGTCATAACCGAAATAATCGTGATTGCCTAAAGTTGCATAGACGCCAAGCGGTGCCTTTAGCTTTGATAGCTGCTCATGCATATTCGTATTATCGTAAGCAACGGTGTTGTCATTCATAATGTCACCAGCGATAACCACGACATCAGGATGTTGCGCATCGATAAGGTTTACCATTTTCTTTATCTGTCGATTGCCAAACCATCTACCCAGATGCGTATCAGAGACAAGCGCGATATCCATTGGCTTATCCAGTGGCTTATCTATAGTGACTGTTAGACGGTGTACAACGGGCGAGTAAGCATTAAATACCGCTAAGCTAACAATGGCTATATAAGTCGTAATGGCAAAGGCGCGCAAGAGTATTGGACGAGATTTTCGCTTGATGACCTGATAAACGAGTAGCGCTACCGCAGCCGTCATCACACCAGCATAAAGCATAAAACCTTGTAAAATACTAACGACCAGATAGACATGAAAGCGCTCACCCCAAAACTCAGTCAAACCATAAATGAGAGCCACATTATTAATAATAAAGACAGCAGCTATCAGCGCAGCTTTTGCAGCATTAGTTTTTGGCTTTACAAACCAGCAGAGAAGAACGCTGGTCATAACAGCTAGCAACTGAGTGAAAATGATAAAGAACCACATAGTAAGATCTAATCAGATGAAGAGGATGCTATCTTACGTTAAAAGCTGAATGCTCTGAACATAGCCTCCTTTTTTCCACGAAAACTTCATATGCTTTACGTCTAGAGTGCTGTTGCTACAAAACCAAATGGTTGCCAGTAAAAATACTTTAACGTTTGTCTGGTGCTATTTTACAGATCTCATTTTCACAAGCTTGCATCAGCGCTTTGCCATAGACCAACTTGGTCACCCAGTTCGGAATTCTATAGCGATTGCGCGCGACATAGGGATAAGCTAAGTCACCCAGTTGTTTGACCACTGGCAAAAACAACAACGGTGACCATTTAACGCCGCCCGTCCTGTAGAGCAGTCGCACGGCATCCATATGCGTATACCAATTGCCGTAGCTGTCTTTCATACACATATACGTCATCGCGTCCTCACGGCTGAATCCTGCGACGGCCAACTCATTAAGCCCTTCTTCCACAGGAACTAAGCGTATCTTCTCGGGCTGACGTTTTTTCATATTATGCGCCTCGGTGCTGCATATCACGCACGCATCATCGTAGTACATGGTAATGGACAAATTTGCTTGCTCTCTATAACTGTTGATATGGTTTTGGATAATCATGTTATGACTCCTTTCTGAGTGATACCTCAGCATCGAGGCTATTCGTTTTATTAATCACGCTAGGTTTTTGGTATTTATTGACTGGTGCTAAAAAAGGAATGACTGGTTGCTGCGTCCACTGTGGAGCGGTAGCATCTAAACGCTTAGCCAGTGCCGGTAAATGATTGGTCGGCACCGCTGGAAACAGATGATGCTCGATGTGATAAAGCAAGTTAAAGGTCAGTAAATTAATCAGCGGATTGCGCTCACTGCGGGCATATACCACCTCATCACAGCCATGATGCACGCTCCATACGGCAAAGAACCCCACCATCGTATTGGCTAATATCATCACCAACACGTGATACATCAATACGGGATGCATCGTGATAAAAGCGGTGGCAATCACTGCGAAAATAAGCAGCATATCGAAGCCAACGAGTATGCGATTGCGGCGGCTACCATGCGTCAAACCAAACCACTGAATCATAATCGAAAAAATACCACCGCCTAATATCGCCTGATACCACGGCAGGCGTGCCCAATTACCCTCGACATCACTGTCTCCAAGCGGATCTCTATGATGATTGAGATGAGTATGCCGAATGGCATGCGTACTACAGAGCATCGTGATACTCAGCATAAATAGCATGAGCTCTGTGGCGACTTTACTCACACCTAAAGTGCGGTGATAGCAATCATGGGCTTGTCTAAGTGCGGCAGTAAAAAAGAAAAACGTCGCAGCCAGCGCAAGTAGCCAAAACCCCTGCCACGCGCTCCACCATGACAATAATAAAAATGGTAACGATAAAAAGATATTGTAAACGGTCTCAGTAGGCTTGAGCTGACGCAAATCTTGCCATTCAATATTGGCTAATGAAGGATGACGCATGATGTTCTCCTTACTTAGTGATAAGCAGTAGCTGTCTTGCTGGCGCGACCACTTGATTTAACTACATAGTTTTATTTATTTTATTTCTGTCAAAAGTGAAATATGTGGATAAATTTTATTTGTGGTTAGGTAATATGAACCATCCTGTGATGATAGCGCTGACACCGCCATTACAGCAAAATAAAATATCACTTGTTATAGAAGAGTTTACAGAGCCATCCCCTATCATGAACCACACTACGAATAAAAACGTGCTCATAAAACCTATTATAAATAAGGGAAGCACCTTCGCTACTGAATCAAAATATATTTCGAATTTAGAAACGATATAACCTGTTAATAACGCTGGTAGTAAACCTCCGAAAAAACCTACTAGGATAAATGCTGGAGCCATTTTGACGAAGAGTAGTGAATCTCGGAGCGGAATGCCAATATCTATCGACATTCCTATCGCTATATATAGAAAGAGGATTAAACCTCCTACCACCCCACCTGATAATGGATATTGTACTATCACCTTCCATTTAGGGTAGCTAAATACAGTAATTGTAGCGTTGCTATCAACTTTACTCATAAGAACCTCTCTTTAGGTTTCACATGAAACAAAGCACCCTACAATGAAGAATCACGTTTCACATGAAACAACCTTCATGATTATTTACGACTTCTGCTCTTCTAAAGCTTGTTTAAGTGTCGGATGCTGGAACTCATAACCTGCGCTTTGTAATGCTTGCGGCAAGACCTTTTGTCCATCTATGAGTAGCGTCGACATTTCACCAAACATCAGCTTAAGTAAGAAATTTGGCAAAGTAAAAAATGTCGGACGGTGTAACCATGACCCCAGTGTTTTGGTGAAAGTATGATTATTTACAGGATTGGGTGCCGTTAGGTTATACACGACCGCTGTCGTATCATTTGTAGTCTGTAGGGTATTTTCATGCGTGGTTTGACGGCTCGCATGACTGTCAAGGTGCTGCTCAATGATAAATATCGCTGCCCCTATCCAGTCCTCACGGCTGACCCAACTCATGATTTGCTGACCATCACCCAATTGTCCACCGACGCCCATCTTAAACGGGGTTAATAGTTTACCGAGCATACCGCCATCAGGATGGATAACCACCCCAGTACGCACGATAGCCACGGGCACGCTATATTCGGTTGCTGTCAATGCTAGCTGCTCCCATTCATCACATAATAGATGAGCAAAATCGGTTTCAAAACCACTGCTTTCGGTAAGAGGCTTGTCACCTTGTGTGCCATACCAACCAATCGCTGAACCGCTGACCATTAGCTTGGGCTTAATACTGGTGCGCTTAATAAATGCCAATAGAGATTCGGTAGGTTTAATACGGCTGGCGAGCAATTGCTCTTTGCGCGCATCACTCCAACGTGAGTCAGCAATACCTGCCCCTGCTAGGTTTAAAATAACCTCAAAGCTTTTATCCGAACTCGCCAACTCATCATAAGTCATCATATTGATATCATTCGGATGTGCTTGGCTGCTATCACGCGTCAGCCAAGTAATATGCAGCGCTTTATCTTGGGCACGGTAACGCGCCATAATCTCATCGCTAAAGGCACTGCCTAAAAATCCAGAGCCACCACTGATTAAAATATTCATGTCCTGTTCCTTATATTTTTCGCTTATCGTTTAGTAAAACTTAATCCGTTATAGTCATCGTCTTCTTTTTTAACCTTTATATCAAAACGACTTTTACATGCTTTTGGTAAAGCAATGCAGCCAGCGATGGCTGAATTGATAGCGCCAAATAGTCCTATACCAATCATAAAGGCCAGTAGCACGCCAACCTCTATCAATGAGTTTATGCCTAAATATAGGATGATTGCACCCATATAACCTGCTGATGTTACGAACCCAACTAAAAATGTCGTTCGTAGACTCTTATGATCACCGCGCCATATCTGTTGAGTAGCGACAATAATGCCTGTTAATAAAGCAGGAATAAAACCAAGCAGACCGACATATAGCAATGGCTGATAGCTAATCTGCGCAAAATCCGCATTCCTAAAAATAAACAATAAACCCAGTTCTGCAATCAACCCACCAACTATGCTGCCAAGCCCTGCAAACAAAATAATCACTGATAGGTAAGGGTAAGCACCTACATTATTATTCGTTTTCATGATATTTATCCTATTAACATTCGTCGTTAATTGAGTATAAATACGGCGTTGGCAAAGCCAATGAAACTACTGTGGATAATTGGTGGATAAGTATCTTGATTTTATTTAGCCTACTTATTAGGCAAAACGCTTACGAATAGGACACTCACTATCATTATTATTATTTTGAGATTTATTCTTTAATTTGTTCCAACGATGATTAATAAAATCTATGACGTTAGCCACACTCGGTAACACATGTGCTTTGGTCAGGTGTGGCGCAGCCGTATCCAAACGCTTGGCAAGTTCAGGTAAATGGTTTGATGGGACGGCAGGAAACAGATGATGCTCTACGTGATATAACAGGTTAAAAGTTAGGAAATTGACCACTGAATTACGCTCAGTGCGAGCGATCGTCTCATCACAATCGTGGTGCACGCCCCACACAGCAATGATGCCAACGCTGGCATTGGCCAACATCATGGTCAGTATGTGGTACATCAATACTTGCGCTAACATGGTCAGAGCAGGAACAGCGACAGTAAATACGGTCAGTACGAGGGCAACCAAGACGACTAAAGCAATCAAGCCAAATTCTAGCCAAGCCAAGCTTTGATTGCGACGGCTGCTTAGACGCAGTCCTTGACGATAAATATCGAGCCGATAAGTTATCCCGCTGAGCAGTGCTTGCCACCATGACACTTTTGCTAGACTGCCTTCAATGTCACTGTCGCCCAGCGGATCACGATGATGCGCCATGTGAGTGGCGCGAATGCTGTGTAAGCTGGTCATCAGTAGCACGCTAAGCAATAGTAATATCGCGGTGGTCGTACGCTTACCTGTCCCTAAACTATGATGATAGCCATCGTGTGCTTGGCGAAATGCAGCAGCAAAAAATAAGTAAGAAGCCCCGCATGCCAAGACATACCAAGATTGGCTGGCAAACCACCAAGACAACAACAAAAATGGATAAGGCAAAATAACGTTATAAGCGATTTGACCGCGCGTTAACTGGCGCAAGTCTTGCCACTCGACTGCAGCGATAGCCTTTTTAATGGCTTGCTCTTTATTAGCGTGTGTTTGATTGACTGTCATTTTACACATCCATTTGTCGTTGCTGTTTCTTATTGCTGCTACTTTTACTGAAGCTCGTGTCACTTAAACTTAGCTGGCCTTTATGTCCATTACATATATTTCTGTCAAAACAGAAATCATATCTCAAATTTTTTATTTTAGATCGTACAGCTTACAGCTTACTATTAACGCAAAACCTTTTTAATACTGGCGCCAAGTTTGAGGACTTTTTTGAGGATGCTTGTGGGCAGCTTAAGCATCTCAGATGACCAAGTGGTTAGGGTACTAACGAATTCTTGGGTATCACGGATGCGTGACTTTACCTCATTATTTTCATGTTCAAATTCAGGGCTGTCCATAAGTTCTTGTAAAAACTGTACTGTTGGCTCAAGCTCACGCTTCTGACGCTCAACGACAATAATACGTGCCAACTCCCAAACATCGGTATTGGTCGTAAAGTGGTCACGACGGTCACCCAATATCGAAATCTTTTGTACCAAGCCCCAATGCTGCAACTCTTTAATACTGTTTGAAACGTTAGAGCGCGCGACGCCAAGTGTGTCAGTGATTTCTTCAGCATTTAGTGGCTTGCCAATGATAAATAATAACGCATGTATCTGTGACATGGTGCGATTAACGCCCCACTGCGAGCCCATCTCACCCCAATGTAAGATAAATTTTTCGGTCACAGGATTTAGTTTCATAAGAGCCATTCACTTAGTTTTTTATACGATTAGATTAACTTATCTTGCGCTATTCTTTTATTTCTGTCAATAGTGAAATAGATATAAATATCAACCTTTAAATAACTGTAATTTGTCTAGCGAACAATTAATCCTGTCGTTGCATCACGAATTTGACTAGGCAATGTATAACCTAGAGTGTCAGCCTGCAAGTAGCTGATTTGCTCGCCAAAATACCCATATGCATCAGTGAAAGTCATAGCAGGCAGTTGCCCTGATGGATTACAACTTGTAGAAACCAATAGCCCAAAGGGGTTTTGAACGTCGACCAATTGTTGGCACAATTGACGAACCATAGGATGGGCAATAACTCTAACTGCCACTGTTTGATGCTGCCCGGTTATCCAAGAAGGTATCACCGTCGTTAAAGCCTGCGGAATAGGTAACAACCAAGTATGCGCTTGCTTGCATTGCAGCTCTATATTGTCACTATCTGCCTGCCAACTCTTGATAATTTGTTGGCGCTGACCGTCTTCTAAAGGCTCTAGTAAAGGCATTAAACGCTCGGCACTGTCAGTAACGACAATCATGCCTTTGGCTTGTGGACGCTGTTTGATATTTAAAATGCGCTGAACGGCTATCTCGTCGTAAGCATCACAACCGATACCCCAAACGCTTTCGGTGGGATACGCAAGTAGCTGCCCTTCTTTTAGCCACGTAGCAGCTTGAGCGACAGAATCAGTAGTAAAGGATGCGGATTTTTTCATGGCTTGAAGGCTTCGAAAAGGTGGAAGTTTAAGCATTAATAATAACATAGGAGAGAAGCTGATTAAGTGAGCCAAATTCAAATATAGTCAAGATATCCTAAAAACGCGACGGTATTGCTGATATCAATTTTTGTCACCTCTGTCTGCGTAGGCACAGCAAGCAAGAAAAACTGATATCAGCAGTGCGTGATGGTTCGATATTACTTTTCACTGACTATATTTATAAAATTGTACCGTATTCAATCACTTAAAATTAATAAGTAGAAAAACGTAAAAGTAGAGAAAGTACGACTTTAAACGCGTAAATAACGCCCACCTTGCACGCTGATAACACCCAGTAACTCAAGCTCCATTAACTGCCCAATCAGCTGCGGTGGCGTAAGCTTGGTACTGACCAACAGCGCGTCTAAATCTTGTCCATGCCAGTCAAGCTGCTCATAGACCAGCGTTAAATGCTCTGGGACGACGATAGCGCTTTTAGGGGATTTGATGTTAGACGGTGTCAATTGGCTCGTCGCTGGCACAGAAGCTGTCTCTGGGGCATGAGAAGGTTGATGACTATCCGATAGCTTATGATTGGCACTGGCCGTCTGTTGTGCTGGTCGATAGCTATTATTGTCATAATCCAGCTGACCATTTACGTCCTCGATTACTTGCTGCGGATGATAAATCAACGTCGCGCCTTCACGTATCAAATGGTGACAACCTTCAGCATTGCTATTGTCAATATGACTGGGAATCGCAAAAACTTGCTTGCCTTGCTCCGAGGTTAGGCGCGCGGTAATCAGTGAGCCGCTTTGAATCGTGGCTTCCGTCACTATGGTCGCCAAGCTTAAACCCGCCACCAAACGATTCCGGCGTGGAAAAGTATGTTTATGCGGCTGCGTGTGTGGTAACAGCTCGCTGATAATACAGCCACCTTGATCGATGATTTGAGTAAATAACTTATCATGATGATTGGGATAATTGACATCAATCCCTGTACCCATGACTCCAATCGTTCGACCTTGATATTCAGTATCTGTCTGAGCCAGCGCACCTAAATGCGCACGCTTATCTACCCCCATGGCAAGACCACTGGTGATGATATAACCAGCTTGCGCCAAATACTGTGCCATATCGAAAGTGATTTTTTGGGCATGGGCGGTGGGTTTTCGACTGCCGACGACAGCGATTTGTGCTTGATGCAGGCGTGCATGATTACCACGATAAAACAATAATGGCGGTGGGTCATAGATTTGTAAGAGTTGGGCAGGATAATCAGGCTGATCAGAAAATAGCAGACCGTAGCGTCCCTCGTTGAGCGCTTGCTGAATTTTATCGATACTGGCTTGCGTGTGCTCTGGCTGTTCATGGCGGGCAAGATGCGTATGGTGAATACCCAACTGACGCCATGCTTCTGCTTTGGCTTGCCAAGCAAGCTCCGCCGTACCAAAAGAGGTAATAAGTTTATGATAAGCCGATAATGACGCATTCACCTCGGTCCACAGCGCCAATATTGCACGCTGCTCGTCGGGTAATACTGGAGAAACTGCCGTCATAATGGTCTGACTCGCATTTACGGATTCAACTGACTTAAGAAGTCTGGTTTATAGATAAGGGGGAGGTAATAATTGATCACCCACATTGAGCGGTAGCTCAGAATCAAGCACATAAGCGTAGCTGATATGGTCAAAAGTATTGAACACCATCACCATACCGCTCTGCTCACTTGGCAAGCGTACAGAGGCATCATTATCTTTGGTATCTCGTACCAACGCCCCTTTTTGATAGACAGTCAACACATCGCCGGGTTTGGCACCCTCTGCGCTGCCCAAATTAATCGCGACCACACTGCCCTTCGCCGCTGAACTGATTGAGTCCATGACACGGACAATCATACCGCCGCGGCTAACCGTTGCAGGCGTTGGGTAAAATACGGGCGGGATAGAGTTGTTTAACTCAACAAAAACCCGATCACCTTCACGGACTTCTTTGCCGTAGCTGTCGGTAAGTTGCAAACTGGTAACGCCATTGGTTTCTGTAGACGTAACCAATCCAGTCGCGACTTGTGTGACTTCAAGTCCGATGACTTGCTGAGTCTTTGGCTCGACATACATCTCACCTTCACGGTAGATACCATAACGCTGACCAACGATAAGCGGCACGCCTTTGGCATAGACTTTATCACCACTTGCCGTGATTAAGTTGCCTTTTTTAGATGCTAATATATAAGGTGTGGTATTAAAATCTGCTGGATTAACGATGATGGTTTTATCTAGCCAATGCTGGATAGCAGACCATGGAATAGGTGGAATGCTATTCGCCGTCGACGTGACTGTGACCGAGGTGGCAACTGCCGTACCGGTCAATTGTTTTTCAATCCCAGCACAGCCCTCACCCGTATCGACACCAATCAAAGTCTTACCTTGAATCACACATAAGATAAGAATGTCGTTAGGATAAATAAGATTGGGGTTTTTGATTTGCTTATTGGTCGCCCAAATTTCTTTCCAGCGCCATGGACTGTCTAGATAGCGTCCTGAGATGTCCCACAATGTATCGCCTTTTTTGACCGTATAGCGATTGGGCGCATCCGCTTTAATAGTTGGTGCTGGATTGTTAGCGTGGGCAGCATTCATTAGCATCGTACTACTAAATGTCGTGATCAACAGGGCTTTTGCTATCGTTTTTAAGCTCATCTTCATTGTTATATCCACAATATGTACCGCTGTTGTCGCCACAATTAATACTATTTAGACCCTTGATTTAATCTTAATCCTTGAGCATTACTAAAATCAATGACAAGCAATTAAGAGCATAAAAGAGCTTAACAGTACAGTTATCATAACGCCTATAGGGCAGCTGTTCAGTGTAATTGGCTGGTGTGATTGCTAAAAAAGCGTCTAGCAAAATGATGAGTCGCCGACGCTGTTTCCAATATTACAATTATATCTACCATAACACAATCATAAACACTTTATTACAATGGCGTAACTTTTATGTGGACGCTTGTTTAATGGTTAAACAAAGCTAATAACAAGTCCAGCTTTGATTTAGGCTGGATTTGGCCTGACATGCTGACGAATTTGCTCAGCGACTTGCTCAGCGTCATTATCTAGCACGACCACATGCTGCGACAAACTCTCCAAGCCTTCAGTATGCGCTGGGCGAGCAATGTCTATCTGACCAATGGCCTCAACGATAGTATCTGCAAACTTAACAGGTAGCGCCGTCTCTGCACAAACAATGATTTCGCCCTTTTTCTGCAACTCTTTGGCGACCTTGATACCATCAGCGGTATGCGGATCAACCAATTCACCATGCTGCTCATAAAGCGCTTTAATGGTTTGCAGGCGGTCGTTATGGGTAGACTTGCCAGCCGCAAAACCGTAACGGCTGTTGACCGCATCCATCAAATCAGATAAATCAAAACCTTGACCAGATTTCACCCCTTCAAACAACTCATGAACGCGCGCGCTGTCTTTCTCTAATAGCAGATAAACAAAACGCTCAAAGTTGGACGCTTTGGAGATATCCATGGATGGGCTTGAGGTGATATAGGTTTTTTCAGTCGGACGCGGCTGATAAGCGCCTTGGTTAAAGAAGTCATTTAGCACATCGTTTTCATTGGTAGCGACAATCAAACGATCAATTGGCAGTCCCATTTCACGAGCGATGTGACCGGCACAGATATTACCGAAGTTACCTGACGGTACGCTAAAGCTGACTTTTTCGTCGTTATTGGCAGTCACGGCAAAATAGGCTTTAAAGTAATAAACGATTTGCGCAAGGATACGACCCCAGTTGATAGAGTTTACCGTGCCTAGGTTATAAGCCGCTTTGAACTCAGCATCTTGCTGCAATGCCTTGACGATATCTTGGCAATCATCAAACATACCCTCGATAGCGATATTATGGATATTATCGTCAGTCAAGCTATACATTTGCGCGCGCTGGAATTCGCTCATTTTGCCATGCGGTGACAGCATAAAGACTTCAATATTTTCTTTACCACGTAGCGCATATTCTGCCGCACTACCCGTGTCACCACTGGTTGCGCCGATGATAGTAATACGCGCATCTTTTTTCTTAAGCACGTATTCAAAGGCATTGCCCAAAAACTGCATGGCCACATCTTTAAATGCCAATGTCGGACCGTTTGATAATCCTAGAATATATAAGTTATCTTCAAGCTTACGGACAGGAACAATCTCTTCACTACCAAATACTTCCGCGGTATAAGTACGCTCAATGAGGTCTTGCAAATCAGCCACAGGAATATCTGTCGCAAAACGCTGCATAATCGCCATCGCAAGCTGTGGGTAGCTAAGCGTGCGCCATTCATCAAGTACAGCGCTATCGATGTTTGGATAATGCTCAGGCAACATCAAACCACCATCTGGGGCAAGACCCATCAAAAGCACATCACTAAAATCCATTGGTGCTGTCTGACCACGGGTACTGATATATTTCATTAGATTGTCCTGTCTATAATGAGGTTATTCAATATTTAAAACGGTTTATTCAGCAGTTTTATGAAGCAAGGCGTAATAAAACCCATCACCGCTTGCGCTATCAATCGGCAAGCATTGACGACCAATCGCTTGTTCGATACCCCAGCTGCAATCTTCGGTAAACTCAATCGCTACTGCATCATTATGATGCGTGATAAAGTCCTGCATTTGCTCGACGTTCTCTTGCTTTAAGATAGAACATGTCACATACAGCAGATAACCACCAGCTTTGAGTTGTGGCCATAGATTGTGCAAAATATCTGCTTGCAACAGTGCCGTTTGCTCGATGTCTTCTTCGGTACGCAAAATACTGATATCAGGATGACGGCGAATTACGCCAGTCGCGGTACAAGGAGAATCCAATAATATCGCATCAAAGACGGGTTCATTTGTCGCCGCTTTTTTATTTTTTCCATGCTGCCATCTGGTTGCATCTGCACAGACAATGTTCAATGCGATGCTGTTATCTGCTTGCTGCAAATCATGCTGACTTAAATTTAAGCGTTGTAAATTCTCGCGAATACGCTCGATACGTGGTGCTTCATTATCGATAGCCGTTACCTTGATATTAGCTGTCTCAGGTGACGTTTCAGCATTATCTTGTTTCACGTGAAACAATGATGATTCGTTCTTAGAACTTATAAGTTCTAACCAGTGAGCCAGCTTGCCACCAGGTGCCGCGCAAGCATCTAGAATGTGTAGCTCATTATTGTTACTTTCATCACTGTCGCTGTCAGTATCGTTAGCACTGTTATTTTCAGCGCTAAGCTTAGCCATCAATGCTTTATTAATAATCGGTGCAGCAAGTTGCGCATGCATGTCTTGTACGCTAGCAACCCCTAAAGCAAACTCAGGCAAAGCGTTAACGGCAGTGCTTTGATGTAGCCGGAGACCTTTGGTTGATAGCGTTGTAGGAGTGGCAGACTCTGACGAATTCGCTACCTTAAAACCAGTCGTTAGCTCAACGATGTCTGCATCAATTTCTGCCCCATCGAGTGCTTGCTGATAGTCCTCTACCGAAGTAACCGCCGAATTTACTCGTAAAAACATCGGTGCTGGTTGGCGCAAGCCTTGGGTCAGCTCATCATACTGCTCGCTCCAATCTTGCTTAAGCTGATAAGCGAGCCAATTCGGTAGACTATGCTTTTTATCACACTTCTTACGGAATTTGCTTGGATTCTTGGCGACTTTGCGCAAAATAGCATTCACCAAACCAGTTGAATGAGCGAACTCAATCTCTTTGGCAGCTTCAACGGTTTCATGAATCGCGGCATGGTCAGCCACCTCTAAATACAGCAACTGCACTAAGCCTACTTGAATGGTGGTGCGCACCTCAACTTCATCAATAGGGTTGTCTGCTAAAGTATCAAGCAAACGCGCCAGCGCATGCCATTGACGCAATGTCGTGAGCAATAGCGCATGGGCGAAGCCTTTGTCACCATCATGCAAACTATTCAATAATGGATCAAGGACGCTTGAGAGCGACTGACCGTTTTGAATAGCGAGCAAAGTACGAATCACGCGCACGCGCACACTGCCATTCATGATAAGGTTGCTTGACGGTTTGAGCTTATTGTTTCTTGGCGCAGTGCTGGTTTGTCTCATTAAATTTTATTTCCTTGACGTATGGTCGATAGCGTCTTGTGCAAGTAGGTTGAATATAAGTAAAAGCTATTTTGATTCTGTCATAAATTGATCGCCATCATTTAGCTGATTGCCGTGGCAAATTTGCTCAGCGGTCATCGGCTTACCACCGGCAAACTGTAAGTGAGTTATGGCTAAAGTAGTGGCTGATGATTCAGCTTCGCTCTCTTTGCCACAAGCGACTAAAATCGCTTTGCGTCCGATACTGATAACAGTACCAACAGGCTCATTGGTTTGCTGAGATGCATTCACAGGCAAGCTGGCCAATACTTTGACGCGTTGCCCTGCCAAGAAAGTATAAGCACCCGGCCATGGGGTCAGTCCACGAATTTTTCGTTCAATCTCAGTAGCGGATTGCGTCCAGTCGATTTCGCCTTCAGTTTTGACCAGCTTTTCAGCATAGTTGGCTTGGCTGTCATCCTGAGATACAGCCTGTTTTTGGTAATGTACCAAGTCTTGTAACACAGTACTAATGGCCGTCGAACCAAGCTCAGCCATCTTATCATGCAAACTGGCGGCCGTATCAGTAGGCTCAATACTAGCGCTGACTTTATAAAGCATGTCACCTGTATCAAGTCCTTTGTCCATCTGCATAATAGTAATGCCTGTCTCATCATCTCCGGCCAATAGTGCACGGTGGATAGGAGCAGCACCGCGCCAGCGTGGTAATAATGAAGCGTGAATATTTAGGCAACCATAAGTAGGCGTGTCCAATACACCAATAGGCAATATCAAGCCATAAGCGGCGACAATCATCACGTCTGGCTGATAAGTACGCAAGGTCTGCCGCGCCGCCATGCCTTCAGTACTAGATTTTTTAAAGGTGAGCGGTTGCTCTACAGCGATATCATTGGCTAATGCCACTTGCTTGACAGCAGAAGCTGAGAGTTTTTGTCCGCGACCTGCTTTGCGATCAGGCTGGGTGTACACCGCGACAATCTCTATATTCAGGGATTCTTGTTGGCGAATCAAAGCCTCTAGGCTAATCGCTGCAAACTCAGGCGTCCCCGCAAATACTATCCTTAAAGGGCTAGTACCCTGCTGAGCACCAAGAATGGGATTTTGCTGAGGTTTAGTAGAATCCATAGACAGATCAGAGGCGGAAGCAATTGTGTTCATAGTCATGCATTATAATATATGATTGATGTGCCCATTATAGGTGAGTTTACGACGTTGTGCCATGATTGTAATAGTGTCAATCCAGCGTTACTAATAAGGCCATTTATCTTTATAATAGCAATAAAGCCCATCACGATCTCTTTTTAACACCCTTTTATGAATAGGTTTATATATAGGAAGTCTTTGTATTTGTACTACGGGAACTTATTATTGACACGTAGTGAATTTTCTATTCAATGATCTCTCGTTTGTCACTAGTAACACTAGGGCGTGTCATCATTTATAGTGAGTCAAGCGACTTATTAATTGAGCTAAGCGACTTATCAACATAGAACAGACCCATAACAAGTGTCGCGCATTTATCAGATTGGTGACAGACGCATCATAATTGTATTTTATCGTTCCGATATAGGGTCAGGCTTTCATGCAACAGTTTCAGTCTTTACAGCGTTTGCTGCTCTTTTATACATTGACACTGCTGGCCATGTTGTCACTGTATTACTTCGCGCAGTTTGATGACTTAAACACGCATAATCATCAGCAGAGTATAGACACGTTTGAATCATTGCAGCATGCCGTTACTAAACACGCAGAACCTCTAAACTCTGACTTTCAAGAAATATTGACCGAGCCTTCTTTTGCAGGTGTTAGTTATCAGATTATTTCTATGATGCCATCTGGGCAGACTCATATTCATCGCTATGTCCGTCCTAATGAGCGTGCATTTGCCACCGTCACCTTCCCTAATGTCCTGACTTCACTGCCTTCTGATAGCAATAATTATAGTGCCTATAAGCTCAACTCTAGTAATTTAACAGGGACCATAGAGCTTGAGAGTGGTCACAAACTCTATATCATATTACGCCACAAACCACTTGAGATAGACTGGATATCCTATCGCTATTGGCTACCGCTAATGACGGCGATTATGTTCTTCATCATGGCGTTACTCTATACATTAAATCGCCAAAGTAACTGGCAACAGCTGATAGCTTATACCGATAATTTAAGTAGCAAGGCAAAAGACGCTTATCTGCCGCCACCCTTTATTAACAAAAATTCTACGGCTGAGTTTTTGCGCCTAGGTCATGCGCTCAGTCGTATCAGTTACCAACTCCATAGTAACCACCGACGTATACAAACGCTGCAACATCGTCTTGAGCGTTTGGTTGAGCAAGCACCGCTGCCGATGGTCATGATCATGCGTCACGGTCAGATCAGCTTTTTTAATCAACGTTTTGAGCAGGTATTTGCCACCCCATTTCAAAGCGATACCAACTATCAGTTGACGGATTTTGTCTCGGCTGACGATGAGCCCACCCAGCTACTATTACAAAAACTCTCTAACTTGTATGTCACCCGTACTCTAAACGTTCACGGTCTAGAGAATCAACAAGCCTATCAATTGCACATTACCCCTTGGTTTGGTGAGCACGGACAAGTGCATGGCTTTACGGTGCTGCTTAATAATGTCAATGAAATCATCCATCAGAACGCGCATCTACAACAACAAAACCAACAGCTGCAAGGAAAAATCGACGAATTTAATGGGCTCAAACCCGCTATATATCATGAGTTGCATAGACCACTAGAGACTATAATCGACACTCTTGAAGCCATGAATCCCGAGACTTTTTCTGTACAGCAGAATGCGGTGTTACAGACGCTAATGAGGTCGAGCGACTCTATGTTAACGAAGCTCAATGACATGCTGGGTGTAGGAGAGTTCGACGTCAAGAAAACCCGTCTTAGGATTGAGTCTGTCGACATCTACAAACTGGGACAACATGTCAATGACTTAGTCACAGATGATACTCGGCGACAAGGGCTCGAGCTGCATTACTTTTTTGCCCCTAGCTGCCCGCGTTATATTAATACGGATCACAAACGCTTGTGCCAAATTTTACTAAATTTATTAGACAGTACCATCACATCCACTCTTGCAGGCTCTGTTTCTCTGACGATTGAAGCAATTACCGACAACCCTTTACCATCAGCCACCAAGAGTGAGCCACTGGCTATCCGCGAAGACAGCACAACAAAAAATCCGCATAACTGGGTGAAGTTTGGCCTACAAAGTACTGGGACAATTAACCCATCGCAGCAGCAAACGCAGCATTTTACTTATATCAATCAAGCAAACAACCCAGCCAACTATCCTGTACAGCAGCCTTCTATTGAAGCAATTTTAGAACTCAATACGGCGAACAGTTTTGCACAATTATTGGGCGGCTTTATTGAGTCAAATAGCACCGCCGATGAAGGTATCAGCATTGATCTATACCTGCCTTGTCATCGTCCAAACTATCAGCCAGTCTATCGTTTTCATGAACAATTGACTCATATTCATCTGGTTGCAGTGATGAATCAAACGCTGGGTGCGGAACATTTGCAACGTTTGTGCGACTATCTATCCATACCAGCCACTATTCATACCTCGATCAATAGTGCGACCATTAGGCAGTTAACGAAACAGCTCTCCGAGAATGCGCAAACACTGGCACCCATTCTGCTACTAGATTATGAATATTATGAGAGCAACACTATCGTATTTCCTAAGCCAGCAGAAGGTGACGATAAAACAATCAGTCATAACCGGCGTAAGGCCTTAAGCCAGTTACTGGCCACTATCTCTATGCCTAAAATACTGCTGAGCATGAAGCCTGAGCGCCGTATCTCCTCTGTACTGTTAGATCAATGTGATGGTTTTTTGGCCAAACCTTTAGACAGTGCTTTATTGTTATCTGAGCTGCTGCGCTTAACCCTTCCAGTCAGACAGACATTCGCACCAATCCAAAAAGTGAATAAAGAAAATGGCGCACTGGTAACAGAGACAGATAACGTGATCACAGATAACGTGATCACAGATACTATCAACGATGCGATCGCAGCGCCGCTTATTTTAGTGGTAGAAGACAGTCCGACCAATCAAAAAATAGCTTGTAAGATATTAACCAAGCTTGGCTATCGTACGGTGGTCGCAGAAGATGGTAAGCAGGCGTTGAGTCAATTGCAAGCGCAGCATAAAGAGATTGCGCTTATTTTGATGGACTGCCGAATGCCGGTTATGGACGGCTTACAAGCGACTCAGGCCATTCGCGCGCAAGGAAATGACATTCCTATTGTGGCGTTGACGGCAAACAATTCGACAGAGGATCGTGACGCTTGCTTTGCCGTAGGGATGGATGAATTTTTGACCAAGCCTATCAATAAAAATAAGCTGCAAACAGTGTTACAGAGCCTTATTAAAAATTAAGGCGTGCCCTCATTTTTATCATTATCAAAATGAGGGCACGCCTTAGTCAATATAAAGGATATGCTGAAAAACCCTACTTACTATTTTTACTTATTATCTCATAAAGCCATTATCAGCCAAGAAAGTCTCAGTGATATTACTTGGTGTACTTTGCGCTGTCTTACTGTCAGTTTGTGACTTGTTTAACAGCCGCTCCAAATAGCGCGCGACGATATCCACTTCAACATTAACCTTATCACCTACCAGCCAATGCTGAGCAATATTGGTAACTTGTGCGGTGTGCGGAATGATATTTAACGAGACGATATTATCGCGTACCAAGTTCGTGGTGAGGCTAATGCCATCAAGGGTAATAGAACCTTTGGTCGCTGTATAATGCGCTAGCTCTTGCGGTATCTCGATCTCAATATAGATAGAACGCGCGTCTTTTTGCAACTTATGCACGACACCAACACCATCCACATGACCTGCTACAATGTGGCCGCCAAAACGTGTGGTTGGCAACATCGCCTTCTCTAAATTGACGATATGACCCGGCTTTAAATCTTCCAACGCTGTATGAGCAATTGTTTCACGTGAGACATCAACCGAGTAATGATTGCTGCCAAAATCCACAACCGTCAAACAAATACCATTAGAAGCAATAGAGTCACCCAGTTTCACATCACTGAAGTCTAAACCATCAGACTCTATCGTCAAGCGTATATCACCACCCGTAGGCTGCATGGATTTAACCTTTCCGACACTTTCTATAATTCCGGTAAACATATCAACCTCATCTCATTATTATATTGTCGTCATAGACAACGTATTAGCATTTATCAATATTGATGGCAACGTTTGCTTGCCTTAACTTTTAAGTGAAACGCACAGCTTTTAAGTGAAACACACCTATTTTAAGCGTAATAGGGGATAAGTTGTGGATAAGTCATAGTAAATCAACCCTTATGTTATTAAAAACCTGTATTTCCACCAAGTTATCCACAGAAAATCAGAGTCGGCATAAAAACCTAAAAACTTTCATAATAAACCATAAATCATTGATTTTTATACGTATATATTAATATTATTCACAAAAACGGACTCTTCCGTTTCATGTGAAACAAAGTTATACACAGTTCCATGTGAAACCATTAATAGATTTACTGATTTATCCACATTCCGCACACATCTAACGCACATTGTGAACAAGCCAGTGAGAGACAACCGAGTTATAAAGGCAGTAAGGTCAGTTTTAGATCAGCGCCAATTTGTTCATAACTATCGATATCAAAACGCAGCTGCTGCGCCAACGATAGTGGATTAAAGTCAACCATTGGGCGAGCCTGTGCTCCTAATAAACAAGGCGCTTGATAAACAATAAGCTCGTCGACCAGCTGCTGGGCTAGAAAGCTACCTGCCACGCTCGCACCAGCTTCAACCAATACTTCATAACACTGATGCTCGCTGACTAAATTCCTTAGTAATGCCACTAAGTTATCTTCATGCCAATATAGTGTTTCAGGATGGCGGCATAACTGATAATCAGACTGTAAGCTGTGCTCTAAGCGCTGACGCCTATCGAGTACGACAACTTTGGGAGCGGGAACTTGCTCAGATAGTACGCCCAATTGAGTTGAGCGTACATTTAATTGAGGGTTATCAGCGATAACAGTTTCGCTACCCGTGATAATCGCCCCACTACGGGCACGTAGCTTTTGTACATCCTCGCGGGCAGCGGCACCTGTAATCCACTTCGACTCCCCTGTCGCCATCGCGGTACGACCATCAAGGCTGGTGGCAATCTTAAGGCGAACATAAGGCATCTGAGTGCGCATTGCTTTCAAAAATCCACGATTTAAGGCCTCTGCTTGCTGCGTTAATACACCAATAGTGACGTCAATCCCCGCCTCTTCTAGTAAACGTACACCGCGTCCAGCGACTTGTGGATTGGGATCTAGACCTGCAATCACCACTCGCTCAACGTCCGCAGCGATCAGTGCAAGCGCACAAGGTGGCGTACGTCCTGTATGACTACACGGCTCTAAGGTTACATAAGCAGTTGCCCCTACTGCTCGCGTACCTGCTTCTTTCAGGGCAAACACCTCGGCATGAGGCTCACCTGCTTTTGGATGAAAGCCTTGACCGACAATAGACTCTGCTTGAACAATGACGCATCCTACCGCTGGATTGGGCCTCGTAGTATAGAGACCTCGCTTACCCTGCTCGATAGCAAGCATCATAAAATACTGGTCTTGAGCATTTTGTTCATGGTTTGAAAGTTGATGGTTTGAGAGCGTCATAAAGAGGTCACACTTAATAAGAAAGTAGCTAATAAAGACTACTTAACGTTATCGTCAGTTTTTTCGGTGGGGCGGATGTTAGCGATTTCTTGATGAAAAGCATCAATGTCTTGAAAGTCACGGTAAACACTAGCAAAGCGTACATAAGCGACATCATCAAGCGTTTTAAGCTCGCTCATGATAATCTCGCCCAAGACCTTGCTGCTAATCTCACGCTCACCCATTTGCCGTACGCGCTTCTCTATCCGGCTAATCATTGCCTCTTGCTCATCAATCGTGATGGGACGCTTTTGTAGCGGCAATAGTATAGAGCGGCGCAGCTTTTCGTTATCATAAGGCTCAATTTTACCGCTTGATTTGATAATTCTTGGCATCACTACTTCTACCATCTCAAACGTGGTAAAACGCTCTTGGCAACTATTACAGGAACGGCGGCGACGGACTTGCGCACCTTCTGCCGCCAGCCGTGAATCAATTACCTTGGTCTCTGACGCATTACAATACGGGCAATGCATACTACTTTCCTTGTCTTAATATTAAAGGCGGCAACATCGACGATTTAATCGCGCAGCTTAAAAAAGCTACTTGCCAATACAAAAGCTGCCAAAAATTTTACCCAGTAGATCATCGGCACTGAACTCACCAGTAATCTCAGCCAAGCTTTGCTGAGCTTGACGTAAGCTTTCAGCCACCAGCTCACCTGCCTGAAAGACGGTTAATTGTTCGTGTGCTTCTGCCAAATAGTCTGCTGTGCGTCTGAGTGCATCTAAATGCCGCGTACGGGCAATGAGACTGTTTTCGGGCGGATGGAAACCCACTTTAGCACACAACGCTTCGACCAATGTATCGATACCAGCGCCTGTTTCACATGAAACATTGACTTGCTCATAACCACGATTCTTTATTTCAATCTGTGAAGCGGACATGGCACCCTCGTCACTCAAACCGTTTAGTAAGTCGCTTTTATTGGCAATAATCAATAATCGCTTAGCCTCTGGTAGCTTGCCAAATAACTGC
Organism: Psychrobacter sp. K31L; assembly: GCF_017942195.1. Taxonomy (NCBI): domain Bacteria; kingdom Pseudomonadati; phylum Pseudomonadota; class Gammaproteobacteria; order Moraxellales; family Moraxellaceae; genus Psychrobacter; species Psychrobacter sp. K31L. Next base: position 294,844 of record NZ_JAGKSC010000004.1, on the reverse strand, counting down.
TCAGCCAGCTGTAATGGCGTACTTTCTTCTTCAAGGTCGCGGGTCACATCATAGACCATCATCAGCATATCAGCTTGCGTAATAGCGGTACGCGCGCGCTCAATGCCAATACGCTCTACGGTGTCTTCCGTCTCACGTAGGCCAGCTGTATCGGTTAGGTGCAGCGTCAAGCCATTCAGTACCACGGTCTCTTGTAGCGTATCGCGTGTCGTACCTGCGACATCAGTGACGATAGCGCGCTCTTGTCCTGCTAGACGGTTCAGCAAGCTCGATTTACCAGCATTTGGTCTGCCTGCCAATACCACGTGAATACCATCACGCAATAGCTGACCTTGTTTTGCGGTCGACAGTACCTGCTGTATCTTATGTTGCGTCTGCTCAAGATTGGCTTGTATAACCCCATCAGATAAAAAATCAACATCTTCTTCATCGGGGAAATCAATGGCGGCTTCAACATGTAAACGCAGATGAATAAGCTGCTCAAGCAATTCATTAATTTTTTGTGAAAACTCACCACTTAGCGAGCGTATAGCACTACTGGCAGCGGCAGCACTGGTCGCATCAATCGCATCAGCGATAGCCTCTGCCTGTACCAAATCCAGCTTATCGTTGTCAAAAGCGCGGTAAGAAAACTCCCCTGCACTGGCTTGTTTTGCGCCCAATTCAAACACCCGTGCTAGCAGCTGATTTTGCAAAATCATGCCACCATGCCCTTGCAGCTCAATCACATCTTCGCCAGTAAATGAGTGCGGCCCCTTAAAGTACAACACTAAGCCTTCATCAATGGTCGTGCCATCCTCTTGATAAAAACGGCAAAAGCTGGCCATACGCGGGACAAAAACAGACTTACCAGTGAGCTGACAGGCAATGTCATAAGCACGCGCACCTGACAGACGAATAACCCCAACGCCACCGCGCCCAAGCGGTGTGGCGATTGCGGCAATGGTGGCCAATCCAGATGACTTATGATTTTTAGAGGAATCAGGCTTTTCAGATGAACCAAGTGCTAACGTCACTTCGACAGAATTCACGCTTACTCTCAATAGATAAAAACCCCATTATAGACGGCTAAAAGCATGCTGACAAAGCAATCTTTACATAGCGGTATTTTGCGCTTTTTAGTGCGTACCAATATAAGCAAATACTAGGTTTGACGTATAAAAAAACCACCGCTTATGCGATGGTTTTTTTATTATAGAGCTAACTACTTGTCGATTAGTCGAGCACTTTAACCGTACGGCGCTTTTGCTCTTCGTCAACTTTCTTATTAACGATATATTGCTGAGTCATACTAAACAAGTTGTTCACTGTCCAGTATAAAACCAGACCCGCTGGGAAGAACAGCATGAATGCAGTAAAGATAATCGGTAAGAATTTCATTACCTTTGCTTGCATTGGGTCAGCGGGCTGCGGATTTAGCTGTTGCTGTACAAACATCGATGCGCCCATTAGCAATGGCAAAATAAACCATGGATCCATCGCTGATAAATCTTGAATCCATAGGATCCACGGGGCATGACGCAACTCAACACTTTCAACCAGTACCCAATATAGTGCTAAGAAAATCGGCATTTGCATCAAGATAGGTAGACAACCCGCCATCGGATTGACTTTCTCTTCTTTATAGATCGCCATCATTTCTTGCGACATCTTCATGCGATCATCGCCATGCTCTTCTTTGAGCACTTTAAGTCGCGGTGCAATGGCACGCATCTTCGCCATTGAGTAGTAGCTCTTGTTTGAGAACCACATGAGAGCAATTTTAACTAAGATAGTCAGTACAATAATTGACCAACCCCAGTTGCCGATTACCTTATGAATGCCGTCCAAGATAGCAAACAAGATCTTCGATATTGGCCATAACAGACCATAATCGACCGTTTTGTTCAAGCCAACTGCCACGTCTTTAAGCTCAGACTGTACTTTCGGCCCAGCATATAACGTTGCATTTAGTGTGACTTGCTTGTTCGGTGCAACATTAACTGGCTGACTGTTAAAGCCGATAAAGTATTCATCAGCGGTTTCACGACTGAAGAACTTACCGGTGAAATTTTCAGGCGTCCATGCAGAGACAAAATAATGCTGCACGATGCCGACCCAGCCTTTATCACTGGTTGTCGTTAACTCACCATCACTAAAGTTACCGAACTTCAGCTTATTATAAGGATCATCAGGTGTGCCCCAAGCGCCGCCCAAATACGTCGCCATGCTTAGCGCGCCTTTATCAGACATCCCAGGATCTTTACTATCATCACGTTTTAACTGCGCAAACATCTGTCCTTGCCACGCTGCGGCAGAGGCATTTTGAATTTGATAACTGATATCAATAGGATATTTGTCTTGCGTAAAGGTAAAGGTCTTGGTAATCGTCACGCCATCTTTTTTATAAGTAAGCGGTACAGACAACGTTTGTTGCCCTTTTTCCATTACATAGTTATTAGCAGTATGGCTATAATTGGCACGACCTTCTGCAGTATCAATACCGTCTTGACCAATCAGACCAGACTGAGCCACATAAACGCGATTGCTATTATTTTCTAATAGTACAAAAGGCGTCTCGCTATCGAGCGTCGCGTCATACTGCTTGAGAGCAGCATAAACGATATCACCGCCTTCTGGATTGATTTTTATATCATAGCGATCGGTAGTGACTGTAATCAAACCAGCATCTTTCGCCGGAGTAGCCGTCACAGTGCCGTTAACAGCAGTCGCGTTATCCACAGGTAGTGTCTGTACCGGAATATCACCTGCTGCGCCAGTCGTAGATGGAATGTCAGCACCTACTGACGTTGCAGCTTCTGGTACCGTGTCTACAGCTGGTGCATCGGCATAATCATCTCGCCATGCCAAAATCAGCAGATAAGCGGTGATTAGCATCGCAATGATGATCATCACCCGAAATATCTTTTGCATAAACCTTTCCTAGATTAAAAAATTAGGGAATGAAAAATTAGGGCATGTGTCATGAACACAAAGCACCGTTATCTATTATCGCCATGACAACAGTATTGGCAGTCATTTACATAAAATGTGCATCATTTTACTAAAAATCCACCTCGAATGATACCAAGAGTGTGGATAACTTGTGGGTAACTCTGAAGACCTAACAAAACAGCCAGTCGAGCACCTATTTTAGGTGGTCTTCAGCAAATAGTTTAAGCGGCTCACATAACTCTTATCGTCTCGACACACCCCAAAACCAGAGTTTTTGGCGTTGCCCAACTTAGTAGAGGGCAAATACTGGTAATTATAAGCCGCTAAGGGCAGAGGCACAAAATCAATACCATGGCCACCTAATGGGTGACAGCGCCCAATGCGTTTTAACAATAGCCAACTGCCTCTTCGCACTCCATGCCACGCTAAAGCTTGTTTGCCATAATTAGAACAGGTTGGATAATAGCGACAACGGGCAGGGATGATTGGACTTATGATTTTCTGATAAATGACAATAGTGTAATAAAAAAAACAATATAACAAAAATTTTATTTTTTTATGAATTAAATTCATTTTATTTTTTTTCTATTTTTTTAAAAATATTAATTATTTCATTTTTTAATTCTTTGTTATCTAATCCTTTAATTGATTTTTTGACAATAAAAACAATGTCTTTATTTTCTAACATTGAGGACTTTACACGAAACTGCTCACGTATTTGACGTTTTATTAAATTTCGAGCGACCGCAGTAGGTACTTTACGCTTGGTAATCGCCATACCGACTCGCGGCTGCTCATGCGTATTGGTGCGTACAAAAGCCATGAGATGGCTTTGGTGTAGCTTACGCTCAGGGGCGTCAAATACTTCACGGAAAGCCGCAGGCGTTAGCAGGCGTTGCGCTTTGGTGAAGCGGGCAGTCGATGTAGCTGGGACAGTAGTGGACATAGTACAACCTAGTATAAGAGCTGGTGACAATATCAGAAATAACCATAAAATATAGAGACAAAAAAAGCGCCTATTTGGGCGCTTTTGATATACGGCTACGTGTCAGTTGTGATGATTGACTATCGCAATCTATAAACAATAGAAACACAACAAGCACTATTAGCCATGCTTATCGTTATCTAGTAATTATACAGTAAGACGATGACGTCCTTTAGCGCGGCGACGAGCTAAGACCTGACGGCCTTTTTTAGTTGCCATACGAGCACGGAAACCGTGAGTACGTTTACGCTTGATCACGCTTGGTTGGAATGTACGTTTCATAACTCACCTATCAAAATAATGGACTAAATTCGTAATAACGGAGGATTATACCATTGCATTGTATTTTGGTCAATAAACTAATTTTTTGTTATCAACGTGATGATTAAATTCTTTCAACTGACTGCAGAATTCCATTAATTTATTAGTTACTGACTGGCTGATCTCAGTTTTAATTTCATAAAGTTATCCACAGAAATCGTCGTGCTCTATAATAATTAATGATTAATATATATAAGTATTGTTGTTATTGGGAGCATGATTATCTGGGGTTAAGTCTTATTTATCCTTTATTATCAAGATACTAGGCTATGGGTAAACCTGTGGATAACCTGTGGGTGAAATATGGATAACTTGGGTTATTGACTTATCCACAAAACTATCCACAGTCTTATCCACAAAAAACAGGATGTTATCCACAGGGTATTTGTGTTAGATTAGCCCCCTGCTTGATATATGATTTTGGCGTATTCTCTAATGGTTTCTTTGAGATAGTACTCAGCGACAATATCGGATGCTGGTCGACCAATTATGCCGTTTAGGCACCTTTATTATTTCGGATTATGGGGTTATTGTTTTTCATGATAGATACAGCAACTATTTGGGATAAATGTCTAAACGACCTACGTTATAACGTCAAAGATAATGTATTTACTATGTGGTTAAGACCTTTATCAGCTCATCAAGAAGCACAAACGCTGATCATTCTTGCGCCTAACGATTATTTTGTGACGTATATCAAAAAAAACCATCTGCAAGATATCCAGCAACTGGTGGCTAAGCACAGTCAAGGTGTTATCGAAGAAGTGATCGTGCGGGTCGACAATGCGGGTCGAGAGTCAGACGAAAATAATCAGTCACAATCAGGTTCGCTATTTGAAGAGGACAAACCCTCCCCTACCCCTGCCGAACACAAATTTGAATCTATACATCAGAATAATGCGCGTGCAGATATCGATGCCAACATGCGTCACGCTGCCTTAGTAGACTCTGCTGATGCCAAATCTTTGAGCTATCTAAACCCTGACTTTACCTTTGAGACTTTTGTTACTGGTAAGTCTAATAATCTGGCGTATAAAGCTTGTTATGAGCTTAGTAAACGCCAGTCAAAAAACCGTCATAATCCTTTATTTATATATGGCCCTTCAGGATTGGGAAAAACGCATTTAATGCATTCAGTAGCACATCGCTATTTAAAAAATAATCAAAGTTTTTATTATTTCACTTCTGAAAAATTTATTAATCAATTGGTTTATTCATTAAGAAATAATAAAATAGAAGATTTTAAAAAGAAAATAAAAAAAGTAGATTTATTGATTGTAGATGATATTCATGTCTTAGCAGGAAAGACTAAAAGTAGTAATGAGTTTTTAACGTTATTTGCAGATTTTACCAGTGGTGACAAGCAACTGATTTTGGCATCAGATCGTCATCCCTCACAAATGACGGAGTTTGATGAACGTTTTAGATCGCGTTTTTCTTGGGGTTTGACGGTGGCTGTTGATCCGCCTGAGATTGATACACGAGTACAAATATTGCAGAAAAAAGCGGCATCACATGGCATGACACTGCCTAAGGAATGCGCATTATTCATCGCTCAAAATGTGGTTTCAAATGTTCGCCGTTTAGAAGGTGCTCTAAATCAAGTATTTGCCAATGCTAATTTGACAGGCGCACAGATTACTCTCGAAATGGTGCAATATGCGTTGAAAGATATCGTCGCAATGCGTGTCCAAGCCGTGAATATGGATAATATTCGTAAAGTGGTCGCTGAGTACTATGATGTGACTATCAAAGATATGATGGGGCGTAAGCGCACGCGTAGTATTGCTAGACCACGCCAAATAGCCATGGCATTATCACGTGAATTGACCAGCGATAGCTTTCCAGAGATTGGACAGTCTTTTGGCGGCCGGGATCATACGACGGTGATGCATGCTTGTGATAAAGTTAATGAGCTGCGCGCCGCCGATCCTGCGTTCGATAAGGATTACAAGACACTCGCGCTGATGTTACAAGCAGGTTAAAGGCGTATGCAGTCGTTAAATTTAGGGTGTGGCTGCACTATTTTTAGGCTGTGGTTACACTATATTTTAGTCGGCTGATATGGTTTATAATATTGCGAGTGTCAACAGACAGATACCTTATGGATTATCGTCAGTAGACAAGGTATTATTGAGTCATTATTTTACATTTATATAAAAAGAATCATTCAAATAAGAGTAACCAAGCATGCAATTATCGATTAATCGAGAGTCGTTACTAAAAGCTATTAACCTGATCGCCAAAGCCGCTGACAAACGCCACAATATGGTTATCTTGGGTAATATCAAGCTACAGTTGTCTGAGTCAGCGCTTATTTTGACCGCTTCTGATTTAGAGGTAGAGCTGACATCGACGTTGAAATTGCCTGCTGGTGCTTGCGTGGAAGCAGGTACATCCACCTTACCTGCGACCAAGCTGAGAGATATCTGCAAATCTTTACCAGCACAAGCACAAGTTAGTCTTGCCACCCAAGAAAACGAGCGCTGCTTGCTGACCAGTGGTAAGAGCCGTTTTACCTTGGGTACATTGCCTAGCGAAGATTATCCAAGCTTGGGCAATCCTGAAAATATCACACCGTTGACCATCAGCCGTAGCCGTCTTACTGATTTGATTCATAAAACCCAGTTTGCCATGGCGATTCAAGATGTCCGTTATTATTTAACTGGTATGCTGTTTGATGTTTCACAGCAGCAGCTAACCACCGTTGCGACTGACGGACATAGACTGGCATTGGCGCGTAGTGTCATTGATGTGAGTGCAGATCTGAACATGCAAGCCATCCTGCCGCGTAAAGCGGTGATTGAGCTTGAGCGTTTGGCCTCTGAGCTTGGTAAAATGCTAGGTGATCAAGATAACGCAGTAACGCTAAGTTTCGGTCGCGAGTTTTTGCAAGTAAGCTTGCCATTCGGTGAGGTGGATAGTGCAGGGCAGGTGAGTGATAATCTAATGGTTACCTTTACCGCGCGTCTGATCGACGGTAAGTTCCCTGACTATCGCCGTGTCATGCCAAGCAATACCGATAAATTGGCTTTGTTTAATCAAGAAAAAATGACGGATGTGCTACGCCGTGTCGCGATTTTGAGTAACGAAAAATCACGTGGCGTGGTGTTTAATTTTGCCAGCGACGGTATGGTAGAAGTACGCGCTAATAACGCTGAGCAAGATGAAGCAGTTGAGATGATACAAGCTAAGTATCAAGGAGAGCCGATGGAGCTGTCCTTTAATGCCGCCTATCTGCAAGATGTGCTAGGTGTCATCCAAGGTGACCTACAAATGCATATGAGCCAATCTAACGCCTCAGTGCTAGTGAATCAGCTGAATGATGAATTTCATCAATATGTCATTATGCCAATGCGTATATAGTACTTTTAGTTTTGTAGAAAGCTGTACAGTTAGACCGTGGCACTTATCGAGTTAGACGGTGTCGCTATCTTTATAGCGTTGTTTTAAAGACCGTTTTTACATTCAAAACTAACATCTGCAACCTCGAAAAATCTTTAATTAATTAAACTTTTGCCTGCTAAAATGTAGGTGGCGAAAATAGGCGGCTGTCGACATTATGATTGAACGTCTACAAATCTCACACCTACGTAACCTCAGCCAAGTTAATCTACCTGCCACTGCTTGCAACGTCATTATCGGCGCGAATGGTAGTGGCAAAACCTCGCTATTAGAAGCGATATTCTTATTATCAAGAGGTAAAAGCTTTCGTCATCACCAGCCCAAACGCTATATTCAGCATCATAAAGACAACGCGACGGTACATGCTAAGCTCAGTGACAGCAGTGCTTTAGCGATTCAAAAGCAAGCCGATGCGACGACGATACTACGCCTCAATCAAACCACGGTCTACAATCAAAGCATCTTAACCGAACAGCTCCCCACACTATTGATAGATCCTTCTACGATGGACATGTTAGAGCAGGGCAGTGCCAGTCGTCGACAGCTATTGGATTGGTTGGTGTTTCACATGAAACAAGGATTTCATCCGCAGTGGGTGGCTTATCAACGCCTGTTAAAACAGCGCAATAGTTTGCTAAAAAAATCGCGTCATTTGACCCAAGTTCAACTCGCTGAGCTAAAAGCATGGGACAAAGGTCTGAGCAATCATGCCGCACTTATCCATCACTATCGAGAACGAATATTTAGCGAATGGCAGCCTTATTTTGCTCAAAGCATTGCTCAGTTATTGCCTACTTATGCGGAGCAATTAAGCTTGAGCTATAGCGCCGGTTACGACACCAATGTTGCGCTCGATGTGCAGCTTAATGAACGCTTAGAGCAGGATTTGCAGCTGGGCTATACCCGCATCGGTAACCACCGTGCTGATATTCATGTCCATTGGCGCTCTAGCGAGCCGCTAGCCATGCATGAAGGGCAGGAAGCTAAAAGCACGACAGTAGAAGGTGATGTGCACACGAAATTACCCGTTTTAAAAGAGCAGGCCGCTAATGTGTTGTCGCGTGGTGAAAAGAAACTATTGATTACCGCATTGCGCTTATCACAGTTGCCGCTGCTACTTAATACTGAAAAAGGTACTGATACCTCTAATAATGATTTTAAATCACGAGTGACACCCGTGGTACTGTTAGATGATATCACCGCAGAGCTGGATGATAGGGCGATTGAGATTTTATTGTCAACGCTAGCACAGCTGCCCTGTCAGGTATTTATGACCAGTTTGACCGAGGATATCGTGCCGCTAGTCAACAAATTATGGTCAGAACCTAATTTGTTTCATGTGAAACAAGGTCAAATCTCATCTGCCCAATAGCAATTATTTTTGACATTATTGCCTCCTTGCTTTGTCGTCAACTCTGCATTTGACCTATAAACTCCACCCTTACTCCAGCATAATTTTCACTATCCTAAAATACTTGACGAATAGTGATAAAACTGCCAGTAAACAGTGACTTAGAAGGGAAAAAATGCTAAAATGGGGCTTTATTTTTGTCCTATTCTCAGCAAGTTATCTTATGGCGTGATATAGAGTTTTTTTATTATCTATAAAATTCTAAGTGGCTGATAAACATGCGTTTTATTTATTTTACTTGGCTTCAATAATGTTCAAAAAAACAGAAGCTAGTATTAAAAAACTGAGCGCTAATTTTATGTCTTTAAAGACACGCCACAAAGTTGTAGCTAACGCTATTTAGCTACTAATACGCATGAAAGACTTTGACCATAAAACGTTAAGTCTAAGATAACATCGTGAGGCGTCACCGTAATGGTGCGCCCGTGATGGGCTGATGATGGCTAGATTAAGGAATGCACATGAGTGATTCATTACCTACCGATTACGAGCAATTGACAGCCGATACGACAGTTTCAGATGCTATGGTGTCAGATACTGTCGTTGACACGATTGTCCCTGCTGCCGTTCCTGAGAGTTTACCTTCTGATTATAGCTCCAAAGATATCCGTGTCTTACGCGGTTTAGAAGCCGTGCGCGTGCGTCCTGGGATGTATATCGGTGATACCGATGACGGCACTGGCTTGCATCATATGGTCTTTGAGGTAGTGGATAACTCTATCGATGAAGCATTGGCCGGTCATTGTGATCAGATCGATATCGTCATTCACGAAGACGAGTCGGTCAGCGTCATGGATAATGGTCGCGGTGTCCCTGTCGACATCCATCCAGAAGAGGGTGTGTCAGCGGCGCAGGTTATTATGACTGTCCTGCATGCAGGCGGTAAGTTCGATGATAATAGCTATAAAGTCTCAGGCGGTCTGCATGGTGTCGGCGTTTCGGTCGTTAACGCCCTATCTAAAAAGCTGGAAATGAATATCTGGCGTGAAGGCTATCACTACCATCAGACGTATACCGATGGTGTGCCTGATGCTGACATTCAGCAAATGGAAGCGACGGATAAAACCGGTACTCAAATCCGCTTTTACCCTAGTAACGACGTATTTACTGGCACTATCTTCGAATATGATATTTTAGCCAAGCGTTTGCGTGAGCTGTCGTTTTTGAACTCAGGTGTACGCATCGTCTTGACCGATGAGCGCATCGATAAGCGTCATGAGTTTGAGCATAAAGGTGGATTGTCAGAGTTTGTGAGCTATATTAATGCGGGCAAAGATGGCGTCAACGAAGTCTTTCATTTTGATAGTGAGCAAGATGACGGCATCAGTGTCGAAGTGGCCTTGCAATGGACTGATACTTATAACGAAAAAGTATTGTGCTTTACCAACAACATCCCGCAGCGCGATGGTGGTACGCATTTATCAGGCTTTCGTTCGGCATTGACCCGTTGTCTAAACAGCTATATGGATCGTGAAAACTTATTTAAAAAAGAGAAAGTGACCGCGACGGGCGACGATGCGCGTGAAGGTTTGACCGCAATTGTCTCGGTTAAAGTGCCTGATCCGAAATTCTCTAGTCAAACCAAAGATAAGCTGGTCTCAAGTGAAGTAAAGTCTGCTGTTGAATCGGCAATGCATGATAAGTTCAACGACTTTTTGTTAGAAAATCCAACGGCTAGTAAAGCCATTGCAAATAAAATCATTGATGCGGCACGCGCTCGTGACGCAGCTCGTAAAGCGCGTGAAATGACGCGTCGTAAGACTACTTTGGATATCGCCGGTTTGCCTGGTAAGTTGGCCGATTGCCAAGAAAAAGATCCAGCGCTTTCAGAACTTTATATCGTGGAGGGTGACTCTGCAGGTGGTTCAGCGAAGCAAGGTCGTAGCCGTAAGACTCAAGCGATTTTGCCACTAAAAGGTAAAATTCTAAACGTTGAGCGTGCGCGTTTTGACAAGATGCTGTCGTCTGCGGAAGTGGGTAATCTAATTACCGCGCTTGGCTGTGGTATCGGCCCTGATGAATATAATCCTGATAAAGTACGCTATCATAAAATCATCATCATGACCGACGCCGACGTTGATGGGTCACACATTCGTACCTTGCTGTTGACCTTCTTCTTCCGTCAAACGCCAGAGCTGATCGAGCGTGGCTATATTTATATCGCTCAGCCACCACTATATAAAGTGAAAAAAGGTCGTCAAGAGCTGTATCTAAAAGATGATGAAGCGCTTAAAGCGTATCTACTGTCATCGACAATTGACAATACCAAGCTACATATTAGTGAGGATGCACCTGCAATTACTGGGCAAGCGTTAGAGACGCTATTGAATGATTATAACCAAACGCAGCTGATTAAAGCCCGTTTGCAAATTCGTTTTCCAGCGGTGATTTTGGATGCTTTAACGCATACGCCGAAGCTTAGCACCGACATGACTTACGATAAGTCTGCTATGCAAGGGTGGCAAGAGACTATGCAAACTCAGCTTGAGCACTTCGGTAGTGATCTGAGCCCTGAGATTGAATTGATTAATATTCATGCGCCGCAACCAAAAAATATGGATGCAGCCGCTGCAGATTTATTGGGTATGAAACCTGCCGTAGCAGCTGAAGATGGCGACACTTCTGACGGTGAAGCGTTATCGGCTAAAGCACAATGGTTACCTCGCATCACGGTTTATGTGCATCAATTGGCCCATCATTATCTGCTAGATGCAAGCTTTATCAATTCAGGCGAATATACCAAGTTGCTACGCTTATCGGCGGAATGGAACACTTTGCTTGAGGATAGCGCATTTATCCGCCGTGAGAATACTACGGGGGCTAGCAAAGATATCCCAGTCCGTGACTTTGATTATCTCTGGCAGCAGATGATGCTTGATGCGCGTCGTGGTCTAGCCATCCAGCGCTACAAAGGGCTAGGGGAGATGAACGCCGATCAGCTGTGGGATACGACGATGGACCCTGAAAACCGTCGTATGCTACGTGTTACTATTGAAGATGCCATCGCCGCGGATCATATGTTTACCTGCCTAATGGGCGATCATGTTGAGCCACGTCGTATCTTTATCGAAGAGAATGCGTTAACAGTCTCTAACCTAGATATTTAAATAGCATAATATTGTGACTCGCTAAAAAACCACCGCTTTGGTAATCAATGCGGTGGTTTTTTAATGTTAAGGTTGTTTCACGTGAAACTTAATCAAAAATAATATCCTGCTGATATAAAATTTTCTCGCTTGCTGTGCGCTGCGCACTCTAGAGGCTTCGAAAAATTTATTTCAGCAGCATTGTAGTCTTTTTAAATTGAAACGACTATAAACCTTCATTAAACTGTCTCAGTTATAAATTATTAGCATAAGTGAAAAAATAAAATGATTGAAGTCGTGCTACTTGCTGTTGCTCTAGCCATGGATGCATTTGCCGTCGCGATTGGGCTGGGTGCTAAGTCGCAAAAACAGAGCAAGCAATATTTGCTGCGTTTAGCTGTCTATGCGGGCTTATATTTTGGTATTGCGCAGGGTATTATGCCGCTTATTGGCTATTTGTTAGGTGCGGCTTTACTAGGTTGGCTGGCTGCTGCTGCACCTTGGATCGGTGGCATTATACTGATCGGTCTCGGTGGCAAAATGCTGTATGAGGTGTTTGCTGGCGATGGGGAGGATGCGGTAGACAGCGCGCTTCATCTAAAAGCCCATGATATTGATATGGCTGGTGACGAAGTGGCAGTCATTCATACTGGAAACAACCATATCAATCATCGCACTATGCTTACGCTCGCAATTGCTACTAGTATTGATGCCATGGCGGCAGGGTTTACGCTTAACTTATTGGCGTTGAATGCTTGGTTGGCTTGTTTAATTATCGCTGTAGTCACTGCTGTATTTGGGCTGTTCGGTGTTTATTTAGGCTGGCGCTCTGGCACATGGTTAGAGGATAAAGCCGAAGCATTAGGTGGTTTGGTGCTTATTTTAATTGGTGTAAAAATCATGTTTTTTGGCTAAATAACTATAGTGAGTGAAAAGTAATATCGATACATGACGCACTGCTGATATCAATTTTTCTTGCTTGCTGTGCCTGCGCAGACAGAGGCTACAAAAAATTGATATCAGCAATACCGACGCGTTTTTAGAATATTTTGACTATATTTCATTTCAACCCATTTTCTCAATAAAAAGCACCGCTCTGGGTTCTAGAGCGGTGCTTTTTATGTTTCACGTGAAACTTTAAAAATTAAAAACGGTTGTTGCTACTCTTCGTCAGTGTTAAAACGCCATGCCAATATACGGGTATTTTTCTGCCCTTGGCTCATCTCAATAATGCGCATCTGTGTGACATCGAGCTGCTTTAACAATAGTTGTAAAGGCTTAACATTTTCAGATTTTGAGACCAAGCTAGTAAACCAGCCAACATGCTCAGCAAAGTCTTGGCTCTCTTTTATCATTTTGGTTAAAAAGGTAATCTCGCCGCCTTCACTCCATAGCTCTTTATGCTGACCGCCGAAGTTTAGATTTTGTGCGGCATTGCCAGATTTCGTTGAGCTACGGCTTACTTGCTCGCTTTCGTTCTTACCACGATGTCTTTGCAAATTATGCTGCTTGCGAGTATTGGATTCCATCGCTTCTTCTAATGAAGCGTGGAACGGAGGGTTACAAACGACCACATCGAAGTAATCTTGACGACCGATGATGCCTGCAAAAAACTTTTTGGGGTTGGGTTGTAGTTTAACTTTCACCGCGCCTTTTAGCTTCGGATTGGCATCACAAATCAATGCTGCGGTATTGACCGAAATAGGGTCGATATCGCTCGCGGTAAAGCGCCAACCATAGCTTTGACTACCGATAATCGGATAAATGGCGCTGGCACCCGTACCGATATCTAAAGCGTGGATTTCTTTGCCCGTTGGCGGGAGGTTGTCGTTATTTGCATGACTGGTTTGCGCAAGTAAGTCGGCAACATAGTGAATGTAATCTGCGCGTCCCGGAATCGGTGGACATAGGTAACCTTCGGGAATGTCCCAAAACTTGACACCATAGTAATGGGCCAATAGCGCCTGATTAAGCACTCTTACCGCTTGATGATCAGAGAAGTTAATCGTTGGCTCGCCATTAGGATTGGTAATGGTATGCTTGGCAAGCTCTGGCAAGGCACGGGTCAATACCGCAAAGTCATAGCGACCTTGGTGCGGATTGCGCGGATGTAGCTGACCGAGTTTTTTAGCAGTCTCAGGCGATCTGTTTCTGTGATTGTTGGCGGTCGGGCGACGGTTCATAGGCTTACTGGTCATAGTATCGGGCTTTGATGTTTGAATATAATGCACCATTTTAGCAGATTTCGTAGGTAACGAAGGTCTTATCGGCTACGTAAGATAAGATTTAATCCCAATACAATCATCGCTGTACCCAAGACGCGGTCTATCCAATGCTCAAAGCATTGAAAGCGGCGATGAATCGCAGGGATAGAAAGTAACATCACCACCGTGCTAAACCATGCCATCTGCAAGACCATCATCCATACGCCATAGATTGCTAACTGCCAAAGCGGTATGTCAGGTGACAGTACTAAGGTAAATATGGCGACAAAATACACCGGCGCTTTTGGGTTAAATACATTGCAAAAAAAGCCGCGACGTAGAATGGCGAAAGTTGAGTCGCTATTAATAGAAGGTTTTTTGGTAGAAAGCAGCTGTGCTTGCTCGGTAGACTTAGTGTTTGAAGTATCAATGCCTACATTTTCTGAATCTGCTAAATCTAATGGTTTTTTTGGTTTGGCTTGAATACCTTGCCATCCGAGATAAATCAGATAGCTACCACCCAACCATTTAATAGCAGTCAATAGCGGCTGTGAATGGGCAATCACTGTTGCCAGTCCCAGCACCGAATAGATAATGTGTATTGCTAAACCAAAAGTGATACCAAGGCTACAAATCAAACCTGTGCGTCGACCTTTTGCCAATGTCTGCTGTGATACCAAGACAAAATCAGGCCCTGGAGAGGCAGCAGCGAGTAGATGGACGCTAGTGATCAGCAAAAAACCGTGCCAAAATTCCATAAAATACTCTGAGTCATGTCTTAGTTTGAATAATAGTTGCACTTATCGCAAATCAGGTCAACTAATATTGATGTCAGCTATTCATCAACGCGAAAACGGTGCTTGCGTTGCAGAGGGTGTATGTCTATATTAAAAGTAAGTCGAATAAATCTTTAGCAATATTGATTTGGCATAGGGTGAACCCTGCAAACTAGCATTCTAAAAAGGATAAGACCATGACTATGGAAAATAATAACTGCACAGACAATCGCATTACCCAAGAAACAGACGACCATATTTGCCTGATCGGGCTAAATCGAGCCGACAAACGCAACGCCTTTGACAGTCATATGATAGCGCAGTTATCTGAAGCGCTCACTCGCTATGAGGAAGATGACAATTTACGCTGTGCCTTAATATTTGCTCATGGAGATCATTTTACCGCAGGTCTGGATTTGGTAGAGCTGCAAGACAAGCTAAATGACGGTGTGTTTGAGTTTGACGATAACCAAATCGACCCGTGGGGCATCAGTGGAAAATTGCGCACCAAGCCAGTAGTAGTAGCAGTAAAAGGCACTTGCTTTACTGTGGCTATCGAGCTGATGCTCAATAGTGATGTGGTCATCGCTAGTGATAACTGCAACTTTGCACAAATGGAAGTCCAGCGCGGTATCATGCCATTTGGTGGTGCAACAGTACGGTTTGTAGCAGCAGCTGGCTGGCAAAAAGCCATGCCGTATCTACTCACGGGTAAGGCGTTCGATGCGCAAACGGCTGACAGGCTGAATTTGGTCAGCGAAGTGGTGGCTAATGGGACTGAGTACGATCGGGCATTGACGTTGGCAGAAGAAATTTGTAAAGCCGCGCCTTTAGGTGTGAGAGGTGCTTTATCATCCGCGCAAGATGCCAGTCGCAATGGCGCAGCAACGGCATTGGCCAATATTCATAGCTATCTGCCGCCGCTCTTTCATTCAGAAGATGCAAAAGAAGGCGTGATAGCGATGGTTGAGAGACGTGAGGCTGAGTTTGTGGGGAAGTAGGAATTTACGACGTTTAATGTCGTATATCAAAGTATTCAACTTGCCATCTAATTTTGTATCATTCACAATGCTCTACTATCGTAATTTTTAAATTCCATAAGGTTTAGACTAGTCCATGAGCATGGTTCAAGAAGATATTTTTGAAGAGCAAGTACCGTTTCCAGCGCCTATAAATCCTGATTTTACATTTATTGACTTATTCGCAGGAATAGGTGGGTTTAGACTTGCTTTGCAAGATTTAGGGGGAAAGTGTGTTTTTACTTCAGAGTGGAATAAGTTCTCTCAAGTTACTTATGAAGTAAATTATGGTGATAAACCTCTTGGAGATATTACGTTAGAAGAAACTAAACAAGATATACCTTCTTCATTTGATGTTTTATGTGCTGGCTTTCCTTGTCAGCCATTCTCTCAAGCAGGTTTGAAAAAAGGTTTTGAAGATACAAGAGGCACTCTATTTTTTGACGTGGTGCAAATACTACAAGAAAGGAAGAAAGCTGGTAATCCAGTGAAAATAGTTTTTCTTGAAAATGTTAAAGGACTAAGAAACCATGACAAAGGTAGAACACTTTCCATTATAACTCGCACTTTAAATGAGCTTGGTTATGAAGTGAAAAATGAAGTGCTCAATTCTAAATATTTTGGTGTACCTCAAAATAGAGAACGAATTTTCATCGTTGCATGGCTGAAAGATTCTAATAAAGAGTTTTCTTTTCCTTACGGGCTAACACCTAAAGATGAACTAATTTTTGATAAAGAAACTCTTCAAACTAATGCTAAAAAAGTGAGTCTCGGCGATATATTAGAAGAGAATGTGCCTGAAAAATACACAATATCTGATAAGTTATATGCAGGTCATTTAAGAAGAAAAGAAGAGCATAAAAGAAAAGGCAATGGTTTTGGCTTTAGTTTGTTTGATGCAAGCTCGCCTTACACAAGCACGATATCAGCACGTTACTACAAAGATGGTAGTGAAATAATGATAGATCAAAAAGGAAAAAATCCTAGAAAGGTCACACCTAGAGAAGCTTGTCGCTTACAAGGATACGATGACAACTTTGTTATTCCAGTGTCTGATACACAGGCTTACCAGCAATTTGGTAATAGTGTGTCAGTGCCCGTGATTAGATCTGTGTTTTCAGAGATTAAGAGGCAGTTATTATGATTAAGGAGTTAGAACATTATTTAAAAGATATTTCAGAACATGAGAAATTTAAAACGGAGATCAATACTCGATGGGGTTATTTGAGGTTTAGTAATACAAGCGATAAGTATTTTGCAATAGGTATAGATGCAGTTTTACAGACTTTAAAAGATATTAATCAGAATCTGAGTTTATTCCAAGGTAATGAAATGTATGTTGAAAAGACTTGGAGAGATTTAGGTAGTGAATTCTATACTGACAGTACAGCTAATGCTATGGCTACTGTACAGACTAAGCCACTATTTTGTACGCTTAGTAAAATAATTAGCTGGGCTAATAACTTTACTATTGAGGATTATGAACACAAAAAAATATTTTTAGATTTACAAGAGCTTGATATTACAATTGCAAAACTTGAAGATTTATTAATTGAATATCCTGAGCCAGATGCTGATATAAGGATATATTTCCCTAATAAAGAACCTAATACTATTTACTATGGTGCACCTGGTACTGGTAAGTCACACACTATCAAAGAAAAGCTTGAAGCTGTACCTAATGGAAATAAAGAGACAGTTACCTTCCATCCTGACTATGATTACGTATCATTTGTCGGTGGCTATAGACCTACCAGTGATGAGAATGATGAAAACAACATCAAGTATAGGTTTGTTCCTCAAGTTTTTACAAACATGTATGTTAGAGCATGGAAAAATCCTCAAGAGCAATTTTATTTAGTTATAGAAGAGATCAACCGTGGTAATTGTGCTGAAATATTTGGTGATATCTTCCAATTACTAGATCAAAATCAAAATTATACGGTTACGCCATCTAATGAGTTAAAAGCTCATCTAGTTAGCGAACTTTCAGATAGTCATGAAGGGATTGTTGATGGCCTAAGAATGCCTAATAATCTGTCAATTTTGGCAACCATGAATACCTCAGATCAATCGTTATTTCCAATGGATAGTGCTTTCAAGCGTCGTTGGGACTGGGAATATATACCTATAAATTATGAAGTTAGTGAAGATAACCCATCGTCGAAATTCAAGGTTTTTGTTAATGATCAAGAATATTTCTATTGGTTAGACTTTATCAGAAAAGTTAACTCTGAGATTAAGACTAATCCTAATTTGGGTATGGATAAATGCATAGGTAATTACTTTATCAAGCCCCAAACAGATAGCATTACCCTGAAAATATTCATAAATAAAGCAATGTTCTACTTGTGGAATGATGTGTTCAAAGATGAGTTTGGAAGTGAGTCAATATTCGCAGAAGATGTGACTTATGAAGACTTTTTTCCTATTGAGACGAACGGTAAGTCTCAAATTGAAAGTATATTAGTAAGTTTAGATATTGAAGTTCATACAGTAATGGATACAGCTTCAAATGAAGATACTAATTGAAGGCGAAGCCTACCCACTGCTGCTTTTAGCAGAAATACTAGAAGACGCTAGCTTTTACACGCAAGATAACTTTAAGGGCACAATAACCACAGTAGGTTATTACTATTCGTCTAAAAAGAAATCTTTAGTTTATATGTTGCCTAAAGTTTTTATGCGT
The DNA here is from genome assembly GCF_017942195.1 of Psychrobacter sp. K31L. Classification (NCBI taxonomy): domain Bacteria; kingdom Pseudomonadati; phylum Pseudomonadota; class Gammaproteobacteria; order Moraxellales; family Moraxellaceae; genus Psychrobacter; species Psychrobacter sp. K31L. Next base: position 276,014 of record NZ_JAGKSC010000004.1, on the reverse strand, counting down.
GAAAATGGAAACACAGTATTTGATATAGATGTACTAGAGTTAGTAAATATAGACTCAAATGATACTTTTAAGCACGATGATAAGTATCAATGGGTACGTCAACTATTGGTTTATTTCTATAACAGTCTTAAGGAGTTTAAACGCAGACACAGTGAAAGTATTTTACTTCATAAAAGCGATCAGACTCTACTAAACTCAAATATTACTGAGCAAGAATACACTTATTTAGACTTGTTACTTACTTTCGTAAATTTTTATAAAAAAAACAAAAACCCAATCCTATATAGGCATATTCAATCAATTTCCAAGACAGCTAAGCGAACTAACTGGCCTAAAACTATTCGTAAACAACTGCCTCTGATAAATAGTGCAGGACAACCTGTATATCATCAGTTTTTAAATAAAAACAAAACAGTAAATAGACAAGAAGAGCTTTTAATATATTTCTTCTCTATCTTGGAGTATTTTAACCAAGAACATGGCTTAAATATAGCTATTGATAAAAGTTATAGTCTTATAAAGGGCAAAGCTTTTGAAACACTCAAAAGTAATGGGTTGAGCAAGTTAAAAAAAATAAAATATCGTTACTTCTCTGACGTCTATAAAAAAATGTACCGCTTATGCGAATTATACTTTACTAAAAATGATTTAGGTTCAAGATCAAATATCAATCAAGAATTTATAACGATCGATAATTATAATATAGTGTTTGAAGACATGGTAGATAAGCTGTTTTCCAATCCTACAACAGACAATATTTCTGTAGAGAATAGAGAAGGGCTTTCACTCAAGAAATTGAAAAACCATCCAGATGGAAAAATCATAGATCATATATATTCTGATAAATCATTGATTGATAACTCTAATATTTTTTATATTGGTGATTCTAAATATTACAAATCTGTGAATAGTGCTGGGCAAATTTCAAAATTTAAGCAGTTCACCTATGCTAAAAATGTCATTCAATTTCACATTGATGTTTTAAACCAAAAATCGAAGCTACCTGATGGATTAAGATATAGAGATGATATTACAGAAGGTTATAATATAAGTCCTAACTTCTTTATTTATGGGTATATTGATAATTACCGTATATTTGAAGAGCCCCTGTTAAAGGTGAAAGGCAACAAACCTACTAAATCAGCACACTTTCCTGAGCGTCTGTTTGATAGAGATACCTTGTTTATTCATGAATACAAATTAAATTTTTTATATATCCTTAAGTCATATACTTCAAGCAATGAGTCGTCTATACAAGAGTTTAGAAATAAAACCAAAAAGCACTTCCGAGAAAAATTTGTACAGTTTTTTAACTCTCCTAGTGATTCTGGCTTTTTTGTTGTTAAAGATGAGTTTGAAGATCAATCGAAGCTTAAGAGCTACGTTGATGCTAACTTTAAAAACTTAAACGGTAGATGTATAAGCGTTGGCAATACATTATTAACTGCTAAACCATTTAAACTTCCTATAACAGAAGATGATAGAAGTAAGCAGTATCTTTTTGAATAAACCTTTTTTATTTTATCGGTAAACTTAGCTATATAGAGGTTTTTTAGCCGTGACTGACGCGGTATCCTGTGCGACTAAGCGAGTTGTGGGCACTCGACTGAGGGTAGTATCGAGAATACAGGAATGCCATCAGCCGTTAGTGCCCGCCTCGCTTAGGGGTGCAGATACAAGCAAAAGGCGCGATCAGCTCCAACCCTTTATTAGGATTATGACTACCTTCGATTTTTAGATGATTCTCAACCTGTTCGGCGAGTTACGCCGCGCCAACCACACCTTACGACCTTTCTAATACTTTTAACCTGAACAATAAAAACCCCGCCATGGCGAGGTCTCATTATCTTATCGAGTGTGTCTGGTCATAGTTGCACCAGCGTTAGCAACTTAGCTCTGATTGATTATTATTTAGCCGACTTGTAGTAGTCAACCATCATAGTGCCTAACGTGCCGTTGTCATCGATAGTGACGATTCTGACCGTACCTGACTGTGCTGCGGTACTGGACTGCACTTGTCCGGCATTACCTAAGACGACTTGGTTGGTTTTGGCTGCCATTGCTCCGTTACCGATAGCGATGCTATTCATGCCAGCTGCCATAGATTTATTACCAACAGCGACTGAGTTTGCACCTTGTGCTGCAGCCGCTTCACCGACTGCCGTAGCACGAACACCACTAGCGTCAGCTAAATGACCAAACGCTTGTGCGCGCTCGCTTGTGGCTTTGGATTTCCAACCGATAGAGGTTGAGCCTAAACCTGCGGCATTGGCTTCGCCGCCGACAGCCGTTGCTGAATTCAGACCTGCATTGGCTTTATTACCAACAGCGACTGTGTCATTGGTGCCACCAGCCATAGCGGCTTCACCGACTGCGGTAGAGCGAACACCGCTAGCATTGGCCAGATGACCAAATGCTTGCGCGCGTTCGGCAGTGGCTTTTGACTGCCAACCGATAGACGTTGAACCTAGACCTGCCGCATTGGCTTGACCACCGACAGCGGTTGCTGAGTTCAGACCTGCATTGGCCATATTACCGATAGCAACCGTGTCGTTAGTGCCGCTAGACATAGCACTATTGCCTAAAGTAATGGCAGTAGAGTTAGCGTTTGCCATCATTTGAGCGTTTGCAGTAATGGGCTGAGCCTCAGCGCCTGTTGCCATAGCAGTGCATGCAGAAGTGGCAGCAATGGCTAGGGTAAGCGCACTAATTTTTAGTGCTGAGCATGGTAGAAAATCCGTTTTCATAATGCTATATCCTTTTTTAAAAGCCCTCGGGGCTAATTGGTTGGTAGAGGTCAATGTCTATCTTAACGCTCGTCATATCAGCGTACTCTGACGTAAACGACTAGGGCGTGTCATCATTTAGATTGTGAGGCTTAAACTGAGGAAAATTGCAGCCAAACAAGAAAGAAATTGCCGTAAATATGAACATATTGACAAGGTTTCTGACGATGTTTGGCTAAATTTAGCCATTTTAAAACCACTAAATGTATCCATGTGTTAATTGATGACACGCCCTAGATACTATTCAGAATTCGCAATATAAATGTAACATTAATATTTGATGAAAATTTAATTATTGTTAGCATTATTTACTCAAAGGTCGTTTAAGCCGATGAATAGATAATTACGGTTGAAAGAGGCTAAGACTGCTAGGGCGTGTCCTAATCATTCAAACAGTAAAGACAACGCTATTATCTAGACTATAATAAGTGACCACTATCTGTTAGGAGAATGTCAGTGCTATATAACTTTGATGAGATAATTGATAGGCGTGATACGGGGTCAGTCAAATGGCACTATACCGATGACACGATTCCACTATGGGTGGCAGATATGGATTTTAAGGCCGCCCAGCCGATATTAGACGCGATTGAGAAAATTGCGCAGCATGGCATATTGGGCTATACCAAACCTACTGCGGCTTTGTATAAATCGATTATTGGCTGGCATGGTAGTCGTTATGATTTGTGGTTGGATGAGCAGCATATTTTGTTCTCACCCGGTGTCGTGCCAAGCTTGGCGCTGATGATGAGCGTATTTACTGAAGTAGGGGATGCGGTACTGGTCAATGATCCCATTTACACCCCTTTTATGACTAAGGTGGAGCAAAACGGTCGCAAGCTAGTGACCTCTGCATTAAAAGAAATTGAGGGTAAATATCAACTTGATTTGGCCGATATCGAAGCCAAAATAGTTGAGCATAAGGTTAAGCTTTATCTCCTTTGTAATCCGCACAATCCTGGCGGGCGCGTGTGGACGAGAGAGGAGCTAGCAGCACTGCTTGCGGTTTGCAAAAAGCACAATGTAGCGATTGTCAGCGATGAGATTCATCAGGATTTAACCTTACAAGGTTACACATTCACGCCTTTTTTGACGCTAGCAAAAGATTATGAGCACAACGTAGTAAGCCTTACTTCTATGACCAAAACTTTTAATATCGCTGGTATCAAAGGCTCACTGATATTTGCTAAAGATGAGTCATTAATCAAAAAAATCAGCCAACGGCAGCAATTAAATGACGAGTATGAGCTGAATTTATTTGCTTATGCAGCTATGCGTAGTGCTTATGAACAGGGCGATGAGTGGCTTGAGCAGGCGCTTGGTTATATTGAAAAAAATATCGAATTAACGATTCACTTTTTAGAAGAGCATTTACCTAAAATTAAGGTGATGCGCCCAGAAGCGTCGTATTTAATCTGGCTCGATTGCTCGGCATATGGCGAGGATGATCAGACGCTTTATGACACGCTTAGAGACGCTAAAGTTGAGCTAAATTCTGGTATCAAATATGGTAATGAGGGACACCTTAAAATGCGTATTAACGTGGCCTGTCCTCAAGCGGTGTTGGTAGAAGGCTTGAACCGTATTTATACAGCCTTAAATAGTGATGACAATTAAACAGCAACGCAAGCCATCACTCCTAATCAATATTAAGGTTAGGCTGACGCAGACGTTTTATCTTATTTGGCAGGGTAGCCGGTGATGTCTTGAATACTATGATACAAGGGCTGTAAGCGCTCGTACATCTTTAGATAGACTTCATTATACAAGCGCTTGTAGAGCTGGACATTGGCATCAATGGGTAAGAATTCATCGCCCAAATGGGTCATCGCTTGTGTCGCGGTTAAATGGTCAGGATAAACGCCAAGACCCACCGCACAGTTGATGGCAGCGCCTAAGCCTGAGGCTTCATAAGTATGCGGTCGGTAGGCGGGCATGCCAAAAATATCTGCTGTGAGCTGCATGGCTGAGTCACTTTGGGAGCCGCCGCCAGAGACGCGCAAGTGTTTGATGGGCTTGCCCGTGCGCTTCTCAATGGTATCAAAACCAAGCTTAAGCTCGTAGGCCAACCCTTCTAAGATAGCGCGGTAAACGTGCGCTCGCGTGTGCACGTCACCGAAGCCAATGAGCGCGCCTTTGCCCTCAAGCCCCGGATGACGAACACCGGGCGACCAATATGGCTGCATCATCAGACCCATAGACCCTGCCGGAATGTCTTTGACCGCTTGATCGAGGAGTTTTTCGGTATCGATACCTTGAGTCTGCGCCAGCTGCTCCTCGTAGTGAGCAAACTGCTCTTTAAACCAGCTGACCATCCAAAAGCCACGATAGATCATATACTCATGGTTGTAATAGTTTGGCGCGGCGGCGGTGTAGGCGGGCATGTGCTTGAGGACTTCGACGTAATCGGTAGAGATGGTGTTAATAGTGGCAGTGGTACCAAAGCTTAAGCAGGCCGTATCAGTAGCGAGACCCGCTGCCCCTAGAGCTTCGCAAGCTTTATCGCTGGCGGCAGCAATCATCGGTGTGCCCTCAAGGATACCTGTGGCCTCGGCGGCTTGAAGACTAATTTGACCGAGCTTTTGACCGGGCGAGATAATTTTGGGCATTTGATCGGGGGTACAGCTGAATAAGCGCCATTTGAGATCTGTGGGTTTTAGCCACTTTTGTGCTTTAAAGTTGTAAGGCAGGTAGCCAACCGAATGGCCTGTCGAATCAGCGAGTTCGCCTGTGAGCTGGTAGGTGAGGTAGGCGGAGAGATTGACATAGTGCGCAGTCTTCGCCCAGATTTCAGGCTCGTTTTGCGCGAGCCAATTACAGCGGGCTTTTTGCTGCGCCTCGGAGACTAGCTCGCCCATGCCGATGATTTTGGTCAATGGATTTAGGAAACCAATATCATTGGTCTCAGCGCGGCGCAAATCCATCCAGACGATAGCAGGGCGCAGCGGCTGTTTATCCTTATCCAAACAAATCATCGTATAGCGCTGGGTCGCGAGACTGACACCGGCGATTTGTGCTGGGGTGACATCGCAGCTTTGCCATAACTGCTGACATGCCTCGCTGAGCTTTTGCCAATAGTAGTCGGCATGTTGCTCGGCATAGTTGGGCTGCTTAGAGAAATACGGCTCGATAGGCACACGGGCTTTGGCGATCTCAGTGCCGAATTGATCAAAGATAAGCGCTCTAACGCTTTGGGTGCCGTTATCGATAGCTAAGAAATAAATCGGGTCATCAGGAGTGGTCATAGTTGTCCTTAACTATGTGGTGATAATCGTAAATGTCAAAACGTGCTACTGAAATAAACTTTCCTTGCGTGCTGTGTCTTATCTGCTTTGGCGCTGACAGAGGCTGCGTAACTTTTGTTTTAAAAGCAGGTATTCCAGTAGCACTGACTTCGAATGTTAAGTTAATTGAGAATATTAAGCCGCAGGCAGATGATAATAACGCTGCCATAATTGTTGATAACGCTCTGCTTCTTGCTGCCACCTTTGCTCATCCCATCCCAGCTCCTCTTGGCAGATTTGCTTCAATCTGGCGCTAATCAATGGCGTCATCGCGCCGTGCGGTAGTATCAAACCTAAGCGCGTACGCCGCAATAGTAAGTCATCTAAATGAATCACTTGCTCATAATACGCGGCAAATCGAATCTCCGCCCAAATGGTATTGCTATCGGTGACGTAAGCTAAATCTTCGTCGTGGGCGAGTTCAAGCAAGCTGTCAAGTTGCCTGCCATAGAACCCTTGTAAGCGCTGTTGTAAAGGTTTTGGTAAAGCCGCAAATTTAGGATTGGTTGGGATTTGATTACTAAAAACTTGATCGCTGTCTAGGTTGTTGTTTTGAATAACTGATTCATCAAGGGCGAGCACTTCTTGACACTTTTTAAGGACATCAAGCGCAATGAGGCGAAAGGTCGTGAGCTTACCACCGCTGACGGTCACTAGGTTGTTATCTAGCCACACGCTATGGTCGCGTTTTTCTTTGCTCGGACTGACGCGCTTACCATCGCCGCCTTCTGATATCAGCGGACGCACGCCTGCCCAAGTGCTGATCACATCCTCTTGGTTTAGGTTGACGTCATCAAAGAGATCGTTGGTCGCGGTCAACAGATAATCCACCTCTTCGCTGGTGATGCCGACCTCTTCATCGCCTAATGGCGGATGATCTAAATCGGTGGTGCCAAGGACGGTGCGGTTCTCCCAAGGAAAGACAAACACTGCTCTTTTATCGACAGGGTGCAAAAAGGTATAGGCTTGCGTAAGCGGTAAACGCTCTTGGCTAACCACCAAGTGACTGCCGCGAGACGGACGAATTTGCTTATTAAAGGTTTGCTCGGTTTGTTGGCTGGCTTGCATCCGTAAGTTATCCGCCCAAGCGCCCGTCGCACTGACCACGACTTTGGCATGAACGTTATAAGTCTGAGCGTTGTTAGCAGTTATAGAATCTGAATCAGCGGTATCTTTTAGCGCTGCACCTATTACTAAGCCCTGCTCATTAGTGAGTAACGACTCAGCTTTTAAGTAGTTAATCGCCTGCGCACCGTCATGTATCGCTTCGTCTAGCACGCGCATCACGAGTCGCGAGTCATCGGTCACCGCATCACTAAACTGACTGGCACCCAAAAAATTATTTTGCTTGATATGAGGATTCAGACGCAAAAAAGCGTCCTTTTTAAAGTAGGTAAAATAGCGCTTACCTGCCAGCTTATCGTAGACACGAAGCAAAGTATTAAATATCCATGGCGGTGGAAACTTGCCTTTATAATGCGGCATAACGAAATGCATCTCGTTGACCAAGCCGCCAGCCTCACTCAGCATGCGCTCACGTTCACGCACGCTAAGCAAAGTGGTCTTATAGTCGCCTGATGCGATGTAGCGCAGCCCACCATGTACCATTTTACTAGAGCGGCTGGACGTGCCCCAAGCAAAGTCTTTTTGCTCGATAAGTAATACCGCCAAGCCGCGCCGTGCTGCTTCGCGGGCAATCCCAGCACCAGTAATACCGCCGCCAATAATGAGCATATCCCAAGGTTCTGAACGTGATAGAGCGGCTAAAGCTTGTTGGCGTTGTTTGGTTTGGTTCATAGATGATTCATCTTAGTTATCCATTGATATGACATAGGCAGTTTTAAACAAAAAAGCGTCATGATTACGGTGTGCTACAGCAATAATTTTTTCTTGCGTGCTGCGTGCTGCGTGCTGCGTGCTGTGCGCTTCGCCAGACAGAGGCTGCGTAAAAAATATTGCTATAGCACTTATCGTTCCTCTTTTTAAGCAATCACTCTGCAAGTAAAACGCCCGGATTCATACGTTGTTCAGGGTCTAAGCTTTTAATCATATCACTGGTGACTTGTAGGCCAAGCGCGCCTTTTTCAGCGCCAAGATAAGGGGCGTGATCACGACCAACGCCATGCTGATGCGATATCGTGGCTGTACCATTAGCCAAACTAACACTGGCGGCATGTTTGATTTTTTGCCAGCGTTTTAAGGTAGCAGCGTGATCTTTTGCCGCTCTAAAAAAGTAAGTGGTATAAAGACTGGCACCTTGCTTATAAACGTGCGAGATATGAGTAAAGGCCATCACTTCTTCGCCTTCATCCGCGAGCGAAGTTTTCACCGCATCCTGCATCTGCGCCATTTGCTCATCGATATTAATCCAGTTGGTCGCGGTTTCAAAGGTATCGACCATGATGCCTTTTTCCCACAACGTACCACGCAAATAAGGAAACTTAAAACGTCCATGTGCCCAGATATTGCCCATGATATCGGTCAGCTTACCAGTGACACTACCGTGCTGCTTTAGTAGTTTTTTAAACTGGGTAAGTGCCAATTTATTCTGTGCTTTGTCACCTGAGACGCCATAAGTCAGCATGACTTTATCTGAGCTGAGTCCGCGCGCTTTTAGATAAGTGCTAATAGCCAAGAATTGACTAGGCGTAGTGCCCAGATGCAAGTGCGCGTCAGTCTCGACCGCATTGCTCAGGCGTAGCATAGACAGGCGAATGTTACTTTGCACGGCTTGTTTTAGTACGGCTTTACCTGCTGCCCAATTGGGTAAAAAAGCAACTTTGAATAGCTCTTCTTCTGGTTGTGACTGTACGCGCATTTTGACTGTCGTAAAGATGCCAACACGACCTTCGGTGCCCATCATCATCTCACGCAAATCAGGCCCTGCCGATGACGCCGGAATATCAGCGATATTTAGCACACCTTGTGGGGTAACTAGCGTACCGCCCGCAAACATCTGCTCGATACGCCCGTAGCCCAACGACTGCTGACCACTAGAGCGCGCGGCGATCCAACCGCCAAGGGTTGACAGCTCCCAAGACTGAGGATAATGTCCTAAACGGTAACCGTGCTCGTCCAATTGTGCCTCAACCGCAGGCCCTTGCGTACCCGCACCAAAAGTCGCGATTTGACTCTCGGTATCTAAGTCAATCAGCTGATCCATCTTGCTCATGGCGATAGTTAATACGGCACGCGAGCCTTTTTGTGGATTGATATGACCGACGACTGAAGTACCGCCGCCAAACGGAATGACGATAAGATCATGCTCTTGAGCTAATTTAAGTAATTGCTCGACATCATCAGTCGATTCAGGGAAAGCGACACCATCAGGGAAGACTTCAAAGTCGCCACCATGCATAGCGATCCAATCGGGGAAGCTTTGCCCACGCGCGTGTCTGAGCCTGACCTCTTGATCGACCGACACCGTATCAAGATCGGTAAGGGCAGTAGGCAAGCGCGATTTGGGCACAGTTTTGAGCACTTGTTGCAAGCTCACAGATTTTAGCTTATTGGTTTTACCGATGTGTGATTTGATCAATTTTGCGCCATGTGGCGAGACTTTTTTATTGATACTGACATTGCCCCAACCATTCCATCGCGTTTGCTCGATGGGGGTATTTAAGGAGGTATTATCTTTTGAGACGCTATCTACATTGATGTTATCGATATTTTTATTATCAGAATTTACGGCGATAGGTTCAGACTGGTCAGATTTAGGACTTTTACGGATAAGGGATTTGATTTTGCTCATAGAGAGTTAGCCTTTCGATTTATTATATAGTCAAATCCTATATAAATCGGATGCGAGGTCAGGCGCGCTCAGTCTACTATCCTGTAGACACTTCACTCGTCTTCCTTGTATCCAAATTATCCTGAACCGACTATCACTTTTATTTAGGTTTGGATTGAGATCTGGTGTTAATTATTAGAGCCAGTTTAGCGACCGCCCAATGTCTGGTAATGAGTGTGAGCTAACGATACTAAATCTATCGCATTAAAGCCAAACTGCTTATCATTCGAGCATATCACAATATAAACAAAACTTTTATAGGTACTCGTCATTTGTATAATAAAAATTTATCGTCTTTGGTGAATAATCATCAATATTCACTAATAATTATCGATAACCATCAATAATCGCGAACAATTACGCATCTAATAGCCAATAGAGGGCGTAAACTTGTTAAAATAGGGCACCAATTTATTTATTGATGGACATCGATTTATGACCACTGCCGCTGCCACTTCTGCAATACCGACTATCAAGCAAGATCGCATTCTTATCCTCGATTTTGGCTCGCAGTACAGCCAGCTTATCGCCCGCCGTGTGCGCGATTCTGGGGTGTTTTGTGAGATGCTACCTTTCGATATCGACACTCAGCGAATTACTGATTTTGGTGCCAAAGGCGTCATCCTATCGGGTGGCCCTGAGAGCGTACACGCAGAGAATAGCCCGCGTATCAACGATGCGGTGTTTGATTTGGGCGTACCAGTACTGGGTATTTGCTACGGTATGCAAGCGATGGCAGATCGTTTTGGCGGGCAGGTTCATGCCAGTGATATCCATGAGTTTGGTGCAGCGACGATCAACATCAATGGTACCTCGACCTTGATCGATGGTATCGAAGATGCGGCTGGCACGCTCAATGTTTGGATGAGTCATGGTGATAAAGTGATTGAAGCACCACAAGGCTTCGATATCGTCGCCAGTACGCCAAGCTGTCCGATTGCGATTATGGCCAATGACGACAAGCAATATTATGGTCTACAGTTTCATCCAGAAGTGACGCATACTCTACAAGGTCAAGCGCTGCTTGGTCGTTTCGTGCATCAAATCTGCGACTGTGCAGGCGATTGGACGCCAGATAATATCGCTGATATGCGTATTGCACAGTTAAAAGAGCAAATCGGTGACAAGCAAGTATTGCTAGGTCTATCAGGCGGTGTCGATAGCTCAGTGGTCGCAGCGTTATTGCACAAAGCCATCGGCGATCAGCTTACCTGTGTATTTGTAGACAACGGCTTGCTGCGTTTGAACGAAGGCGACCAAGTGATGCAAATCTTTGCAGAAAACATGGGCGTTAAAGTCATCCGTGTTGATGCAGAAGATTTATTCTTAAACGCCCTAGCAGGCGAGTCTGATCCAGAAGCCAAACGCAAAATCATTGGCAAAACCTTTATTGACGTATTTGCTGAGAGCGCGCGTCAAGTGAGCGAGCAGAGCGATGGTAAAGTCGTTGAGTTCTTGGCGCAGGGTACGATTTATCCTGACGTGATCGAATCTGCCAAATCGCATCAAGGCAAAGCACATGTGATTAAGAGCCATCATAACGTTGGTGGTTTGCCAGATGACTTGGCATTTAAGCTGATTGAGCCATTACGTGATTTGTTTAAAGATGAAGTGCGTAAACTGGGTGTTACTTTGGGTCTACCAGCCAAAATGGTCTATCGCCATCCTTTCCCTGGTCCAGGTTTGGGCGTGCGTATCCTTGGTGAAGTGACCAAAGAATATGCGGATATCTTGCGTCAAGCTGATGCGATATTTATGGCTGAGTTAGAAAAATCAGGCTGGTATGACAAGACTGCACAAGCATTTGCCGTATTCCAACCAATCAAATCGGTCGGTGTGGTCGGTGATGGTCGCCGCTATGCTTGGGTAATCGCGCTACGTGCGGTTGAGACTGTAGACTTTATGACGGCTCGCTTTGCGCATCTGCCGTATGATTTGATCGAGACGGTATCAAACCGCATTATGAATGAAATCGCTGAAGTATCACGTGTGACTTATGATGTTTCGAGTAAGCCGCCTGCGACGATTGAGTGGGAATAACATCAAACTAAAAATCTGATTAGCTCAGTATAGATAGAAAAAGCACTCAACTTGGTTGGGTGTTTTTTTTGGTTAAGATTCAGTAAGTAAAAATTAGTTTGCAAATATGCTTTCCTAAACTGTACTATTCGATTGTATTAATACTTGGTTTGCATAAATGAGATATCAAGATGACTAATGAACCTTTGTTAAAACAGATTCAGAAATGGACAAACACTGTACCACTTGTTGTACTTGGTAGTGGAGCTTCTGTTCCATATAAGCTACCTTCAATGTGGGTGCTTGGGGATCACTTGATAAATACAATTCATTTCAGTGAAGATATCAACAAAGACTCGTTCGAAGACTTTAAAAGAAAATTTGATGAAACAAATGATTTAGAAAGAGCTCTTACTGAGGCTAATCCTAATGCGGAAGTAGTGTCCAAAATTGTTAATGCAACTTGGTCATTTATAAATGAAGCAGACTTAATAGCTTATGATTACATTATTTGTTCAACTAACGATGTTCCACTTTCAAGGTTAATCAAACATTACTTAAACACTGCAAATAGTAAGTTATCAATAATTACTACGAATTACGATAGAATCGCAGAATATGCTTCAAGTTTAGCAAAAGCTTTTATATACAACGGATATACGCAAAATCACATAGGATATTTTTCTGAAAAAATCAGAAATAATCAATTAAATAAGCTTAGAGGGTTTAACGGACAGGTTAATATTTTAAAGGTACACGGATCACTAGATTGGTTCAAAACAACCAATGATGATAATGTTCAATTACCTTTAAGAAGGTGTATACCTGACGGATTTAGCCCATCAATTGTAACTCCAGGAAATAGTAAGTATTTACATACTCACAGTGAACCGTATAGAACTATTTTTACTATGGCAGATGAGGAAATAAAAGCAGCTGAAGGTTATTTATGTATTGGTTACGGTTTTAATGATGTACATGTACAACCGAATCTAATTGATCAGATAAGGAACGGAAAGCCTATTATCGTAATCACAAAAAAATTGACCGACCAGACTAAGCAAGCAATCATAAATAATAATTGTAAAAACTACGTTTTAGTTGAACAAGAAGGAGAGTCCGCAACGAGATTTATTTCTTCATATTATGGTGAGTATATAGAAGATAATTCAAGCTACTGGGAACTTAGTGAGTTCTTAACGTTAATATAAGGTAAATTTCATGTCGATTTTTAATTTTGAAGATGGGCTATCGATTGGTAGTGTTCACAGTGTTGATACTGCGACAGTAATTATTAGAGTGGATGAGATAGAGAAACTGCGTAGACTTCAGGTAAACCACTTAGTAGCAGTTAAAAGTTCAAAGGCTGGCCAACATCTTATTGGAATAATAAACAGAATAACGAGAAAATCGACAGATGAAATAGTGCCTAGTGAAGATAATGATGAGCCCACATATTTTTTGACTGAAAATATACTCAAAGTAAATCTTATAGGCACACTGCTTGATAAATACGGTCTGAAGAAAAATGTTTTTAAACGAACACTAGATACAGTACCTGAGATTGATGCGAGTTGTTTTCCTATAATTGGAGATAATATTACAGAGTTTATGAAGGTAATTTCTTCACATGAAAATTATAATAATCCGCTTTCATTAGGTAAATATACTATAGATGAGAATGCTGAAGCTTTTTTAGATGGCAATAAATTTTTCCAAAGACATGCTGTTATCGTAGGAAGTACGGGTTCTGGTAAATCTTGGTGCGTGGCAAAATTAATTGAGCAAACAGCTAAACTGCCAATGGCTAATGCTTTACTCTTTGATATTCACGGAGAGTACAGTGGTAAGGATTTCAAAGCTGATGGAATTCAACATATTAAGATTGCCAATCCTGAAGACCTAGGGAAAAAAGATAATCTTTTAAATAATATTTTAATGCTTCCATATTGGTTGTTAACTTATGAAGAAATGCTAGCTATGCTCCTTGATAGAAGCGATAGCAATGCACCTAACCAAGCGATGATCTTTTCGAAAACTGTATTTGAAGCAAAAGAAGCATATTTAGATAGTATTGGAGATACTGAATTTAAAGGCCATATAACTATTGACAGCCCAATACCGTATTCATTAAGTAATGTTCTAAGTATAATTAAAGATTTAGATACGGAGATGGTTGCAGGTAGTGGAGCAAAGGGCAAACAAGGTCCATTCTATGGAAAGCTAACAAGGTTTATTCAAAGATTAGAAGCTAAAATCCAAGATAAAAGACACGGGTTTTTATTTAAGATTGTAGAAGAGGAGTTGGAAATTGAATGGCTTAATAGGCTATGTAATTTGTTAATGTGTGGCTCAAAATTAAATGATAAAAACTGTGGTATAAAAGTAATTGATTTTTCTGAAGTACCTTCAGATATTTTACCTTTAGTAATAGGCTTAGTAGCGAGGTTGATTTTCACTGTTCAGCAGTGGACGACAAGTGATAAAAGACATCCTATTAGCTTACTATGTGATGAAGCCCATTTGTATATCCCTGAAAGAATAAATCAAGATTCAGCTTCTGAGTTAGGATTAAGAACTTTTGAACGAATCGCTAAAGAGGGTAGGAAGTATGGTATAAGTCTCGTAGTAATCAGTCAAAGACCATCAGAAGTTAACAGAACAGTTTTAAGTCAGTGTAATAACTTTATCTCTTTAAGACTTTCTAATGCTGAAGATCAAGCGGTTATTAAGAGATTATTACCAGAAAATCTTTCTGGATTAACCGATATATTACCAATTCTTGATATAGGCGAAGCTTTAGTAGTTGGCGACTGCTTACTCTTACCTACAAGAATACTAATTGATGAACCTAGTATTAAGCCTGATAGCGCAACTATACAATTCTGGAAAGAGTGGAGCAATGATGGAGCTGAACAAGATATAGCTAATGCAGTAAGTGGTTTAAGAAAACAATCTAAAGTAGTGTATTAAGTAAAGTGGACTCAAGAAGTTAAATAAAAGGCAGCACCTCAAAAGAGATGCTGCCTTTTTTATAATATTTAACTGCTAAGCTAAAAATTTAACCCTTCACATTCACCACATAACGCCCAACTGTCTTGCTCGCCATAAAGCGATCTAAGTATTCAGGTGTTTGCTCAAGCGTAATCTCTTCAGCATACTTTTCGAGATCAGGCAGTTTCATATCGGATGAAACACGCTCCCAAATAGCCTTTTTATCCGCCAGTGGAATATAGACCGAATCGATACCGAGTAGGGATACTGCACGAGTGATAAACGGCATGACCGTCATCGAAAACTCAGCGCCACCCGCCAAACCACAGCTAGTCACCGCGCCGCCCGCTTTGGTCTGCTTGAGCAAGTTGGATAAATAGTCGCCGCCTATCGTATCGATAGCATTTGCCCACAGTTCACGACCAATAGGTTTGCTACCGATTTCATTGATGGTATCGCGATGACGTACTTCGCTTGCGCCAAGCTCTTTTAAATGCTCGCTTTGCTCTGGCTTACCTGAGAATGCAATGACCTCGTAGCCTAACTGCTTCAAGATAGCAATACTGATGCTGCCCACGCCGCCCGTCGCACCTGTAACAGCGACTGGGCCATCGCTTGGTTTTGCGCCCATTTTTTCTAACTTTTGCACACTTAATGCTGCGGTTAGGCCGCCCGTACCGTAAATCATCGCTTCTTTTAATGTGAGCGACGACGGGCAGGGAAGTGCCCAATCGGCAGGGATAGAAATCATTTGCCCCAAGCCACCATCGGTATTCATGCCGAGATCATAGCCAAAGACCACGACTTCTTGCCCCTCTTTAAATGTGCCAGACTTATCACTGACCACGACGCCTGCCGCATCGATACCAGGAGTGTGTGGATAGTTTTTAGTGATTCTTTTATTACCTGATGCTGACATCGCATCTTTGAAATTTAACGAAGAGTAATGGACTTCGATCAGCAGATCGTTCTCAGGTAAATCGCTGACGTTACGGGTTTGAATGCTTTTGTCAAATTTGCCATCGCTGGCCTCGTGAACGACCAAGGCTTTAAAGGTTTTATTATTAGACATTATATTATTCCTATTTTATTGCTTTTATATTAAATGTATTTTAAACGAATCTCTTAAACGAGTAGCTTAAGGCTTAATCAATACTTTGCCTTTTTTGCCAGATTGTACCTTACCAGATACCGCTTCGTTAATATTGTCCAGCGTATAAATGCCGCCTGTTGGTAGCTTTAACTTACCGCTAGCGGCGCGCTCGATAAGCTCTTTTATTAAACGGCTTTTATTATCTGCATCCATCTTTTGCATCATCGCACCGCCCCAAAATCCTTTGAGTGTCGCTTGCTTAAAGATGAGATGAGTCGGATTGAGCGCGAGTGGCTGACCAGACATCGCACCCACTGCTGCTATGATGCCGCCATGACCGAGCAAGCTTAGTAAGTCACCACCAGACTGACCGCCGACAGAGTCGACCGCACCGCTTATTTTTGCATCGCCGATAAGTTGACGGACTTGATCTTTCCAGTCGTCATCATCGCTCACCACGTTGTTTTCGGTGATACCAATCTCGGTCAGCTCGTTTGCTGACTCTTTACTACGCACGACGTTGATGGTATTGATACCGCGCTCAGCTGCCAACATCGCAAGCGATTCACCAACTGCGCCATTAGCGGCGTTTTGAATGACCCATTGACCTTTTTCTAGTTCTAAAAACTCAATGAGCATCAAGGCGCTCATCGGCATGGCAATAAGCTGCGCGGCCATTTCATCATCGATGGCGTCCGGTATAGGGATGACGCTGCTGGCAGGCGAGGTGAAGTACTCGGCCCATGTGCCTTCGACACCGGTGACCACCACACGTTGACCCGCTTGCATACCTTTGACGCTAGTGCCGATAGCATCAATAGTACCCACGGCTTCGCTACCAGCAAGAGCGGGCAGTTTTGGCTTGGTGCCATATTGGCCTTGGATAGTGATGAGGTCGTGGTTATGGATGGAGGATAAAATAGTCTTGATACGGACTTCGTTTTCTTTTGGCACTGGCATTGGGCTGTCAGTGATCGTTAGTACGTCTGACGGTTTGCCAAATTCGTTGTAGGTTACGCTGCGCATACTTATATCCTTTTTTATTGTTAGATAGCTATCGTTAATTATTAATCTTTAAATGATGGTGATTAATCACTCATCAACCTTAACAAGTAGGGCTTGATACCCGCAACCTGACTTTGGTAAATGAACGTTGCCCGCTGTTTATCAATATACTACTAGGTAAGTTATAAGCGGTAAGCTATAAAAAACTGTCATAAAAAATGACAGCGCTCTCACTGTAAAGAACGCTGCCATTATCAATAAAAGTAAGGCTGGCTAAATGACAAGTTAACGACAGTTTAAGGCTTTAGCAGTACTTTACCTTTTTTACCCGACTGCAATTCGCCATCGACCGCTTTGGTGATATCAGCCAAATCAAAAGTGGCCTCAACAGGTAGCTTTAATTTGCCATCGACCGCCCGTTCAATGAGCTCATTTACTAGACGCTGCTTATGCTTCACGCTCATCTCTTGGCTGAGCTTGCTGCCCCAAAAGCCTTTCATTATGGCTTGTTTAAAAATCATATCAGTAGGATTGATGGCCATGGGCTTACCTGACATCAGACCAAAAGAGGCCAAAGTACCATAATGACCTAGCAAGGATAATAGCTCGCCACTGTTCTCACCGCCGACGGAATCAACCGCTGCACTGATGGCTTCATCACCGACGATATGACGGACTTGATCCTGCCAGTCTTCATCTGAGGTGTTGATATTGTTTTTGATCCCCAACGCTTCTAATTCTTTTATTGCGTCACTACTGCGCACCACGTTAATGGTTTTGATACCGCGCGCCGCTGCCAGCATCGCAAGCGACTTGCCGACTGCGCCATTAGCAGCGTTATGGATGACCCATTGACCCGGTTGTAATTCTAGGAATTCGATCATCATTAGAGCGCTGAGTGGCATCGCGATAAGTTGCGCGGCCATCTCATCGTTCAGACTGTCGGGTACAGGAAATATCATATCGGCTGACGCTACGAAGTATTCCGCCCACGTCGCTTGTACGCTCGCTGCTGCCACACGCTGCCCGACTTTTAAGCCTTTGACTTCACTGCCAACCGCATCGATGATACCAACTGCCTCAGAGCCACCAATCGCTGGCAATTCTGGCTTGAAGCCGTACTGACCGCGAATAGTGAGCAGGTCATGGTTGTGAATGGAGGCGAGGGTGGTTTTGACACGTACCTCATTGGCTTTGGGTTCTGGAGTAGGACTGTCGCCTAAACTGAGGACTTCTGTTGGTTTGCCAAATTCGTTATAAGTTGCACTACGCATAAGGTATTCCTTTATTTATTTTTGAGTGTAGTCAATCCTATATAAATCAGATACAGCGTCAGGCTCGCTTAGTCTACTACTTGTAGTACTTTCACTCGCCTTTCTTGTATCCAAATTATGTTGAATCAACTATATTTTTTGATTATGTATAGGGATTGGTCATGGCTGCTAGGGCATGTCCTCATATTAAAAATGAGGATGCGCCCTAGTCATAAGCCAAGATCTACAGTAACAAGGGATGCTTAAGTACCTCAATATTACTTTGGTTAAGTGATGTTGTTGCTTACTCTTATTTGAATGTTCAACACACCCTAACTTTTAGGATTATTTTGTATTGCCTCATTTTCAACACTCTTAACTTCAGGCTCAATCACTTTAAACACTCCATCAACCATATCTGTGAGTAGCGGCTCGCCCTTATCATTCACGCGAAACAATCCATACTCTGCCATCTCAAACGCCTCAGCGTGACCTTCTTGAAAGAAGAAAGCGTTGGTCGCCAGCTTCAATTTGTTATTGCGCACGCGATAATGAAGCGCCATTTCATTCGATGCTAGATGGTTAGGCTTAGTATCGACTAAACGGCTGAATGTACCGACGTTATTTTCATCTAAAGTGACGATGACATAGCCTTCACTAGCTTTAATATAGTATTCGTTTTCTGGAAGTCTCTCGTTTAATTGGTCAAACACATCACGCTCTAACGCATAGCTTAAGGTCATATAATCGCCTTGCATAAAGCCGCGCGGATCAATGGGCGCAAGCTCTAATAGCACGGTATCACCAGTAGCCAAATGGGTCTCAAACTTTGCGACATTAATGGTCATTATGGCTAATATTATAATCAAACCCAGTAGCGCAACGCTGATGGTGAATGTACGCTTTTGCCACCATGGTAGCGGCTTGGCTACAGACTTTTGCCCTAGCAATGAATCATTTTTTTTATTCATGACAAGCGCTCCTTCTCGTTAGCCACCAATGCTTCACCACCCCCTTTGCTAATCCCTTTGCTAATCCCAAAATAACGTTTAATCAGCAGCCAGCGCATCAGTAATAAGCCGATACCAATGGTGAGCATCGAAGCGGACTTCAATAGCAAGGACGTATCAAGCTGATAATAATACCAAAAGACATAGCTCACCAACGCCACTATGCCAAGCCCTAATAGCACCCGCTGGCTATTGGCAATCGCGATGACGATGATAAGGCTGGTCGCGAGTAATCCTGAGACATAGATTGACATAGCACCTAATATAACGATGGCAAAAGCGATGATGACTCCTGCCGCTGACAGCCGTTTGACTGAATAGCGTTTAAGGATAAGCAAAGCAGCATAAAGGCTGGCGAGCGTTAGCAAACCTTGTGCGAGATAGTAGTTGTAGCTAAAGGTATCGCCATAACTATCAAGGCTATCAAAACTGCCTCCATATTCAGCCGTGATAAAATAGACCGAAACGCTGAGCAACACCAAAGCGCTGGCATAGGAGAGCGCTTTGCTAATAGCAAAGGCAGCCAACCGCCATTTAACAGAAATGCGCTGTAATATTGAATAGCGTTGTAAGTTGGCAACGGCAGTCATAAGTGCCAGTAGCCCTAAGCTTAACTCGGGCAGGTGATAGAATTTGAGTAGATAGATTACACAGCCCAGCGCTACCATAGCGCTTAATAGGCGGTAAATAAAATTGGGCATGACGATCGTCATAAACAGCTGTATAAGTAGCAAGATGACTACATTTACGGGCTGTTCAATCTCGTTAGTCAATAAGGCAAAGGCGATATAACCTTGACCAGCGATAGTAATCGCAAAGGCTAAGCTGTTCCAAAATGGGCTATGACGTAAATGCGCGTTATAAAATAAAGACCAGCCAATAGCGCTCAATATGCCGCCAGTAACCAATACTCCAATGATACTGTCAAAAATCTCAGTCTCAAATAATATTAACGTCAAAAATCCAATGAATAATAAACTGGCAAATATCCCACTAAAACCAAAAAGGACGTTGATAAACCAAGGAGTATGCTCTTCAGATTCAGTTTGGTTTAACAAGCTATCGTTCCCATTTTGCTCGTTAATAAATCCGTGTTGCTGTAATAGCAAAAGGCGACGACGTTGCTCATCGTTCATATCATTGGTCATAATTGCTCCCCTTTAACGGTGGTATGGGGTAAATTGTTCTCGTTTTTAAGACGTGCAACTTTGCGTAGCCAGACGACGGCATAGGAGCTCATACCGATCAGTACCAGCCCTAATAATAAGAAACCGCCAGCGTCAAAATCACTCAGCAGTGCTTTGCCTAAAATAAAGACAACAACCGCAATCACTGAGCCTGACAAGTAAGTCAACATCAGCAAATCAGTCGTACGCTTGCGGAAACGCCAATGCATAAATACACACCAACCTAGCCACAAGGAAACCGCGACTAAGAACAGCAGAATATTTTTATTATCAAAAAAAGTGCTTATCGTCAGATAAGTGATGGTATACGTACTGAGTAGACCGACGACATAGGTACTCCAATGTAGGCTGGATTTGGCGGCAGTATGGAGAGTGGTTGAAGAATTGGATTTGCTATTGATAGCAATATCAGCAGTAACGCTAGAAAGGCTCAAATCAGAAAGGCTTAAATTAGACGTCTTTAAATTAGATGTCTTTAAATTAGAAAGCCCTGAATCACGTTTGTCTTCAAAGCAGATCAGCCATAAATAAAAAGCGATAACATTAATAACTGTGATTAAGGTGAATTGCCAAAAGTCTTGGTAATAGTAATCTATGCCAAAAAACAATGACGTATCGATATAAAACAAAGTGACAGTATTAATGAGCCCAAGCCACAGCAGCCACAGCGCAGGGAAACGGGCGATGATGACCCACGGCAAGATTAATACTGCCCAGCCAAAGAACAGCTGCCACGTATCCGCACCGGTCTGATAGACCTGCCCAAATAGCGCCAATAAACTACCCGTAATAATACTAGCGATGAGCAATAATAGTTGGCGAATAAAGGCAAAGCGCTGACGAAAAGACAGCGCTACATAAAGCGCGATAGTAATGGCCAAAGCGCCTTCGACTAAGGCGAATTTACCCATTTTGCCCATGTATAGCCAGTTGTAGGCGATAAAGAAAACCAGCGAAAGTACCAACGCTATCCCACCGACAATCAAAAGCGCTTTATCAAAAAATTGCAGCCAAGTGCGCTTGCTGGGATAAGCGTCTAAAAGTAGGGCTGCGGTATCTGCCTTTTCTGTAGGAAGTGTACCTTGGTTGAGCAACTGCTCGATTGTACGCCTTGATTGAGTCATAGCGCCCTCTATATAAAAACGGTGTGGCTTATCTTAGCTGTTTTTATATGGTAGGGGTGGACTTAAGTTTAAAATTCATCTTGCTCGTTTAACTTAATAAAACTCAATTTTACTCAACACATGCTCTTGCACTAGGTAGGCACAGATATAAGCGCTGGGCCACGCAAAAACAAAGGCCAGTCCCCACGAGTGCAGTAGCTCCATAAAGAAACCATCGATAAAGCCTACCTTGACCAATATCAATGCCGTCGAGATAATGAGCGACATCATCATCGCCATCAAACCCGTAAAGATAAGTCGGTAGTACTTACGGCGCGTGCGTATTCTAATAGTGGGAAAGTTGGCCATAGTATTCGGTTGTCCTACATGAAAAACCACGCTCAAATAATAATACCAGCATGACTTTATAGTTCGGTAAAAGGTTGAGTAAAGCATTATTCTAAATTTTATTAGCGACATTCTATTAGAGGCTATGATATAGCGTGTAAAGCTATTGAGAAAACGATTATTATCAATCATAAGCTTTGTTATATCTTAATAATAATGACTATGTTCTTAAAGAAATATCAATTTAGGCAGTCGATTTTGCTACGATAAGTAAAATAAAAAACAGCTAGGAGAATATCATGACCGCTCAAAAGCAACGACACTCTCAACAAAAAACATTAGGGATCATCGGCGGTATGAGTTGGGAGAGTACCGAGAGCTATTATCGTCTGATTAATGAAGGGATAAAGGATAAGCTGGGCGGATTACATTCAGCAGATTTGCTCATACATAGCGTAGACTTTGGCCCCATTAATGAGCTCCAAGAGCAAGATGAATGGGCTGAACTGGGTGTAATAATGGCCAGTAGTGCTCAGCGTTTACAAGCCGCTGGCGTAGACGGGATAATGATTGCTTCTAATACGATGCACAAATTGATTGATGACGTGCAAGCCGTGACCAGTGTACCCGTGATTCATATCGCTGATGCGACGACTGACGCTATCAAAAAGCAGAATCTAACTAAAATCGCATTATTAGGTACGCAGTTTACGATGACCCAAGATTTTTATAAACAGCGTTTAATCGATGCAGGTTTGCAAGTGTTTATCCCTGAAAGTGATGAGCGCGCGGAGGTACATCGAATTATCAAAAAAGAGCTATGCGTCGGTCAATTTAAAGACAGCTCGCGTCAGTATTATAGCCAAGTCATTAAAGATTTAGCCGCACAAGGGGCAGAAGGCGTGATATTAGGCTGTACTGAGATTGGCTTGCTGATTAAACAAGACGATAGCCCAATACCAGTGTTTGATACTACTGCCATTCATGCGGCAGCAGCGGTAGCATTTTTGCTGGATGAAGACTAACGCATTTCATCTATTCGCTTATTTAAAACACTATCAATTGCATAGAACATTGTCGATTGAATAAAGTAGATACCTTAATATCCTCGTTGTCGTAAAAACATTGACTTGCGCGTAATCATAAACCAATTTGCCATAAATGGGCTTATGCTAAGATTAAGTATTCAAGATGTTTTGCCAACCATAAACGAGGATGTTTCAATGACATTACTGCGCACGAGTTTAGCTGCTCTACTGACTCTTTCTGTCGTGGGATGTACGACGCCCAATAGTTTTACCGTCGCCACGACCCAAAAGCTCGTACAGTATGAGCGCAATAAATCAGATCTTGAGACCAAAGCTATGACGTTGGCATCTGGCGAGCAGATGACTTATCTAGAGGGCGGCAACTTAGCTGGCGAGCCTTTACTATTGATTCATGGTTTTGGTGGTAATAAAGACAACTTTACCCGTATCGCCGATAAATTAGGAGATTATCATCTGATTGTCCCTGATCTACTAGGTTTTGGTAACTCTAGCAAGCCATCAGAGGGAGACTACCGCGCAGATGCTCAAGCAAAGCGCCTGCACGAACTACTACAAGCCAAAGGGTTGGCATCCGCTATTCACGTCGGGGGCAACTCGATGGGCGGTGCTATCAGTGTCGCCTATGCAGCGATGTATCCTAATAGTGTCAAAAGCCTATGGTTATTGGACAGTGGCGGATTTTGGTCAGCCGAGACGCAACGAGAGTTCAAAGCATCAGACCTTGATAATAGCCCGTTATTGATTGACAACACTGAAGAGTATTTTGCGATGTATAAGACGGTCATGTACAAGCCGCCTTATGTTCCCAAAAGCGTGCAAGCGGTCTTTGCACAAGAAAGCATCGCCAATCGGGCGCTAAATACTAAGATACTCAAGCAGATCATCGAAGACAATGTAGAGGCACGCGCCAAAGTTGTCGCTCAATACAACATCCCGACGCTAATCGTTTGGGGAGAAGAGGACAAGGTCATAAAACCTGAGACTGCTAAAATAATGAGCGAGCTGATGCCACAAGCACAGGTCATCATGATGTCGGAAGTGGGTCACGTGCCGATGGTAGAAGCGGTGGAAGATACGGCGAAAGATTATAAGAAGTTTCGTGCAGGACTAAAAAAGTAGTGATTTAGAAAAATTGTGCTCAAAAAAAAGGAACACTAGAATCAATGTCTGGTGTTTCTTTTTTTGTTTAGGGTAATAATTTGAGTGATTTGACTATATCACAGAGGCTACGAAAAATTCATCCTAGTCGTACTGCATCTGTTTTAAAGTGAATCCACTGGATATAGTAAGGCCTGAGATTTAGCTATTGTAAGCTGGGTTTTTAACCCTGAAAAGTAGGGTCTGTTGAACATTCAAATATTAGGACTGCTGATCGCTAAAATTGCACCAAACTAGGCGTAAACCGACGATAATGTCGAGACCTTAGCTAGGTTTATAACAACGTTTGGGGTGATTTTAGCATCAGACCTTCGGGGCGGGACTATTTTTTGCCAATACATGGCGAAATTGTCTAACCTAGAATGACTAGGCGTCAAAAATTTCACTGCGTATTGTCTAAAAAATAGCCACCGCCAATGCCACATTTGAATGTTCAACAGACCCTATTAAAAAATGGCAAAATTAAAATGCTGGATTAGAACCTAACTGACGTCAATCACACTATAACGTCTTCACCAGTCGCTCTAACAACTCAATCGTTCTTTCTTGTCTGACCAAAGCGACCCCTTGTCCTGCCCATAAAGACTGATGCTCTGAGTCAAGATTATTGGTCGCATGGCCACGTAAAACTTTGGTCATCGCATTTAATTGCGGGTAAGGCGGCAGCTCATGCGCGCTTTCAAATTGTGCAAAGTCACGTAGATAATCGTTCAATAAACCACGTGCCTGCTTACCTGAAAACAGTCTCGTCAAGCGCGTTTCAGCACTGCGCTTATCTTGACTGGCATCGAGTAGCGCTTGCTTATAGATATCATTGATACCGCATTTATCGGTGGTCAAAAAAGCCGTACCGATTTGCGCCAGCTCAGCACCCGCGGTTTGAATCGCTTTGATGTCTTGCCCAGTCATGATGCCACCTGCTGCGATTAACGGAATATCGGTACATGCACGCGTTTGACTGATCAGCGTCAATAATCCCAATGGATCATTTTCACTTTGCGCTAACCAACCACCGCGATGTCCACCCGCTTCGACCCCTTGTACACATACCGCATCTGCACCAACCTCTGCCCATGCTTTCGCTTCTAATGGATGATTGGCAGTACCGATGACGCGCGTACCTAGACTCTGCAAACGCTGCACTTGTTCGGTGCTGATAATGCCAAAGGTAAAACTGGCAACAGGGACAGGATTGTCATAGAGCACTTGTAGTTGCTCTGCAAAGTTTGGCGCTGGGCGTTCAGGTAGCGCCATGTCTATATCATTTACTTGATAGTACTGGCTCAACCAAGTAGGAATTTTGCTATCCAAGGTATTAGAGTCGTGCTCAGATAACACCATTAGGTTGATCATAAAAGGGCGATCGGTGAGCGATTTAAGGCTATTAATGTGATCATGCAAAACATCTGGTGCCGTCGTCCCACTCCCTAACGACCCCAGTCCACCAAAGTTACTCACCATCGCCGCCAGCTCAGGGGTGGTTGCGCCTGCCATGGGCGCTTGAACGATAGGGTAGGTTAAATCAAGGGTGTTAAGTAAGGTCATGATGGGCCGCCTTTTTATTTTATACCAAACCCAAAAATACGATTAGCGGTGTCAAACTCGCTTAGTCTACCAAATGTAGTACTTGCACTCGTTTTCCTTGCTACTCTGATTTTTAGGAATAGTATTATTAGAAAATTTTCATGACTTACTTTAGCAAAGCTGTATGGCGTGCGTGTTAGATAATGTGTATTTAGTTGCTGAATATGGATGTCGGTTTTGACTACAGTTTTGTAGTCAAAATATTTGACTACGGTTTTGTAGTTAAGTATTATGACTACATAATTGCAGTTAAATAAGGACACAAAAATGAGCACAGGGAATATAGTGACAGGCGATAATTATTTTCCAAGACCTGCTGATGAAAAAAAACTATGGAGACATTTGTCAGATGGTGCTCATGTTCTACTGCTTGCACCTAGACGAGTAGGAAAATCTTCAATGATTACTCATATTAAAGACCAACCTAAATCAGGTTATGCAGTCATATATGTTTTCGTGCAAGCTTGCGATAATGAGCAAAGCTTTTATCAAAAAATGCTACGTGAAATCTACCGTTCCGACCATATTAAAAAATCTGCAAAGATAAAGGATAAGCTCTCAGAGTGGGCAAAAGGTATTAATTTTAGTTTGTCAGTTAGTCCAACGAATATCGAAGCTGGGTTAGGTAAAGAAAAAGGTGAGACCAAAATAATTACTCATGAAATGATTCGAGATGTGCTGTATGAGAGTCTAAAATTAAGTGAAGAGACCATCATTATTGCGATTGATGAATTTCCTGATGTACTGGAAAAAATATTTGATGAACATGGAAGAAAAGGCGTAGAGCAGTTTTTATCTGGTATTCGCGCACTGTGTCAAGACCCTGAGTTCAACGAAAAAGTACAATTTATCTTAACAGGCTCGATAGGGTTAGATACATTAGCAGAAAAATTGGCAGTTACTGACTTAATTAATATGTTGGTGAATATGAGTGTTCGTCCTTTTAAAGACGATCGAGCAGTAGAATTTATAGACTTTTACATTAATAAGCATTGTTCAGAAGTTATTCTAGATATAGAGATTAAGCAAGCAATCATTGATGAAGTAGGTTGGAATATGCCCTACTATTTAGGATTGGTATGTGAGCAGCTTATTGAAATATTTGATGAAGAAGAACGTCAAATCGAGCATAGTGATGTAAAGGTAGCTATCAATAGTTTATTTAGTCCAGCAATGAAAACTGTCTTTTCTCATTGGCGTGATAGATTAAACCGTCTAGAAAAAATTGAACGCCATTATGCTCAACAGGTTTTAGATTTGGTAAGCAAAACAGATACTAGCGTGGTTCATGGAGAGTTATTTAACCTGTCGCAACATATTGACTTTAAAGATCAAATGAATAGTAGATATGTCATTAACTGCCTTTTACACGATGGTTATCTTTATCAATCAGAAGATAGTACTTATCAATTTACTTCTCCTTTACTAAAACGTTGGTGGACTCGTTATGGAAAATAACAATATAAAAAGCCATTCAGTCTTACTTTATAACACGCAAAATATAGATGCTCAGCTACTAAAAGCAGGCTTTAGTATTCGCAAAAAAGAATACCAACGCATCTGGAAGGATATTCAAACGAGTAAAATGACTCATCCAGAGACCCATTATCTTATTCAAGGTGTAAGAGGCGCAGGTAAAACTACTTTATTATCTCGTCTTTCCTATGAAGTTGCAGAAGACAAGAAGTTAAGCGAATGGTTGATACCTATTTTATTGAATGAAGAAGAGTACGGTATATTATCGCTATTTACTTTTTGGCTACGTATTGCTGAAAAGCTAGCAGAATATGATGCTCAATTATATTCAGAGCTGTTTCAACAAGTCTTGAGCTTAGACGATGATGCGGTAGTTGCTTGGGAGCTTATACAATATTACTTAGATAAAAATAAGCAAAAAATTATCGTTTTTGTCGATAACCTAGGAGAGTTATTTAAGGATTTTGATAAAGTTGAGCATGCTCAACTGCGTGAAGTGTTGAGTCTTCATCCGTATATTCGTCTTATCGGTGGTTCAAGTCAATCACTAGAAGCACACTTCGATGTATCGGCTCCGTTCTACCAGTTTTTTAAACTGATAAACCTTAAGTCAATAGATGAAACAGAGATGCACGAACTACTGCGCTCTCTAGCGACACAAACTGGTGAAGAAGCGATCAAAACGATTGAAGAAATTATTACTGAGCACCCTGAACGTATTGAAGCGGTCAGACGTTTAACGGATGGCGTACCCCGTACTATTGTATTGCTATTTCAAATTATTATGGAAGGGGCGAAAGAGAGTAGTTACGCTTATTTAGAGGAAACTATAGATAAAACCACACCTTTGTATAAACATCGAATGGATGACTTATCACGCCAACAAAAAGCGATTGTTCATACCATAGCCATGAATTGGGATGCGCTGAGTACTAAAGAAATCTCGGAACAAACACGCTTGCCAAGCAAGACCGTATCTGCGCAGTTGGTGAAGCTACAACAGCAGTGGATAGTAGATAAAATTGAGACAAGCACTAAGAACCATCTTTATATTGTTAAAGAACGGTTTTTTAATATTTGGTACTTGATGCGCTATGGCAATCAGACAGATAAGCGTCGTGTTCTATGGCTTACTAGGTTTTTAGAGAGTTGGTGTGACGTGAGAGAGTTGTCTTCGAGGTTTATTGAAGCGGCTTTTAACATTGAAACTAAAAATATTAAGTCAGGTAGTATGTATTTTAATGCTCTTTTAGCTTCTGAAAAAATTGATTTAGATATAAAAGAAGGAATTATAAGGCAAATAACCAATGTAGATAATACTCAATTTATAGGTTTTGAAAATGAATATTCAGTCAAGGTAGCAAGCGAAATAGATGCTCTTCTTGATTCTAGAAATATAGAAGAGGCTTACTGTTTTTTAGAAAATAATTTTGGAACTATGACTATAAGAGATTGTATAGAAAGCGGCCATAAATTATATTTAGTTGATAACAGTAAGATTAAGCCTGCTGAGTTCTTCAATAAAATTCTAGAAAAGGTCAATTATTCACATTTAGAGGTGGTTTATTTAGTCAATATTATTTTCTATAATGACTTTTCTGAATATAAGGAAATTGTGTATGATGCTTTGCTAGACGTCATAATGAGACTTTCTTATAAAGCTAGTGAGATATCGGTAATACATATTATTCTTCTCTATATGCTATGGTGCGAAGAGTTTAATGAATTTAAAGCTTTCGTTAAAAGGCTGAAAGAAATTGGATTCCTCTCTGAATTACTAAAAATAAATATAGAGGATAATTTAAATATCTTTTTCGAAGATATAGTTATAATGCTTCTTTCAAAAAATCAAATAGAAATGACGTTAAATTTATTTACCAGCTACGATTTGAAAGAAGAGCTTAAGCCTCTCTACTACGCCACAGTATCTTTATTAAAAGATGAACGTGATCAAGAATACCTGCGTATGGGTTCAGAGCTACAAGGGACAGTAGATGAGATAATACAAAAAGTTGAGGAGTATCGCGTTAAGTACGTTTAGATAAAATAAAGGTCATAGTTTAGTCTTAAAAACTAAACTATGACTTTTTAATTTTAAAACTAACTTTGCTTACTGTTTAACTCAACTGCAATGACCCTTTCGCATTCATCAGCAGCTCAACCACATCATCACCACTGATGACCGTGAAGCGTTTATCAATGGCCGACTCTTCTACGCCACCATGTTTCATACACGCGCTACAGACCAATACTTGACCGCCTTTTTCGATAAAGGCTTCTAACAACTCGCCAGCAGGTTCAAATGGCGCGCCAATATTGACGTCATCTAAAGCGTTCGGCAATGCCAAATGTACCGCATCTACCATCAATATCACTGAGGCAGAATGACCTTTTTTAAGCGCCACGCCTGCCATCGTGAATGCTAGGGTGATTTTGCTTGGGTTTGATTCACTATTATCAAATAATGTACCGACATAATCTGTTGAGTTAATCATATGGTTCTCCTATTAGCGTTTTGTCATAGTAAATAACTGACTGACTAATAGACTATCATTTATTATACTTTCTTATATATTGTATTGTTATCAAATAGTATTGCTTAAGTTACTTAGCCTATCGGTGGCCATGGACGATCACTGTCACTTTCAATCCATTCAGCGACATAACCAGTTGGCGGTAGCTCCCAGTCAGACTGATCTAACGCCGCAAGCACACGCGCCGTTTCGATGACTTTACCGCCTTCGGTCACGCCCGTACGTAATAGGGCAGACGAGCAGGGTTTGCCTTTGACCCACATCGACTGCTCGATATACATCCAGCGTTCATCGAAGCCTGCAATGTGCGTTTTCATCGTTACTTTATCAAAGGCGCGAATACGCTTGCGATACTGAATGGTACTGCCTGCGACCACCAAGCCCCAGCGATTTTTTAACAGCTGTTTGCCCAGTCCGGTGCGTACTGCAAAGTCCGTACGCCCCATGTCATAGAGGGTTAGCACGCGCCCATTATTCATCTCAAGGAAGTTATCAATATCTGACAACCGGCAGCGCAACTTAATCTCGCTGGTATCTTTAAACGTTAAGGTATTGCCCCTCTTTACTTGCAGCGCGGCATAGGCGATGGTACTGGCATAGCGAAGAAAAGGATACATAGAGCAGTCTCAAAAGTTAAAAGGTAGGATTTGGCGTGTCAGATTATCATTTATTATTAGAAGGTACGCCAATAGAGTTGAAATAAGCACTGACGGTTTCGGGTATCCAATTGATATCGAATTTTGAGGCTTTGGCTTTTTTACCCTTTGCCTGCTCACTCTGTGACTGTTTTTTGTCTGAACGATAACGCAGATAGCCGATATGACCACCGTGCTTAGTGTCGAGGATGGTGACGCTGTCAGACACATCATTTGGCGTGGCGGTAAAGCCAATAAAAGGGTCGTCCTTGGCGCTGATTAATAGTAAAGGCTTGGTAACATTGATCAAATACGGGAGGGCAGAAGAAGATTGATAATAGTGATTGTTGGAGCGGTAGCCATGACGCGGCGCGGTGAAGATATCATCAAAGTCGCTGATACGATTGACCGCTTTGATCGCATCGATTTCTTCTTTGGTAATGTCGTTTGCCAACGCTTTTTTGATAATTGGGTTGAGTAAGTACGGCGTGTAGATGCGATGGCTCAAAAAGCTGTGCATACTCAGCGCAGCCGATGACATATCGACGGGCGCAGAGATGACTGCCGAGCCTTTGCAAATGGCTTTATCTCCATACTCGCCCATGTATTTTGCCAAAGCGTTACCACCGAGTGATACCCCAGCCGCATAAACATTGGCGTATTGCTCGCTGAGATTTTGTAGCGCGTGATGCACTTCATTGGTATCACCCGCATTATAAAACACTCGACCATTGGCTGGAATACCGCCACAACTGCGAAAGTGCGCCACCACAAAATGCCAGCCTTGTGCATGCATTTGATACGCTAAAGCGCGCGCATAATGGCTGTCGCTACTGCCTTCCATGCCATGGAACAGCACAATTAAAGGTGTCTGTTCACGCTCGCCATTTTCGGTTGCTTTTACAGGATGCGCATCATAAAAGTCATAAGCGATATCGGTTTCACCTAGTGAGTCTTGCATCACCATCCGACGATACTTCGGTGTTTTTGGCGCAAAAAACTTGGGCAAGATACTTTGCAGATGCGGATTGGTCAGCCAAAATGGGGGGTTAAAAGGGGCGGGTGAGAAAGGTTTGGTGGATTTTGAAGTTGACATAGGGTGGTCTTATTTAATTATCATTGAAAAGCAATGGCTTATCATAACGCTAGCAATGGTGAAAACCAATGGTTTTCAGTGAACGCATGGATACTCAAAATCATCAAGAGTTTAAGAGTCATCCAACACCCGTCCATCCATCGCAAGGCGTTCTTTTAAAGTCTCAATATCTGCCTCAGCAAGCGTCACAGTCAGGGTGACTTGCTTACTATAAGTGACCTCATCGATACTGCCGTTTAGACTCTCGACCACATAGCGGCATTGCGCTTCGGTTGCAAACTCTGCGAGTATCTGTACTTGGCTCATGGCTACATAAGGGCTTAAGGTCATCTGGTCGACCGCCGCTTGCGCAGAACCTGCATAGGCACGGGTCAGACCGCCAGCGCCCAGTTTAATCCCGCCAAAATAACGCACCACGATGATGATGACGTTGCCAATAGATTTGTGTTGTAGGACATTTAATATCGGACGTCCTGCGGTGCCACTTGGCTCGCCGTCGTCGTCGAAGCCTGCACTGGTGGTGTTATCGGGGTCGCCAATGATGTAGGCCCAGCAGTAGTGACGGGCATCGGCATATTGTATACGCAGCTGTTCCACGTGAAACATTGCTTGCTCGCGTGAATGCACTGGATAGGCATAAGCGATAAAATCAGATTTCTTGATTTCTAGGCGCGCAGTGACGGCACGTTTTAGCGTTTGATAGCTCATATTTCATCAGGTCTAGGTAGGATATGGTAAACTTGTCTAACTTTCACTGTCGCCATATTGGGTGCAGTGTTCATTTAATTTTTCATTATAGTACCATTTCTCACGCTTAAAGATAACGAGCGAGTCGCGCCTAAGTGCTAATCTAGTAGCCTTGGTGTGGCGGATAGAATTAGCGATTTCGTTAAGTTCATCCCGTTAGCGGCAGGGTTGGAAGTGGTAACATAACACTGATGGTAGTCAATCGTATGCGTTTAGATAAATTTATTAGTAAGGCCACCGAGCTGTCGCGCAAAGAATCCAAAAAGATTATGCACGCGGGTGAAATCACGGTCAACGATCAGATAATCAAAGATCCTGGCGTCCATGTCGATATCGTCAATGATGATGTCATGTGGGCAGGCGAGCCGCTGTCGGTCGCGGCGGGCAATCGCTATATCCTATTGCACAAGCCTGAAGGCTTTGAATGTACCTTAAAAGCGAAAGAATACCCCATCGTCACCGAGCTGATTTCGGTACCAGAATTGGGTAGCTTACGTATCGCGGGGCGTTTGGATGTCGATACCACGGGTGCTTTGCTCATCAGTGATGATGGCGGCTGGTTGCACCGTGTCACTAGCCCCAAGCACGAGCATGCCAAAGTTTATGAGCTGACTTTAGCTGATGCGATGGATAGCGCAGCGCAAGAAAATGCGGTCAAAGAAGTCGCTGAAGGAATTCTACTAGAGGGCGATCACGAAGAGACCAAACCTGCCGTCCTTGAGTTCATGGATGAGACGCATGCCCGTCTGACCCTAGAGCAAGGCAAATATCATCAAGTCAAACGGATGATGGGCTACTTTGGCAATAGAGTGACGGAGCTGCATCGTGCCAGTATCGGCCATATCAGTTTAGACGGTCTCGATAAAGGCGATAGCCGCTTCTTAACCGAAGAAGAAGTTGCCAAATTCTAAATTTTCGCCTTATTGAACTTTAAGATAAGTCGCGAAAATAAGATTTAACGTGAGCAGCCACTATTAAAGTGCGCTGCTTTTTTGCTGCCTGTTATTTCTTTCAGCTATAGTCGATAATGAATAAAGTAGATACACGATATAACGCATGAAGCTGGTACAAATTTTTCTTGCTTGCTTGCTTGCTTGCTGTGCCTATGCCGACAGAGGCTGCAAAAAATTATCCCAGCCTCGCTTTATCCTTTTTATATTGACCTATCTATATTTGTATTGCCTGTCTCTTAAAGCTCAGTAGCAATTTTGCAAATTTGGCCTTTTAATCGCTGTCAAAGTTAGCGCATATGCTAAAGTCCCGTTATCTTTTTAATCTATGTTTTTGCATAATGAAGTGGATGCTCGTTAGAGAAACTTGCCAAACACGTCTGTTAAAACACTTCTTTTATAACAAATGGGACTGTCTCCGTGAAACAATTTTTATTAAAGTCTGCTGGTTTGATGAGCGCGATACTATTGGCGACGACAGCTTGTGCCGAGCCGAGCGCCACTGATGCTACTAATGATGAAATCAGCTCAAGCGCGCAAACCACGCCAGCCGCTGGCACGGTAAGCCAGTCGGTGGACAAGCGCTTGCGCCAGTTGCTAACGCAAGCAGGGATTAAGACGCAGATAACCTCAATTGTGCCTTCTAAGTTGCCCAATATGTATCAAGTCAACCTAGCAGGACAGCTGCCATTGCATATCACTGAGGATGGCCGCTATGTCATCCAAGGCGAGCTACAGAAAAACCCCAGCAAGCGCGTAGTAACCAAAACGCCAGTACGCAGTAATCGTGACCAAATAGGCAAGCCAGTTAGTGCTGCCGTCAAATCATCGTTACTTGCCAATATGAGTGCGCTGAAGAATATGAGCGCTAAAACGCCTTTCTTTTATACGGCAGTGCCGGGCGTTATCTGGGGAGCAACGCTAGAAGGAGTGCCTTTCTTACTATCGGACGATGCGCAGTACATCACTGACAGTGAGATATCCGTCATCGAAAACGGTCAGTTTATTGGGCTTGATGAAACGTTTGAAAAACGCAAAAATCAATCGGTGTTTGCCGCTTTAGATGAGTCGCAATTGATTACTTATCCAGCCATCAGCGCAGAAAAAGCCATTATCTATGTGGCTACCGATGTCAATTGCCCTTATTGCCGTAAGCTACATCAACAATTTCCTATGCTCAATACCAAAGGCGTCACAGTAAAAACCATCGCCTATCCGATATATGAGCAGTCACCTGCGCAAATGCGTGGTATCTGGTGTCAAGCTGATGAGGACAGCCGTCGCAAAGCCCTTAATAAAGCCATGCTAAGTGGAAAAATGACGCCAGCCGCTGCCAGCTGTAATGTTGATTATGTGACGCCCAATCGCGAAAAAGCGGCGGGACTGGCAGTCATAGCCACGCCTGCTATTTACCGTGAGGATGGCGTACTCTACCAAGCGAGCTTTGAGAGTCCTGAATTTTTAGAGTTTTTGGGCATCAAGTAACTTATCGTCTGTCAATTTTCATAAGTTATTTTTCATAAGTTACTTTTAAAATGACCTTTTTTATAAGTTACCTTCTTTAAAAAACGCATACCAAAGGCGACGACCTTCACTATTGAAATGCCTGACGGTATCAAAAAACTGTTGCCGTGCGCGCTCATTGACCAGTGGTGCAGGCAGCAATGGATCAAAAATCACACTGCGGATACCAGAATCACCGAGCATATAGACTTCACGTAAGGCAGTATCACGCGGTAGTGTATCTTTAGCAGCCGACCAGTCATGCAACCGTTGCGAGATTTCTTTATAGCTTGCTTCCAGCTGCATATCGGACCAGAGTGACAACGCCTTGTCCTGTCGAACGCTATCAAAGGCGCTGGCTTTAAAGACGGCGGCTTCCTCTCCTAAGCCGAGATCTAACAGTCGCGCGCGTATGGTTTCGACGCCGCCCGATAGATTGTTGGGGCGCAGATAAAGACCGGTCTGCAGCTCGCGGAAACCTAACAAAGAAAGCGCGCGAGCACGGGCGCGGAGCACTTTACGGTCGCTACGTGGTAGGCCGCCCGTGGTAACAGCAATCCATGAGTTGTCCCACTCTGTCACGCGCTGATCAGCCGTCGACCATGCCGCTACATCAGCACCCAGTTTTTGCCCCTCAGCACCCAAGCGATAAATAGCAGCATCGACTGCCTCGACCAGTCCCGCTTGCGTCAGCCGTGCTATGGTCACGCGCACGCTATTTTCGGTCATATCAAATAGCGCACCCGCACGAACGGCCTCAGCAGCCGTCAAAGTTTCCTCATCCGCTACAGTCAGTAGTCGCAAAAGGAGAAGACGCGGCGTTGGCCAAGAAGTATTACTATTTTTGACAATATTTGATTTCATATGTAATATTAACATTGTACTATGGAAGGTACAAGCCAAAGCGATCTATCAAATAAGGATGTTGTCGATAATGAATCAATTTAATACACATGAGGTGTGCAATCAGCCGGTTGCGCTAGAAAATTATAATGCATGGCAGACCGACATAGCCTTGATGGAAGCGGTTGCTCGCGAGGGCGGATCATGGGCGCAGGATCATCTGAGCGCATTTGGCGTTCGTACTGGTGGCGATTTGATTGATAGTGGTTTTGCTGCCAATGAAAATCCTCCTACACTTCGCAGTTTTGACCGCTATGGTCATCGGATAGATGAGGTCGAGTTTCATCCTGCCTATCATGAGCTGATGGCAGCTGGGATGGAATACGGCATGAGTAGCTTTGCTTGGCGCCATGAAAATCGTGAAGGGGCGCATGTGGCACGGGCGGCGGTGATGTATCTTGGCTCGCAGGCGGATGCAGGCTTTGGTTGCCCGATGTCGATGACTTATGCAGCGATTCCTGCGCTACGCCATGCACCAGCTCTGGCAGAAAAATGGTTGCCCAAGCTGTTATCAGCAGAATATGATCCACGTAGCCTGCCGATGGAACAAAAGACGGGCTGTACTATCGGTATGGGCATGACTGAAAAGCAAGGCGGCTCAGACCTACGGCGCAATACCACCAGAGCGCTTCGTCAAAAGGATGGAAGCTATGAGATCATCGGTCACAAGTGGTTTTTTTCAGCGCCGATGTGTGACGCGCATTTGGTGCTGGCACAGACCGAAGGCGGTCTTAGCTGTTTCTTAGTACCGCGCTTTTTGCCCGATGGTACGCGCAACGCGGTTCGGATACAGCGCTTAAAAGATAAGCTGGGCGATTGGTCTAATGCCTCATCCGAGGTCGAGTTTCATGGTGCGTTCGGTGAATTGGTTGGTGTAGAAGGGCGCGGCATCGTCACAATTTTAGAGATGGTAGCGTTAACCCGTTTGGATTGTATGATTGGCTCGTCAGCGCAGATGCGCCAAGCCGTTGTGCAAGCGATTCATCATACCAGCCAGCGCGAGGCTTTTGGCAAACTGCTGGTCGATCAGCCTTTGATGCGCAATGTATTGGCGGATTTGGCGTTGGAGTCTGAAGCCGCCGTTGCTCTGACCATGCGCGTTGCTCGCGCGGTTGAAATGAGCGGCAAAGATCCGCATGAGACTGCGTTGGCACGCATTGCGACCGCCATTGGCAAGTACTGGATATGTAAGCGCGCACCCGTATTAATCAATGAAGCGCAGGAGTGTCTAGGCGGTATCGGCTATGTAGAAGAGAACATTTTGCCACGCCTTTATCGGCAAGCGCCATTGAATTCTATCTGGGAGGGCAGTGGCAATGTGCAGTGCCTTGACGTACTACGCGCCTTACGCAAAGAGCCAGAAACGCGCGAAGCTCTATTCGCCGAACTGCAAAATGCTGCTGGCAAGAATGCGCATTATGATGCCGAACTTAAATGCTTGGCGGCACGTTTCGAGGATCTTGAGACGCTTGAGTTTCGAAGTCGCTATGTGATTGAGCGCTTGGCATTGATGCTACAGGCGTCGATTTTTCTGCTGGGAGATCATACAGACATCGCGACAGAATTTTGCCGCTCGCGTATTGCAGGTGAGCACGGGCTAACCTTTGGCACCTTGAGCCCCGATGCGCCAGTGGCGCAATTAATTGAACGTGCTGCGGGCGCAACCACAGCAGTGCTATAGATTATCCAGCTAGGGTGGCGTTGTGTATGGCGATTGTGAGAACTTTAAGATAGCTCGTAGTATAAATACCAGCGTCACTTTTTTACGGTGTATCTTTTATATGCTGGGCAAGTAAGGCAATGTGCTCGACGCCAATCCCGCAGCAGCCACCGATGATATCCGCGCCAGATGCTTGCCAAAGTGTGGCCCATTTTAGGTAATGCTCAGGTGTGGTGTCTGTGCGTATTTGGCGCAATTGAGCGTTGGCTTGCTTATGGACTTGCTTGGAAGCAAAGGCATTGGCGTAGACACCAAGTTGTTGCGTGCCTCCTGCTTCGTTGACAATGGCTTTGGCGACCTGCAGTGCTGAATCCATGACCTCAGGTTGACTACAGTTGAACAGTATTGCCGCCACATCCAAAGCCATCATGGTGCGAACGGCCTCTGCTACTGTTTCGCCAGAGCGTAACGTGGGTGTATTTACTGGGTTTGCTTCGCTGCTGTTATCAGTGATGTCTAGCTGACTGTCGTCTAGCGTAAAGGCAATCCAAATAGGTTTTGGCGTCGCCTCGTTTTCATTCTCTGTAAATTCGGTAATCAACTGCTGCCATGTTGTCGCTTCTATAATGCTGCTTTGGGTTTCCACCAGCCAAATATCCACATAAGCTATTTGCGCGGCTAATAATGGACGGGCTATCACTGGTGCTTGCTTTGGGTCGAATAAATCGGGTCGATAAGAGCCAAACAATGGCGGCAAACAACCAGCGATTTTTACAGGGGCTATTATAGGGGCAGCACTGGCAATAGAGGTTATGCTAATAAGCTTTTTGCTTTCTTGTACAGCTTCAAAAGCGAGCTTGGCGGCCGTTTCTATCAGCTGTTCGCCATCACTAAAGAATTTAGCGCCTAAATGGTAAGGGGTCACCGCGTAGCTATTGACCGTAATGACAGTAGCACCAGCTTTTATATAATCTAAATGAATATCACGAACGCTCTTTGGTGCCAAACTCAATGCCAGCGCCGACCATTCAGGCTGCCGAAAAGGCGCACCGCGCCGTTCAAGCTCACGTCCCATTCCACCATCTAACAACGTGATTGGAGGACGAGCGTCAGATTGAGCGCGAATGCCCTGAGGTCTTATTTGAGTTGGCATGACAATCTCACTTCTAAGATAGTGCAATAGTAAATTAGGCGTATTAAGGCAACACGATATCAACGATTTTCCAATGAATCAGACCGTCGCGCTGCATCTCTATCGTGAGCGGGTAGCCTTTTACTTGACCGCTAATAGTGAAGCAATTAATACCGCAATAGCTCAATGTCGGCTTGTCGCTGTCTGATCCTTGTGCCGCCTGCTGCTCGAGTTCCGCTGCTTGTTTTTTCATGATTTGCTGCATCTGGTTTTGAACCACTGCATTGACATCGCCGCGCTGGATGATTAAGTTTTGAATCAGGTTTTTGAGGTCGACTTGATTGCTCGCGATAGCCCATGCAGCGGCTAGCTCTTTTGTTGCGCTATTGGCTTGACCTTGAGTATTGATGACTTTTTCGATGTTTTGCGGGGTGATGGCACCAGCAACTGCTTGCGTGATAAAGCCATTGGCTGCGTCAGTTAACGGCGCACCGCCCAGCTCAGCAACCAATGGATATTGAGTCATGGTATTGGCAAATTGATCGGTCAATTGAGTTTCGATACTTGGACGCAGCTGCTCATAATCAATGGCGGCAGCGATAGCGGCACCGTCTTTGGCATCGTAAGCGTTTTTGAGCTGATAAGCACTATAATAAGGTGAGCCCGCATAGATGGTCACAGCAATTATGATCAATAAAACCAGCAGTTTTTTCATAAAAATTCTTACCTTATCGCAAACTTAATCGGCATCAATATGGCGCTAAATATTAGCACGACTTAACCTTGGGCGGGTATAAAAAGCTTTGTCCATTTACTACCAAAATCTTTTTTGATCTGACCAAACCTAGCGAGTCGGTAATTTCATGAGGTCAAAGCTTGATAAATTACTCAGCTATCTCCATAAATAGCGCAAACTTTTAATAATTGATTTGGCTAAGCAGCATCCCGCCGTATTCGCTTATAAGATTCATACCATTATTGCTTCCATTCGCTCGTGTTCTGCTATGTTTCATGTGAAACCTAACAGAACAATCGAGTACAGAAACAAGGCGATAGTTGATTTGGTTTGGTGAATCGACCAGCAGGCGGCACTGTAAAGACGATAGGAGAGCCCATGAGTAAGCGCGATTTTTATGAAGTATTAGGTGTCAATAAAACCGCTGATAGTAAGGAAGTGAAACGAGCTTACCGCAAGCTGGCGATGAAATATCATCCAGACCGCAATTCTGATGATCCTGATGCCGAAGACAAGTTTAAAGAAGCGTCCATGGCTTATGAAGTGCTTAGCGATGAAAGCAAGCGCTCTGCTTACGATCGGATGGGGCATTCAGCCTTTGAAAATGGCATGGGCGGCGCTGGCGGTGCTGGTGGCGGCAACTTCCAAGACATCTTTGGCGATATCTTTGGTAACTTTGGCGATATCTTTGGTCAATCACGTGGCGGCGGCGGTGGACGTTCACGTCGCGGCTCAGACTTGCGTTATGTCATAGAGCTGACCCTAGAAGAAGCGGTACGCGGCTGTAAAAAAGAAATCAGCTTTACCGCGCCTGCACCTTGCGATACTTGCGATGGTAAGGGTGCAAAAAATGCCTCTGATGTCGTGACTTGCCAGATGTGTCATGGTCAAGGTCAAGTTCGTATGCAGCAAGGATTCTTTGCCGTTCAGCAAGCTTGCCCACAGTGTGGCGGCTCTGGAAAACAGATTAGAAACCCTTGTTCTGACTGTCATGGTAATGGCGTCAAAGACAAATCACGCACGTTAGAAGTATCTATCCCAGCAGGCGTTGATGATGGTGATCGCGTCCGTTTATCGGGCG
This sequence comes from Psychrobacter sp. K31L, assembly GCF_017942195.1. Classification (NCBI taxonomy): domain Bacteria; kingdom Pseudomonadati; phylum Pseudomonadota; class Gammaproteobacteria; order Moraxellales; family Moraxellaceae; genus Psychrobacter; species Psychrobacter sp. K31L. The sequence continues at coordinate 235,898 of NZ_JAGKSC010000004.1, read as the reverse complement.
AAGGTGAAGCTGGCGGGGCAGGTGTGCAAAATGGCGATCTATACGTTGAAGTACGCGTCAAACCGCACAATGTCTTTACCCGTCAAGGTGCCGATCTCTATATGGACGTGCCAGTGAGCATTACCGATGCGGCATTGGGTAAAGAAGTTGAGATTCCAACCCTAGATGGCAAAGTCAAAATCAAGGTCGCCGAAGGGACGCAAAGTGGTAAATTATTACGTGTCCGCGGCAGAGGTGTGACGCCAGTACGTACGACCATGAAAGGTGATTTGATTTGCCGTGTGGTCATCGAGACGCCAGTTAATTTGACTCGCGAGCAAAAAGACCTGTTACGTCAATTCCAAGATACGCTCGACGGTGATAGCAAGCATCAACAGTCACCGCATAAAAAATCATTCTTCAAAAAGATTGGTGACTTATTCGATTAAGTGAGTTGTTTCAATCACTCGTTTGATTGGATGACTAAATAAAAACCCCCAGTGTTTCACATGAAACACTGGGGGTTTTTATTGGAAGTATAAAAAACCATTCAGGCGGTGATATTTGCTAAACTTACGACAAATAGCATTCAGAAATTGATCTATTAATAATAAAATTTTTAGGATAAAAATATGAGTCAACAGATAACTGAGCAAGTAATCACTAGCGCAAACAAAGAAGCCATCAAAGTCGGTGTCATCGGTGCTGGCGGTCGTATGGGGCGTATGCTCATTGAAGCCGTACAAGATAACACGCAAACCACGCTTAATGCCGCGATTGAACGCCAAGGATCTAGCCTTGTGGGTGCGGATGCGGGCGAAGTCGCTGCTATCGGACGTTTAGAGGTACAAATTGTCGATGATTTGCAGACAGTGATAAATGACATCGATGTGCTGATTGATTTTAGTTTGCCTGATGCGACTGAACAAAATATGCAGATTTGCGCGGCCAACGATGTGGCGATGGTCATCGGCACGACTGGCTTCAATGAGCAACAAGAGCAAGTATTGGCAACGGCAAGTGAAAAAATTGCCATCGTCTACGCGGGCAACTATTCAACAGGTGTTAATCTGTCATTAAAATTGCTCGGCATGGCGGCAAAAGCATTTGGCAATGATGCAGATGTAGAAGTCATTGAAGCGCATCATAAGCATAAAATCGATGCACCATCGGGTACGGCTTACATGATGGCAGAAGCGGTCGCAGAAGCACGTGGACAAAACTTAAAAGACGTTGCCGTTTATGGTCGTGAAGGGCAAACGGGCGAGCGCGAAGCAGGCACTATTGGTATTCATGCCATTCGCGGTGGTGAAATCATTGGTGATCATACCGTGATGTTTATTGCTGACGGTGAAGTCGTCGAGATTACCCATCGCGCGCGCGCACGGATGACCTTCGCTGCTGGCGCTGTACGTGCCGCAACTTGGGTTATTAAGCAAAAAGTTGGGCAATACAATATGCAAGATGTTTTGGGTCTAAATGACTAAAATTTGAATGACTAATGACTAATGACTAATGTTTGAGTGATTATAGCTTCTTGATTGCTGGTTTGATGGATGCTGAATAGTGGTGAGGATAGGCGTATGAATAAGGCTAAATTGACTATAAAAGCTAAGCTCAGTAGCGCTTTGACTTCTCTCAAAAGTGTTAGCTACGTACGTCAAACAGCATTTACCCTGACCTTTAGCGTAATCATAGCTATCTTACCAGCCACCGTACAAGCGGCCACTTACCAAACCTACGTCATTCATACCTATGGTGGCGATGCATTATTGCCATCAGTCCGTCAGCAGCTAAATACCAGTCGCGATGGCGGCACGGTTGCAACCTATCAGGATAAGCTGGTACTCCGCACGACTGCCGCCAACTATCAAGCAATACAGCAGCTATTGAGCAAAATTGACCGCCAACCACAAGCGTTAACGGTCGTTGTGCGTGTGGGCAATAATAGCAGTACCCAAGGTAGCATCCAGCAAGGGCGAGTTATTATCACCAATCGCGGTATTCAAGGCGCAGGCGTGATTAACCAGCGCAACAGTCAACAGCAAGGCAATAATTTATATCAAGTACAAACGCTGTCAGGCAGTGCCGCGAGTATCAGCACAGGCACGCTCTATGCGCTGACTCAGACTAATACGTACCCAACTTATAATCGCCCGTCGGGACAGATTATTATTCAGCAGCAAGTATTATTGCCAACGACGCAAGGTATTGCCGTTACGCCAAGGCTGCTTGCCAATGGTCAAGTCGAAGTGCAGTTATCACAAGTTGAAGAGAGGCTCGTGCGTTCTAATGCGTCTTATAATCAAAATAGCCATCAAGCCATTCAAGGTCAGCGCTTAGATAGTACTATTATCGTGCCACGTGGACAGTGGGTGACTATCGGTCAGATTTCACAGAATAGCCAAACCCAACGCTCAACTTATGCAAGTAATCGCGCTATGAATAATACTAACAGCATGCCAATCTGGATAATGGTGCAATAGCATTGCATGGATTAATCTTGTTTTTGACATAAAAAAGCGCGGCACTGCGAATCACAGTACCGCGCTTTTTTTAAATAATACTGACGAAATGCTAGTCAATATAAATCACTTCTAACGGTGGAAAACCATTGAACTCAACAGACGAATACGAGTTAGTATAAGCGCCAGTGGTTAGCCAAAAGATTTTATCACCAATTTCCAGCTCTTCTGGCAACTGATAGCCTGCTTCTTCATACATGATATCCGTTGAATCACAAGTTGGACCGGCTAACACGACCGTACCTTCGCTGGTTGACGTTTCCATCTTAGGCGTATAAACAGGATACTTGATCGCTTCACCCAAGGTTTCAATTAAGCCTTGGAATAAGCCCACATCGGTGTATACCCAACGCGTCAAATCGGTGTTCGACTTACGCGAAATAAGCACCACATCGCTGACCAGCACCCCTGAACCACCAACCAATGAACGACCGGGTTCTAGGATAATCTCTGGCATGTCTTCGTCATTATAGTCATCCGTCAAATAACGAGTGATTTCTTCAGCATAGACTTTTACCGGATTGACTTCGCTGATATAGTTGGCTGGAAAGCCGCCACCTAGGTTAATCATTTGCAGCTTAATATCTTCTTCGTTTTTCATCCAGTCAAACATATATTTAACTTTGGCTAAGGCATCATCCCAAGCGGCAACGTCTTTTTGTTGGCTACCCACATGGAACGAGATGCCATAAGGCACCAGACCCAAATCACGGGCTTGAATCAACAGCTCAATCGCCATATTCGGATGACAACCAAACTTGCGTGATAATGGCCATTCAGCGGTCTCAGAGCCCTGTACTAAGATACGCACAAAGATTTTTGAACCAGGGGCATGCTTAGCAATATTTTTTAGATCGGCTTCTGAGTCAGTCGCATACAAATCAATGCCTTTCTCAAATGCATATTTGACATGTTCTGCTTTTTTGATGGTGTTGCCGTAAGAAATACGCGATGGCTCAACACCGCAGTCAAGGACACGGTCAAGCTCATAAATGGACGCACAATCAAAGTTTGAACCAAGCTCGGCCAGTAAATTAATGACCTCAACTGCAGGGCTGGCTTTCATCGCATAATGCAACTTGGCATTCGGAAAGAAACCAACCATTTCGTGATATTTGGTTTTGATACGGCTAAGGTCCACCACTAAAAATGGGGTTTCGCGACCTTCGGCAGCTTTGGTGAATTTCTGCCAGCCGGCAGGGTCAAAATATTGGTCAATTTTGATCATGGTCATGGTAGGAAACCTCTAATAAAAACAATATGTGGTGGATAATAAAAAATAGCGCTGCTTTAGAATGGTCGAGCAAAAAGCCCCAAACGATCTAAAGGCGGGTTGTATTAAGCATTGGTGGTTTGCGGCTGTTTTTCAGCGGATTGCTCGCCCTGTTTTTCACGTATTTTAAGCACTTTACGAACTTTGTCACGCGCTCGAGTTTGTTTGAGACGTGATAAATAATCGACGAATATGACCCCGTTCAAATGATCCATTTCATGCTGAATACAGACGGCAAGTAAGCCTTCTACTTCTTCATCGATTTTTTCACCATTCTCATCTAAGGCTTCAATACGCACTTTGTTTGGGCGCTCAACACTGTCATAGACTTCAGGTACAGACAAACAACCCTCTTCGTACGGTTGCTTTTCTTCCACCAATGGCGTGACTTTCGGGTTAACAAAAACCTTAGGATCATTTTTGTCTTCTGACAAATCGATAACGATGAGCTGAATATGACGATCTACTTGACTGGCAGCCAAACCAATACCTTGGGCATCATACATGGTCTCAATCATATCAGCGATTAAGGTTTTTATTTCAGCAGTGACTTCCTTGACAGGCTTTGCAAGGGTGCGTAAGCGCGGGTCTGGATAGCTTAAGATAGGGAGTAATGCCATACGGCTCACCTCAATAATAAATATAAAATAGTGGAGCTATTATAAGATAAATGGGGACAAAAGTAATGCTTATCAATGCCACCTGTTGATATCGCTGTGTTTATGTCGCTATGGATAAGCGCAATACAGCCAGACAATAAAAAAGGTCTCGCTTATCGCCAGACCTTTTTTTGTCAATCGTATATCACATTAAACGTGATTAGATACGACGCTTGCTCATAATCATCTCATAGATGAACAGCAAGATTATGGCACCAATTACTGAGAATATTAGACCAGTAAAACCGCCATCAGCATTTATACCGATTAGTCCGGCTAAGAATCCACCTACTAAAGCACCAACAATACCCAATACAATGGTCATTATCCAACCCATAGGGTCGCTACCTGGCTTGATAGCTCGTGCCAATAAACCTGCAACCAAACCTACAATAATCATCCAAATAAAGCTCATATCATTCTCCTAAATTTATTATCAATTATATGTTATTTATTAATTCGTTTATTAATTTCGATAACTACATTGTAGGGACTGTCTAGAACTAAAGGTAAGCGCGAAATGTTACCAGTGTATGAGCTGTGTGAGGAAAACCCTCGATTTGCTAAGATACACGTAGGATAAGTAAATGAAAGGTTAAGAAGGTAGCGAAGTCGCAAACGTAGCTCATAGTTTATGACTTATGAGTTATGGCTATTGCAAATGCTGAGACATCCCAAAGTAATCAAAAAGTCTGATAATAAAAAAGCGTTGCTCATTCATAATAAGCAACGCTCTTATTCAAAACCAAATCTGCACTAGCTAGGGCGTGTCATCAATTAGCACATTGATACATCTTACATAGCCTTGTTACGTGGCCTTGTTACGTGGCCTTTTTACATAGCTTTTTTACGTAGCCTTGTTATGTAGCGTAGTTAATAAGCGTTGATGAATACCTTCAAAACCACCATTAGACATAATCACAATGGCATCACCAGCTGTTGCATGCGTGTCGATATGTTCGATAATGGCATCGACCCTAGAGAGCACTTGTTGGTTGCCCATAGTAGAGTTTGTAGCAGTGGCCTTATCAATGACGTCTTTTAGACCCCATTCTAGTCCTGTCGGCTCATACCATAGGGTATAGTCGGCGAGAGCCGCGGACTCAGCCAAGCTGTCTTGATGAATGCCCATTTTCATGGTGTTACTACGTGGCTCAATGATGGCCCAAATACGTCTGTTCGCCAGTTTCTTTTTGGCACCATCTAACGTAGTGGTAATGGCAGTAGGGTGATGGGCGAAATCATCAAAGACTAAGATGTCATTTACCTCACCGATCAGCTCCATGCGACGTTTAATACCAGCAAAGGCAGACAATGCAGCACAAGCCGTTTTGACACACACACCAACATTATAAGCTGCCGCAACAGCCACCAGCGCATTATTCACGTTATGAATGCCGCTCATCGACCAGTCGACGACTCCCGTGGCGTCTTTATCAGCAGCGTCAGCAACAAAACTTACGCTAAACTGACCACCATCTTCGCTGATAAGCTCAGCCTGCCACTCGCTGTTATTGTCTAAATGCTCATCTTCTACATTGATAGTGTTTGCTGCTGAATCGAGCACGGTGGTTCGCCAAACGGGTGTCCAAACGCCTTTTGCCAATGTATCCTCTAAGCTAGCAGTCGCCGCGGGCATAATAATTTTACCAGTGCTCGGAATCATGCGCACCATATGATGAAATTGGGTCTGAATAGCATTGAGATCCGCAAAAATATCCGCATGGTCAAATTCAAGGTTATTTAAAATAGCCGTACGCGGGCGGTAATGAACGAACTTTGAACGCTTATCAAAAAATGCAGAGTCATACTCATCTGCTTCAATGACAAAATAGCCAGTATTTGCCGAATCGTCATTATCAATTTTGTCAGCACCCAAATAACTGCTGTGAGCGAAGACCTGCTGTAAACGCTCATCAGTGGTATCGACAAGTGGCACACCGCCGATTAAAAACCCAGTGTCGATACCTGCATAATGTAATATCCAAGCGAGCATGGTCGTCGTCGTGGTTTTGCCATGAGTACCAGCAACGGCTATCACATGACGCGATTGCAATACCTGCTCAGATAAAAACTGCGGCCCTGAAGTATAGCGTAGACCCGTGTCCAGCATATACTCGATGACATCCATGCCGCGCTTCATGGCATTACCAACGACGACCAAATCTGGCGCTGGTTGCAAATGCGCCACCAGATAGCCTTGCTCAATGGTCACGCCCGCGTTTTCAAGTTGGGTGGACATCGGCGGATAGACATTGGCATCTGAGCCTGTGACCGTATGTCCAAGCTCGCGCGCCAGCAAGGCCAACGAGCCCATAAAAGTACCACAAATACCAAGAATATGAATATGCATAGACGTTCCGTGCGAGCTTAAATGAAAAGAATAAAAATACAGTATTATCCCAAAAGTTACCGATATCAACCGTGGCTTTTTAGGACACACTTAACCTAAATGTCGCTATTACTGGTTATATTGCTGTAGCAAGAACTAAAAGTAATCGCCAACCAATCAGGAGGGCAGACAAGGGCTTATTGTAAAGTAAACACTGTTGGATGACCAATAAAAAACGCCTGATAGATAGGCGTCATTCAACGGATGGTTTGGCTTACTTAGCATCATTGGATGCCGCGATATTAGGGTGTGTTTGATCCTTCGACGATGGTATTGAAAGCGCCTATTTATGGCTGTTCAACATGCCCTAAATATTTTGTGCCGCTGCTTTTTTATTTGCGTGACAGCGTGTAGTCGTTGTCAGGTTTTTTATACTCATCTATCATCACCAAATGGTTGTCTTGGATATGGTAAGTTTCGATATTTTTGCTTTCATAAACAATCGTAATCGTATCATTGTCTTGTCTATAGATACCCGACTCAAGCAGTGGCTGGCGCGGCGGCTCAGCATTGTTATAGAGGCTCTTTTTTAGTACTGAGCCATCAGCAAACAAGTTCAGAGTAATGTCGATATTGTCGCAAGACGAGCAAGGAACCATACCACCATAATCGCCCATCAATGTAGCTTGTAGCGCACTATCATTATTTGACTCTGAAATCATCGGTGCGCTACGTGCATGCGTGTCACCAGTGGGCTGTGCGGCGCTAATAAGGGATTGTCCAGTATCTGCATTAGCCAGCGCATCAGCGTTCGCTTGCTCATTGTCTTGCGAGTCATCGGCGACCCCTTGCAGATCAGAGCGCTCCGCATTATCGACGGGGGCAACTTTAGTGCTCACCCCTTTATTAGTCGTAGACGAAGAACTGTCGCAACCGAGAAGTAGCAAACAGATGGGCACCGCTAACAGCAGTCGACCAGAGCGTTTTATGGTTTTAGAAGTAGTAGAGAAAATAGACGTAAGATATATCATGGCATACCAAAAACAGTTTTTAATATAGATTCTAGAAACGTTACGAGTATTGTCAGTTAAGATCGATTTCGCGCTATTATCAGGGACAAAAGCGGACAAGCTTACCGAGACTAAATCAGCATTAGGCGCTGATAGTATGCGTTTATCGGTTGGTATCGATCAATGATAGGGTTAAGCTTATTGGACATGGTGCTTATTAGGCAATGGCTTGCAGTTAATGACAGGATAGCCAAAGCATATCCTTATGCCAACTGTGCACATAAGCTGTCATACAATATCAAAGCATCACAGATGCCTATGTGGACTTTTTGTTATCAAGCGGTATGATAAAGAGGATAAGTGGGATGAAGGGGCAGTGAATGCAGTGAACAAGGGCGTTTAGAATTAGTAATGACGATAAAGAAAGAATAAAAAAATGGCAAACCTCTATATCTAGAGAGTTGCCATTTTATGAAAAGATAAAGGGTTACCGTTTTATTGAACCGTCAATCGCTTCAGTTATCATTAAGCACGACGAACAGCTGCGGTAGGGCGGATGATACGCCACAATATCAGTACGTGTACGATTAATAGAATACTAAAAAGAATCAGTGATTGCTCAGGAATACTTAAGCCCATAAGTGTCCAGTCGACAGAGGCGCATTCGCCAGAGCCTGCAAAAACTTCTTTAAACACTTGCAGAATAGGAAGGGTGTCCATCCAATAGTTCAGACCTGGACCACACGAAGGGACTTGATCGGCAGGTAGATGTTGTAACCAGACATGACGCGCAGCAACCGCAGTCGCCCAGCCAATACCTGCTAAGCTACCAAGCCATAATATGAGTCTTACCACTTTAGATTTTGGATTAAACAGTGCTGATATTAAGGCAAAACCGCCCATTACTATGAGGCCAACACGTTGAAAAATACAAAGTGGGCAAGGTGATAGACCCAGATGGCGCTGTAAATAGAACAGCGCAAAACTCATTCCTATCACTGCCATTAATACTAAAAATACTTGCAAGTTACGGTAAGTGGTTAGCTGTTGCATTGGTCGAATACTCTTATAATATAATCAATAAAACACTATCAACAATAACAAAGGTTAATTAGCGGTACTGTTGTAAGAAGTCCATAAAGTCTTCTGTTTCAGCCACTTCAATCTCTGCTTGCTGTAGTATTGATTTTTCAGCCAATACTTCATATTTGGCTTGCGTATTGGGGCTAAGGGTTTGCTGCAATAGAGAATCACGATGCTGCTGCGCTAGGGTAAAGCCCAGCTGCCATAAACTGCCTAGACGTTTGCTATCAGAGTTTACTTGCGCCGATATGGTCGACTCAGAATGTCCCGCTTTGCCTTGCATCAACGCCACCGCCGCACGGTAATCATTGCCACCATAATGCGCATCGAGTAGGGCTGCTAGTGGTTGCATACGACCTAAGTGCATCAGCATCCAGCTTTCTAGTGACTGCTCCGCACCATTGTTAATGATGTGCAAATTGTCACGGCGACCTTCATTGACCACGCGCTCAAGATTGATGGCCAAAGCTTCTTCCTCTTCAGGCATCAATTCAGGCGAATCATTCAGTAAGCAATACAGCGCCATCACTTCTAAGAAACAAGCGCTAGATAGACGGATACCGATATCGCTATACGGATCAAGATCGATGGCGCGGAACTCGACGTAAGCAATCCCGCGACGCTCAAGTGCCTCGGTAGGGGTCTCGCCACTCATCGCAATTTGTTTAGGACGTATCGGGCTATAGTATTCATTTTCTATTTGCAGAATATGATTATTAATCTGGATAGGATTGCCATCAGCGTCATTTAAACCAAGCTTCTCAAAGCTCTCATGTGGCGTTTGAATCGCACGGCGCAGTCCAGCGACATATTCTGGTAGATAGTTATAGCGGATATCGAGGTGTTCTTGCACACTATTGGTATAGCCAAGCTTGCCCATACGCAGGCTAGTGGCGGCAGGCTTATAATAGGTTGAATCGTTCAGCAGCTCCAAATCGTGCTCGCGCCCTGATATAAAGCAAGGACACACACTTGGACTGGCACCTAGCAAATACAACACGAGACTGGTCAAACGCTTAAAGTTGCGAATAAGCCCTAAATATTTCTCGTTCTTGAAATCTGTCAACGTTTGGGTTGGGGTGGCGGGTGCTTTCGCTTGCCACGCTTCAAACAGACCATCACCGAAAGATAAGTTGTAATGTAGACCAGCGATGGTCTGCATGCGGCGACCATAACGGATGCCTAGACCACTGCGATATAGGGTTTTCAGCTTACCAGTGTTAGAGCTGCCATAATTCGCCAATGGGATATCTTCATCTTTGGACGACAGCATACATGGCATAGACAGTGGCCACATCAGCTCACCCTCAGGCATACCTTGATACACCAATACGTGCAGCTGACGCAGCATGTTTAGCGTCTCTTTTGGGGTGGCTTTTGGGTCGGTGATGAGCTCAAGCAAGCTCTCTGAATAATCAGTGGTGATAAACGGATGGGTGAGTTTTGAGCCCAATTTGGCTGGATGCGGGGTCTGTGCCAAAAAACCGTCAGGCTTAACGCGTAAGCCCTCTTTTTCGATACCGCGGAGCATACCCGTTAAATGCTGAGTATCAAACCAATTGGGGATTTCAAAGCTAACAAAGCTAGGCACAAAATTACTCATAATAGTCATCTATTGTTATTTGTTATGGCGGCTCAAAACACGACTGGTGTATGACCATCAAAGAGGTGGGTATTTAGGTTGATAATGACGTCAGTTTAGCTCAAAGCGACCCTGAAAACCACGGACAATTACAAATACAATAAGCTTTAGGCGAAGTGATTTGTCTGGATTTCGGCACTTTTTTTTAGGAAAACTGGTCAAGAATACAGCTTGGTTATTACTACTAGGTCTTTATAAAAAAAGCATCTACCCGAGAGATAGATGCTTCGACTGTCAGACTCTAGGCTGCTTAACATTAACATAGCGCTACAGTCTATTCAGATTAAATAGAGAATGACGAACCACAGCCGCAAGTCGTGGTTGCATTTGGATTGGTCACGACAAAGCGTGCGCCTTCTAATCCTTCGGTATAGTCAACGGTAGAGCCTTGCAGATACTGATAACTTAGCGAATCGACAACCAAGGTCACATCGTCATTGTCAAAGTTGGCATCATCTTCATTCAACTCATTGGCAAAGTTGAAACCGTAAGAAAAACCTGAGCAGCCACCGCCAGTCACATAGACGCGTAGCATAAGATCGCTATCACCTTCTTCTTCACGTAGGCGACGTACTTTTTGTGCGGCACTATCAGTTAGGCTTAATATCGTTGGATCTACTGGCTGGCTTGAGCTTGGGCTAAATTGGTTGGCTGATTCGTTCATATCTACCTCAGTTGCTAGGATCAAATGCGGTCGTCGTCCTGTTTGGGTTTGCAACTAACATCGTTGCAAATAAAGATACGCGCGGCGTTTGATTCGATTGGGTGCTGTCATTATGGCAAAGTCGTTGCAATATTATAAGGTTGGTATTTGGGCTACTACTATATTAATAGTCTGCTGGCATTAATCTTTTGGCAGTATATCATAATGGGGGTGACGATTCGTTTGTCAAGAGTGACAGTCGTCAACGCGGGTTTTATGACAGGGTTTTTTAGCATAATAACTGATTGGTTTTGAAATAGTTATTTAATCGTTTGCCTATAAGGCAAGCGTTTGAAATAATAGCCGCCAGTCAGCATGCCAGATGTGTGTTTTTCTTATTGCCTTATATTTTATATTACTGTTGAGATGAAGAAATTATATGATCGAATTTAAAGACGTTGGTGTTCGCCGTGATGGTCGTGAATTGTTTGCAGGTGCAAGCTTCCAGCTCCATCCGGGCCACAAAGTTGGCTTAACAGGCAACAACGGCACTGGTAAATCGACCTTGTTTGCTTTACTGCTGACTCGAATGGGCACTGGCGATACCGAGGTCACACTTGATAGGGGCGAAGTGAGCATCCCTGATAGCTGGCATGTGGCGCATATGGCACAGGAAGTTGGTGCAAGTAGCCAGTCTGCGATTGATTATGTATTGAGCGGTGATGAGCAATGGTATGAGATTAATGCCTCTTTGAATGATTTGAGTAGTGTTAGTGATGAGCAGATTGGGGTGTTGCATCAGCAGTTCGACGAAATTGATGGGTATCGCACACCGACCAAAGCCGCGCAAATCATGGCAGGTCTTGGTTTTAATACGAGCCAGCATGAGCTACCGGTAGAAGGGTTTTCGGGCGGCTGGCGTATGCGTTTGAACCTTGCCAAAACCCTGATGAGCCGTGCTGATCTTATGTTACTCGATGAGCCAACCAACCATTTGGATTTGGATGCGATCCTTTGGCTAGAAACGTGGATCAATGCGTTTACCGGTCTAGTGATCGTCATCTCGCATGACCAAGCATTTTTGGATGCGACGGTTGGTCATATTCTTCATGTAGAACAACAAAAAATCACCCTTTATACGGGTAATTATCAGCAGTTTATTCGTACTCGTCATGAGCGTATGGCGCAGCAGCAGCAAGCATTTGAAAAACAAGAAGCAACCAAGGCGCATTTGGATGACTTTATTCGTCGTTTCCGTGCCAAAGCCAGTAAAGCCAAGCAAGCCCAAAGCCGTATCAAGCAACTTGAACGTATGGCTGAGCTGTCACCAATGATGGCGGACAACCCGTTCTCGTTCCGCTTTTATGAGCCAGCAAATATGAGCTCACCACTGATTGAGCTGACCAAAGCAGATATTGGTTATAGCGACGTACCACTGCTGCATAATGCCAATGTGCAGGTGACGCCGGATACGCGTCTCGGCTTACTAGGCATGAATGGCGCAGGTAAATCAACACTTATTAAGGCATTGGTGGGCGAGCTTGGCGTATTAACAGGAACGTATCGTGTCTCTGATACCCTTAAACTTGGTTATTTTAACCAGCATCAAATGGATATTCTTGATGCAAAGGCAACCCCAATAGAGATGTTGCGTCGTCTAGCAGGCAAAACGTCTGATGCGATGCTACGTTCGTTTTTGGGTAGTTTTGACTTCCGTGGAGAGCGCATTGATACCCCAAGTGAATTATTCTCTGGTGGTGAGCGTGCGCGTTTGACGCTAGCATTAATTGTTTGGCAACGTCCGAACGTCCTCGTCCTTGATGAGCCAACCAACCATTTAGACTTACAAATGCGCCAAGCGTTGACCATCGCGCTACAGGGCTTTGAAGGGGCAGTGGTACTGGTTTCGCATGATCGCGAATTGATTGCGAATGTCTGTGATGATCTGTTCTTGGTACATGATGGTATTATCGAAGAGTTTGATGGTGACATCAGCGACTATGGCAAGTGGCTGGCAGAAAAGCGTAAACAAGAGAATGCACCAGATAAAAACACTGGCAAGAAAAAAAGTAAAAAAGAGAGCAAGAAGTTTGTTTCACGTGAAACAACTGACAGTCAAGTGAGTAGTAAAGCGTCTAATGCACCTTCAAAAAACAAAGCCGCTGAGCCTACGCTTAGTAAAGAAGAGCAGCGCAAACTGGCCGCCGAACAACGTAAGTTGACCGCACCAATTCGCCGTGAAATTGAAAATACAGAGAAAGCACTGGCTAAAATTGATGTGCAGTTAATTGCTCTAGAAGAAAAATTGGCCAACACGGATCTCTATGAAGACAGCCGAAAGTCCGATTTATTGGTGTTGCTCAATGAGCAAACCGCGCTACAGCAGCAGCACAGCGACCATGAAGAAAAGCTATTGCTAGCGATGACCACGCTAGAGGAAATGGAAGCAAATGCTCGTTAAGCAATATGGTTAGCACAATTAACGGCTTATTATATGGTCGCTAATTGATAAAATCAGACATAAAAAAGGGAGAGCGTTAGCTCTCCCTTTTTCATTACATTATTCCTTACGGTATCTACCATCACCATAAGAGAGTATCTTCATACTGGTCGTACAAAGTTGACAGTCTATCTTACCAGCAGCGGCTTTAGATAAATCAAGAATGCGTCCTCGGATGAAAGGTCCTCTATCCGTAATTTTTACTATCACGCTCTGCTTTGTCTTTCTATTGGTCACTTGTACCTTCGTACCGAATGGCAACGTTCTGTGCGCCGCAGTCAAGGAGTTCATGTTGAAGATACTGCCACTGGCTGTGCGCTTACCATGAAACTTATTACCATAATAGCTGGTGTTACCGGCAAAAACGGTGGTAGTCAGCAGTAGTGATAAAGTGATAACTAAAGACTTGATGAAATAAGACATTTAATACCTTTAAATGATTTATAAAATAGACAGATAAGCTTGCCTATATTATTCATACTCCCTATGAGTATAAACATTATATTCATTTTACAATACATAGCTTGTCATATCCTTACCGTTCTGTAAAAGAACGCTAGAGGTCACATATACACATATCGAAAATTAAGAAAATGGACCGTTAAAGTCCAAAATAAAGCACGAAATCCAAAGAAAAACTATTGTGTTGTAGACGATGTTAGCAGTGATTTAAGCAACGTCTTTATAGTGGTTAGGCCTTACGAAATAGCGGCTGTGGCTGAATTTTCCATCGATTTACTGAAATAACTTAGCGCTGTTGTGTTTTTAATAAAAATTGAACATAAGTTGATGTAAATAAAAATTGCTAGATTCTTACATTTTTGTAAAGCGTACAACTTGAATATTATTCTAGGGCGTATCTTCACTTCAAAAATGGTATGTTGAATAAGTTGCGATGGTTTTAGTCGCTGCTGCCATGATTTTTTTTGGCGAGCGTTTCAGCAGTTTCCATGGCGAGATGTGTGCGATTAGAGAGAATTTTAGATTTTATGATATTGAGTTTTTGGAGACGGCATTATTTGCACAAGATATGCTATGTTTGAAGAATGAGCAGTCAGATAAGGTGCCATCTGCATTGAGTAATAAAACCATGCCAATCAAAGTGACATTATGGCAACAGTTGTCAAAGAATAATAATGCCAAAATCGTCGTGACATCTACCAATATAATGACGCAGGCGAAAAATTAAATATTCATTCATTATCCCCATATTATGTATTAACTGAATTTATTAGAAATAAATACGATAAGGAAAAACAATATGGCAGAGAAAAATTACTATGACATTTTAGGGGTCAAAAAAGACGCCTCAGACGCCGATATCAAGAAAAAATACCGTAAGCTTGTCCGTCAATTCCATCCTGATGTCAGTGACGATCCAGACGCTGACAATAAGATTGCTGTGATTAATAACGCCTATGAGACCATCCGCGATAAAGACAAGCGTGCTGAATACGATGCGATGCTAAACAATCCGTTTGCTGGTCAAGGTGGCACTAGTGGTTTTGGTGGTCAATCAGCAGGCGGCGGGCAGGGCGGTTTCCGCTGGGAAGACATCAAAGACCAGTTTGGTGAGGGTGAAGCGTTTGGCGATGGTAGCTTTCGCTTTGATGATATCTTTTCTGCATTTGGTCGCGGTGCGCGTGGTTCAGCGAATGGGCAGGCAGGTGGTCGCTCTCAAAATGGTGGCTTTGACCAATTTGGTGGCGGTTTTGGAACGCAAGATAGCAAGGGTCAAGACCAACATGCAGAGATTACCGTTGATTTGTCTTCGGTGTATAGCGGTGACGACTACAGTATTAAATTAAACGTTCCGGTTCGTCAGCCTAATGGCAGTGTCGATTACGAAAATAAAACCCTCAAAATTAAAATTCCTAAAGGCATCACTGATGGCAAACAAATTCGTTTGACAGGTCAAGGTGCGGCTGGCGGCGGTAATGGTAAAAACGGTGATTTATTTTTAAAAGTGAAAATCCGTCATGCAGACAATATTCGTATCGAAGGTGTTGATGTTTATCAAACCGTCAACATCGCACCATGGGAAGCCGCGTTGGGTGAAAAAATCAACCTCACGACACCAGCAGGTACGCTTGGTGTGACGATTCCTAAAAATAGCAAATCCGGTAGCAACTTGCGCTTAAAAGGTAAGGGCATCCCTGCCAAGCAAGCGGGCGATTTGTATTTAACTTTAAACATCGTCAACCCTGATATCAGTACCGAAACCGCTACCCAAGCTTATGAGCAGCTGAAACAAGCTTTTTCTGATACCAATATCAGTCGTTAATGACCGCCAAGAAATACTTAAATCGAAGCAGAGATAAAGACCATACGATAACAATAAAATAAAGAGCAAACGAGGATAATCGCTATGAAACACTCGCCTGAATTTACCGATATTATCATGAGCTTAGATGAGCTAGTATCGGCCTGTGGCCAAGAGCGCCAATGGGTTATCGAATTGATTGAAGAAAACATCATCGAATACGATGTGCCAGAACGCCAGCAGTTTACTGGCTATCAGCTAACGATTGTGCGCCGTGCGTCACGTTTGAGTCGTGACTTTGAAGCCAGCGTGCCAGCGATTGGTTTGATACTAGAGCTATTAGGTGAGGTGGAGCAACTCCGCCAATTAAAACATCAGCTGGATATGCAAGCACCCGTCATTGAAGTGGATATTGAACACTCAAAGCAGCCGCATTAGCAGTAAAGATCAGACAACAAAAAAGGGCCTTGATAGACCCTTTTTTATTGCCAGAATGAATAACGGGCTAAAACTTAACGAGAATACGTCGGATCTGCTGCTGCTGTGAATAGCACGTCGGTTGACGAGTTCAGCGCTGTTTCTGCCGAATCTTGTATCACCCCAATGATAAAGCCAATTGCCACCACTTGCATGGCGATTTCGTTTGGAATGCTAAACAAGCTCGCCGCCAATGGAATCAGTAGTAACGAACCACCAGCGACACCAGATGCACCGCAAGCACTAATCGTTGCCACCAAACTTAGCAGAAGCGCTGAAGCAAACGTCACTTCGATACCCAAGGTATGCGCCGCTGCAAGCGTTAAGACGTTGATCGTAATCGCCGCGCCTGCCATATTAATGGTCGCACCCAGTGGAATCGTCACCGAATAAGTATCTTCATGCAGACCCAGTTTACGAGCAAGGTTCATGTTGACGGGAATGTTGGCAGCCGAACTACGCGTAAAGAAAGCCGTAATTCCTGACTCACGCAGGCAAGTGAAGACCAGCGGGTAAGGGTTTTTGCCAGTCTTAACAAGGACGATAATAGGGTTGGCGACCAAGGCGATAAATAGCATACAACCGACCAGCACCATCAAAATACGCGCATAACCAGCCAACGCGCCAAAGCCTGTCTCCGCGACGGTATTGGCAACCAAGCCTAAGATACCAAAAGGCGCTAAGGCAATGACCCATTTCACGACTTGTGAGATGGCATCCGCGAAATCACCGACGACAGTACGAGCCGTATCGCTGGCTTGACGCAGTGCAAAGCCAATGATGATTGCCCATGCCAAGATACCAATATAGTTGGCTTCAGCAATGGCGCTGATAGGATTGGCCACCAAATTCATCAGCAGATTGGTCAACACTTCTTTCAAGTTCGCTGGTGGTACTTGCTCGATAGTAGCATTCACCAACGTCAGCTCGGTCGGGAATAAGAAGCTTGCGCCCACCGCAGTCAGGGCGGCCAAAAAAGTGCCGAACATATACATAATGAGCACGGGCTTAACGAAGACTTCATTGCCGCTACGATGCTGACTAATCGCTGCGATAACCAAAGTAAATACCAGTATCGGCGCAACCGCTTTTAGTGCACCCACAAATAGCGTCCCTAATAAGCCTAGTGCTATACCAGTATCTGGTGCTAGCCAACCAATCAATACGCCTAATATCAAACCAATAATAATGAGCGGCACCAGCCCTATACGCTGGTACATCGCAATTAGTGAACGCATCTATACATCCTCGATTTAGTCAATACTCCAAATTATTTATAAATGATGACCGCATTAACCTTGCTTAAAATACGCAGTGTACGCTCGGTTACTTGGTCGCCATTTTGAAATAATTCGACTGTAAATAAGACGTTTATAGTGAAAACAGAAAAATAATCGAAGGATGGTAGCATTTTTTAGGATAAGAGCCTACCTTTACCACCAACCGACATAGGCGGGACAGGTGAAGGTAGAGACTTAATATGAGAAAAATTGACGTGGATTCTCTGATGAGAAATCGTGCTTTTCGTGAGAAATGAGGAGGTGTTAGGGCGCAGGCTGCAACTTAAACTTTAAAATGCGTCAGCTCATAGCCTAGTTGTTGATAAGCCTTATACTTGTTCCGACCTTCTTGAACACTGGTCGCGTCAGGTTTAATCAACTCAAGAATACGGGTAGGTTGGGCATTGCTGGTTGCTTGCATAAAAGCATTGACGGGCTGTGCTGTTGTATTAATAACGATACCGTTGAAATCTGCTGGCATATAGCCGCCAAGCAATACAGGTGCTAATCGTTTGTTAATATCAACCTCAGAATCATCGCCTTCAGTATTGTTAGCTAAAAGGCATTGATGCGGTATAAAGCTTGTCGCTTCTTGTGCCCATAGCGCCTCATCAAGCGTCGATGATAATTCTGCGTCATCACCTACAAGAATGAGCAGCGATTGGCTGCTTTTATTGAGTGCCGTTTGGGTCAACTGACAAATAAAGCCCAAGAAATCTTGGGCTTTACTGTCGCTTAATACATAAAAGCTAACTTTCATAAACTGATTTTCATAAGTTGGTTGTTCATCAACGGATTAGACCATATTCGCGCTGTTTTTTAAGTATTGCATAAATAGCGGTACAGGGCGACCAGTCGCTGCTTTATCTTTGCCCGAGTTCCATGCCGTACCAGCGATGTCTAAATGCGCCCATGCTTGACCTTCTTCGACGAAGCGCGACAAGAAACAGGCAGCAGTTACAGCACCTGCACCTTTACCACCGATGTTTTGCATGTCAGCGATAGGCGAGTCGATCTGTGCTTGATACTCGTCATCCAACGGCATATGCCAGATGAGATCGCCAGATAGGTTGCTGGCATTTTCTAAATCAAACAAGACGTCTTCATCATTACTAAAGACAGCCGAGCGGACATGACCCAGTGCAACCACGCAAGCGCCGGTCAATGTAGCGACATCAATGATAGTTTTTGGTTGATAACGCTGTACGTAGCATAAAGTATCTGCCAATACTAAGCGACCTTCCGCATCGGTATTTAATATTTCAACGGACTTACCATTCATGGCTTTTACGATATCGCCTGGGCGCGTGGCATCACCTGATGGCATGTTTTCTGCACAAGCGAGAGCACCAACGACGTTGATCGGTAGACGCGCTTCACATAGTGCTTTAATTGTACCGAGTACAGAAGCTGAACCACCCATATCAAATTTCATCTCATCCATTGCCGCACCGGGCTTGATTGAGATACCACCTGAATCAAACGTGACGCCTTTACCGACTAATACGATAGGCGCGTCATCATTTGCTGCTTGCACAGTGTCATCGTTCTTTTTAGAGGCTTTTTTGTTAGCAGTCTTGGTGGGTAGTTTATCAGTCAATGCTTTTAAGCCACTAACTTTGGCACTGCTAGTCGTGGATTTACCAGCGTCGGCGCTAAAGTTTGACTTACCGCGATACTCCATGAGTACCAGCTTGCCTTCTTTGGTGGAGCCTTGCGCGACTGCTAAGAAGCAATTCATGCCCAGCGCTGACATCTCGTCTTCACCCAGTACCGTGACTGTTAATAGGTCAGGGTAGGTTGCTGCTAGCTCTTGGGCTTTTTCTGCCATGTAAGCTGGGAAGCAGATGTTACCTGGTTCATTGGCTACATCGCGAGTCAAGCTTTGACCAGCGAATACTGACTCTGCGAATTCTAATGCTGGCTGTAGTGATTCGTCAGCTAGTAGATAAATATCAGTTAGCGCAGGCGTGCTTTGCTCAGATTTGTATTTGTCAAAACGATAGGTAGCGGCCAACAGATTGAGGGCAAACTGACCAAATTGG
Organism: Psychrobacter sp. K31L; assembly: GCF_017942195.1. Classification (NCBI taxonomy): domain Bacteria; kingdom Pseudomonadati; phylum Pseudomonadota; class Gammaproteobacteria; order Moraxellales; family Moraxellaceae; genus Psychrobacter; species Psychrobacter sp. K31L. The sequence goes on along the minus strand of NZ_JAGKSC010000004.1, from coordinate 216,187 downwards.
TTTTCTTCAAGCGTGTCGCCTAACGCAACGGTGATAGAGGCTACCCGTTTTTGTGTGCTGCTATAGATGGTTTGAGTGATTTTTTGCAAGACTGTATTGTTGAGCTTATCGACGTTGCCAACACCGACCAATAATAGCTGGATAGGGTTTTGCTTAGTGGTTTTTTTATCACCCGCTAGCGCATAATCAACTACCGTTTCGCCAGCTTTACCGTTGAAGTGCGAGACTTCGATCAATTGCTCGATACGAGTGCTATAGTCTGCCAACACCGATTCAGCAAGGATGTTTTTTTTGTCATCGACTAGGACGACTAGGCAGGCCTCGTCTTTGTTTTTGGCTTCTTTTTTTAGAATTTTTTGAGTATGAGTTTTTGGCAGGTGCTGAGATAATTTAATATTCATATAGTTATCCTTATTAGAGTTATAAATTTAGGAGGGCAAATCAGTGATGAAGACAGTATCAGCATTTTACTACTCTTATGTCGTCTCACTATTTTTTAAATTGCTTATTATTGTAGTGTAGCATATCAGCGAATCGCTGCGCAGTCGGCAAGGGTTAGGTAATGTTTTCGTTTAAATTTGCTGCGCTATCTTGCTAAGGCGTATGGGACGTTCTACGACGAGTCTACCAGTAGCTGAAAACGAGCTGGAAACAAGCTAAAAGTAGGCAACCGCCATACTATCGAATGTATGACGATTACGTATAGTGACATTAACCATTAATCATTAACCAAGTCATCAGTCGCAACCAAAGCCGCAAATCTATCTTGTAAGGCCGCCATGGCAGTATCGTGCATCACTTCAGCGCTGATGTCTTCTCTTTTAACACTAGGAAGTGCGCGAGTGGCACAGGCATCATGGCAAACAAAATTATCAAAGCCTAAATCAAACGCCGCTCTGACGCTAGAGCTGACACACATATGACTCATAAAGCCTGCAAAAATAATTTGTTTTTTTCCGGTCGCTGAGATAAGTGCTTGAAGCTGAGTGTCATGAAAGGCATTAGGGTGCTTTTTGGTGATTATTTTTTCGCCATCCATTGGTTTTAGCTCGTCCACAATAGCGACGTTAGCAGACAATGGGTTAAAAACATTGCCATTGTCTTCGCCATGATGAGCGATATGAAAGATAGGAACGTCTTGTTTACGGGCTTTATCAAGCAATAGGCGCGCGTTTGCAGTGGCTTTGCTGCCTGCTTGACCTAATGGCATGGCGCCATCGACATATTCGTTTTGATAATCAATAAAGACGACAGCGCAGTTTGACCAATCAAGGGTATCAAATTCGCCACCAGCCAGCTCAAGTAGGGTAGAGGGATTAGACATTTTATTTATGCTCCAATAATTGTGGTAGAGGTGAGTATTGACAATCAATCAGTCTAGCAATTAATGCTACTCATATTTGTGACTTGATACGAATGACAAACAAACCTTTCTAAAAGCAAAAACACTGGCTAATTAAATTGACGCAATACCGCAGCCAGTCATGTCTTATCATTTATGCGATTTATTGACTACTGGTAACGTCTACCAGTGTTTATTCATGCTGAATCATGTGTCATCAGCAAGGCTTGGGTGATTTTTTAGCACACATTTCACAGTCATTTTTTATCAAAATATGCTAGCATTAGCGGTTACGTTTATCGCTTATCTTTATATCATTTGACTTATAAGTGGCACCATTACGTTGATGTCTATTTAAGTGTTTGTCTGTCTAGGCATTTGAGTAGCATTACGCTGGTCATACCATACTATTGCGCTTGCCTCTGTCAGTCAGCACGCGATACACCGTCCACATATCCACTGTTAAAGAGTACCTATTGTGATATTACGCCGCTACATGACCCAACAAGTTGCCTCAACCACCGCTTTGGTATTGGGGTTTTTGGTGGTTATGATGCTTGGTGGCCGTCTGATACGTTACTTTGGCATTGCCGCAGAAGGCAATCTAGATATCAGCTTATTATTTACCATCATTGGTTATAACTTGCCGTACTTTTTAGAGCTGATTTTGCCCTTGGCTTTTTTTATTGCTCTAATGCTGGTGTTTGGGCGCTTATATGTCGATCAAGAAATGGCGGTTATCAATGCCAGTGGTGTCTCACGCGGCAAGCTGGCTCGGCTGATGACTCCTTTGATACTGGCCTTATTCGTTGGCGAGGCTGCATTATCAGTCGTCGGCAAGCCGTGGGGTGTACGCTCATCTGAAGCTATTTGGCAGCAGCAAGCCTTTACCAGTGCCTTTGATTTGATTCGCCCCAATGAGTTTATCAGTAGTGGCAATTATCATCTTTATGTTGGCAGCCTTAGCGACGACAAAAAACAGCTACAAGATGTGATACTCATTCAGTCTGAGCCAAAAGCTAAAGGTAGCAACGCCAAAGCGGCTGCCATGGATGTCGATAATACGATTGATCCTGAAACCGCAGAACAATTAGCGATTCCAGACGTGCCACAAGCGTTGATAAGCAAGGGCGATAAAAACATCAGTAAAGACACCATTACTTTGGCCAAAAGAGCTGAGCAAGTACAGACAGGTGACAAGGGCGTGACCCAATTGGATTTATTCCAAGGGCGTCGTTACGAGGTCGGTGCGGGCAGCTTGAAGTATAATCAAGTCGGCTTTGATCGCTATCGCATTACCTTGACGGAATCCTCACAAGATGTGATCACCGAAGACAATATCGAAACCCAAGCAATCGGACCGTTATGGCAAGCGGCAACTGGCAGTGCCCAGTTCGGTGGTGAAAATGCGCTGCGTGCGGCACAGGGTGAGCTTGGCTACCGTTTTGCTTTGCCGTGGCTGATGATTATTGCACCGATGCTCGCTGTCCCACTGGCGCAAGTACGTCCGCGCCAAGGTCGTTGGTTACGCCTATTTCCTTCGATTCTATTGTTTGTCAGCTGTGCGCTGGGTATCATTTCACTCAAAAACGCTGTGAGCAAAGGCAGTGTGAGCGTTTGGGCGTATGCTTGGCTGATTTTAGGATTTATGGTATTGGCACTTTATATGAATTGGGGTAGCCGTGTGCAGCACCGATTGCGCTTTCGCAAACCAGAGAATGGGTCTCTAACAGTTGCCGATCATCAAAGCAGTGGCTCACAAGGAGGGCAGTCCTCATGAGTGCTTTATTCTCTAAATCTCCCAATGCTGACTCGCAAAACGTGAATGCTCAGTTTGCCAAAAAATCTGCCAATCTAAAAGTCCTTAGCCGTTACGTCAAACTGAATGCTTTGCTAGCAATCGTCGGAGCGGTTATAGGTCTGTGGGCATTACAACTGGTATTTTCTTATTTGTCTGAGCTGGATTCGTTAGATGATAGCTATACAATGGGTGAGGCGATTAAATATATCTTTTATCGCTCACCTTATTTTTTAGAGCAGTTTATCCCGACGGGTGCATTGCTCGGTGCGGTTGTGGGCTTGGGTTTACTCGCCAATAAAAGCGAGTTGGTCGTCATGCGCGCCGCTGGCGTCAGCGTTTATCGCATCGTTGGCTGGGTATTACAGCCCGCTTTGATTTTTGTACTGCTCGCATTGCTCATCAATCAGTTTGTTTTGCCGCACTCTAATCAATTGGCAAAAGAGATCAACGATGAAGACAGTACCTCGTTGGTCACATCGGTGCGCGGCTACTGGACAGTACAACCACGTTTTGAGAATACAAAATCTGGTCGTACCAAGCCGGATGGTAGCGATATTTTGTATATCGATTATGCCGATGTGCAAGGCAATATCGGCGAGGTCAAACGTTGGCATTTAGACAATAATGGCAATCTACAGACGGCTGTTCACGCTGAGGGCGGGCAGTATATCGGTCGCGAACCTCTGGATACGGTCAGTAGCGAGCCGAGTGAGCAGTATCGTTACGAGTGGGCGTTGAATAACATGACCAAGCTGATGATTAATCAAGGCTTTGAGAGTAGCCAAGCGATCTCGCCGTCAGATACCTTAAGCCTACCCTTTGCCCCTGAGTCTGTGTATTTACTCACCCGCAAAGCCGAAGATCTGTCATTGACCCAGTTGTACGAGCATCGTCAATTTATGCGCCAACAAGGTCAACGCTCTTTGAGTCATGAGTTAGCATTTTGGCAAAAATTGCTATCACCATTATCGATATTGTCGTTGGTGATCGTCGCCTGCTCATTTGTCTTTGGCTCATTGCGTACGCATAGCTTGGGCTTGCGTATCGTGGTGGCATTATTGTTTGGCTTGCTGTTTAGTTACGTGCAAGACTTGGTTGGCTTTGTCTCATTGGCGACTGGATTTTCGCCATTATTGATGGTGCTATTGCCTATTATCGCTAGTGCGATATTGGGTGGATATTTGCTTAAACGGCAGATGTAGCGAGATATCATTTGCCATAAAAAAGCCCGCCAAAACTATATGTTTTAGCGGGCTTTTTATTTGTGTCATGTTCAAAAATTTATATCATTTACAAAAATTAGAGTAGCAAGGAAAAAGAGTACAAGTACTACGCATTGTAGGCTAAGCGATTTTGACACAGCTAATCGTATTTTTGGCGTTTGGTATTAGTCTTTGGTCGCCATTGTAATCGTATAGGTTTTGCCTTGCTTGACCTTGTCGCTATTGCCAAACACTTCGGTAAATGAGCGTTTCACGAATTGGCGCAAACCATTGATTGTTACCACATAAAAGCGACCACCTTTACGCATACGGGCATATGCATCGAGGAAGTACAAATAATGCTGCTCTTTGCCCACTTTGGCTGGCAAGTTCGACATCACGAGGCTAAAGTCTTTGTCTTTTGCCACGTGATTGAAGCCGTTTGATAAATGTACATCGACATTTTTCAGACCATTTTTCTCACAATTTAGGCGCGCATATTCTACCGCCATAAAGTCTTTATCAATCAACGTATGCAGACCGTTTGGACATTCACGCGCTGCCGTCATACCAAGCACGCCATAGCCACAGCCCAAATCGATTGAATCATCATCCACTTGAAAATCCACATAATCAAGCAGCATCAAGCTACCATCATCGAGCTTTTGCGGTGAAAAAATACCCCATGTGGTCGAAAAATCAAACGGCTTGCCCAGTACATCTTGGCGAAAGTTAATGTCTTCGCGCCAATGTTGGGCACTTTTCAACAGGTCAGCAGGGGGTCTATGGCTCATAGGATTCTCGAATAATGGATAAGTAAAAGGCGGTGCGTTGTTCAGCTATGCAGCGTGCACGTTATACGCGTATTGTAACGAGAAAAGGGCGGGTTTGCAGCTATGGATTGATAGAATTGTATTATCAGGATTGTGAGAGACATCAATTTGAACTTTCACTCGTATTTATAAGTTTGAATTTAAGTAAACTATTATCTTTTAATTCCATATCAGCATTGATAAAAATTAGCTAATTACAGAATATTCTATCAGGAACAATAGATAACAAATATAAAATTACATTTTTTAGATATTATATTTGCAATTAATTAACCTTTAGGTTAATATATTTTCACTGAAGTAAATAAGTTGCTAAAGAAGAGGTGATTATGGCAAGTTTATCGGAGTTCGGTAAAACGCTAAGAAAATTACGTATAGACCGCGAAATTATGCTTAAAACAATGGCAGATGAAATAGGTGTTACATCTGCATATCTTTCAGCTGTTGAAACTGGTAAAAAATCTACTAATCCATCTTTAATTAATAAAATTTCTAACTACTTACAACTAGACGAAGAAAAATCGTGGGAACTAACGGAAGCAGCGAGTAAGTCTAAAAATGATATAACCGTCAAACCTATAAACGATTACCAAGCTGAGTTAGCACTCATGTTTGCTAGAAAAATGGAAAATAACAGCATTGATTTACAAGCTTTTGAAAACTTCTTGAGGAATGAGGCTAAGGGGGATTAATGCTAAATCATAAAACATACAAGAACAGAGGTGTTAGAGTTAGTCCTCGCAGTAAAGAAGATATCAAAGGATTAGCAAATGCTTTTAGAGATGTTTACGCACAGATTACTTTGCACCAAAGATTAGACTTACTTAAGCTTATAGAAGTAATTCTTCCAAGAATGACAAATCTAAAATTCGAATTTATTCTTATCGAAAAAGAAGAAATGGGAGAAGTTGAAGCAGCAATGTCACCTGATAGAATGAAAATGTATATTAGGAATGATATTTACGAGCGTCTACATCAAGATGATGCCCGTGCTAGATTTACTATTGCACATGAAATAGGTCACTTCGTATTACACGACGAAGTGGCCTTAACTCGTTCTAGTCAAGGTAAGCATGAACCATTTCGGGATTCAGAGTGGCAAGCGGATTGTTTTGCAGCAGAATTACTTGCACCTATAGAAGCTTGCAAAGAGTACTTAAAGATTGAGGATATTATGAATAACTTTGGTATCAGTTACAGTTGCGCGCTGATAAGGTTTAATGAAACAAAAAACTGATGCACCAATTAAGATACACCAGTTTTGTACTGAGAAGCCAAGGCAGTACAAATGACCTAAGTTTTCAGTGTTTTCTAGATGTGAGAGTCAGAATTATACTGGATTTTTAGGACTTATACAATTCTTGGCACTAAATGAAGTGAGAATTTTATGAAGTTCAGCGATTATTTTAATTTACAGCCAGTTCAGGGTAGCTTTGAGTTTTTCGACATTGATATAGAGGTAGATACGAAAAACTTTGTTGATCCTTATTATATCGTTAGAGATAAAAGTCTTTTAGGAATACAGATGACTAGGAGTATCACAGGCTTTATGCATCAACTTCTATTGCATGTAAGAAGTGATGACTTACAACAATCTTATAAACTGTGTAGCAAATTCGGTGAAACTAAAGGAACACGTCTCGGATATTCGGTGAAACGTCGGGATGGTCATGGGGCGGGAAAAAGTTTATCACAGAAATTCGTGGACAGTCTGTTTGCTTCCAGAGCTGTAACTTCTGGAGTAATTAAACACTTAGAAGAATCTAGTTTGGTTTGTGAGGGCATTGGCAAAGATATTATTTCTGATATTACTATTAGTTTAGTTAAGCTTCAATTGATAGAGTTTACAAACAAGGTTTGTCAGAAATATAGCATACCAGTAAAAACCGTCTCAGAAAAAATTACTTACTACTGTAATATTAATAATGAATGGAAGTCCAAAAATTTTGAACTACCACACGTTATCGATAATGGTGTAGAGTCTTACTTAATTCTAATCCCAGAGAAAATCGTTCCTGAAAAAGTATCTTATAATCATAGTTTGTTCTACAGTAATATCGCTATCCCAATTTATAAAGAAATAGCTATCAAAGAAAAACGTCCTTACGTTGCAGAACTAAAGTCTGGTGAAAAAAAGGTTTATAGTAAAGATATTAGAAGTGACTTGAGGTTTAAAGGGAAGAAGTCAGATATGATTGATTTTATCAATGATAATCCTGAAACTTTGATGAAGTATCGCCAGCAGGTAGCTGATTATAGGTATCGCAAAGATATTTAGAGAGCTACTATTTTATATAGCAAAAGAGTCTTTATCCTAGGATAAAGACTCTTTTGTATTTCTAGTATATCGAATGATAACTTGCATGCAGTTTAGCCGTCGCCAAATATAGTCAATCTACTATAAAAGCGTTAACCTCGCTTTAGGTATTAAATATACATCTACACTCGGTTGCCTTGTACCACTTTTAAATTGAACCGACTATAGATATAGTTATCCAAAGTATCTCTGAATTTAAAATTTTTTCAATCTTGCTTTCCCAGCCTCTTTTTCAACACATAATCAAACACAAACGGCCCAAATGGCAAAAATGAGCCAAGCACACCTGCAGGCATTACCCACAGCGGCATTTTTATTTTGCTGGTTGCAATCAGTAGCATCAAAATATAGGCAATAAACAATGCCCCATGCGCCATACCTACATATTTCACTGCTTCAGGAATACCTAGCATGTATTTTAGTGGCATGGCGATACCAAGCAATAATAGAAAAGAAGTGCCTTCTAAGTAACCCATGATGGTCAGGTTTTTAAGGGCAGAATTTTGCCCTTTTGTTAGGGTAGGCAGAGTAGATGGCTGAGCTTGCAACACGTTTTATTCCTTTTACAATCATCAATAAATAGTCAGTTTTAATTTTAACCGCGCGGATGATGCTCCGCATGCAATTTTTGCAATCTTGCCGTCGCCACATGGGTATATATCTGCGTGGTAGACAAATCACTATGCCCAAGCAACAACTGCACGCTACGTAAGTCCGCACCATGATTAAGTAGATGCGTGGCAAAGGCATGGCGAAGGGTATGCGGCGATAGTTCTTTATCGATACTGGCGACTTTGGCATACTTTTTGAGCAAATACCAAAAGTTCTGCCGCGTCATATAGCCACCTTGCGCAGTCAAAAACACCGCTTGGCAATTGCCAGATTTCAAATGCGCTATTAGGTCTCCACGAGCATGCGTCAGATAGTCTTCTAGCGCATCGCTGGCATATTCACCTAATGGCACCAGTCGGGTTTTATTGCCTTTACCAGTAATTTGTAGCCAGCCTGAATTTAGATTCACTTGTTCCAGTGACAGATTAATCAACTCACTGACACGCAGACCGCAGGCATAGAGCACTTCTAGCATGGCTTTATCACGCAGTCCGAGCGCCGTGCTGGTATCAGGAGATGCTAGGAGATTATCAACATCGCCCTCGCTCAAATCCTTTGGTAATGGACGCCCAAGCTTTGGACTTTTAATACGCTCACAAGGATTATCTTCACGCAGATTGCTTGCGATCATCCATAGATAAAACTGCCGCAAGCTTGAGAGCATACGCGCTTGGGTACGTGGCGTTTTGCCCTCGATGGTAATAGTAGATAAACAGTGCAGCACGTCATCGGCTTGCCATCTAGTCAAAGCGGCTTTATTGGTTAGCTCGCAAGAGCGCAGGTCGCGCACATAGGCATTACGCGTCCGCGTGGCTAGACCACGAGCCAGCATCGCTTGACGAAACTCGGTGATATAAGTAGGTTCATCATCAACGGCTAGCGCTTTAGGTTGGCGCTGTTGTACAGCACGGTCGCGGCTCATAATTTGATACTCAATGATTAATTATCAATTATTAAAGATTAGGCAGGTACTAAACACCATAATGAGGTAATTTCCGCACTACGCGCCGCATATAGAGGATCAGACTTATCTTGGCTGCGACCATGCTTAGGTTTTGTATCGAGGCGGTATTTTACTTTTAAATCGCTATCTGCAAACCAACCTAATAATTCCTCACGAGTACGCAGCTGCAAATGCTCAGCCAAATCTGACAGAATTAACCAGACTTCTCCTTGCTCAGCTAAATGAGTTTTCGCGCTCTGCAAAAATCCACGCAGCATGGCGCTATTGGCATCATAAACGGCATATTCGAGGGGCGAGCTAGGCTTGGCAGGTAACCAAGGCGGATTACAGACAATTAAATTAGCGAGTGGCGCATCAGTCGGATACAAATCAGCTTGCTGCAACTGTACGTTAGTGAGTTTTAATCGCGTAAAATTTTCGCTAGCGCAGGCTAAAGCCCGTGGATTTAAATCGGTAGCAATCACCTGATTTACACCGCGCTGCGCTAAGATAATGGCAAGCAAGCCTGTGCCTGTGCCGATGTCATAAGCGATCTCATGAATGGTCGGCAGCGTCGCATCGAGCAGTAGCTGCACATACTCATGGCGGGTTGGTGCAAAAACGCCATAATGCGGGTAAATCGATAGACCTAAGCTTTCAACTGGCACGCCTTTTTCGCGCCACTGCGCTGCACCTAACGCCCCTTGCAAGTCACGAAATGAAAGTACACATGATTCATCAGCCGCGTTGTCTAACTGGCCAAAAGCTGCTGTACAGGCCGCGCTGACATCAGGGGCGCGACGCAGATGGCTGACATAATTGGCATCAAGCTCTAGTAGCAAACGACTTAATATACGCGCACGCTGTGCTTGCATTTGCCGTTGTTGATGAAACAAGTTAGGTAGTTCTTTAGAGTTGACCGAATCAGACTCTGCGTTAGACTTAGCAGATTTATTAGCCGCTTTCTTTATTTTGCGCTGCTCAGAGCGCTCATTGGTACGCTCGATACGTCGGTTGAGCGCTTGTAGCAATTGCTTGGCATTATGAAAGTCGCCGCGCCACAGCAGTGACGTGCCTTCGCAAGCCAAGCGGTACGCCTCATCTGCGGTTGTTTTGTCATCGACCAATACAATACGCGCAGGCGCTGCATGATTGCTCTCCGATAACCAGCGGGCACGACGTAAGGTTTCATTGCCATTTTCGTGCCACTGTACGTACTGCTGTTGGGTTGCTAACACGTTATCTACCTTTAATTTGTGAATGATATGTTTTGTACAAAGCAAAGATATCTTTGTGTTTTTGATGCTCTTAAATTATTAGTGCAAGGTCAACCGCATGCGTTCAAGCTTTCAAGCGCTCTTTTTCTTCACCAAATAACGATAAAGCGTGGCGCTGATAGGCGCGTTGTCATCGCTCACAATAGTGATTTCATCGGGATCGACATTTAAAGGTACATTTTCAGCAAGGGTTTCTTGCTGGACAAGCTCATGCCCTAAATGACGGCAAAAATTAGGAATATCGCGAGTGGTGGCTGGATCAGTGGCGAGGATCTCAATCACCTCGCCCGCATCAGCCTTACGGATGGTTCGATGCAGCATCATCACTGGCTCAGGGCAAATAAGCCCTTGGGTATCTAGATAATGTTGAATCGTGCTATCAGATATTGAAGTAGTCATAGTCGTCGTTTTAAATTAATAAAGTATGGTTAAAAAAGTTCTTTGCTAGCTATTGCTTAGCGTTATTTTCTGTTCAGCTGTTTTACACTTCTTCGGCGATTTCGGCTTCCTCAGCGTCTAAAAAGTTAAAAAAACGCTTAAAGCTCACCTTAAACAAAAATGCCACGCCAAGCCAGCAGGACAGCCCTAACCAAGCGGTATCGGCAAATAATAGCCCGCCAAGTAATATCACCGTGGATACGCCAATACTCATGGCAATCATCGACGGTTGGTTTAAGCGATAACGATAAATAACCAACGCATCGTAAATGGTAATGGGAATGGTCAACGCCACTAAAACGTAGGGCAAGTTATAGAAGAGTTGATAAAGCAGCTGATTGTCATGAAAGGCTTTGATACTGGCAATGGTACCAAAGACCATAAAGGCGAAGATAGCGGCATAAATAAGATAAATCGCTATTTGATTCGCTCGCTGAGCGCCTTTGATACGAGCAATCGCAAGCGGCGCAAAGCCATGTTGCGATTTGTTTTGCAGAGACTGGTCTGAGACAGTGGTCATAATAATCAGGCATTTATCCGTGTAGAGTGACGATATGTCAAAAATTAGCGCTATTGTAACAGCAAGCTAGTCGCTAATTTAGTCTGCTTTGATGGCATCGATGGCGATACTGCTACTGGGATCAGCAAAATAAGTCGACATCAGGATACAAGCAGAGATGTCATCGATGGGGTCGCGCTCATGCTTAATCCAGCCATTATCCCACGCGATCTCACGCGCCGCCACTGAAGTTAGGCGTTCATCGCAGAGGCTTACTACAACTGGCAGGTGCTGTTCCATGACTCGATGCGCTAGGCGACGGGCAAATTTGTGCGCGCGCTTCGACAGCATTGAGCTGCTACCATCCATATTAAGCGGCAACCCCACCACCACTTTTGTCACGCCCCATACCTTGATAATACCCAGTAGATTATCCCAATCAGGCTGGCCATTATTCATCGCTAAGATATCAAAAGCACGCGCGGTTTCGGTGATAGTGTTACCTAGCGCCATGCCCATTTTTTTGACGCCATAATCAAGCGCCAAAATAAGATGCGGCTTAATAACTGGTTCCACCATAGTCGTATCGGCAGTTTCGATTTCAGTGCTAGTTTCAGACTCTACCATCATTATGCATACTTCCTATTTTCATACTTATTGAGCTTCTGACTCAAGCGTGACCAATATCGCTACTTAAATAGTCAAAATTAACCCCAATCTTATCGGCAGCGATTTGCCAGCGTTCTTCAAATGGCGTATTAAACAATAAATTCAGATCAGCAGGACAGACGAGCCAGTCGCCACTAGCAAGCTCTTGATCGAGCTGTTTTTTGCCCCAGCTGGCATGACCTAAGCACAGCTGATAATGACCAACGCCTTGACCGGCGGCGATACGCTTCAGGATATCTTGACTGGTAGTGATACAGACGTTTTCTGAGATGGCAAAAGACGATGCCCATTCTGGTTGACCTGTATGCAGGACAAAGCCGACCTCGGGATACATTGGACCACCTTCTAATGCCACATCTTCCATCACTTGCGGATCGGTTACCTCAATGTCTAAATCCTCTAGCAGTTTGCCCACGCGCGACTGCTCTAATGGACGATTGACCATCAGACCGAGGGCGCCATGTTTGTCATGACGACAGATATAAATCAGCGCCTGCTCAAACCGTGGGTCTGAAAGCTCGGGTGCCGCGATTAAGAAATGATGGGTCAAATTGGCTTTAGACATAGCAACAAACGCAACCTAATAATAAAGGTGAAATAATAGAGAAGACACACCACTATATGGTGATAATGAGGGGGAAATCAACCGAGGCCAACAATCGCCATACGTTAGCCAGCAGTTATCTTTTTATAAATGATGGATACTTATAATCAAAATATCCTAAAAACGCTATGGTATTGCTGATATCAATTTTTTGCAGCCTCTGTCTGCGTAGGCACAGCAAGCAAGCAAGCAAGAAAAATTGATATCAGCAGTGCGCGATGTATCGATATGACTTTTCACTGACTATATTTTACATCAGACAATAGACTACGGGCATGATCACGGGTGACGTCAGTGATGGTCACACCGCCCGACATACGAGCCAACTCATCGACTTGCGCGCTGTCAGTCAATATTAACAGCTCACTTTCAGTCTGTTCGTCATGGTGTTTTTGTACCAAGATATGCTGATGCGCTTGCGCTGCGACTTGCGCCTGATGGGTAATGGCAAGTAGTTGCTGCGTCTGCCCAAGCTCGCGTAAGAGCTCACCGACCACTTGTGCGGTGCCGCCACTGATACCGACATCGACTTCATCAAATACTAGCATTGGCTTGGCGGCATTATTATCGGCATTGGTCGCTTGCAATACTTGCATGACCAGCGCCATCCGCGACAGCTCACCGCCTGAGGCAATCTTATGTAGCGGCTGCATCGGCATACCAACGTTGGCGCTAAATAATAAGTCAATATCATAGCAGCCTTGCGCACTATATTGGCTTGGATCGGTCTTCTTAGTAAAGACAAAATCGCAGCGGGCGTTGGGCAGGGCAAGCGGTTTTAATTGCTTAATCAGCTGCTTACTGACAGTTGGCGCCGCTTTTGTTCTTTCTTTATTTAGTTGGGTTGCTAGGGCGAGATAGTCCTGCCATGCTTGTTCAATTTGCGCTGCCATGGCATCACTGCTTGGCTCGTTTTCAAGCTGCTCTAATTGCGCTTCCCAGCCTTTGGCCTCATCGATTAAGTCGCTTGCTGGCAAGCTATGTTTACGTGACAAGCGGTGACCTAAGCTGATTAAATTGTCTAATGCTTGCAAGCGCTCAGGGTCAGGCAGTTGCTGTTCGGCATAATCTGAGAGTAGAGCGGTCACCTCAGTGATTTGCTGCTGTGCTAAATGTAGCTGCTCGGAAGCTTGCTCAAAGGTTTGACTAACCCCCAGCTGATGATCACAGAGCTTGATGGCCTGTCCTAATAAGGTCATGACGTCAGGCTCATCGGTATCATTGTCGAGTAGATGAAGACCGTGACTGGCTTCCGTCATCAAGGCTTCAATATTGGATAGCTCTTCGTGCTCCGCTTCGACTTCCGCATAATCAACCGCCAGTAATGGGGCAATATCAGCCAGCTGACTTTGCAATAGTTGGATTCTATCTTGACGCTGAGCTTCGCGGCTGGCAATGTCATCCGCACGGCGTTTAAGCTGCTGATAAGCTTGATAGCTGCTAGCCGTTTGTGCCGCTAGTGGCGTGATTTGTGCCATCTCATCGAGCCATTGCACCACAAACTGCGGCTTAAGCAACGCTTGCTGAGCATGTTGGCTATGGATATTAACCAGTAATGCACCCAAACTTTTAAGCTCTGCCAAGCTCACTGGCGTGCCATTGAGCCATGCTTTGGAGCGCCCTGTGTTGCTCAATTGACGACGAATCAATACTTCCGGCTCTTCTAGCGCTCGCTCATTTTTGGCAAACCATTCAGCAACAACATTGTTATTTTCCACATCGAACTGCGCATAAATATCCGCATTTGCAGCGCCATGTCTGACCATCGCACTGTCTGCACGCTCGCCTGCACATAAGGATAGCGCATCTAGTAATAGCGACTTACCAGCCCCTGTCTCACCAGTAATGACATTAAAGCCTTCAGCCACACTCAGCTCATGCTGAGCAATCAATGCAAACTGATGTAAAGTTAATGATACAAGCATCAACGCCTCTCATGACAGACAATCAACCTCACATAAAAGCATGGGAGGTCATATCTAAAATAGGGTAAATAAAGAAGTAAAATGGTAGGGGTAATAGTACTAAATAGACAATAGCCATTGGTAAATAGTATGGTGTCAAACGCTATTAAATACAAATTTTAAAGTCGTCAAATACTGCGAACTAACTAGGAAAGACTATCATAAAAATTCAATAAGCCTATGATAAAAAAGCAGTTAACCGTCTTAATAATCGCCTTAATAGCTATCATAAGCGTGATAATGAGCGACTGTCATAATAAGTTGTTATCATTAAACAGCAATCGTCATAATGGGGCGCAACGTATATACACTATAGGCATCAGTCGATGGCTGCAAAGCGAATGGTTAAGAATTATTCAGCCTAAAAACGCAACAAAATTTTCATTGGTCCTGTAACAAACTTTATAGATATAATGTGGTAGCATAATCTCACATAATGATAAACTCTTACCACTAGATTTTTAGCCATTGTGCGACATAGCGTGTTTTTACTATAGTGCAAAATGCGTAGTACAACCTAGGTAGAGTAAGCAGTTCAATACGTTACTTATTTTTTAGTTTGGCAATAATTATTTGATAAGGAAGCCACTATGACAGCGGCGCAATTTACCAGTGTGACAGTCAATGCCCAAGCCACGATATCTTATGATGGTCGTTGCTCAAGCCATACCATTATGTTCGAGGATGGTCGGCACAAAACATTAGGTGTGATTTTACCTTGCGACAATTTGGTCGAGCATTATCACTTCAGTACCAATACCTCCGAGCGTATCGAAATTATCAGCGGCGAGTGTGAAGTCAAAATAAATGGTGATGAAGAGTTCAGCTACTATCGCGCGGGACAATCATTCGTCGTTGAAGGCAACAGTGGCTTTAACTTACGCACAGAGGAAATCGTGCAGTATATCTGTCATTTAGAAGGTTGATACTATTACCAGTTAAAGGTTCCAAAAGACAGTTTATAGCGGCTTAGCCCTCAAAAAGAAATAAATCTTGCGATAAGGTTTATTTCTTTTTTTTGGTGACATTATTTTGTTTAAGCCCTTGATTAATTGCTACAATTATCGTCATATCTCCCTTTTCTATCGCAGTGTGCGATAGCCACCTTATAACCGGCAGTCCTATTATGGCAAAACCCATTTATTTCTATGGCATTCATGCTATTGATGCGTTACTCGAACATCGTCCTCTTGATGGCCTTAGCTTGTTTGTACAGCAAGGGCGCGAGAGCGACAGTCATGTCAAAGCGATTATGGCGCAGGCAGCAGATAATGGCATCAGCATTCAACCGACGCAAAAAGACAAGCTCACGCAACTGTGTGGTAGCCCGCAGCATCAAGGTGTGGTGCTGAATGCACGACCGTTAGGTTTCGCTGATGAAGGCTTGCTTGATATTGTCATCGGCCGTGAACAGTGTCTGCTATTGGTTTTGGATCAAATCACCGATGCGCATAACTTTGGTGCGTGCTTGCGTACCGCCGTTGCCATGGGTGTTGATGCGGTGGTTTGTCCAAAACATCATGCGGCGAGCCTCACGCCTACGGTTGCGAAAGTGTCGGTAGGGGCAGCAGAGATGATGCCTATTATTAGCGTTACCAATTTGGCACGCACGCTGACGCAAATCAAAAATGCCGGCGTCTTTGTATTCGGTACAGCACTCAATGCAGAGGCGAAGCCGATACATGAGGCAGACTTGACAGGTAAAACAGCTATTATTATGGGGTCAGAAGGAGAGGGCATGCGCCGCCTGACGACGGAGAGCTGTGATGAGCTGGTTTATATTCCGATGTCAGGCAATGAGCATGGCAACTTACAAAGCTTAAATGTAAGCGTTGCCACGGGCATGGCGCTATATGAAGTTAATCGGCAGCGTACTTTAGCTGCTGGGCAAGCGTAAGATAGCTCTGATGTAGTGGCTCTAATTTTAGGTAGAGATCAGCCAAATTACCATCATTAAGTACGACATCATCAGCGTGCTGATTCCGCTCTTCGCGGCTTAGCTGATTGACCATGATGGCTTTAATCTTTTGTACGCTTTGTTCATCTCGCTGGCTGGCACGGGTCAGCTGGGTGTCCACCGCCGCATCCATGACCAAAATACGCTGGCATAAATTGGCCAGCCCTGCTTCCGCCGCTTCAATGAGTAGTGGCGCTGACAATACCACATAAGGTGAGGTGCTTTCGGCCAGCTGTAGTTTTGCCGCCTCACGTATCGCTGGATGGGTAATCGCTTCTAGCTCAATCAGTGCTTCTGGATAAGTAAAAACATGCGTTCTTACCGCTGCCCGATCCATATCTCCTTTTTCATTCACTACCCAATCACCAAACTTCTTCTGGATTTTGCGTAGCGTTGCGCTGCCTTTGGCAACGACTTGATGGGCAATGACATCGGCATCAATAATATCAATGCCTTGCTCAGCGAACCAATCACTGGCGGCAGATTTACCACTACCGATGCCCCCGGTTAGACCTACTACTAGCGTCTTGCTTTTCTTTTGCAGGCTTTGTGGTTGATGAGAATAAGGCGAAGCTGTTGTGGCATATTTTGACATAATAATGACTTATCTAACGGATAGAATGGCAGTAATAAACTGAGAAAATAGTTTGTGACCCTAAGTATACATGCCCAAGTACCAACTGACGATATCTGAGCCATATAATAAAGCAACAATACCAGCCACTGCGATATAAGGACCAAAGGCAAAAGGCTTACTCTCACCTTGTTTTTTCATCAAAATCAGGCCAACGATTGAGCCGAGTAGGGAAGACAATAAAATAATTAATGGTAACATCATGGGCCCAAGCCAAGCACCCAGTACTGCTAGGAGCTTAAAGTCACCTTGTCCCATGCCATGTTTTTTGGTGATAAGGAAGAATACTTTGACCACTATCCATAGTGATAAAAATCCAAACAATAAACCCCAAATAGACTGAGTTGGCGAGACAAACCAGCTTTGCGAATTGACGGCCAACCCTAAGCCCGCTAAAGGAAAGGTTAGGCGATCTGGTAGTAGTTGGGTATCAAAATCAATACCGGTTAACGCAACCAATGTCCATACTAAAACTAAGGCTGATAATCCAGCGGCACTGACCCCAAACTGATAGATGACCAATATTGACAGCAATGCAGTCACTAGCTCAACTACAGGGTAACGCAGGCCGATATTGGCTTTACAGTCTGAGCAGCGCCCTCGTAACACTAGCCAGCTTATTAAGGGTATGTTTTCGTACCACTTTATTTTGTGCGCGCAGTGAGGACAGCGTGACGCTGGTCGACTCAACGTAATAGGGATATCCGCTGCGACGATATCGGTCAATGGTATGGTATGCTCTTGCGGCATGTCTGCTTGTTGAGACATAAATTCACTGCATTCTTGACGCCAGCTATAGACCATCATCAGCGGCATACGGTGAATCACCACATTTAAAAAACTGCCCACACAAAGGCCCAACAGACCAAATACGACTAACGCTACCGTCATATTACTTTGTAGTAATTCTATAAATTGCATTAAGTAGCTGTCCTTTCCGTCATCTTTAACCTACTACTGAGCCCATTTGGAAAATTGGCAAGTACATCGCAACCACCAAGCCACCGACCAGCACACCCAACACAGCCATAATCATAGGCTCCATTAAGCTGGTCAAGCCATCAACTGCATTATCGACTTCGTTTTCATAATAGATCGCTACTTTGTCTAACATTTCTTCTAAACTACCAGACTCTTCACCGATACTCACCATTTGAATGGCCATACTTGGAAATAGATTGGTAGAGCGTATCGAGAATTGTAATTGTTGCCCAGTAGATACATCATTTTTAATTTGCTGCGTGGCATTATAAAAAACGACGTTATTAGTGGCGCCAGCAGTCGAATCTAGCGCATCAATAAGAGGTACACCAGCCGCAAAGGTAGTAGATAGGGTACGAGCGAAACGCGCGATAATGGCTTGATAAGCAATGTTGCCAAATATTGGTATTTTTAAGACTGCACGGTCTAAAAAGTCTCGGAATTTTTTAGAGCGTTTTTTGGCTTCTGAAAAACCAATAATCGCCCCACCAATGAGAATAATCAAAACAAACCACCACGCTTGCATCCACTCTGACATGCCAACGACCATTTGGGTAAAAGCAGGCAGCTCTGCGCCAAAAGATTCGAATAAGTCTGAGAATACAGGGACTACTTTGATTAGCAAAATCATGGTAACGATAACGGCGACAACGATGACCGCGATAGGATATTTCACCGCTTTTTTGATTTTAGCTTTTAGTAGCTCACTTTTTTCTTTATAAGTAGCAACCCGTTCTAGCATGGTCTCAAGCGCACCTGATTGCTCACCAGAATCGACAAGCGAGCAAAAAAGATCGTCAAAATAGCGAGGATGCTTACGCAGGGCAGAGGCAAAAGTCCCGCCAGCTTCGATATCGGCTTTTATTTTTAAAACCAACTCTTTCATACTGGGATTATCAAGGGAGTCCGCGACAATCTCAAAGGACTGGGTCAATGGCACGCCGGCTTTCATCATGGTTGCCAATTGGCGGGCAAAGATGGCAATATCGATAGGTTTGATGGGTTTTTTAAAGGTATAAAGTGGCTTCGGTTTTTTCTTAATACCTTTGACGGTGATGCCTTGTTTACGCAGAGTAGCTTTTGCCAGCTCTAAGCTACGACTGGTCGTTTCACCTTTTACTTTTTGTCCGCGTCGATTTACCCCGTCATAGACAAAGTCTAACAGCATGTCGGTCTTTGCTTTTGCCATGATACTACCCTCAAAATTTGTCTAATATAAATATTGCAAAGATGTACAACGATGCCAGACTTATTACACAAACATGGCATACTTTATTTTAACGTAAAAAACCAGTATAACTCTGTTTTATTTTTAAGTACATCTGAGTGGATATTATTGCTCATTTATAAAAGCCAATCTATTAAATCTAAAAGCTATCGACACTGAAATTTCTACCACCGTTATTTCTACTTTTAGCATTTACGATTATTCAGAGGTAACACGCATCATTTCTTGAATACTGGTCACGCCTTGCAATACTTTCAAAATACCAGAACGGCGCAAGTCTCGAAAACCATTTTTGAGAGCGGCATCTTTGATATCTATCGCGTTGCCATCTTCCATGATAATCCGCGAAATATCAGGGCTGACTTTCATCACCTCATAGATACCCACACGGCCTTTATAGCCTTCGCGGCATTCGTTACAGCCTACCGGTTCATAGATCACATTGCCTGGGTTGTCTAAATCGGTGTCATTAAAGCCAAGCTCAAGCAAGCTTTGCCGTGGGACGTTAATGGGTTTTTTACAGTTTTTACATAAGCGCCTTGCTAGGCGCTGGGCGATGACCAAGTTTACTGACGTGGCAATGTTAAAGGAAGCCACACCCATATTGCGTAGGCGGGTCAACGTCTCTGGTGCTGAGTTAGTATGGAGAGTCGAAAGTACCATGTGTCCCGTTTGCGCGGCTTTAATTGCAATCTCTGCCGTCTCAAGGTCACGAATCTCACCCACCATGACGATATCAGGATCTTGACGCAAGAATGACTTCAGAGCATTGGCAAAGGTCAGACCAACCTTAGCGTTCACATTGACCTGATTAATGCCTTCGAGGTTAATCTCGACTGGATCTTCGGCAGTGGAGATATTTGTTGCACCTGTGTTTAAAATATTGATACCGGTATAGAGTGAGACAGTCTTACCGGAACCCGTCGGTCCGGTAATCAGCAGCATACCTTGCGGTTTATGCAAAGCTTCCAAAAACATTTCTTGTTGGTCAGGCTCATAACCAAGGGCTTCGATGCCGAGCATAGCGGATGACGGGTCCAAAATACGCAACACAAGTTTTTCACCAAACAGGGTCGGTAATGAGTTGACCCGGAAATCGATGGCTTTATTTTTAGATATTTTAAGCTTGATGCGCCCATCTTGTGGTATGCGGCGCTCTGAGATGTCCATCTGTGACATTACTTTTAGCCGCGCTGCGATTTTGCTGGCAAGCTGCACTGGTGGACTGGCCATTTTTTGCATGACACCGTCGACACGAAAACGGACACGAAAGGTTTTTTCATACGGCTCAAAATGTAAATCTGAGGCACCCATACGGATGGCATCGACCAGCATTTTATTGACAAATTTTACGACAGGGGCTTCATCGACACTGTCGCTAAGCTCAGTTTCACCCTCTTCCTCACCATCATCAAAACCTACATTTAAGTCACTGTCCGAAAAACTATCAAAACTTTGCATGGTATCGGCATAAAGACTTTCAATGCGTTTTTTGAGCTTATCTTCTTCGACGACGACGGTTTCGATAGAGAGGCGAGAGTTAAAGGCAATCGCATCAATGGCATCTATACGGGTTGGGTCGCTTAAGGCGACAAATAAGCGCTGCCCACGTTTAAAGAGAGGCAAGGCATTAAACTTACGCACGATTTTTTCATCGACCAAGTCTTTTGGAATGACATCCAAACTGATCGCGTCAAGATCAAAGAGTGGATCACCAAAAGCTTGAGACAGCATTTGTGCTAGCTGATAAGCATTGGCCAATTTATTGTCTACCAAATAAGGCACGAGTCCGATCTGCTGCTGCTGTGATTCCGTCTGCGCAGTTTTCATATGCGCTTCGCTCACGACACCTTCGCTAATCAGCTGCTGAGCTAAACCACCATATTTATTGGCTGTGATAGACATAATAACCTCTCTTTGATATCGAATGTTTTGCTAAAACCCGCTTGCTCGGTATTGATGGTTTTCATGAGTAGCCCTTTATCACTAATTATCGCTAACGCTTGTTATAACCGTTTGAGATAAATAATTTTAAGCTGCTGTCATTTTTTAGTATTAATAATACTGTGTGGAATTGATATTGTTTTAACGGTTATATTTTTTAAAAGCTATATATAGAACATGGCACTATATAAATATGGAACTATATATAAGGTATGTCGCTATTTAGAGTATTTCACCCTTAACTTAGACCATAAGGCATTAATCTACAGAGCGCCATAACTGAGTAAAATACAATGAAAACAGGATGGCCATAAAAGCCATTCTGCTGCAGGTCGCACTATACTATAGCACTTGTGAAATATTTGTTATACTGGCGCGCATATAAGCCAAATTGGCAGGAATACATGAGACAAGGTAGATGAGTATGCAAGCTTGGGTAATTGGCAATTGGAAGCAGAATCCAGCAACGAGCCACGACGTCAATGCGCTACTAGACAACTTATTAACTGCAGTTAATACTGAAGAGCAAGTGGTCAAAAATAGCTGCAGGTTAATGGTGGCTCCCAGTTGTATTCACTTAGCTGCTGTCAGCGCCCGCTTAAAAGATACCTCAGTGCTGTGTGCCGCGCAAGATATTAGTGCGCATAGCGCGAACACTGGTGCGTATACGGGGGATTGTTCTGCGCAGCAAGTTGCTGATGCTGGCGCAACTTGGACGATACTTGGTCACTCTGAGCGCCGTCAATACCATCAAGAGACTCATGAAAGCTTGCTGCAAAAGCTGACTCATGCGTTGACGCAAAATTTGGGCGTAGTATTTTGTATTGGTGAAACCCAAGCACAATATGACGATAAGCAAACACTGGCGGTCATTGATACTCAATTATCGGTTGTAAAGGATTTACTCGCGCAGCAGCCCGAGCTTGCTGCTTCATTATCTGAGCGCTTAATCATTGCCTACGAGCCAGTATGGGCGATTGGGACGGGCAAAGTGCCAACAGTAGCAGAGGTTAGCACCACGCATCAACATATTAAGCAAACCGTCACAGGCTTTGCTGAGTCGTTAGAAGCAATGACTGTACTATATGGTGGTAGCGTCAATGTTGATAACGCCGATAGTTTTGCGGCAGATCCCATGATAGATGGCGCATTGGTTGGTGGTGCTTCATTAAAAGCAGACAGTTTTCTGATGATTGCCGACGCTTTTAGTCGCGCGCTTGGTTAGGGTAAGGTGATAAAACAGCGATTTAATCGCTAACTTGTCTAAAAAATGTCTTTATCAGTTGGCAAAAGTAGGTTTAACAGTGCCCTTGCAATCGTGTACAATGCGCCTTATTTATATAATCGATTTGGCAGCATTACAGCTTAGTTGCTACCACTATTAACTTTAAGATTTATTTTCCGTTATCTGTCGTCATTACGCGGCAAAAGAGGCCACCATGTTTACGTTTATATTAGCCCTGCATATTATCGTGGCGATTGCCATGATCGGCTTGATCTTGATACAGCATGGTAAAGGGGCAGATGCTGGGGCTTCTTTTGGTGCTGGCTCGTCAGGTACGGTATTTGGTGCCGCAGGAACTGCCAACTTTTTAACACGTGCGACTGCAGTATTGACAGTCATATTTTTTATCACCAGTATGACCCTTGCTGTTCATGCACGTAAGCAGGCAGAAGATCAGTTTCGTTTAGATGTTCCTGTTTCAGCTCCGCAAACGCCGCGCCCATTAACGCAAAATCCTGAGTAAGTGTCTTTTAAGTAGGCAGTGCTTGCTATTTTGGCACGTTAGATTTACAATGCCTTTCTGTTTTCGCAAGACCTTATCTATTGATGCCTACCTTAAGCATTATTTACAGTAGATTAAACGTTAGAGAACAGAGTAGCAAAATGCGATTGTGGTGGAATGGTAGACACGCCATCTTGAGGGGGTGGTGGCGAAAGCTGTGGGGGTTCAAGTCCCCCCAATCGCACCAAGTTTTATAGACGTAGCATATAGCGTCAGGTTGGATTTTTTAGTAGAGAATACTTAATTTAGAATTTACTTAAAAAAAGTATTGACACTTCTACGAAACCTCCCTATAATATGCGTTCTAGATTGATGCGGGGTGGAGCAGTCTGGTAGCTCGTCGGGCTCATAACCCGAAGGTCGTTGGTTCAAATCCAGCCCCCGCTACCACTTTTTATACTGATGTTTTGTACACTAAATTTGTCAGTGCCGATTAGCCCACCATTATGTTTGTGGGTTTTTTTGTATCTGTGAGTCAGGGTTGTCGCGGTATCTGCCCTACTTATGCTAAGCTCTATGCCCATAGAGTACGATACTTACTATTCATCTACTTACCGCCACTTGCGTGACTATTTGCAAGCGACGCTGCCTTTTACTTCATACTCTTTTATTGATCATTTTGCTTTATACATAATAAGCACATTCATCAGCTGAGCTTGATGTTCCTAGGTAATGTCCTTATATATAGTAGATGTCAACCGAATATAATACTGAGCTAGTGCTATTATATAATAGATAAAACACCTAACGATTGCTGTGAGCCGCGCAAATAAAAAAGTAATAAATAATGTGGTTCATTAAGTACGACAGATAAGTAAATAGGAAGATATAAATAAATTATGAAGCTTTCGACTAAAGTTGCAGAACTAACTACTATTATTGCCCCTGCGGTAGCTGCATGTGATGTGGCGCTGTGGGGCGTAGAGTTTACCCCACAAGGCAATCGCTCGTTATTGCGTATTTACATTGAGGCTTTACCTGAAGAAAAAGCACAGGATAAGCAGGTAAGTATCGAAAACTGTGCGGCGGTTAACCATCAGGTAAGCGGCATCCTAGAGGTGCATGATCCTATTGCTGGTGAGTTCATTTTAGAAGTCTCCTCACCTGGTTTTGATCGGGCGTTCTTTTCAGATGACCAAATGTATGATTACGTCGGTCAGACTGTGAGCTTGCGCTTGATACAAGCCATTGGTGAAGGCGATAAAAAACGCCGCAAAGCAACAGGTACTTTAGACAGTATCGATGCAACGTCTTTAAAGTTGACGTCTACCGATGGTGAACAGTTTGAGATTGCCTTGAGTAACATTGATAAAGCCAACTTGATTTATGAAGATGTCTAATTTCAATATTCCATGGTAACGCAATTCAGTATTAATCAATATTTTGACCCCTAAATAGGGCGTGACTGACGATGACAACACAACGTCAATATGCCAATTATAAAATTTAAGTCAATTATAAAATGATAGGACAGGTATAGCATGAGTCGTGAAATCTTAACGGTAGTAGAAACTGTCAGTAATGAAAAGGGCTTAAATCCTGAAGATATCTTTGAAGCCATAGAAGACGCTTTGGTGGTATCAACCAAGAAAAAAGTCTATACCGAACAGCCAGAAGTAGAGGTGCGGGTATCAATTGATCGTGCAACTGGCGATTATGATACGTACCGTTATTGGACAGTGGTTGCCGATGAAGACCATGAAATGCCAGCCTGTCAGCTTGCTATTACCGACCTTGATCAAGAAGAATGGTCAATTGGTGATATTAAAGAAGAACAGATTGAATCCATTGAGTTTGGTCGTATTGCTGCCACGCAAGCCAAGCAAGTTATCATTCAAAAAATACGTGAAGCTGAGCGTGCGCTAGTAGCAGACGCTTTTGAACCACGTGTTGGTGAAATGATGTATGGCGAAGTAAAAAAACAAACACGCGATGGCTATATTATTGATTTGGGTGATAACGCTGAAGGCTACCTATCACGTGATCAGATGCTACCACGTGAGCAATTACGAGCGAAATCTCGTATCAACGCCATTTTATATCATGTAAACCGTGAAAATCGTGGTGCCCAGTTATTATTGTCACGCACTCATCCTGAAATGCTCTCGGCATTGATGCAAAAAGAAGTGCCTGAGATTGCAGAACAAATCATTGAAATCCGTAACGTTGCTCGTCTGCCAGGTACTCGTGCTAAAATAGCCGTCAAAACCAACGATCACCGCATTGATCCGGTTGGCGCTTGTATCGGTATGCGTGGTACGCGTATTCAAGCGGTTCAGCAAGAGTTGGATGGTGAGCGTATTGATGTGGTGGTTTGGTCAGATGATCCGGCTCAATTCATCATTAGCTCTTTAGAGCCAGCAGATGTTAGTAGTATCATCCTAGATGAAGACATGCAGACCGCTGATATTATCTTTAGCACCAACGATCAGTTGGCGCGTGCGATTGGCTCACAAGGTCAAAATGTACGTTTGGCCTCTGAATTAACGGGCTATAAGCTTAATATGATGCTCGAAGAAGAGTATCAGCAGCGTCAACAAAACGAATCGAAAGCGTTCATTGAATTGTTTTATGAGCGTTTAGAAGTCGATAAAGATTTAGCTCAAGCGCTTGTCGATATTGGCTTTACCAGTATCGAAGAAGTGGCTTATGTGCCAGTTGAGACTTTCTATGACATCGAAGGTTTAGACGACGAAGCGATTGACATGATTCAAGAGCGTGCTAAAGAAGTCGTCATCGCTGATGAGCTAGTCAAACAACAAAACATGAAAGAGCCAAGTCAAGAGTTACAAGATCTTGAAGGAATGACCGTCAGTTGGGCTTATAAAATGGCTCAAAAAGACATCATTACTGTTGATGACTTGGCAGAACAAGCCGTCTTCGATCTCGAAGATATCGAAGGATTAGATACTGAAACCGCAGGAAAACTCATCATGAAAGCTCGGGAATCTTGGTTCAATGAATAAGCGGTAACTGCATATCGCTGTCTTTTAGTGATATGCTATCGATAATAAAGTGCTGGTATAAAGTCGCATAATACATGCAACCTAACCACCAGCCTTAACCCAATCATTTGTAGCCAACAACTGAATTGAACATATAGCAAATAATAGACAGTAGGTGATAATAAATGGCAGATAAGACCGTCAAAGAACTGGCAGATATGGTAGGCAAAACCGCAAGTGCTGTAAAACAGCAACTGGTAGATGCTGGACTGCCTGCTCGCGCAGAGGATGACCTAGTCACCGAGCTTGAGCAAGAGAAGTTGGTGACGTATTTAAAGCAAAGTCATGGTCAGCAAGATAAGCGTCGTATTAGTCTCAAGTCTAAAACAACGAGCACCGCGCGTGTGACCGGCTCTTCAGGTAAATCTAAGAGTGTCAATGTGGAAGTGCGTAAAAAGAAAGTATTCGAAAAGCCTGATCCAGAAAAAATGGCTGAAGAGTTGGCTGCGCGTGAGCAAGCGATGATTGAGTCGCAAGAACGTGCTGCTAAGGACGCTGAAGAGCGTGCTGCTACTAAGAAAAAATCTGAAGAGCGTCAAGCAGCAACCTTAGCTGCGATGCGTGCCAGCTTAGGCTCTAGCAAAAAATCAGACGATAAGAATGACGACATTTCTACTTCAGTTGTTGTGAAAAAAGGCGGCAAGACTACTATTGAAGTCAAGCCTAAAGAACAGCCGAAGAAAAAAGTTGCTGCTACAAAACCTAAAGTTGAAACAGCAGCTGAGCGTAAAGCTCGTGAAGTACGTGAAAAAGAAGAAAATCGTCTACGCGAAATTGAGACAGAAACACGCCGTGTTCAAGCTGAAGAAGCGCAAAAGCGCACACTTGAGCAAATGCGTAAAATGGCTGGTAAATATACGGACCAGCCTGCTGCTGAAGTTCGCAAAGATGAGCCATTGGCTGAAGGTCTAGTCGGTGACGCATTAGAAGAATCATTTGAAAAAGAACGTCGTGAAATCAAGCGCGGTGCAAGTAGCACTGGTGCTCGTGGTCGTCGTCGTAAAAATCAAGATGAGCGTGAGATCAAAAACCGTAAAAATGGTTTACGTTCAACGCAAGCGTCACAGCATAAGTTTGAAAAACCTGTTGAAAAAATTGTCTATGATGTCGAGATCAGTGAGCAAATTACCGTTGCAGATCTTGCCCAGCGTATGGCAGTTAAAGCCCGTGAAGTCACTAAACTACTCATGAAAATGGGTGAGATGGCTCGTGAGTCAGATACGATTGATCAAGCGACAGCCAGTCTGATTGTTGAAGAAATGGGTCATAACCCAGTACCAGTTAGTGATACTAAGGTTGAAGACGATCTACAATCTGCAGTCAATGAACGCAGCAGTAACGTGCAAACACGTCCACCAGTCGTAACTATTATGGGTCATGTCGACCATGGTAAGACTTCATTGCTAGATAAAATTCGTGAAACGAAAGTAGCGAATGGCGAAGCAGGTGGTATCACTCAGCATATCGGTGCTTATCATGTAAAAACCGGTCGCGGTGTGATTACTTTCTTAGATACCCCAGGTCACGCAGCCTTTAGTGCTATGCGTTCACGTGGTGCGCAAGCGACTGATATCGTTGTACTGGTTGTCGCAGCTGATGATGGCATGATGCCGCAAACGGAAGAAGCTATCGACCATGCACGTGCTGCTGGTACGCCGCTTATCGTTGCCATCAACAAAATGGATAAGCCGGGCGCTGATCCTGATCGCGTACTCAATGAGTTGACTGCCAAAGAAGTCGTCTCAGAAGAGTGGGGTGGCGATACACCAATGGCGCGTATCTCAGCCAAAACGGGTGAAGGTATTGATGAGCTATTAGAATATATCAGCATCCAAGCAGAACTGATGGAATTAGAAGCGCCGTTAGATGGTGCTGCGCAAGGTGTGGTGATTGAGTCAAGACTTGAAAAAGGTCGTGGTCCTGTCGTTAGTGTTCTAGTCAAAAAAGGCACACTAAAACAAGGCGACTTGGTTCTAGCGGGCGAGCATTATGGTAAAGTCCGTGCGATGACTGATGAACATGGTCAGCGTATTCAGTCAGCGGGTCCTTCTATCCCTGTAGAGATTTTAGGATTACCTGAAACACCTGCAGCTGGTAGCGAATTCCTAGTCGTTACAGATGAGAAAAAAGCCCGTGAAGTGGCTGATTTCAGAACCAATCGCGAGCGTGAACGTCAACTTGAACGTCAGAACGCCATGCGCTTAGAGAGCATGTTCGATCAGATGGAACAAGGCAATGTGTCATTCTTGAACATTGTATTGAAAACTGATGTCCGTGGTTCGCTCGAAGCATTACTATCGGCACTGAATGAGCTGTCAACTGATGAAGTAAAAGTTCGCGTCATCAGTTCAGGTGTTGGTCCTATCTCTGAGTCTGATGTAACGCTTGCAGAATCTAGCGAAGCGGTATTATTAGGCTTCAACGTTCGTGCAGATGCGACCGCACGTCGCAAAGCGGATGCAGCCAACATGGATATTCGCTATTACAGTGTTATCTATGGCTTGATTGATGATGTAAAAGCAGCCATGA
Source organism: Psychrobacter sp. K31L (assembly GCF_017942195.1). NCBI lineage: Bacteria > Pseudomonadati > Pseudomonadota > Gammaproteobacteria > Moraxellales > Moraxellaceae > Psychrobacter > Psychrobacter sp. K31L. Next base: position 187,621 of record NZ_JAGKSC010000004.1, on the reverse strand, counting down.
GTGGAATGCTTGCGCCTGAACATCGTGAGAAAATCCTGGGTGTTGCTGATGTTCGAGAAGTATTCCGTTCTAGTAAGTTCGGTGCAGCTGCCGGTTGTATGGTGGTTGAAGGTACAATCTATCGCAATAAGCCTATCCGTGTACTGCGTGATGACCAAGTTATCTTTACTGGTCAGCTGCAATCATTACGTCGCTATAAAGAAGACGTTAATGAAGTACGTACTGGGATGGAGTGTGGCCTAGCCGTTCGTGGTTATGATGTCGAAGCTGGTGATAAGATCGAAGTCTTTGAAATTCAAGAGTTCGAACGTACTATCTAAAGTCACCGCTCGATAGTAAGGTCTCTAATCATGCAAGATGCTTAATCAGCTGAGCATATTAGTATCTCCTTCATATCTAGCTGTACTTAGGCCTAGCAGGTACATCCTGCTAGGCCTTTTTTAACAAATATCAGCCCTTAAATGTATTAATAAGCAAACGGGCTAATCCATAAAAATAGGCCATATCAAATTAAGGTAACAATATGAACCAACGTTTACAGCGCTTATCCGATCAAATTCAGCGTGAGCTTGCTGTTCTTATTCGTGACGCAGTCAATGACCCGCGTCTGACTGGTTTTGTCACTATCTCTAGTGTCAAGGTCAGCCCAGACTTAGGGTATGCGGACGTTTATGTCACCATCATGGAGCCAGAGCTTAATGACGCGATGACCAAAACCAACCACGAAGAAAGCATCAAAGTTCTGAATAAAGCGGCAGGTTTTTTGCGTACCGAATTGAGCCATAGTCTCAAAACGCGTACGACACCACGTCTGCGCTTTCATTATGATGAAGTAACGGCTCGTGGCAACTATATGATGGACTTGATCAGTCAAGCAGTCATCAAAACTGAGCAGAATGAAGATGAAGTCGATAGCAAAGAAAATGATGATTAATGACAATGACTAGTCAACAAACAACGGATAAACAAAAAGTCTCCGGCGTTATCTTAGTTGATAAGCCGCAAGGTATGACGTCACAGCAAGTAGTCTCAAAAGTGAAGTATTTGTTTAAGTCTCCTGCACATGACAGCAAAAAAGCTGGTCATACAGGTACGCTTGATCCCATGGCCACTGGTCTATTGCCTATTTGTATGGGTGAGGCCACGAAGTTTAGCCATTATCAACTTGATGCCGACAAATCTTACCAAGCGACGATATTGCTTGGTAGCCAGACAGATACTGGCGATGCTGATGGTCAAATCGTTGGACAGGTATCTATTCCAACTTTTGATCAATCAATATTGGACAAGGTTGCTCAACAGTTTTTGGGGGCTCAGCAGCAAATACCACCGATGTATTCTGCTTTAAAAAAGGACGGTAAAAAGCTTTATGAGTATGCCCGTGCTGGTATCGAAGTAGAGCGAGCGCCAAGAGATATCGTGATTAAGGCTATTGATTTAAAAGCTATTGATAACGAGCAGATTCAATTGACGGTGACTTGTACCAAAGGTACTTATGTGCGCGTATTGGCAGAAGATATTGCCAAGATAATGGGCACATTAGGGCATTTAATCGCATTGCGCCGTATGCAGGTCGGAAAGTTTAGCATAGTGGAATCGATTTCTTTATCAGCGTTAGAGGCGCTATCGTTAGATGAGAGACAGGCACAGCTCCTTGCTATTGATGCGTGTGTCAATATCGAGGCTGAGCTTACATTGACTGCTGAACAGTATACCCGTGTCCATATGGGGCAACGATTGAATGTCTTTGAGCAGCTTACTGATGATTTGCGCGATTATATTTCAACCAGTATTAGCCATCAGTCTTCTGTTTCAGAAAGCAATGACACCCCACTAGATAGCGATGTTGTTAGTAGTGACGATGAACAACCATTGCTCCACGAGATAGCGGTAGATATACGCTTGCTAGATGAGCAAGGGGAGTTTATTGGATTGGGCGCTGTTAGTCTCAATGGCCGACTACAACCTAAGAAATTAATCCAACGGTAGGGTTATATTTTCTAAGCTTTTCATGGTTCGTATGTTTCATGTGGCTATGAGCCAATTAATCCTCTTTAAACTTACTAACAGTTTACACTAATCACATATCCTCACATTTTATTGCAGGTTTCACCTATGGTGAAGCCTGTTTTTTTTGTACATTAGATAAGTCAGCTAGGGAAGGCTGGAAGAGATAATCAATGTGATAAAAATAAAAAATACACTAATAAGAAAAATTTAAAATAATAAAAAATGCTTAGGGAATAGCTTTAACAAGGAAAGTTTTACTGCTGAAGTCTCAACACTAAATAAAAACAAAGAAGTACTCATAACAAAAAAAACAGATAGATCAATAATAAAATTTATATATAGAATCACAAATATAAAGACAAGGAATATCATGAAAACGATCGCTTTCTTACTACACAATAATTTTGAACAAGCAGAGTATGAAGATGTTAATAACCAACTAAAAGAAAAAGGTTATAACACATTGCTTATTACTACTAACGAAGACAAAAAGGTTCAAGCGATGAATCAGGATGTCAATAAAGGTGACACTTTCACCGCTGACATCTTTGCAAGTGAGGCTAAAGTTGATGATTATGACGCGCTAGTAGTGCCAGGCGGTACTGTAAATGCAGATACCATTCGAGGCAATAAAGAAGCTCACAGTATAATCAATGCAATTAATGAAGCAAATAAACCGTTGGCGGTCATCTGCCATGCACCTTGGGTACTTATTAACACAGGTATCGCAAAAGGTAAGACCTTAACGGCGTACCACTCATTGCAAACAGATTTGGAAAATTCAGGAGCAAATTTCGTTGATAAAATCGTGCAAATTGACGGTAACTTAATTACTTCGCGTAATCCAGATGATATCGAAAATTTCGTTGATGCTATCGATAAAGCCTTGTCTTAATTGGCTTTATAAGATATTAACGATGAACATATAACATTAATCTACCAATAACTATAACCAACCATGATCGAGGAAAATATTATGTCAAACTCTAACCCAAACGATACCAAACTTGAGCAACAACGTTCTGAATCAGCAACTGCAGCTCTTAAAAGCCAAACCGAAAATAACCATACTGAAGAGTCAGAAGCAGCGGCAGATCGCATTGCGGACAATTTAGAAAATGCTAAAGAAGACAAGTAGAGTATTTAAAGTGTCACTCATAGCTGGGTGACGCTATTACATTTTTTTAGCTTGGTATCAATAATTATAAAACTAAATAGTTCAGAAAATAATAACTTAGGAGCTAATATGAGTAATTCACCGAATAATATGGATGAGCAAGAAAAAGAGATTGAAAAGCTTGCAGAAGATATCAACCCTAGCGAACATGCCACTCCGGATAGTTTAGCGGAAGTCACTACGGCAGCACCTCTTGCTGATGATGAGCTAGGTGGCAATGCTACTGAGAGCGATGTGAAAAAGTAATACGCTAGAATTTTGTAATGTCTATCAATGTAGTTGCTGTGCTTGCAACGGCTGTAAATGTACCTTAGATTATCTTATTGGCAATTCGTCTTGCCATGAAACTATTATGAAAAACTGCTGCTAGTTCAGCAGTTTTTTGGTATAATAGCCGTCACATTTGAATTAAGCTTTTAGATAAAGCAGGTTGCTGAGCTCACTGTTCAAAGCAGATGACTGAGTTAAGCAATATTCCGCTGATATCTGGCTTATTTTCAAGTGGTTTTTTATAATACATTGAGCTTGTCGTACACTAGGTCAACTCTAGTAATGCAGGGTTGTCCTGAATGGCGTACAAGTTACTTTATTTACTATTCTATAGCTTTTAAGATGGCTTAAATTTGAGTGCATCTTGGAGCTTTTAGCATTGCCGGAGATATTTATGCTAACTAATACTGATCGCGAACAAATCATTTCTCAATACCAGCGCGGCGAAAACGACACTGGTTCTCCAGAAGTTCAAGTAGCTTTGCTAAGTGCACGTATTAACGATTTGCAGAACCATTTTAAAGCGCACAAAGCTGATAATCATAGCCGTCGTGGTCTTATCCGTATGGTTAACACGCGTCGTAAATTGCTTGATTACCTAAAAGGTAAAGATCTTGGTCGCTATACCACTCTTATTAGCCAGTTGGGTCTACGTCGTTAATTTAACGACAATAGTACGAGCGATCGCTAAAATAACAAATGCCATCCTGTGGCGCTATTTTGAATTTTTTGCTAAATCGCTTGGAACTTGCTTGTTGCTATCGATAAAATAGATTTTTCTAAAACGGTGTGGAATAGTTTCACACCGTTTTTTTATGCTTGTTAATATAGATGAATAATCTCAAATATTTTCACGCTATAGTTTTAGAATTTTTTGTAAAACTAAGAGTTAACTCAATGCTGATTTGAGTCGTATCTAGGGAAGACTATAAACAACAGCCCTGTTTTGCAATTAATTGGTCAATGGCTAGAAATCACTGTAAAATAATGCTTGGTCAGTTTTATGCCATTGCTACTATCTGTAGTAGCACCTTAGCAAAGATAGAAAAACATCATATATGTATGGCTGCTGCTTGGCATAAGCTTTGACTATATTGATGAAAAAACGAATTTGAACGACTAAAAATATGTAATAGTACGATGTCTACTGTAGACAAATGCATAAGATAGGCAGGTGACACTATCAGTCTCATCGATAGGACTTGCAGATAAGAGACTTGTTCCTCAGGAGCTAGAGACAAAGAATTTTAATGACAAATATCAGCGCGCTTATGACGTTGATATTATTTTCGTCAGTCAACATTAGGAAAATTATATGACAAATCCGACAATGTTCAATACTGTTAAACGTGAATTCCAATATGGCAGCCAGCAGGTTGTTATCGAGACAGGGCGTATCGCTCGTCAAGCCAACTCTATTTTAGTTCACATGGGTGGTGTTACTGTCCTAGTGGCTGCCGTTGTTAAGTCTGATGCGAAAGAAGGCCAAAACTTCTTTCCATTGACTGTCAACTATCAAGAAAAAATGTACGCAGCGGGTAAAATCCCAGGTGCTTATGGCAAACGTGAAGGCCGTGCGAGCGAGTTTGAAACATTAACGTCGCGCTTGATTGACCGTCCGATTCGTCCGCTATTCCCTGAAGGTTATGTGAATGAAATTCAGATTACTGCGACGGTTGTATCGTCAGATAAGACTCAATCAGCAGATATCGCTGCATTAATTGGTGCTTCAGCGGCACTGGCTATCTCTGACGCGCCATTCAATGGTCCAGTCGCAGCTGCCCGTGTTGGCTTCATTAATGGCGAGTACGTACTGAACCCAACAATCGAGCAGCTCAAAGAGAGTGATCTTGATTTGGTTGTGGCTGGTACTAAGTCTGCCGTATTGATGGTTGAATCAGAAGCAGCAGAGCTTTCAGAAGATCAGATGCTAGGTGCAGTACTTTACGGTCATCAACAGCAGCAAATCGTTATTGATAACATTGCGTCAATGGCTGAAGAAATTGGTACTGCTAAGCAGCAATATAGCGCTCCTGAGCGTGATCAAGCACTTACTAGCAGCATGAAAAAGCAGTTTGGCGAGCAAGTTGCTGACGCTTATACGATTACTGATAAGCAAGCGCGCTACACTAAGCTTGATGAAATTAAGCAATCAATTATTGATACGCTTGCTGGTGATGCTGAGTCAGAAGCCTATGCTGATACGGTATCTGAGCTCAAAGAAATCTATAACGATCTTAAGTATCGTACGGTTCGCGACAATATCTTGTCAGGTAAGCCACGTATCGATGGTCGTGACCCTGAAACCGTTCGTGCGCTTGATGTGCAAGTTGGTGTATTGCCATATACGCATGGTTCAGCATTGTTCACACGTGGTGAGACGCAAGCATTGGTTACAACTACATTGGGTAACAGTCGTGATGTCAACATGATTGATTCACTAGGTGGCACTATCCGTGACCATTTCATGCTGCATTACAACTTCCCGCATTTCTCAGTCGGTGAAACGGGTCGTGAAGGTATTCCAAAACGTCGTGAAATCGGTCATGGCCGTTTAGCACGTCGCGGTGTACAAGCAATGCTTCCAGATAGCGAACGCTTCCCGTATGTCATCCGTGTGGTGTCAGAGATTACTGAATCAAATGGTTCATCTTCTATGGCGTCTGTTTGTGGTGCAAGTTTGGCATTGATGGATGCAGGCGTACCAATTAAAGCCCCAGTTGCTGGTATCGCGATGGGTCTGGTTAAAGAAGGTGAGCGTTTCGCTGTACTATCAGACATCTTAGGTGATGAAGATCATCTTGGCGATATGGACTTTAAAGTTGCTGGTTCTAAAGACGGTATTACTGCACTTCAGATGGACATCAAAATCGAAGGTATTACGCCTGACATCATGGAGCAAGCGCTTAAGCAAGCCCATGCCGGTCGTATCCATATCCTAGATGCGATGAATAAAGTATTGCCTGAGAGCCGTACTGAAATCAACGCGCATGCCCCTAACTATGCGGTTATCGAAATTAATCCGGATAAAATCCGTGACGTAATCGGTAAAGGCGGCGCGATGATTCGTCAGCTAACTGAAGAAACTGGTGCAGTTATCGATATCGATGATGGTGGCACGATTCGTATCTTTGGTGAAAACAAAGCAGCGACCAAAGCAGCTATCGGTAAAATCGAAGCATTGACTGCTGAAGTTGAAGTTGGCAAAACTTATGAAGGTACGGTTGCTCGTATCGTTGACTTCGGTGCGTTCGTTAACGTCTTGCCAAACACTGATGGTTTAGTGCATATCTCACAAATCGCAGAAGAGCGCGTTGAGAATGTATCAGATTATTTAAAAGAAGGTCAAACCGTTAAGGTACTCGTACAAGACGTGGATAACCGTGGTCGCATTAAGTTGACTATGAAAGGTGTTGAGCAGGGTTCAACCTCACCTGCTGAATAAGTAGTTTCGCTTGGTATAAAAAACCGCTTTGGGCTGTTAGTTAATAACACTCAAGGCGGTTTTTTTTGTGGCTAAATAAGTGTTTACATTTATATAGTCAGTGAAAAGTAATACCGATACATCACGCACTGCTGATATCAATTTTGCTTGCTGTGCTTGTGTAGACAGAGGCTACAAAAAATTAATATCAGCAGTATCGTAGCGTTTTGAGGGTATTTTGACTATATAGTCAAATCCATATAAATCCGCTATATCGTCATCCTCGCTAAGCATACTAATGTATAACTTGCGCTCGGTTTCCTTGTATCGAAATTATTTGAATTCAACTATATCAGGTTGAATGTTGCTGTCTCCATCCAATCTATTCAATGACATTTCATTTTAATAAAATCATATCTAAGCAACTGACAACAAAAAATCCAACGCCAAACGCTCATTTCAAACGTTCAACATTGGATTGATAAAACTCTAGAATAATTGTCTAATTAACCAGAGTAACTATTCTTGATCTAACTTGTCGATCATACCTTGATATTTTTCTTTTTTAGCAGCGATCTTTTTGCGTTTTTCTTCAGCCGTCGCGACCAAATTTTTGGCGACGTCTAAGCTCTTATCAAAGGCCGCTAATTCAAGATCTACCGCATCCAATAGTTTGCCAAGCATCATAGCCGTCGCTTTTTCAGAGACATCCTGAGTCATACCACTAGCATCAGATTTAAAGTCGTCTTTCAGCTTTGACGCCCACTGATAAATGCCTGCCATGGTAATGCTAGATTTATCCTCTTGATCAGCATTATCTTTTTTGCTGGTCTTGTCTTTTTGATTAGACTTGCTGTCTTCGGTGTTTTTGTCAGACTGATCGTCTTTATCGTCACTATTAGATTTGTCATCTTGATTAGATTTCTGATTTTTATCAGAATCTTTATTCTTACTTGATTTATCTGACGTACCATTTTTAGCAGTACTATCGTCTGTAGCTTCCTCGTAGTCATGCTCAGCGTTGTACGCTTCAAAGTCGCCGTCCTCAAATACCACGGTATCCTCTCTGACCACTTCTACGCCAGTCACTGCTTTATTGTTGGTAGATTTTTTTGAATTCTCAGCATTATTGTTGTTTGACATAGCTTGTTATCCTTATTTAAATTTGAATGTAATAAGTTTTTATAGTGGTTGCCTATAAAATGGATACTAAGCTAAGCGCATTTTTTTATCAATATATGGATATAAATATACCGTTTAATGCCTACAGGAAGATACAAGCCATGGTTTAAAGCATTAAACGGTAACAATTGAGCTGCATGTAATAACGAAGAAAATATTAAATTTTCTTAATCATTATTAATAGGGTTGTCAGCAATAAACTGAGCCAGTAGCTCAGCCAGTTTTTCGCCTTGGTCTTCTTGTAAGAAATGACCACCGTTAATAATAGTGTTATGGTTTTGACCTTTAGTTCCAGGGATAAGTTTTTGCATGATTCGATCACCACCACCAGTGACAGGGTCAGAATCGCTAAACAGGGTAATGAAAGGTTTATTAAACTTGCCAAGCTCGCCCCAGGCCGCACGGTTTTTTGTTGAAGCAGGATCGTCCGGTGTGGTCGGTACTAGTATGGGGAACTGTCTTGCGCCTTCTTTGTACGATTCATCAGGGAAGGGTGCATTATAAGCATCGATTACTGCCTGTGATAGTTCGGTCGTAGTGCCACTATTAATAATGCTACCGACATGAAACTTCGGAGTATCTTGTGAGAATTGCTGCCACTTGCGGAAGCTTTCTCCTGGATCGTGATCTCCTGTGGGGAGCATGGTATTGCCAGCTGCTACTCGAGCAAATCTGTCTGGATTTTCTGCCACGAGACGTAGACCAATTAGGCCACCCCAGTCTTGACAAAATAATGTGATATTTGTTAAATCTAACTGATCAAGTACGGATTGCATCCAGTCGACATGGCGCTGGTAAGTATAATCCGTACGGGCGGCAGGTTTATCTGAGCGCCCAAAACCAGGAAGATCTGGCGCGATGACACGATGTCCAGCCGCTGTCAGTATCGGTATTACTTTACGATATAGATAACACCATGAAGGCTCACCATGAAGCAGTAAAACAGGGTCTGCATCTTTGGGACCTTCATCGAGATAATGTACACGCAGCTCACCGCCTTCGCCATCATCGACCATCATATAATGCGGCGAAAAATCGTAATCGGGCAGGTTTTCAAAGCATGAATCGGGGGTTCTAAGTATTTTCATAGGGTATCCTTATCCTGATAATAAATAACCGTGCTTTCTCAAACAGTAAACACTCATTTAGCATAGCATTCAAGCCGTTATCGGTGTCATGTTTTTTGAGTGTTAAAGGTTGTGCTATGCACCAACAAGCATTCTATTTGTTCTTAGATCTCGATACTTTTGGGTACGTGCACATCAATACGCAGCTTAGGAAGGTCTTGTAATTGCTGAATTAGTACAGGCAAGATATCGAGATACCAGTTTAATGGCAGTGAGGTGGCTACGTTAGATTCAGGAGGCGAACTGCCTACAGTACTGTGTAAATGACTATCGATAAGCGGGCGGGCAAATAGGGCAATTCTGCGGATGCCTTGATGGCGAATAAGAGGAATAAGCTGGTGGTGCAAGTCTGTTAAAGCGTCAGTGAGCCAGCGCGACCGCGTCGGATGATAAGGGTGGTCTGAGATAACAAGATTGGCAATATAACTGGGTTGATTGCCATTACTGCTGACGCCAAGGCCAGCCTGTTCTCGTGTTCGTTTGTGGAGTAAACAGCTACCAGCGTTTAGACTACCGTCACGGCACGCGCGACGATAGTGATGGTAGTTATCAGCGAATAGCGTCTTGGTTCGTGCGAGGATAGGGTCGAGCAGGATGCCAGCAGTATTAACTGGTAAGATAAGTAATTGGGCACTGCTATTTAAAATAGGGGCATGCGTCAATTGTAGATTCGCCATTGTCAGCCCTTCAAAAAATAGTATGTTTATTCTACCTTAGCTTGTACTGTACTTTCTGCTTCTAATTGTGCGATTTGTTGTTCGAGCAAGGCAATTTGATCTTCCTTCATATCCGTCAATTTTTTATTCATCACTAATTGTTCAGATGCCAGCTTTTCTTGGGCAGCCCAGCGTTTACGCTCATCTTCTAAGCGATCAATTTCTTCTTTGGCCAGACTATCCGTCTTTGGTAAAGGAGCGCTTAAGATGGTAGCAGGTTTTGGTACTTGACTATTTGAGTTGTCAGCTGTGTCAGCGGCGGTAGCATTCTGATCAAGGACAGTCGCTTCACTCGTTATAGCGTCATCACTATTGACTTCACTATTGACTTCACTGAGGACATTTTCTGCTGGCATAGCAGCAGACTGTGCAGCCTCGTTTTGCTCAGCGATTGATGGTGAGCTGCTGCCAGTTTTGCTAGTCTCAGGTACAGATTGCGCCCAAACTAAATAGCCGATAACAATGAATAGCAGTGCCAATATAATCGCCATCCAGATTCTACGGCGCGATTTAGCGGCTTTCGCTTTTTCACGTTTGCTCAACAAAGGATGCTTTTTTTTATTTTTCATACTACGGTCAATTTATGTCAAAGATATAAGTAGCCATACTATAGCAAACTCAAAATAAAAAACCTATCTATTGCTAGATAGGCTTAAAGTACTGTTAAATAATAAAGCACTTAAAAAACTTTTAAGTATCAGTATCAGTATCAGTATTATTTGTTTGCTTAAGTTTTAAACTTTACCGTACCACTGGTGCCTGTCGCCATCGCATCACGAGCGAGTTGGTCTTCCGCATGATTTTTGGCACTGATAGCATCAGGGTCAGGTCGATGTTCTGCATGGCTACATTTAGTACATTCAATATACTCATCAGGCACAGGCGTCGTAATATTTACCTGTACCACCGCGTCCATCGCCTGACATTTGGGACAGCGGACGCCCGCCAAAAATCGGCGCTTTGGGCGTGACGATTGATAACGCATCTAAATAACCTCGCGATTGCTTTTGGCATTGGCGGCATCGATGTTTTTAACATTGCTAAAACCACTGTGACGCAATAAGGCATCAATACTGGCGCTACGACCACGAAAGTTCTCAAAGTTAGTCTTGGCAGGGAAGCTACCGCCAACCGATAAAATACTCTCACGGAAAGCTTTACCGGTCACTGGATTAAAAACACCTTCTTCTTCAAACCTACTAAAAGCATCTGCAGACAATAGCTCTGCCCATTTATACGAGTAATAGCCAGCCGCATAGCCACCTGCAAAGATATGACTAAAACCATTGGCAAAGCGGTTATAGTCAGGCGTTTGCATGATGGCAATGTCGTTACGAACCGTATTTAAGGTTGCCAAGATACCATCATAATCAAGTGCTGGCGTGTGTGAATGAATCAATAAGTCGAACAGTGAGAACTCGATTTGACGCAGGGTTTGCATGCCGCTTTGGAAGTTTTTTACCGCCAGTAAGGCTGCAAGTTTGTCTTTAGGCAAGGGCTCGCCAGTCTCGACATGACTACTAATCAGCGCAATACCCTCAGCATCCCATGCCCAGTTTTCCATAAATTGACTGGGCAGCTCGACTGCATCCCATTCGACGCCATTAACACCCGCGACATCACCGACGGTCACTTGCGTTAAAAGATGATGTAGCCCATGACCAAACTCATGGAACAAGGTCAGTACTTCATCATGAGTTAATAAGCTTGGTTTGCCATCGAGGGCAGGCGTAAAGTTACCAACCATAAAGCAAACCGGTAGCTGCTGATGGTCTTGCTCGTCATAAGTATAACGCGACTGAAAACCACTCATCCAAGCACCGCCACGCTTACCGCTGCGAGCAAATAAATCAAAATAAAAGCCGCCAAGCAAGTTATCTTCAGCATCAAACAATTGATAGAAGCTTACCTCGTTGTGCCAGCGCGATACAGATGTGCTTTCACTATCTGTCTCATTACTACTTTGCTCTTGTACTTTGATACCGTATAAACGCTCAACAATGGCAAATAAGCCGTTAATCACTTTTGGTAACGGGAAATATGGGCGTATCTCTTCTTGCGATAAACTAAATTCGCTTTGTTTTACTTTCTCAGCGATATAAGCACTGTCCCAAGGCTGCACATCATCAATGCCATAATCTTGCGCATATTTTTGCAGTTGCGCTAAATCCTGCTTAGCAGCTGGAGTGGCTTGCGTGGCCAAATCGCGCAAAAAGGTTTCTACTTCTGCCACGTTATCTGCCATTTTAGACGATAGTGAGACTTCTGCGTAATTGTCAAAACCTAATAGAGTGGCTTTTTGCTCACGTAGTTGTAGGATTTGACCCATGATATCAGCGTTATTCAGCGACTCACCTTTGGCATTGGTATGCGTATCAAATTCTGAGGCACGCGTGACATAAGCACGGTACAACGTCTCACGTAGACTGCGGTCGTCAGCATGAGTCATGACCGCAAGGTAAACGGGGATATTCAAACTTGCTACGTAATAAGGGGTCGGCAACGCATCGATATCTGCTTGCGTGAGGGCGCCGCTGGCAAGCTCACGGGCTTTATACTGTTCGCCCGCGTCTGCCAATAGTGCCAAACCACTTTCGGTTAAGCCCGCCAATTGCGCTTGTTTAAGTGGTAAGGCGTAAGCTTGGGTAGCATCCAATATATTGTCTGAGAACGTCGCTGATAAAGTTGAGAGTTCACTTTGAGTCGCAGCGAATTGTTCTTGCTCAGCTTTAGGTAGCGCCACACCTGACATCTCAAAGCTTCTAAGCGCGAGCTCAATGGCACGAGCGCGCGCAGGCTCAAGCGCTGTAAAGAACGCTTTATCATTCACGATAGCTTGATAACGACTAAATAGCGGCTGATGCTGCCCCACACGAGTGCCGTAAGCAGACAGCTTAGGCAGTAGCTCATGATGCACATGACGAATCTCATCATTGCTCATCACGCTATTGAGATGTGACAAAATACCCCAACTGCGATCTAATGCCAGATTGATATGATCAAAATTCATCACATCGCTCAGAGCTTGCTCAGCAGGACTGTGGTTGCTGTCAGTATGGTCTGTCATTGCATCTAAAAAAGCATTGGCATCGTCTATCGCGCTAATGACTTGGCTTTGTAATGCACTTGGTGAAACATTGGCAAAATCGACAAGACGTAAATCTGGAGAAATGGGTGTCATAAAGGTATCCGATATCTGATATTAGTGAATAAATTATTATTGGTTAAATAGGGTTTGGTATAAGTGATTTGCGTGATGTAACACACAGAGTATAAAAGGCTGTCAGTTACTTTTTTATTTTGCGGTCTTATACCTATATTATATAAAAGATGGGTTCATTTAATGAAAATGCAACCTACTCACTGACAATACAGAAAGTAAAGCGACGAGAGGGTCGATATTAAATATGTTTAAATGAGATAAACCTGCCTTTTATAACAACATAGATTGTTCTACTTACAAAGCGCTATCATTTGCTTGCAAATTGACCCTACAGCAAGTGAGGTTTGACTGTTAGCATCAAGGGAATGGAATAAAAATATCAAACCCTATTGATAAACGATTTATAGAAAAAATGACTCATAGAAAAATTAACAACGTTGAAAGTAAATGATAATAAAACAAGGAGCAGTATATGAAAGCGACTCTTAAAAGTTTACGTGAAACTAAAGCCAATCCAGCGGTCAGTATCTTTGTTAAGACACATCGAGCGCATCCAGCCAATGAGCAAGATCCAATCGCTCTAAAAAATCAGCTAAAAGTCGTAGAAGATCGCTTAACCAAAGAATACGACAAGAGTACGTCGACAACTATCTTAGACAAGATTTATGCTAAGACCAGCGAGTTAAACCACAACTATAATCTTGATACCTTAGCCATATTTGCCAGTACTGACGATGTACAAGTGATCCGTATGCCCATCGATACCACAGAGCGGGTTGTGATTTCAGACAGTTTTGCCACTCGTGACCTAGTTCGTGATATGGCAAGTGCCGTTCACTACTATACAGTCGTGCTGACCCGTGATAAGGCTCGCCTGATCGAAGCATCAAATGATCGTGTCATCAGAGAGTTTGATAAAGATGACGATGCACAAAACAATATGGAAAGCATCGCATTCCCTGTCGAAAATAATGGTCTGCATACGACAAGTGACGGTGGCTCTGATCGTTCTGCAAGTAATGAAAGCAGTCATTTAAAAGAATACTTTAACCAAGTCGATAAGAGCGTACAAGAGCTGTGGGGCGAGCATAAAATGCCTCTCGTTATCGTTGGCGATGCGAAAAATATCGGTTACTACAAAGAAGTCTGTGATCGTCCAGAAAACATCATTGCCACGGTATCAAACGCCACCAATCTAGAAGATGGCAGTGCACAGCATATCGTCGATAGTGTACAAGAAGCTGTAGAAGAATATCGTACATCATTACATCATGCTGCTTTGGGCGAGATTGACAAAGCCCGCGGTGCCAATATGTTGCAGACGGATTTACAAGAAGTCTATCGCAGTGCTTTTCAAGGGGCGGGCGAGACCCTTTATGTACGCCGTGGCTATATACAATCTGCCAAAATTGATGAAAAAGCGCAGACTCTAAGTATTGCTAATGATGCTACCGCAGAAGGTGTCACTGATGATGCGATTGGCGAAATCATTGAGCATGTGATTCATAATGGCGGTGAGGCTGTGTTTATGCCGCAAGACATCATGGGTGAAGACCAACCGATTGCTCTAGTGACTCGTTACTGATTCAAGAACACTGGCTATCGATGATGTTCATCGACGAAATTCGCCATTGATAGCATATAGGTATAATATGAGAGCATTGGTTCGATAAGAATCAATGCTTTTTCTTATCCACATTCGTTATGAAAATTAAAATCACTGGTTCGCATTGAACCAGTGATTTTTTTGTCTGCTGATGTTGGCATGATTAAAGATAAATGAGACGCTCATGATTTTTAGATGTTTCAGAATAAGGCAGTATTTATCATTGTGGTGCAGAATGTTCTACTGTGGTGCGCATCTAGTTTTTATGTCAATTAATTTGGATTTAACTTAGATGGTTATCATGCGCCTTGTTGACTCTCAATTTTTAGCATGATGTTAATCTTGCTTATATTTGTTACAACCTATATGTATCAGGCTATAAGTGCACTTAGAAGAGTAGTTCTTTTGAAAAAAACGCGATTGATCTAGCGAAGTTTTTAGAACGCTAATCTTATTTTTAGTGAAAAATAAAAGACAAATGGATAGCGATAGATGATGACTGGCACATCGCTTGCAATGTTAATTGTAAGCGGTTAACTACCGTATATCATTAATCTAAGAGCTAAAAAAATGCCGTCTAGGGTTCCGATATAGTAGAGGAAAGCTTTCTAAAACTATATGACTGGTCCGAGAGATGGCGGTTCGAAAGAACTACACGGAGGGATAAAAGCCCGGGAGACTCTAAGTGATACTAATCACTTAAGCTCATAACTGTGGAGTTTTTTATGTCATCCGTTTCAATCACTACTTCCGATAGTTCGTATTCAGATCGTTTCACCACGCATCTACCAGGTGGCCATCATTGGTGCGGACGTATCAATAAAAATACTGTATTAACACTCAAATCACTGGCAGCCAATGCCAATGCTAGCCTATATGTGGTCAACGCTGATGAGAAGCTTGAACGCTTCAACATGCCAGACAGTCTAAAAGCACAACACACCTTATATTTATCTGAAGGTCACGTACTCTACTCCGATATGGGCCGAGTGCTGGCCTCTATTATCAGCGATGACCATGGCTGGAACGATGCCATTTGTGGCCCTAGCACCGCTGCTATGATCAGCTCACAATATGGCAAAAAAACCTTCCAAGATGCTCGTAACGAGCGCTATCAAAACGGTCTTGACGGACTACTAACAGAGATGTCGAAGTTTGCGCTAAATGAGCGCGACCTTACGGCAACGATAAACCTGTTCTCCAAAGTCACCCCCGATCTACAAGGGCAGCTGTCCTATATCGCTGCTGACAACACCAACCAATCTATCGCCCTACGGTTTGAGATGAATTGCTTAGTATTCATCTGTAATGCCCCGCACCCACTTGATCCATCAGACATCTATGATCCAGCTGATATTGAGCTAACCATTCAGCAGGCAGTACCCATAGTGCCAAAGTCAGAGTCTGATATCTGCCGTGACTCTTGCTCGCAAAACCAACGCGGGTTTGAGAACAATGCACGCTATTTTGGCGACTATACGAACGCCTAACGAAAGGCAGTGTTCGATAGGCGAAAGCAGCTATTAAATGCTTATCAGTTAAGCGGCATTAAATACTAATCAAGTGGTTATCAATTTCTAATTTTTGACTGACAAAACGAGTTCTATAGGCTCATTCACATAACATTTATGCCTATAACGTTTACAACCAGTCATATCAACTAAGAGAGCAGGCTCATGACAACTAACAATGATACTAAAAATAAAGATCAAGCTATTCAAAATCCAGCGCCAACAACTTTAGATTCAATCGATTCCAAGACAATCAAGCTACGTGAGGTTTGTGCTGCTGGAGAGGGATGGATGGCAGAGGTTAAGAAAAACCAGACCTTGCGTATTATAGATACCGAAGGCAATCAAGCGGTCGATACCTTGTTTATAAGCTGTGCAGATACTGCAGAACGTTATAGTGCCACAGATACCTTGGCACAAAATCAAAAGCTGTTTTTAGAGATGGGCAGTCAGCTCTTCACTAATAGAGGGCAAGTCATTGCCACTATCACAGATGACACTTGCGGTCGTCATGATACGTTGGGCGGTGCATGCTCATGTGAGAGTAATACCGTGCGTTATGCTCATGATACTTATCCTATGCATAGCTGCCGAAACAACTTTATGCATACCCTAGCAACGCATTCAGTTGCTCAAAAATATGATCTGAACCTACGTCATGTCGGACCAAATATCAATTTCTTTATGAACGTGCCTATTACGCCTGATGGTAGTTTGGCGTTTGATGATGGCATCTCAGCCCCTGGCAAATACGTCGATATCACTGCACAAATGGACATGATTGTCCTGATATCGAACTGTCCTCAGCTCAACAATCCCTGCAACGGTTATAACCCCACGCCTATTGAGCTGGTGATTTATGAGTAAGTAAGCGATTTTCGAACAAGACGATACTGCCTATTAATGAGAATGCTGAGGAAGTTGTGATGTTTAAAAAAGTATTGATTGCCAATCGCGGTGCTATTGCTTGCCGAATTATACGTACCTTAAAGCAAATGGGTGTCGGCTCAGTCGTTGTCTATACTGATGTGGATAGGGGCTCACTACATGTCAGTCAGGCTGATGAAGCCATCAACATCGGCTCTGGTCCTGCCAGTGATAGCTACCTGAATATGGATAAAGTATTGCAAGCAGCGATTGATTCAGGCGCAGAAGCGATCCATCCTGGTTATGGGTTTTTATCAGAAAACGCGGCATTCTGTGATCGCTGCAGTGATGCTGGAATCGCTTTTATTGGGCCAACCTCTGAGCAGCTGCTGAGCTTTGGGCTCAAGCATACGGCTCGTAAGCTCGCCATTGACAGCCAAGTGCCATTGTTACCCGGTAGCGAACTGCTACAAGATGTGGACGAAGCATTATGTGAGGCCGAGCGTATTGGTTACCCTGTCATGCTAAAAAGCACTGCAGGCGGCGGTGGTATCGGCATGCGTCTGGTGTGGAATGAGGTCGAACTAAAGGATGCTTATGAGTCTGTGCATCATTTGGCACAAAGCAACTTCAGTGATGCTGGGCTATATCTCGAAAAGTTTGTAGAGCATGCTCGCCATATCGAAGTGCAAGTGTTTGGTGACGGGGTAGGTAATATCATCACTTTAGGAGAGCGTGACTGTTCTATCCAGCGTCGTAATCAAAAAGTGATTGAAGAAACACCAGCGCCTTTACTATCAGATACACAAAGACAAAATCTACAAGCGGTGGCGACTAAGTTGATGCAACAAGTCAACTATCGCTCTGCTGGTACTGTCGAGTTTGTGATGGATGTGTCGACGCAAGACTTCTATTTCTTGGAAGTCAACACACGCTTGCAAGTTGAGCATGGTGTCACAGAAGAAATCTATCAAGTGGACCTAGTACGCTGGATGATTGAGCTGGCTGCAGGCGAGTTCGTATTACCAGAGCTACCACTGCACGCGTCAGGACATTCGATTCAGGTGCGTCTGTATGCTGAAGACCCTGTCAAAAGCTTTCAGCCAAGCACGGGGATTTTAACGGATGCCTATTTTGATACAGCAGCTCGCGTTGAGACTTGGATAGAAAAGGGCAGTGAGATATCAGCCTTTTATGACCCGATGCTAGCAAAAATCATTGTCACGGCACCTGACCGCGCGCAAGCGCTGGAGAAAATGAGCCAAAGTTTGGCTGTGTCACGTATGGCAGGTCTTGAAACTAATTTTGAGTATTTGCAGCAGATAGTGGCTTCAGAGACGTTTGATCAGGGCGAGCAGACTACAAGGTTTTTGAACACTTTTACGTGGCTCAGTCAAAAAATTGAAGTGTTGCAGTCGGGCGTACAGACCGCCGTACAAGATGTACTTGGCCGAGAAGGCTACTGGGATGTGGGCGTACCTCCATCAGGTGCGATAGATGGTCTGAGTCTCAATACGGGTAATCAGCTGTTGGGTAATCCATTTAACACTGCAGGTCTTGAGTGCGTGGTTACTGGACCAACCTTATTGTTCCATTGCGACAGTCAGATTGCCATTACTGGCGGTAGCATGGCCTGTACCTTGGATGGTGTAGAGCAGCCGATGTGGCAAACCATTCCTGTGCGTAAAGGTCAAAAACTTATTTGTGGCAATATCACCTCAGGTTGCCGAAGCTATATCGCTATCAAAGGTGGAATAGATGTCCCTGAATATTTGGGTAGCCAAGCGACCTTTAGTTTAGGTCAGTTTGGTGGTCATGCTGGTCGTAACTTACTTATCGGCGACATGCTGCCCGTTGTACAGTGCGATACGTCCATTGCTACTAAAGCCTTACCTGCTGTACAGCAACCAACGTTTGATGGACTATGGCAAATCGCGGTCATGTACGGGCCACATGGCGCGCCAGATTTCTTTACGGACGCTGATGTGACGCAGTTCTTTAAACATGAATGGGACGTCCATCATAACTCTAGCCGTACCGGTATCCGTCTGGTCGGACCCAAACCCGAATGGGCACGTGAAGATGGCGGCGAAGCAGGGCTACACCCATCCAACATCCATGATAATGCCTATGCCGTTGGCGCGATCGACTTCACAGGGGATATGCCGATCATCTTAGGCCCTGATGGGCCAAGCCTCGGTGGCTTTGTCTGCTTGAGCGTCATCGTTGCAGGTGAGCGCTGGAAAATGGGACAGCTCAAGGCAGGTGATCGAGTGCAGTTTATCCCTGTCAGCTACGATCAAGCAGCACAATTACATCAGCGCTACGATGACATGCTACGGGCTGATGACTATTATTTGGTTGATTATGATTTACCCATTCATACAGAAAACGCGACTTTGCAGACAGCTATATTGGACACCTTACCCATCATTGATGACCATCCAAAAGTGGTGTATCGCCCTGCTGGAGACAGCTACATATTGATTGAGTACGGCGAGCAGGTGCTTGATTTGCAATTGCGCTTCCGCGTTCAGGCATTGATGGAGTGGCTACAAGCACAGCACGTCGATGCCATTATCGATATGACGCCAGGTATTCGCTCGTTATTAGTGCATTACCATTCATTAAAATTGCCACAGGCGGCACTACTGGCAATTCTCAAGCAAGCAGAAAGTGCATTGCCCGATATTAAACACATGCAAGTGCCGTCCAGAATTGTTCATCTACCAATGGCATGGGCTGACTCTCAGACCAAGCTAGCAACTGAGAAATATCAGCAACTTGTCTATCCCGACGCACCTTGGTGTCCTGACAATATCGAATTCATCAGACGTATCAATGGCTTGGCCTCTGCCCAAGCGGTCAAAGATATTGTCTATGATGCCAGCTACTTAGTCATGGGACTCGGTGATGTCTATTTGGGTGCGCCTGTTGCCACACCGCTTGATCCAAGACATCGCTTGGTCACCACTAAATACAATCCTGCCAGAACATGGACGCCAGAGAACGCAGTGGGTATCGGCGGCGCTTATATGTGTATTTACGGTATGGAAGGCCCAGGCGGCTATCAGTTTGTCGGTAGGACACTACAAATATGGAATCGCTATCGCTCGCATCCCAGTTTTGAAGCTGAAAAACCATGGTTACTACGATTCTTTGATCAAATTCGTTTTTATGAAGTCAGTGAAGAAGAACTGTTATCGATGCGAACTGCCTTTAAGGCAGGTGAGCTATCGATTGAGGTTGAGGATAGTGTGTTAAACCTCGCTGAGTATTACGAGATGTTGCATGAAAACAAGGACAGTATTCAGACGTTCAAAGATCAGCAACAAGCCAACTTTGATGCAGAGCGACAACGTTGGAAGCAGCAAGGTCTTGACCAGTATGTTGGCGAAGATATTGACGCGGTAGAAGTATCATCAGAAGTTTCTGTACCTGAGGGCGGGGTAGTCGTCAAAGCTCATATGATGGGCAGTGTATGGAAGATTTCTTGCGCGGTAGGTGATGTAGTCGATGAGGGGCAGACCCTAGCAATCATAGAAGCCATGAAAATTGAGATACCAATTGTCTCACCCGTTGCGATGCAGGTCGTGAGTATTGAAATTGAGATTGGTACTACAGTGAAACCCGAGCAGCCTTTATTTGTACTTGCACCCATTACTGCTCGTGAGACAGTGGTGGCAGACGCAGACGCAGACGCAGACGCAGACGCAGACGCAGTCAGCCGATGCTGTACGGACTCATCTAGCCGATAGTGAGATAGCAAAACAACGATAAAAATGGCGAAGAATAATAGAGAGAGCAACTATGCAAAAGAATTGGACGATCAAAGATTGGCAAAGCGCTTATGCCGAAGGAAGTATCCAGCTAAGTGATCTACTGGATTATGTGGCGGGTATTAGCAATGATAATAATGCTTGGATTGAGATTGCGACTCCTGAGCAGCTAACCGCTCAGATTGACAGTATCGCCACGCAAAACTCCCAAGACTTACCGCTATACGGCATACCGTTTGCGGTAAAAGACAACATCGATGTGGCAGGGTTTCATACTACGGCAGGATGTACAGCCCCTTTGTATTTGGCTGACAAAGACGCGCATGTGATTGCCAAGCTCAAATCAGCAGGCGCTATCGTCATCGGAAAAACCAATCTTGACCAATTCGCGACAGGACTGGTAGGGACGCGCTCATCTTATGGGGCAGTGGCCAACAGTTTCAATCCCGACTATATCAGTGGCGGCTCAAGCTCAGGCTCTGCGGTAAGTGTGGCAAATGGCATCGTTCCTTTTGCATTAGGAACGGATACAGCAGGCTCTGGACGTGTGCCTGCGGGTCATAACAATATAGTGGGTTTGAAGCCTACAAAAGGATGGTTCTCCAGTAATGGTCTCATTCCAGCGTGTCGATTACATGATGTGATTTCTATTTTTGCGCTGGGCGTTGATGATGCGTGGCAAGTAGCACAGTTAATGAAAGGCTACGATAAAGAGGATGATTATAGTCGTATCCATCCCGCCACTGCGCCAGTCGCCTTTAGTCTTGGCAAAATCGCTATCCCTGATACTTTAGAGTTCTACGGTGATACCGAGTCAGAGCAGGCTTTTGAGATAGCCATCACGCAGCTAAAGATGATGGGCTACGAGGTCACACCGATAGACTTTACCGTCTTTAACGAGTTAGCAGATGCGCTCTATAACGATAGCTGGGTCAGCGAACGCACCTTTGCCATCGATCAGCTCGTCGAGCGTGACACGCTGTTGCCTGTCACTCGCGAAATCATCAGTCAAGCTGAGAACTACAATGCGGTTGATGCAATGAGTGCTGAGTATTCTCGCGCTGCATTAAGTCGCCGTATTCAACAAACGCTATCTGAATTTGACGCATTAATGGTGCCAACTGCGCCGACTATTTACACCATCGATGCAGTCAATGCTGACCCGTTAACGAAAAATAGCCACATGGGTGCTTATACTAATTTTGTAAATCTAGCGGACTTGTCGGCGTTGGCGTTGCCGAATCTAATCGCTAGAGACGGATTACCGCGCGGTGTGACCTTTATCGCTATGGGCTGGCATGACGAAGCTTTAGCCAACTTTGGGCATCAGTGGCAAACCGCTCTGGATATACCAATGGGAACCTCTAACCATCGTTATCACTCCGACACCTCTCAAACACAAACAGCTCAATTAGATCAACCACAACCGCTTATTCCACTGAGTACCGATGACAGTGATAGTAGTGTGGCGTTAGCAGTAGTTGGTGCGCATCTGAGTGGTATGCCGCTCAATTATCAGCTGACGGATAGAGGTGGTGTGTTGTCCGAACAAACCCAAACGGCAGCAACTTATCAGCTCTTTGCATTGGCAGGATCGACACCTGCCAAACCGGGACTGAAACGCCATGACGAAGGACGCTCTATTGCGGTAGAAGTTTGGCGAATTCCTAGAGCAAGGTTTGGCGAAATCGTCAACGAAGTGCCTACGCCATTAGGCATTGGCAATGTTGAATTGGCAGATGGGCGCTGGGTCAAGAGCTTCATTTGTGAAGAATATGGGTTTGAAGGCGGTACAGATGTGACCGCATTCGGTGGTTGGAAAGCTTATATAGCCAAGCAAACAGAATCGGTTATTTAGATGGCTGCTTAATTAATCAGCATTCAGACTGACTCAGCTGAATGCTGATCCAAAAATAGTAGCGCCAGTAATATTCTCTCTCGTGGTATTGCAAACAATAATCAATGGACATTCCCATAATGGGCTTGTCTTTATTCAAGGAGCAAGACTCATGAATCGACGCTTATTTACTTTTGCGGTTCTCTCAAGCTTTATGCTATTTGGTTGTGACAACACGGCCACCGTGTCAGTACCCGAAGGGGAAGCGGCACCAGAAAAAGCCACTGCCTCAAATGATGAACCGATTTCTATCGGTTACAGTGATTGGCCTGGCTGGGTAGCGTGGCAAATTGCGATTGATAAAGGCTGGTTTGATGAAGCTGGCGTGAATGTTGAGTTTAAGTGGTTTGATTACTCTGCCTCGTTATCTGCTTTTGCATCAAAACAGTTGGATGCTATCTCTGTGACCAACGGTGACAATCTAGTCAACGCTGCGAGTGGTAGTGAAGGCATCATTATTTTGGTCAATGACTACTCAGCAGGTAATGATCAGATCATCGCTAAACCTTCGGTCACCAGCATAGCGGATCTAAAAGGCAAATCAATCGGTGTCGAAAAGGGCTTGGTAGATCATTTGCTGCTCAATAGCGCGCTGGCTGACAATGGGTTGACAGAGGCTGATGTAACACTGGTGAATGCCACCACAAACGAGCTACCTCAAGTCTTCACAAATGACAGTATTGACGCCGTCTCCATCTGGCAGCCCAATGCCAATCAAGCACTAAAAAATGTACCAAGTGCAAAGGCTATCTATACCTCAGCGGATAAGCCCGGTCTGATTTATGACACGTTAGCCGTCAGTCCCGCCAGTCTCTCTGCGCACAAGGCAGAGTACGCCAAGATCATTCAGGTGTGGGGCAAGGTCGTCAACTATATCAATGATCCAGCGACTAGAGATGATGCGATTAGCATTATGTCTAACAAGGTCAATGTCCCTGCTGATCAATATAGTGCTTTCTTGAATGGGACGAAATTAATGAGTCTGGAAGACAATAAAAAGATTTTTGCGAAGTCTGATGAGCTGAGCTCTATTTATGGGTCTAGCTATCACGTCAACCAGTTCAATATTGATAATCAAATTTATGATCAAACGCTTGATATAGATAAATTGATCTATCCTGATTTGATTAATCAGTAAGGATAGTTGTAGTTTTGTCTATTACAAAGGCAGTGGTTTTTGAGTCTTTATCATCGTTTTAGAGGGTAGTCTATGAGTCATATCAATACATATCTCACCAAGAAAACCACGCTTGGGCTCAATGTACTCTCATTTTTGATTCCAATCTTAATATGGTGTGCGGTCAGCTATCTGCCTTTCATTTGGCATCCGCAGGTTGAGATTACCGATGCTGGCGCAAGTAGCTATCTACAAGAGGGCAGCCGCATTGATAAAGAGGTATTTTATCGAGAAGCACAGGATGCGATGGCCTCTGATGCAGTACCTCCGCAAGGAAAGCTGGTCAACCCTGTCTACTTGCCAGCACCTGATGAGGTAGCCACAGCGATGGTTACTGCATTTGCCACCCCGCCTGCGCAAGCGGATGCTCCTTGGTTACATGAGAGTCTTTGGCAAAGTGTACGCACGGTATTTATCGCTTTTTTTATCTCATCTATTTTCGGTATACCACTAGGTCTGCTGTGCGGGTTTTCTCAAAAAATCGCACAAATCACTCAGCCTTTCGTAGAGTTCTTTCGCTATCTACCAGCGCCAGCATTTGGACCCTTAGCCGTGGCGGTGCTTGGTATCTACGATGGACCAAAAATTGCCATCATCGTGATTGGGACTTTGTTTCAACAGATTCTAATCATTGCAAATACTACGCGTACTATGGATCTTGGTCTTATTGAGGCAGGTTACACGCTAGGCACAACCAAACTCAAAAGTTTCTTTTATGTACTGCTTCCTGCGGTGTTGCCCGATGTCTATCGAGACTTACGTGTCCTACTCGGCTGGGCATGGACGTATTTGATTGTCGCTGAACTGATCGGGACGACCTCAGGCATCACATGGTTTATTGTGCAACAAGCCCGTTACCAGCATTTTGATAACGTCTATGCAGGTATTCTTCTTATTGGGTTTATCGGTTTAGGTACAGATATCTTGTTGTACCAGCTCGGTAAAAAACTCTTCAAATGGAAAGCGAGTATTTAAATGATGACTAATGATATGACCTCTTCCGTCCCTACAAACAGTGCTCGCACTACCCATAGCGGCACCACTGACGATTATTTCAAAGCGCTCTATCAGCGAGATGTGGTGCTGCAAGTTGATCAACTGACACAGTCGTTTGATCAAGGCGGTAGCCAAAAAGTAATATTGAAAGATGTCAGCCTAAAAATCTATGAGCGTGAGTTTGTATGTGTGATCGGTCCTTCTGGTTGCGGTAAATCAACATTGGGGCGTATCGTTGCAGGATTAGATACTTATCCCAGCGGAGAGGTAATCGTTGATAAAGAAAAAGTCAAAGGTCCAAGCGCCAGTCGTGGCATGGTTTTTCAAGGCTATACGTTATTTCCTTGGAAGACGGTTAAAGAAAATGTCATGTTTGGTCCTATCATGGGCGGCCGCAGCAAGTCGAGTGCAGAGCGTAGCGCTCGTGAGTGGCTTGATGTGGTTGGACTGACCAAGTACGAAAACCACTATCCGCATCAACTGTCTGGCGGTATGAAGCAGCGTGTTGCGATTGCGCGAGCGCTGGTCAATGAGCCAAAAGTATTGATCATGGATGAGCCTTTTGGCGCACTTGATCCTTATACGCGTCAAAAAATGCAGAAGCATTTGCTAGATTTATGGCGCAATATTGACATTACTATCGTATTTATTACGCATGATATGGATGAGGCAGTATTACTGTCAGATCGTATTGTTGTACTCAAGGCAAATCCAGGTGAGGTACAAGAGATTATTGAAGTGCCGCTCGCACGGCCTCGTTCTCCTGATATTGTGACAGACAGTCATTTTTTACAACTAAAAGCACGTATCAATAATATCGTACACAATCCACAGCCTGTCATTGATCCTGCATTGATAGATATGCCAGATATCCCACGTATGACGCCTTTGGACAAAAACAAATCAGCAACATAGCTATTTATCTCAAATTATAAAATACATTCCCTAATCATAACTTTCTACCACCACAATCGTTGCTAGCTATAAGGCGCATCGGTTGTGCATAACTGTATTTGATTATAAAGTATATGACTCATATACCAGTCTCGCTTAGCAATACTACTACGAGTTATCTCTGATTAACTGCTGCTGATAAATACGACTGCTGTTATACTCAGTAGCGTATTCATCTGCTTATCGATCCTTTTATGACTACCACCTCTTTTGTTTTAACCAGCTACAATATTCACAAAGGTATGTCACCACTAAACCGCCAAGTGAAAATGCAGGGTATTGCTCAAGCGCTAGAAGCTGTGGGTGCAGATATATTATGCTTACAAGAAGTGCAGGGTCAAAACCTCAAACGTAACATGCAATATAACGAATATCCTGATCAGTCACAACATGAATGGTTTGGCGAGTTTTTAGATCTAGAAAACAGCTATGGTAAAAATTCAGAGTACGAGAATGGTCATCATGGCAATGCAGTATTGAGCCGATTCCCGTTAGATCCAAAACACAATGTCAATATTACGGTCAATAAGCTTGAGCAGCGCGGGGTCTTGCACTGTGAAGTGCAACCTATCGGTTGGGAGCAGCCTGTCGTTGTATTGTGTGCGCATCTCAATTTGTTTGAGCGTGATCGTATCAAGCAGTATCAAGCGATTAGCGACTACGTGCGCCATGAGATTGCACCTGATCAGCCGCTTATATTGGCAGGCGATTTCAATGACTGGAAAAAGATGTCTTGTGACAAGCTCGCGACCGAGCTGGGTATGATAGAAGCCTTTAAACACTGCCATGGCAAGCTAATGCCGACGTTTCCAGCAAAACTGCCAGTACTCAGCCTAGATCGTATCTATGTGCGTAACTTGATAGTCAAAGATGCGTGGGTACACACTGGTAAGCCTTGGTCGTCGCTATCAGATCATCTACCGATTAGCGCAGAGTTGGCATTGCCATAAAGCAGCGCTACCGTACCAAAAAAATAATGAGAAAGGCTCTATAAAAAAGCTTCTATAAAAAAAGCTCGATTACATAAAGTACTAGTCAACAAATGGGTATAAAATAAATCGTGCGATAATATATAAGGATATATAACGATGTCTAATAATCAAATACCAATCACTCAACAGGCCGTACTTATTCGTGAGTTTGGCGAACCTGACGTTATGAATTATGAGGATAGTGTTGCTGTTCCTACTTTGGCGGATGAGCAAGTCTTAGTAAAAGTAGCCTACGCAGGCATTAACCCCGTTGATTACAAAACCCGTCAAGGCAAAGGGTGGGGCGCTGATAATATTCGTAAAGATAAATTTGATCATGATCAGCCAGCGATTTTAGGCTTTGATATGTCAGGAGTGGTAGTCAGTAGCAATAACGAACAGTTTGCTATTGGTGATAAAGTCGCCGCCTTGACTTTCAATGGTGGCTGCTATGCTGAGTATGTGGCAGTCGATGCCAAATTGCTCGCCAAAGTGCCAGAGTCAGTCACATTAGAGCAAGCAGGTGCGCTGCCTTGTATCGGACAAACGGCGCTACAATTTGTAGAGTTTGCTGATATCAAAAAAGGTGAGCATGTCGTCATAAATGCACCAGCAGGCGGCGTCGGTCATTTATTGATTCAATTGCTCATGAATAAAGTGTCGCAAGATAACATTAAGGTGACGGTAATTTGTTCGCCAGAAAAATATGCCAAGCTCGATGCATTAATAGATAAATCTAAGCTGGCAGGTTGGATTGATTATACCAAGGATGAGGAATTTCCTGAGCTGCAAGCGGATGTGCTGCTAGATTTGGTCGGCGGTGATGCAGGTATACGAGCGATTAGCGTGATCAAGCCTGAAGGTCATGTCTATGTATTACCCACTATTTGGGTAGATAAGCTCAAAGAGGCGGGTAGTCAAAAGAACTTAAATGTGGCTGGTTATAAAGCGCAGCGTAGTGGGCAAGATATGGCAAGAGTGTTAGAACAAGTGGGCACTGGTAAGCTCAAATTACAGATTCAGCAGACGTATCCGTTATCTGAAGCCGTGGCAGCACACCGCGAGCTACAAAAAGGCGATACCTTTGGTAAGATTGTTCTAAAGGCAGACTAATCGGGCAGCATCTGCCGAAACGTGAGACTAATGCGTCCAGTGTTGACAGTTTTAGTCTTGGTGATAGTGTGTTTCCAGTAGGCTTGTGTATCGCCATGCATGACAATAAGCTGACCAGACTCAAGATAAAGCTCGACTTTATCTTGAGTTTTTTTATGCTTAAAGACAAATTTGCGCGTGGCACCGAGCGATAGGGCAGCGATAATTGGCTGATAGCCTAACTCTTTCTCGTCATCTGCATGATAGCCCATGCCATCGCTACCTGAGGGGTAATAATTCAACAGACAAGAGTTAAAGTTAGCGACAATGCCAATATTTGCTAGTTGTTGTTCGACATACTGTCTCATGTGAAACACTGTCTCTGACCATGGGATACTTTGGCGGGCGTGTCCAGAGTAGTGATAGCTGCTATTGTTTCCACCCATCCAAACGATTTGACGCGTGGTGACATGGGTCTTGCCAAACAAAGTAACGATGTCAGCATGCCAAGGCAGTTCGCTTAATAAGAGGTCGTAAAGCTCATGGCTATTCTCGACAACGATGCCCAGATCATTGAGTATCCCTTCATAAGGCAATAGGTTATCTACAGGACTAGGGGCGAATAAATCAGTCATAAGCTAAAATTTTAACGATTAAAATTCTGTAAGATAAAAGTGGCGCATTGCTTCGGTGCTTCTATAGGCAATAGATGTCCGTTCTCAGGCATGATGTTAAGCTGGTTAGCGGGCACAAATTTTTGCCAATTATTACGAACTTTATCATTAATAAAAATAGTCGGCTTGCCAATGATGAGTTGGTAAGGCACCTTGGTTTTCGCCAGCTTCTTTAATGCACTGTCGATATAAGGAATGCCAAAATAATTCGCTATCTCTTGTTCGGGAGTGAATATAAATGCATAACTGCCATCGCCTTGCTGTATTAAGCTTTGTTCGGCAAACAGGTACAAGTGCTCATCAGAGATGCGTCGATAAGCGCTTTTTTCTCGTAGGTTTTTATAGAACTCATCTATATTTGCCCAAACCTTTTGCTTGGTTAAAGCGCTTTTAAAAGGTTGACGTTTAAGCTTAACGGAACGAGGTATTAGCTTATACAACAGCGCTTGCGATTTGGTAAAAGTTACCGGCTCAATCAAATACAACTCAGAGAATAGATCAGGGCGTTTAGCCGCTGCCATAGCGGTAGCGGTAGCGCCTTGTGAATGTCCAATGCCTATAACAGGACCATCTTGAGTCTGCTCTAAAAACTGAATAAGCAGATCGGCATCTTGCTCACGCGTTAATACACGGGCTTTTGGCTGGTCGTACCAATAGCCGCGCATCGCGAGCGAGCTGATGTCAAAACCAGCAGCAAGCTCTGTCAACAGAGGCTTGTAGTTACCTACTGTAAAACCATTGCCACCATAAAAGTGCGCTCTAGGGCGTTTGTTTTTATTATTAGCGGATGTATTCAATGAGCTTAAATCATAATAGCGTGCCTTTTGACCACTGATATCGATACTGTTTGTGAATGCTTCCATAAAAGTAACACTGCCTTATGATTTATTATTCATCAATAATTAATTGTTTTCGCCTAAGAAGCCGCCACTTTGACGCTGCCATAAGCCAGCATACACCCCATTTAATGCCAATAGTTCATCGTGGCTGCCTTGCTCGATAATCTGACCTTTATCCATGACCACCAGTCTATCGAGTGCGGCAATCGTAGAGAGACGATGGGCAATGGCAATAACTGTTTTGCCCGTCATAATATCATTCAAACTTTCAGTAATGGCAAATTCAATCTCGGAGTCGAGCGCACTGGTCGCTTCATCTAAGAGTAAAATCGGCGCATTTTTTAGCATGACACGTGAGATGGCGATACGCTGACGCTGGCCGCCAGATAGTTTAACCCCACGCTCGCCCACTTGTGTATCCAGACCAGTATTGCCTTTATCATCATATAAATCTTTGATAAATTCCCAAGCCTGTGCTTGCTCAGTGGCAAGGATGATTTCTTCATCGCTGGCATCAGGGCGACCATAGGCGATGTTTTCACGGACAGTGCGATGGAGCAGCGAGGTATCTTGCGTGACCATACCGATTTGTTGACGCAAGGACTCTTGAGTGACTTCGTCAATCGCTTGTCCATCAATGTAGATTTTACCTTTATCCACATCAAAAAAGCGCAATAATAAATTCACTAAGGTTGATTTACCAGCACCTGAGCGGCCCACCAAACCAATCTTTTCACCCGGTTTGATATCTAGATGGAAGCCATCAAGTAGTTTGACTTGTGAATGGGTAAGGGCTGTTCCGGCAGTATTAACCTCGTCAATGCGCTCGCCTTCGATATCATCGTTTTCACTTTCATAACTAAAGTCAACATGATCAAAGACGATATGGCCATCAGTCACTTTTAGCGTAGCAGCGTTAGGTGTATCAACGATAGTCTGCGGTGCAGATAGTGTACGCATACCGTCCTGAGCGGTACCAATGCTTTCAAATAAGCTGGCTGTTTGCCACATAATCCACTGCGTTAAACCATTGAGTCGCAAGGCCATCGCTGTGGCTGCGGCAACAGCGCCAACACCGATGTCGCCTTGCTGCCATAAATAGATGCCAATCCCAGCCGTACTACTCACTAAAATGACACTAATCAGATGGGTTGAGACCTCTAAATAGCTGACCCAGCGCATTTGTGCATGAACCGTTCCTAGGAACTGACCCATGGCGTTCTTGGCATAACCCAGCTCACGGCGTGAATGGCTGAACAATTTGACAGTCATGATATTAGCGTAAGCGTCAGTGATTCGGCCAACCATCAACGCACGGGCATCAGCCTGGACGATAGCCGTCCGTTTAAGCTTGGGAATAAAGAAGCGCAACGCAATGCCAACCAGGACAAACCAAATAACAAATGGGATGAGCAATAAGCTGTCTAAGTTAAATAAGATAACACCAGTCGTAATAAAATACACGATCACGTACATAAACATGTCAGTGACCGTCATCACCGTATCGCGTACGGCCAGAGCCGTCTGCATCACTTTAGCAGAAACGCGACCAGAGAACTCATCTTGATAAAACTGCATCGACTGTCCGAGCATGTGCTGATGAAAACGCCAGCGCATTTGCATCGGAAACACGCCTTGAATCGACTGAAAATGAATAAACGAAGATAAGGCAATCCAAAAGGGACTCAATAGCATGACTGCTAGCATCAAAAGGAGCATATCACCTTTTTCAGCCCACAGCGTTTGTGGCGTATAGATACCCAACCAGTCGACGATATTACCAATCCAAGCAAACAGCATCGCTTCATAAATGCCGATACCCGCCGACAAAATCATAAAAAAGAGTAGCCAGCCACGCAAACCTTTAGTACATGCCCATAAAAACTTCATCAGCCCGTCACGAGGTGAGGGCAATGGCATAGGCGTATCAGGAAAGGCGGGTAGACGGTTTTCAAAAAAGCGAAATAGAGCATTCATAGGCAAGGGTAGAGCATCAATAGCAATACGCCAAGACAAAAGCTGGCAAGCATTGTCTTGAACATTTATTTGTGTGAATAGGAAGTTACGCTATTTTAACAAAACTTCGTAATCACGCCTGCATGCTAATTGTAAATTGACAATCAATAGCTGCCTGCATTTATTACTTGTTAGCAAAAGCATTATAAATAGATTGCTGTGTAAAACATATTTTGTTACATTCTATGGTTTTGTTGAGCAGAAAACATAGCTTAGGGCCTGTTCTCATTTCTGGCTAATTTAGTCGCTTCTGTTTAGGGCGTGTTGAACATTCAAATGTGGTGCTGGCAGTGACTATTTTTTAGACAATATGCAGTGAAATTTTTGATGCCTAGTCATTCTAGGTTAAAAAATTTCGCCATATATTGGCAAAAAATAGTCCTGCCCTGAAAGGCTGATGCCAAAATCACCCCAAACGTTGTTGTAAGCCTAGCTAAGGTCTCGATATTATCGTCAGCTTACGCCTGATTTGATAAAATGTTTGGTGCAATTTTAGCAATCAGCAGCCCTAATATTTGAATATTCAACACGCCCTAGATTGATGACGCGTTTGAGTAAACGAATAATAAATACACAAAATTGCAGCCTAAAAGGTAGACGTTCATGATGTATTTAACCATCGCGGTACTATGTAGTGTCGCTGTGTCAGTACTTTTAAAAATATTACGTCAACGAAATATCGATATCCGTCAGACTATCGTCGCCAGTTACCCAGTAGCGTTCTTACTCACTTGGTTTTTATTGAAGCCAGACATCAGCGGACTTAGTCTGTTAGGAAGCGCGTGGGGTATTATCATAGCGCTTGGCGTATTGCTGCCTGCCGTATTTATCATTCTTGGGCGCGCGATTGCAGCGGTCGGCATGGTGGCAACCGATGCCGCCCAACGCTTATCACTCATCATTCCTATCGTTGCCGCATTTTTATTATTCGGTGAGATGCTGACGGGTACTCGTATATTTGGTTTGGTATTAGGGTTTTTAGCTCTCGGTGCTTTGGTTTATCGTCCACAGCAAGGCGGCATGGATAAACAGGCGCGCCAAACGCCGCTTTGGTTATTTGGCGTCTGGGCAGGCTACGGCATTATTGATATTCTATTCAAGCAAGTTGCCAAGCAAGGGTCTGCCTTTCCGCTAACTTTATTTATAAGTTTCGGGCTGGCAGGGCTGTTACTGTTTATTTATTTGCTAATCACTCGTGTGCGCTGGCAGGGCAATGCCCTCATGGCAGGAGTACTGCTGGGTGCGCTGAATATGGGTAATATTTACGCTTATGTACGGGCACATCAAGTATTGTCTGAGTCACCAAGCATTGTGTTTACTGGTATGAATGTGGGTGTCATCGCAGTGGCAACTATGATAGGCGTTGGGGTATTTAAAGAGCGGCTCAATCGTATTAATATAGTAGGCTTGGTATTAGCAATTTGCTGTGTGGCAGTATTGTTTTTAGCTTAGGAAACACCCTAATAATTTAGCCTAAATCCATCAACGTCGTTGCGATTTATAAAGTCGTTAACTTATCAGATATAGGCACGCAGGGCATCCTATGATAAGGTTGCTTAAAAATAGCAAGGCTGATATAAGCTGATAAAAAGCGATTTGCTTTGAGACACTTGACCTCAATGAATAACAATAGGATATACACTCAATGGAATACCAGAAGCAATTACAGCGTATAAAAAATGGTTCAGGCTTCATCGCGGCGCTTGACCAAAGTGGGGGCAGTACGCCAAAAGCACTCGAAAATTATGGCGTGAGCAGCGACGATTATGACAATGATGATGCCATGTTTGATCTCGTACATGAGATGCGAGCCCGTATCATCACTTGTGAGTCTTTTGATAATGAGCGCGTGCTTGGGGCGATTTTATTCGAAGATACCATGGAGCGTGAAGTTGACGGTAAGTCGACGGCTAACTATCTGTGGGAAAATAAAAATATCGTGCCATTTCTTAAGGTTGATAAAGGTCTGGCTGAACAGATGAACGGCGTGCAAGTCATGCGCCCGATACCTGATTTAGATGCGCTATTGGACAAAGCCAAAAACTATCCAGTATTTGGTACCAAGATGCGTTCAATAATTTATGAGCCCAATGTCGATGGTATCGAGCTAGTCGTGCAGCAGCAATTTGATGTCGCCAAGCAAATCATCTCAAAAGGCCTGATGCCAATCGTCGAGCCAGAAGTAAATATTGATGGCACTAAAAAACATGACTGTGAGCTGATACTTAAAACCAGTCTATTGCATAATCTGGATCGTTTAAGTGGTGATCATCAAGTCATACTGAAATTGACTTTGCCAGAGGAAGCGGGTTTTTATCAAGAACTGATTGATCATCCAAAAGTGCTAAAAGTGGTGGCTTTATCGGGTGGCTATAGCCGGAGCGATGCTTGTGCTAAGCTAAAACAAAACCCAGGTATGATTGCGAGCTTCTCACGTGCCTTTACTGAAGGTTTAAGTAAGCAACAAAGCGATGAGGAATTTTCTGAAACCATTAACAACTCAATTGAAGATATCTTTGAGGCGTCGAAAGTTTAATCTCCAATTATTTTAGAACATAGATTTGGAATCCTAGTAAGCATATTGTTTACTGGGATTTTTTTATTGCTTTAATTCTATATTGAACTTATTATTATCCGAATTAAGTTCATCATTTTATGAGCTTATTTATCATAAAATGGAGCTCTTCTGATGAATGTACGTTACTCAAGCTTGTTATTAGTTTCTATATTAGCTTTATCTGGTTGTGGCGGTGGTTCAGATTCAGATAGTGGTGATTCTTCTGTTACTCCGAATACTGGTAGTCCTTCTGTAGAGCAAAATACTAACACTCAACAGCGTCAAGAGCCTGAACCTTTTGCTGGCTCTTACAGTGGCGTAATCAACAGTGATTTAAAAGACATCTATAATACCTATTTATCAATGAGCACTATCGTCAATAATGATGGTGAATTTTGGATGGTATATACCAATAATGGCTTCATTTATAATGCCAATGATTTAGTATTTGGTTTGATAAATGGTAGATTTGAAAAAAGTAGTAATCCAAATTTCACCTCATTATCATCAAATGCTACTGACTATAGTTTTACCAGTAATAGTGTTGGCACAAGATCCATTGATCTTGACCTTGGCAGACAAAATGGTGCTGATTTTACTTTTTTTGAAACTGTGGTTTATGAAGATGTGTCTAATCCAGAAGGCTTTGAGGAAGAGCTCCGGTACCCAGTATTCTTAGACTACAATCAAGGAAATTCTACAGATAAATTAGAGGATTACAAAGGGGTTTACCAAGGTGCCTTAGTGACTACGAGCACGCGTAGTACTGCTAGCATGGTCACGAACGCTATCTCAAAGGGAAGGATGGGATATAGTATTGTGGATGAACAGGGTTGTATTATTGAAGGAGATATTACTTTTGACCCAAAATCTATTTATCTTCGTGTGGATGGAAACGTAGACAACTCAGCCATCACTTGTCATCTAGAAGAGGGCAAGGTACATGGCCTTGTAACTAAAGATGATGATAAGTCCAAGGTTTTGATGCTTGTTAATGACGATAACAAAGAAGCATATGTATTTAGCGTCGTTAGTTAAGCAACCAAATATCTCTAATATTCAATTAAGACCAATAAAAAAAAGCTTGCCCCTAATCTAATTAGAGGCAAGCTTTTTATTTTATCTGTTTTTCAGTACTTAAAATCAAACCTCTTTATACAACTGACGACTGTCAGAATGACATTTCTTGGTCATCGCAGTTTTACCTCAACGAATTTTTTCAGCAATGGCTTCGCCAAATTGTCCAACGAGATCCATATTCACCTTTTTAACCAAATTACTAGCATTCGTTCAGTCGACTGTTTAAAGCATTGCTTTTTGGCTGGCGGCATTTTTGTCCAGTCCTGCCGCATAATCTCGCACATTCTGAGTGATTTTCATCGAACAGAATTTTGGCCCACACATCGAGCAAAAGTGCGCTGTCTTATGCGCGTCTTTCGGCAGCGTTTCGTCGTGATATTCACGCGCCGTATCTGGATCGAGTGCTAGATTGAACTGATCATCCCAGCGGAATTCAAAACGTGCTTTAGATAACGCATTGTCACGTGCTTGTGCACCTGGATGACCTTTGGCCAAATCAGCAGCATGGGCAGCAATTTTGTAAGTGATGATGCCGTCTTTGACATCCTTTTTATTGGGTAGACCCAAATGCTCTTTTGGCGTGACATAACAAAGCATCGCAGTGCCGAACCAACCAATCATCGCCGCTCCAATGGCACTAGTAATATGGTCATAACCCGGTGCAATATCAGTCGTTAATGGCCCCAATGTATAAAATGGCGCGTCCGCACACAGCTCAAGCTGCAAATCCATATTTTCTTTAATACGGTTCATCGCGACGTGACCCGGTCCTTCAACCATCACCTGCACATCATGCTCCCATGCCACTTTGGTCAGTTCACCCAAGGTTTTGAGTTCGCTAAACTGAGCTTCGTCATTGGCATCTTGTAAACAACCCGGACGTAGGCCATCACCCAAACTAAAGGCGACATCGTAGGCTTTCATAATCTCGCAGATGTCTTCAAAGTGCGTGTATAAAAAGCTCTCTTGTTGATGCACCATGCACCACTGCGCCATGATAGAGCCGCCGCGTGACACAATGCCTGTTAGGCGTCCGGCAGTCATTGGCACATAATCCAGCAACACACCTGCGTGAATGGTGAAATAATCAACGCCTTGCTCTGCTTGTTCAATTAAGGTGTCACGGAATATCTCCCACGTAAGGTCTTCGGCCACGCCATCGACTTTTTCTAGCGCTTGATAAATAGGGACCGTACCAATCGGCACTGGTGAGTTACGAATCAGCCACTCGCGGGTTTCGTGAATATGATTGCCGGTGGACAAATCCATGATGTTATCCGCGCCCCAACGTGTGGCCCACGTCATTTTTGAGACTTCTTCATCGATAGAGGAGCCGAGTGCTGAGTTACCGATATTGGCGTTGATTTTTACCAAAAAATTGCGCCCGATAATCATTGGCTCAGATTCAGGGTGGTTGATGTTATTGGGAATAATGGCACGTCCAGCGGCCACTT
The DNA here is from genome assembly GCF_017942195.1 of Psychrobacter sp. K31L. Lineage (NCBI taxonomy): Bacteria > Pseudomonadati > Pseudomonadota > Gammaproteobacteria > Moraxellales > Moraxellaceae > Psychrobacter > Psychrobacter sp. K31L. Next base: position 151,082 of record NZ_JAGKSC010000004.1, on the reverse strand, counting down.
CACTACGCACAAACTCAGGAGTGATAACCGTCGGCGTATTAGCACCAAAGCTCTCTCCGTCATGTTGGCGTATGTCCGTCAAATCATGCTGCTTTTGAGTTTCACGGATAGCAATGTATTCCATTTCAGGCGTAATAATGCCGCGACGTGCGTAGTACATTTGCGTGACGTTGCCTGTTTTACCATCAACATCTTTGGCACGGCGCGGTTTATCAATGTGAGCAAATCGTAAGTTGGCAGTGCTGATATCACGCGCGCGCGTTTGTCCATACTGACTTGATAGGCCTGTTAACTGCTCGGTATCTCCGCGCTCGTTTATCCAGCCTTCACGTAGTTTTGGCAGACCTTTGGTGAGGTCAATGGTGGCATTGGGGTCAGTATAAACACCTGAGGTGTCATAGACATAAAACGGTGGGTTTGGCTCCCATTCGTTCTCAGAAAGGCCTTGCACAGGGGTAGGATCAAGCGTTATTTCGCGCATCGGTACTTGAATATCGGGTCTTGAGCCTTCGATATAAATTTTACGGGAAGCGGGCAAGATACGGTGCAAGTCGCGGGCATCTTCTTCAAAGCGCGCGTCTGTTTGATGGCGATGGGCAGGGGTTTTTAGGGCATCTGCTTTTTTATCCGCTTTGCTAGCAGTCGCGTTGAGCGAAGCATTGGCTGGGATATGAGTTTGAGCAGCTTTTGTGTTCGAGGTAATGTCTGAAATAGTCATATGCTGTCCTAGCGTGTTGGTCTAATAGTATAGGCAACACCGCCAGAATCTGCGGGGGTAAGCATATATGATACGGACAAATTCAATCGTAAAAAAACCTGCTAGCGCTATCAAACCTAAACGTAGTCAGTAGTCTTTTGCTGATTGAGGGACGGAACTGTTTATTAACGCTATCCACCAGCACAAAAAATACTGGTAGAGGTTGGCGATAATAAAAAGGCATTTCTGCACGCCCTTTGTACTTGTATAACATATGCTTAAGACTTCCCTGCGTCGGTACTAACCGCATCAGGTTCGGCGGGTGATCTCTCAGCGAATGTATAAAGGCGGTTACTTTAATAAAGCGAATTTAATAAAGCCAGTCTTTAACACACCGCACCCCGAGTCTGTCAGTGTTGTGAATCTTATTCATACTAACAAAATTCTGCACCAACGGCTAATAGTATTTGGCTAATCATATAACAACTTAAGATGGCGTCTGATGGTTTCTATGAGTATAGTTGCATCAGGTTGTTATCTATAAATTATTGATATAATTAGTATTTATTGAAAATATAGCAGTGCTACCTGAATATTATGTAAAGCGAATGAAAGATTGTGACAACTGTCATCAAACTGTCATAAAGATTTGGCAAGATAGCACGCATATCACAAACAATACTTTTTCATATCGTTGTTAAACTTCAGGAGTCCTACATGCGTTATTCGTTATTAGCAGTAGCCGTTAGTTGTACATTAATGCTCACGGCATGTAATAAATCAACCGACACGGCAGAGCCCACTGCTGATACTAGCAGTAGCGCTGTTACAACGGCTGAGTCAACCTCTCAAACAGCCTCTTCTGCTACTACAGGTTTTAAATCTGCTGAAAATATCGCCATGAATATCACGGGTGCAGGTGCGTCATTCCCGCAGCCTATCTATGCCAAATGGTCTTATGACTACAATGGGGCAACTGGTGGCCAAGTCAACTATCAATCTATTGGCTCATCTGGCGGTATCAAGCAAATTCAATCAAAAACCGTTGATTTTGGTGCTTCTGATGCACCGATGACGCCTGAAGAGCTTGAAGAGTCTGGCCTTATTCAGTTTCCGACGGTTATCGGTGGCGTCGTGCCAATCGTCAACATCGATGGTATAGAGCCGGGCGCATTGAAGCTAGACGGTACGACCTTAGCAGATATCTATTTGGGTAAAATCAGTAAATGGAATGACCCAGCTATCAAAGCTATGAACCCAGATTTGACCTTGCCAGACGCGGCAATCACGACGGTATTCCGTTCAGACGGTTCAGGTACGACTTTTAACTTCACGGACTATCTGGCCAAAGTATCACCAGATTGGAAAGACACGGTTGGTGTTGATAAAACAGTTAAATGGCCGACCTCTGCGACTGGTGCAGGCGGTAAAGGTAACGAAGGCGTATCAAGCTACGTAAACCGTATGAAAAACTCTATCGGCTACGTTGAGTATGCATACGCTAAGCAAAACAAGATGTCACATACGGCATTGAAAAATGCAGCTGGCAACATCGTGCAACCATCAGCTGAGACCTTTGCTGCGGCAGGTGATATTGATTGGTCACAACAAGAAGGCTTTTATAAAGTCATCACCAACTCTGAGACGGACCAAGCATGGCCTATCGCTGCTGCCACCTTTATCTTAGTACATAAGCAACCAGAGAATCCTCAGCAAGTCGCTGGCGTGTTGAACTTCTTTGACTGGGCTTATAGCCAAGGTGATGATGATGCCATGGCACTAGACTATGTACCATTCTCTGACACGGCAGTGGCCTTGTTCAAAGCAAAATGGAACGACGTAAAAGGTAGCGATGGACAGCCTGTCTATAAACCTGCTCAGTAATTCGATAGTCATTATTTAATAACGATCGAATTACCCTTTCAAACAACTATTCTCCGGTAGTTGTTTGAAAGGTTTTATCACAGCGAATTTAAGCGTAAAGCCAATGATACTTATAGCTTCTGATACTCATATCTGCTGAGTTTGTTGTGATAAAACCTGATAAACACGCTCATTTTTTAATCTTATCCTATTGAATGCTGAGACACTTATGACAGACTTAAGGTCCCAACTGGCTAAACAAAAACGTTACGATGCTTTATTCGTTAACTCCACCAAAGCATTTGCCATACTGGTATTGATGTCTCTAGGTGGTATTTTAGTGTCGTTAATTGTCGGGGCTTGGCCAAGTATTCAAGAGTTTGGTCTAGGTTTTTATACCAGTAATAACTGGGACACGGTCGCCAATGAATATGGTGCACTTGCACCCATCTATGGCACCTTAGTGACCTCGTTTATCGCCATTCTGATAGCCGTGCCAGTGAGCTTTGGCATTGCCATATTTTTGACCGAAATGTGTCCTGCTTTTCTAAAAAAACCGCTTGGTATCGCCATTGAGCTATTGGCTGGCATCCCCTCTATCATTTATGGTATGTGGGGCTTGTTCGTCTTCGCGCCGTTTTTTGGCGATCACATCCAGCCATGGTTTATTGAACACGTCGGGCCTTTACCGATCATCGGTAAACTGTTTGCAGGCGCGCCGATGGGACTGGGGATGTTTACCGCTTCCTTGGTGCTTGCCATCATGATTATTCCCTTTATCGCTGCCACCATGCGCGATGTTTTTTCCGTCGTGCCAGACTTATTAAAAGAATCAGCCTATGGCATGGGCGCGACGACTTGGGAAGTCATGTTCAAGATTATTTTGCCGTATACCAAAGCTGGTGTGGTTGGTGGTGTTATTTTAGGGCTGGGTCGCGCATTGGGCGAGACCATGGCGGTGACTTTCTTGATTGGTAATGCCTTTAATATCAGTCCAAGCCTGTTTACCTCTGGGGTTACGATTACCTCAGCGCTGGCCAATGAGTTTGCCGAAGCGTCTAGTGAGCTGCATCTGGCATCTTTATTACATTTAGGCTTAATCTTATTTGTGATTACTTTCATTGTGCTGTCCATAGCGAAGCTCATGCTCATGCGCATGGATCATAAAGCAGGCAATCGCTAAGCCAACGTTGTATCAGCACGATAGAGATTAATGTTGTCTAAAAAGATTATCTAAAAAGGCTATCTAAAAAGATACGGGAAACGAATGTTATGCCTAATCAAGCTATCAGAGCTACTACCGCATTACCGACGAAGACAAGCTTTGAGGCACGTTATAACAAAAGCCTTTATAACAAGCGTCGTCGTCTGAATAAGCTTGGATTGGGCTTTGCGTTGTCGGCGATGGCGTTTGGTTTATTTTGGCTATTATGGATTTTACTGACCCTGTTCGTTGAAGGTTTTCAAGGATTGGTACAGTTGCCAGTATTTACGGCTGATACCCCGCCACCGATGAGCGCAGGTGGCCTACGCAACGCCATTGTCGGCTCAATCATGTTGGCGTTTTCAGGCTTGTTTATCGGGGCACCGATTGGGCTGATGACCGGTATTTATTTGTCAGAATTTTCTCAAGGCAGTATGCTAGGCAAGGTAACTCGTTTTTTAAACGATATTCTGCTATCAGCACCCTCGATTGTGATTGGTCTCTTTATTTATGCGCTGATGGTCAAAGGCAATAACTTTTCTGGTTGGGCAGGCGCATTGGCGTTGGCATTAATCGTTATTCCTGTCGTCGTACGCACCACAGAAAATATGCTCAACTTAGTGCCCAATAGCATCCGTGAAGCGGCCTATGCCTTGGGCACACCAAAGTGGCAGCTGGTAACCAAAGTCACGATCAAAGCTGCCAAAGCCGGACTGACCACAGGTGTGTTGTTAGCCTTTGCCAGAATCACTGGTGAGACCGCACCGTTATTATTCACCGCGCTGAACAATCAATACTTCAGTACCGATATGGGTAAGCCCATTGCCAACTTGCCCAACACCATTTATCAGTTTGCCATGAGTCCTTATGACAATTGGCATACCTTGGCATGGTCAGCGGCATTACTGATTACCTTGTCTGTACTGATACTGAATATTTTGGCGCGGTTTATTGGCAACCGTGGTCACAGCAAATAACAGCTACTAAAAATCAGGCCTTGTCGATTTTTACTTAAATTTATATCACTTTTCATTGAGTTAGGTTGGATAATATTATGAATGATGTCATCAATAAAGCGCCTAAAAAAACGGCGGTTAAAAAGTCTCATATCACCGAAGACAATCTATTAACCAACCCTTTATCGACCAGTGCACAAATGGCTCAGCCAGATGCTGCAAGCTTTAACAAGCAAACACTGCATGATATTCCACAAAATATGCCGCCTGCAAAATTGGAAGTTCGAGATCTGAATTTTTATTACGATGATTTCCAAGCATTAAAAAATATCAATATTGATATCCCTGATAAAAAAGTGACCGCGTTTATTGGCCCATCAGGTTGCGGAAAATCAACGCTGCTGCGTACCTTTAATCGTATGTATGATCTGTATCCGGGCATGCGGGCAGAAGGTAATATCAATATTGACGGTGCAAATATTTTAGACAAAGACGTCGATGTTAATTTGCTACGCGCACGAGTCGGCATGGTCTTTCAAAAACCGACACCATTCCCAATGTCGATTTACGACAATGTGGCGTTTGGTGTGCGTCTTTATGAAAAATTAAGCAAAGCTGAGCTGGACAATCGAGTGGAATGGGCGCTGAAAAAATCAGCATTATGGCCTGAGGTTAAAGACAAACTTAAAGCCTCTGGACTGTCATTATCAGGTGGACAGCAGCAACGCTTGTGTATCGCGCGTAGTGTCGCCACCAAGCCAGAGGTATTGTTACTCGATGAGCCAACTTCCGCGCTTGATCCTATCTCTACCGGTGCTATTGAAGCGCTGATTGAAGATCTCAAAAATGACTACACCATCGCTATTGTGACGCATAATATGCAGCAAGCGGCACGGGTGTCAGACTATACGGTCTATATGTATTTGGGTGATATGATCGAGATGGGCGAGACGGATCAGATATTTACCAAACCGGCGCAAAAAGCGACGGAAGATTATATTACGGGTCGTTATGGCTAAGCGCATTGATGATTAAGTTGGGCGACGCTTAGAGTCAGCCGTCAGTCGCTTTTCATTGAGTGATAATGTCAGTCATTACGCTGATGGTTATGTACTGACCATCAAGCACTGATAATAAGACGCTGATAACAAGCAAATAGGATGAGCACTTATTGTGAGCAATCATTCGAAGTTTTTGACATTGACCGAGGTATATCGGCAGCTCGGTTTTGAGCACTCAAACAATGTGCCCTTTAATAGGCACACGGTGTCATCGAAACCCAGATTTCAGGGAATACGTTCTATGCAAAATGACAAGCATATCTCTAAAAGTTTTGACCAAGATCTTGATGAAGCGATTCGACTGTTTCTGCATATGGGTGATAGCGCGGCCAATCAAGTCGCCAAGGCAATCCATGCATTAACCGATAAAAACCAAGCGCTGGCACAAGAAGTGATTGATATGGATTTTGATATCAATCGTATGGAAGTCGATTTGGATGAACATATCTTATTACTGGTTGCCAAACGTCAGCCAGCTGCCAGTGATTTGCGTTTGGTCATGGCCATCAGCAAAGGCGTGGTTGATTTAGAGCGCATCGGTGATGAAGCGGTGAAAATCGCCCAGATGACAATCAAAATTATCGCGCAAGGTAAGACTGAGTATGGGTATGCGGAAGTCCAGCATTTGAGCAACCAAGTTCGGCTGATGGTACATAATGCGCTGGAAGCTTTTAGCCAATCAAACGCTGAGCAAGCCTTTGAAGTCATGCGTAATGATAAGGTGGTCAATGATGAGTATCAGTCGGCCATTCGCGCCTTGATGACTTATATCATGGAGGACTCGCGCTATGTCTCAAAAGTCATGAATATCATGTGGGTACTGCGTGCGCTTGAGCGTATCGGTGATCATGCGCAGAACGTGGCAGAGCTGGTTATTAATTATATCAGCGGTCAGGACGTGCGTCATTCAGACTATGCTGAGGTCGAAAAAGCGGTGCAAGAAGCCAACGATCGAATGGCTGCACGCCAAGCAAGCGCAACATCCGTTACCGATGCTGGCGCAGCAAACAAGACTGAGGATTGATAGGGTATTTAACACGCTTTATAGTCGATGTACTCTAAAAAGAACATAGCGCTACTGGGATGAATTTTACTTGCGTGCTGCGTTCCCAGAGGCTGTGCAAAATTTATCCCAGTAGCGCGTTTAAATTTATATAACAGTTTTATTTTCAATTGACTATAATTTATAAATAAAAAACGCGCTATATTACTTATATAGCGCGTTTTTTTATAGCAGAAAATCAAAAATAATTAGCTTTCTGGCGTCCAACCTTGCGCGCGCTCATAATCTTCATTGTCTAAAAACTTATCACGTTGCTCTGTTAAAAACTGCTTGGCCTTAGGATCCATCATGCTTAGATGGTTTTCGTTAATCAGCATGGTTTGGTGCTCAATCCATTCTTTCCATGCTTTGTCAGAGACCGTTTCTTGCAGCTCTTGACCTTTTTTATTAGGAAAAGGTGGATGTGGCATTTTTGGCAATTCTTGCTGATATTTGCGGCAAAATACCGTATTGGCTTGTGGATTAAAACTCTCAGTCATGAGGCAGTCCTTATTGTATTATTAAATCGAATATTAGTATCCACCTATGATAACGGTCTTGGTGGATTTAGCCAAGCCTATCAGGTGTATAGAAGGTAACCATCCATTTGTTTTTAACGCTAATAAAAAACCCGCCTAGAGAGCGGGATTTTTATTAATAGATGCTAGTTTTATTAAAGGTTTTACGCAAATACTTTTAAGCGTGCGCGACCATTAACGACGGCTTGCTTCACTTGATTGGGCGCTGTGCCACCTAAATGATCACGAGCTGCCAATGAGCCTTCTAGTGTCAGATACTCAAAGACATCGTCACCAATAGCATCGCTAAACTGCTGTAGTTGTGCCAAGGATAAATCACTCAAATCGACGCCTTCTTTGATACCTAAAGCGACGGCATGACCAACCACTTCATGAGCATCACGGAAAGCGACACCGTTACGTACCAGATAGTCTGCCAAATCAGTCGCTGTCGCATAGCCTTTCATGGTAGCAGCGCGCATGTTTTCTTTATTTGGGGTGATGTTCGGTAGCATGTCACCAAAGGCCAATAAACAGCCGGTAAGCGTATCGACGCAATCAAAAAGTGGTTCTTTGTCTTCTTGGTTGTCTTTATTGTAGGCGAGAGGCTGGCTCTTCATCAGGCTGAGCAAGGTCATGAGTTGACCAAAGACACGGGCTGCTTTACCGCGTACCAATTCAGGCACATCAGGGTTTTTCTTTTGCGGCATGATAGATGAGCCGGTACAGAAGCGATCTGGTATCTGTACAAAGTTAAACTGCGCTGACATCCATAGGATAATCTCTTCGCTCATGCGTGACATGTGCATCATCAAGATAGAAGCAGCTGATGTGAACTCAATAGCGAAGTCACGATCTGAGACCGCATCAAGCGAGTTTTGGCAAATGCCTTCAAAACCTAGCAATTCAGCAGTGATGGTACGATCGATTGGGAAAGTCGTACCAGCAAGCGCGGCACTACCAAGCGGCATCTGATTGATACGGCGACGCGCGTCAACGAGGCGTTCAGTATCGCGGTATAACATCTCAAACCAAGCCATCACGTGATGACCAAAGCTGACTGGCTGCGCGGTTTGCAAATGGGTGAAACCAGGCATGATGGTATCAGTATGCTGCTCAGCCAAATCTAGCAAACCACTTTGCAAGCGCACTAACAAGGCAATGATATTATCAGTCTCTTCGCGCAGCCATAAACGGATATCGGTGGCGACCTGATCATTACGGCTACGACCAGTGTGTAGCTTTTTGCCCACCGCACCGACGATATCTGTCAGGCGCGATTCAACGTTCATATGCACGTCTTCAAGCGCAATCGACCAGTTAAATTCACCAGCTTCAATCTCTTTCAGCACTTGTTGTAGACCGTCAATAATAGTGGCAACATCATCAGCACTTAAGATATCGCATTCTTTGAGCATGGTTGCGTGTGCAATCGAGCCTTGAATATCGTGCCGCGCGAAGCGTTGATCGAAGCCCACGGAGGCAGTAAAGGCAGCGACGAAGCTATCGGTTGCTTCACTAAAACGCCCGCCCCACATCTGCTGACCTTGACTGCTGGTCGGGCTGTTTTGTACCGCAGCGTTTGTTATAGAAGCATCTGTGCTAAAATCAGTGACAGATGAATTTTTATTTGAATCAGGATTACTAGGGTTTGAAGAATTGGCGTTCATATCGGTCTAAGACAAATCAAGAGAATAAGAGCCCAAGTATAGCAAATGATGAGGTTGCCTTACTAGCTGCGCGCTTAGAGTTTTTTATTCCCAAGCTCATGGACGTCATGAGACCTTGGCAGTGGCTGCTTTACATCTTTTTTTGGTCGCTGTTCGTGACGGTGATTGATCGTCATGACTTGGCAACTTGGTCAGAATTTGTGATTAAATTCATGAGCCGATTTTTACAAAACACAGTAAGTATCATCCCATCATTATACCTAGTAGATTATTTACGCCCTGTCTTTACACGCATGAGCATCGTCAAAGTCAGCATTTATATTCTTGCGCTACTCATGCTAGCTTCTGCAATATCAATGACATTAGTCATGCTTATTATGATCAATATGGGCTGGCTTGAATACGATCTGCAAGCTTTTATTATCAATGTCCTGTTTGATACCATCATTGGTGGCGGTTTTACCTTGGTGTTTCTACTGTATTTTTTACGTCGCTATCGTGAGGTTAGTGCGCTCAAAAAATCGTTTGAGTATAAATTGACTGCACAAAACGATGTGATTAAAGCACGCCTTGCCCCGCATTTCTTCTTTAATACCATTAATACTTTAGTATCCCTTATTGAGTCCAACCCTCCTCGGGCAGCTGATTTACTACAACACGTTTCCGCGTTATTCCGTGCCAGTTTTGAAGGTGCCCGAGAGATTAGCTTTGAAGAAGAAATCGCGCTTTGCGAGCATTATCTTGCCATTGAATCTATTCGTTTGGCGGACAAGCTCATTATCAATTGGCGGCTACCTGACGAGGATGTCATGTATGATATGGTCATCACTGCTTTGATGCTCCAAAGCGTGATTGAAAAAATGCTACTCAATGTGGTTGAAATGACCACCGAAACCATTTATATCGATATTGAAGTAACGTGGCAACAGCATCACGTGACGATTACCATCAGTGTGCAACTGCCCAAAAAAACCTTAATGGTTCACTATGATTTACGTCAGCACATGAATTTTTATATTCAGGCCGAACGTTTACGCGCCTACTTTGGCCAAAGTGCCGATATTCAAAGTACCGTCACTAGTAAGCAAATCGTTACTGTCATAGATTATCCTCTTCAAGACGTCAGTCTATGATCTTTATCTGTTTATATTCTCTTTAGTAACTGACCGTGGCATATTTATTGCAGCATTTATACTATTATGATTTTCGTTATTAGTTTTAAAGGATGGCGATAACAGCTTAAGGATAAATGTTATTATGTTACTGATACGATTAAAGAAATATACTAGGTACGCCGTAAGAAAGGAGTTTCCATGCGGATTGTAGTTTGTGATGATGAGCCGTTAGCACGTGAGCGTTTGGTTAGGATTGTGCAGGAGTCAGGTCATCAAGTGGTTGCGCAAGCAACGACAGGCGCAGAAGCCATCGTGGCAGTGAAAACTCAACAACCGGACATCATTTTATTAGATATTCGCATGCCTGAAATGGATGGGGTTCGCTGTGCGCAAGAGCTTGCTAAGCTTGAGCACCCGCCAGCGATTATTTTTGTCACTGCCTACGATCATTATGCGATTGCCGCGCTAAAAGCCAATGCGATCGGTTATTTATTAAAACCAGCCAATAAAGATGAACTGCTAGAGGCACTTGCTAAAGCGAAAAATCTAAACGCAGCGCAGTTAAACGAGATTCGTAAGCTCGAAGATCCAATGGCACGTCCCGTCCGTGAACATATTGCGGCACGTACCCACCGCGGTGTTGAGCTGATTAAGCTCAAAGATATTTACTACTTTACGGCTGATCAAAAGTACGTCAAAGTTCGCCATAAAGATGGTATTGTCCTCATTGACGAGACCCTAAAAGAGTTGGAGCAAGAGTTTGAAGACCGCCTCTTTCGGGTACACCGTAACGCTATTATTAATCTCAGCTTTTTGGACTTTTTAGAGACCTTAGATGCGGGACAGTATCAGATACGTTTTAAAGGTATTGATGAGACGCTAGCGGTGAGCCGCCGTCACCTGCCAGCGTTACGTGAAAAAATTCAGAGTATGTAACACACCATTGTCATAGCGAAATAATCATCCCATATCATCAAACCCTTATTTATGCTTAAATAGGGGTATTTTTTTGCGTCGGCAGTCATGATAAATGGTCTTTATCGCTATTTTATAAGGTAAATTTGCATGACTGTTTCGCATTGACATCGCATGAACATTGCACTGTCGTATCGAACTTATTGAGGCCCTTTATGAGCAATCCGCAGCAACCTGCTTTGACCACTTTAAATATCGCCACACGCCAGAGTCCGTTGGCGCTATGGCAAGCTGAACATATTCGTGATCGCCTGCTAGAGATGTATCCTGACTTGACCATTAATCTGCTAAAAATTGTCACTAAAGGTGACAAAATTTTGGACACGCCATTGGCCAAAATCGGCGGTAAAGGTTTGTTTGTCAAAGAGCTCGAGCAAGCCTTATATGAGAACCAAGCAGATATCGCCGTACACTCATTAAAAGACGTGCCCATGCAGTTGCCGGAAGGCTTGATGCTGGGTGTTTATTGCAAACGCGCTTCACCGACGGATGCTTTTGTTTCCAATACTTATAATAGTATTGACGAGTTGCCACAAGGTGCGGTGGTCGGCACGTCAAGCTTGCGTCGTCAGTGTCAAATCAAAGCCTATCGCCCCGATCTACAAATCAAAACCTTGCGCGGTAACGTTGGTACCCGTTTGGGTAAGCTGGATGCTGGCGAGTACGATGCGATTATTCTAGCGACCAGTGGTTTACAGCGTATTGAGCTTACCGATCGCATCCGTGGCGAGCTTGATATTGATGCTTGCTTGCCTGCGGTCGGACAAGGCGCTCTGGCAATTGAATGCCGTGAAGGTGATGACGAGGTGATAAAATTGCTTGCACCGCTCAATGATGATAAGGCTCGTATTCGCCTTATCGCTGAGCGCGCGCTAAACCGTCATTTAGAAGGTGGTTGCCAAGTGCCGATTGCGGCTTATGCCGTTCTACAAATGGCTAATGAAACAGCTGCCAACAACGATGACAATGGCGATAATGGCAACAATGATAATGGCAATGTGTTGTGGTTGCGTGGTCGTGTGGGTCAGGCCGATGGTAGTGAACTACTAAAAGCGGACAAGCGTGTCACATTAGTCGGTACGCAAGAAGAGCAAGAAATACAGGCCAATCAACTTGGTATTGATGTTGCCAAGCTCCTACTTGCCGATGGTGCTGGTGCTATCTTATCAGCGATTTATCATCCTGAATAATGTTCGAATAAATAATATTTCTGTATGGTGAGTAGCTCAATCATAGAGTGGTAATTACTTATACTGACTCTGATTACGCTCACTTTAATTTCATAAGCATTGTTTCATGGTCGGTTTATGCTTTGTTCAACATCACAGTTTACGGATTCGCCTCACTTAACTGAGCAATCATCAGCGCTGCCGCAAGTAGTCATCAATACTCGCCCGATAGAGCGAGCAGCGCCACTGACGCAGTGTCTACAAGCGGCAGGGCTGTCGGTCATTGAGATGCCGATGTTGGCATTGCAAGCACGTGTAGCGACCGATGAAGACAGAAAAATGATGCGGCAATGGCTGGCTGGTGACTATCAAGCACTGGTTATTGTCAGTCCGACCGCTGCTGCCTCAGGGTTAGCCATGTGGAAAGCACTTGAGGTTGAGCGTCACAAACAAAGCAACACTACTGAGCTGGCAGAGTCCGCATTGGCGGCGCTAGAGACACCAAGCCATTTGATTGCAGTTGGTGAGGCGACTGCTGCTGTCCTCAATGATGCCAAGCGACCAGTGGCAAGTTATCAGGTGCTTCAGCCTACCATTGCCAATAACGAAGGTATGCTGGCGATGCCTGAGATTGAAAGTCTACAAGCGGGCGATAAACTATTGATATGGCGCGGACTTGGCGGACGTCGTCTGCTGGTCGATACCTTGCAGGTGCGCGGTGTACATATCGATAGTATTGCTTGGTATGAGCGCATCATGCCTGACGAGGCGCAGAGTCAATATGAGCAATGGCTACAAGATTTTCAGGCACAAAACGCATCAAAAACCATAGCATCAGCAGACAGAATAAAGCCCATCGTCATGATCAGTAGTGGTACTGCCTTTGAGCATTGGGCAAGTATTGTTAAAGCAACAGTAGTAAAGGCTTCAGAAGCGACGAATTTAGAAACAATTGCAAATCAAAGCAAGATCGACAACGCAGCGCTTAAATTATCAGACTTTACTTATATCGTATTGGGCGAACGCTTGGCAAACATGGTCGCAGAACAGCAGTTGAGCTACTGGCGTGTGGAAGATTTGGCGCCGGAAACCATTCTGGCAGCCATTAGCGCTAAAGTCCTATAGAAAAAACGATTTCTTAATAACCAGACAACACTCAAAGCGTGATACGCTTTTTTTGTTCGCTTTAAATAGGTTTAACCCTACCCATAACGGTACTGTCTTATGTCAATAAATTCTGAATCATTATCTAAGGAACCTTCTGCTATCCAGCAGCGTCGGCAAGCAAACACTTTGTTGTTGCGTCTACAATGGTTGGTGATTTTGCTACTTATCGCGGCATTATTAGTCTTATATATTAGCCATCAACGTTTTCAACATAGCGTCAATGAGCGTCTGCAAAGCAACGAGCAGGTGGTCAGCCGTCTAAATGAGATGGATGATCGCATATTTGCCATGAGTCAGCAGACCTTACCAGAGCCGAGCGTAGCGACCAATAACCAAGCTCAGAATCAGTTGGATTTATTGCGTATTCAAATACAGGCAGCCAATAGATTATTGGCCGACAATAACGATAGCGCAGCGATAGACTTACTACGTGGTCTGCATTGGCAATTGGCACAAAGCAGCAATGAGATTGCCCCAGCGTTGACGGTGGTCATTAAGCAAAGTTTGCTCAAAGATATCGAACGCCTGCAAGCACAAAGTGCACAACCAAGCCCGTGGCAAATTCAAAATCTAGCGATTCAAAATATTCAAGATTTTTTGCATAGTCATGAGCGTGCCGCGAGCAGCAATAGTAATGGCACTAGCAATAATAATGGCAATGAAGGCACTCAGCAAAGTAGAGCAGCAAGCAATAATAACCTTGCTTTGACACGTCGCCAATTAACCATTCATGAAGTTATTATGACATTGAATTTAGCGAGCCAAGCCAGCAATATGCGTGAACAAGATCAGCTGGTCAGCTATCTGACGCAAGCTCGTAAGCAGCTAAAAACCTTAGTGCCACAGTCTTCTATGACTGCTAGCAAACAACCTGCGCAAGCAGCAAAAAGTGCGACGAGCGCTGCTGAAAGTACAAACGATCTCGCCAAGAATTTAGAAACAATGAAAGCGCCAAGCGATATTCCAGAAGTACTCGATTGGTTAGATAGACTGATTGCCAATGCACCAAAACCAACGCCACTGTTGACCACGCAAATTTTGGACAAGCCCCAAAATTAGGCCGATTCTCAAAAATTGAGACACAGACAATACAAGCAATAAGGTAAGTTATGAGCAGTTTTGATAAGCAATCAGGTTTGGTCTCTGCACCAGAGTATTATCCTCGTCCTGACGAATTGGCGCATTATCCTGTTATTCATCATCAGCCGATTCACTGGGGCGAGATGGATGCATTTAACCACTTAAACAATGTCGTCTATTACCGTTATGCTGAGTCAGCGCGTATTGCGTATTTGCAGACGTTAGGGATGTTTGATGGCAGCATGGTCACCGTATTAGCACAATCCAGTTGCCAGTATTTGCGTCCCGTGACCTATCCGGATACTTTATTATTAGGCGTTCGTTGTCAACGTTTGGGTAATACGAGTATAACCATAGAGTATCGTTACTATAGTATGGCGCAATTGGCTATCGTTGCGACGGCTGAAGCAGTCGTGGTGCGCTTAGAGAGTGATGGCAAAACTAAGTTGCCTTGGACAATCGAGGAGCGTGAACGACTGATCGCATTAGAGGCAGAGTTTGGTCACACGCCTAAATTTTAAAAATTAACACCTCATAAATATAAAAAGGCACGCTAACATTACGCTAGCGTGCCTTTTTTAAGCTTGATTTTTCGACTCAATAACGCAAACAGATTTTAGTCTTGCTGCGGCGCATGCACAAAATCAACCACGTTCAGATCAAAGCCTGATAATGCATAAAACTTCATTGGTGATGACAATAGGCGCATATCACGGACACCTAAATGACGTAATATCTGTGCGCCAACACCAACGCTACGATACGGCTGTTGAGTAAGCGTTGATTGCGATTCATTGTCTGCAGCTTTGTCTAACGCATCCCCTAAATCAACCGGCTGGTTACTACCAATCCAAACCAATACACCGCGATCTGAGGCGCTAATTTCTTTTAGTGCCGCTTGTACGCTCCAGCCACTACGGCCAGTCATGTCATTTTTAGCTGCAAACAAATCACGTAATGGATGGAAGCCATGAACACGTACCGTACTGACGCCTTCGCTGACATCGCCTTTGACTAATGCTAAATGGGTCTCATCAGCACCAAATTCACGGAAGCGATGCAAAGTGAACGTACCATGTTCAGTCTCAAAAGGATGTGATTCTACTTCTTCTACTGTTTGTTCATTGGCGATACGATAGTTGATGAGATCAGCAATCGTACCAATTTTAAGGTCATGCTCTTTAGCAAATATTTCAAGATCATCGCGGCGTGCCATCGTACCATCAGCATTGATGATTTCGACGAGCACAGATGCTGGCTCAAGACCTGCTAAGCGTGATAAGTCACAACCTGCTTCTGTGTGGCCAGCGCGATGCAATACGCCACCGTCTTGCGCGATGATAGGAAAGATATGGCCAGGCTGTACAATATCTTCAGCTTTAGCAGTAGCAGACACCGCTGCTTGAATCGTACGAGCGCGATCGGCAGCAGAGATACCAGTCGTAACGCCTTCAGCTGCCTCAATTGATACAGTAAAGTTGGTGCTAAATTTGGCTTCGTTACGTTCAGACATGAGCGGTAAAGACAGCTGATGTGCACGTGCCTGCGAGATGGTCAAGCAGACTAAGCCGCGAGCATGGGTAATCATAAAGTTGATATCTTCAGGGCGCACATGGGTCGCTGCCATGATGATATCACCTTCGTTTTCGCGGTCTTCATCATCCATCAAGACGACCATTTTACCAGCACGAATGTCTTCGATAATCTCAGGAATCGTATTTAAACTCATAGTAAATCTCAATGTCTTATTATTTATAGATAGGTGTGATTTGGAATATAGAGCATTATCTGCCTATTGTAGCAGCAGATGATACAAAGCGCTGTTACGGTCAAGCAAAGCGCGCTATCAGTAATGTCATTCAATAAAAAGTGACGCACTTAATAGCTTGTATCATTCATTATGAGGTCATTTTAACGCTTTTCATCGCAACGTGCTGTGTCATCTTCCCACTATATCGTTCAGTATGTCAAAAATCGTCATAAGTATTATCAATGAGCGCTACCATTTATGCATTAAAGCACACATTGGATAATGAGCTGAGCCACATTATACGTGGTTAGTCATTACTCGCCGCTTGGTCTTTCAGCCAATCCATGAACTGTTTACTATGCTGCTCGCGCTGATTGTCTGCAAACTCATAAAAGCGTGTGCCAATTAAATTGTCTGGCAAATATGACTGCGGATAATAATGGTTGGGGTAGTCATGAGGATAGACATAGTCCTGACCATAACCTTGATGTCGCATCAGCTTAGTAACGCCATTGCGCAGATGTAGCGGCACAGGGGATGCATCATTTTCTGCCAATGCCATCGCAGCATTAATCGCTTTATACGTGCTGTTACTTTTGGCACTGGTCGCCAGATAAACCACCACTTGCCCTAAAATTAGACGTGCCTCAGGCATACCAATCGACTGCACACTACGCAACGCTGCATCAGCAAGGAGTAAGGCATTCGGATTTGCATTACCGATATCTTCGCTGGCTAAGATGACCAAGCGCCGCGCGATGAAGTCGGCAGGTTCACCGCCCACCAGCATCCGTGCCATCCAGTATAAGGCTGCATCAGGGTCAGATCCACGTACGGATTTTATCATTGCTGATACGATATCGTAATGCTGCTCACCATCTTTGTCGTAACGCACCAAAGCGGTTTGCGCCACTCGGCTAATCAGTTCGTCATCAATGATAACTGGCGACTGTTTAGCATCAGCCGTTTGAATCGCTAGCTCCAATACATTCAGCGCCTTTCTGGCATCACCATGCGCCAATTGACTGATAGTGTCTTTTGCTTGTAAATCGACAGTCAGTTCTTTTAGCACATTGTCTTCCGACAGCGCTCGCTGTAATACCGCACTGATTTGCTCTGGTGTCAGAGGTTCTAGACGATACACTTGGCAACGTGATAGTAGGGCGTTATTGACACTAAAGGAGGGATTTTCCGTAGTCGCACCAATCAAGGTAATATCACCAGACTCTACAGCGCCCAGTAATGCATCTTGCTGAGCTTTGTTAAAACGATGAATCTCGTCGATGAACACCACTGGTGATTCGAAGTTTAAAGAATCTTTGGTATCTAGCACTTCACGCAATTGCTTAACGCCAGTATTCAAGGCAGATAGGGCATGAAAAGGCCTGCCAACTGCATCAGCGAGCAGCATGGCAATGGTGGTTTTTCCAATGCCAGCTTCACCATGCAAGATAATGGACGGCAGGTGTCCTTGCTCCACCAAACGTCTTAATGGCGCACCCTTTGCTAATAAATGTTCTTGACCAATAATAGCATCAAGAGTCGTGGGGCGCATACGCTGGGCGAGTGGGGTATCGGCATGAAAGTTAGGCGGCATAGGACTCTCTATTATAGGGTCGGATAATTATGACTTTACTACAATGACAGAGTGACTTGATGAAGCTGTTTTGTACAGAATAAATATTCGGCAGTCGCTATTTTTTGTAGAAAAACAAAGCTATTTGATAATCAGTATTAGACATCAGTGGTAAAAATAAGCTAATTTATACAAACAGCCCTTAATCATTGCTCTTCATAACTATTATAGTTGAGCGGCTAGGCTAACGTAGATTGACGTTAAGAAAAATCGGCTAAGTGTACAGCTTATGTCTTAGATATTTGTTTTTCAATGCTTGGGTTTCAATGTTTGCACCCCTATTTAATGGTTTAGCATGATTCACTAGCGTAAGGTAACTCATTAACCATGTATCAGCAGACTCTCAAGCAGTTTTTACAAGCAAGATTTTCAAAAAAACAATCACGAAGGCTGACTGCTGGTGAGATAGCGTTCGCTCATTCGGTATTCGGTAACAGTATCACGCTCGATGATGTTCACCTTAAAACCGCGCGCTGGGTACTCAAAAATTATGCGGTCAGCCCTAATGGTAATATTTACTTCCATCCGGCAGATTGGATAGCAGATTTTAGCCATGCGTCCATTGGTAAGCAAAGTTGGCTCATACACGAGCTAACCCACGTTTGGCAGCTACAACAAGGATTAAAAGTCGTGCGTGGTGCGATTATCAATCGCCGTTATGATTATGTGCTAGAGACGGGTAAATCCTTTTTTAGATATGGTATCGAACAACAGGCACGCATGGTGCAAGACTATTTCGTACGTCGGCAACTTGGCAAAGACTGTCAAGATCTAGAAGCTTGTATTCCATTTCTGAGCGTACATGCTGTGAATAATGCGACAGGTAAAAAGTACGACTAAAAAAACGACATAAACCAGCAATGGATTGCTGTGATAATTCTAACTTTTATTATTTTGCATTAACAAAGGATATGTACTCTGATGTTTAAATTTTTGCCAGAAACGCTGGATAATGAGGCTCATGATAGCGACATGAATCAAAGCTTCTCAGACAAAAGCACCAGCTCTCTACGTTATCCCTCAACGGTACTTATGGTAATGCTAAGTGGCATATTACTATTGAGTGGTTGCCAGCAAGCAGACACGCAACCTGAGCCAAAGGACAGTCAAAGCACTGAACAGACGAGTGCTGAAGACAGTCAACCAATGCCGCAAAGTGATTCGGCTGCTGCGCGTATTAAACAGTTTCAGCCGTTGTACGTCGCTCAAGCACAAGGGTTGCAGCGTCGGCTACAAGCAGAGTATGAGTCATTACAAGCTGCTGATGCGTCCGATGGCGATGCTTTATTGCTCGAAGGAGCAACTCAGGACACTGCTAATCAGGCCACCGCTAATCAGGCCAGTGCCCCAGTGACTGCTAGTAATACACCCGATAATAGCGGTTTGCCAGCTACAGAGGCGAGCAACAGTAATGCGTCTGAGCAAGCATCAGTACCAGCCGCTACCGAGGGCGATGTTACGGATGCTGACATTAACACCAGTACTGAGGTTGGTGAGCGCGATTTGACTGTACTTAAGCGTATCAGTCTCGAGCCGCGTAAACCTGTGATGATGACTGAAGCACAAATGATAGAAAGCTATCAGCAAGCGATGGACGCATTATATCAGCCTGTGACTACGCCGCTTAGTGCAGAGGATTCTGATACGCTGATTAATATAGCCACTTTGACACCGCAGTTATTCGAGCATGCAGAAATCGCTGGCAGGGTCAGTGCAAAAAGCCCAGCGCTGGCTCGCTTGATTATTCAACACCAAGTCTGGGAGCAAATAGAAGCGCAGCAAGTCATCGATATGCAACAAATGAAGGTTGATCAGCAACAAGAGTTTGAAACATTGATGACTAAGTTTAATGACACCATCGAAGGATATGATGAACAAATCGCTAAATACGAGCAAACTTTGAAAGAGTTTCAATAACTGACGATATTGAGTACGATTGAACTATCAATTGTATCTGTTAAAGTTAATACATTTATCTAAAAATAAAGCAATAAAAAATCCCGCACGATGGCGGGATTTTTTATTGCTCAAATACTATTTAGCTTACTTGCGATCTTCGACCTTTACAAAATCACGGCGCGTTTCACCAGTATATAACTGACGTGGGCGACCGATTTTGAATGGTGCACTGTGCATCTCTAACCAATGGCTGATCCAACCAGAAGTACGAGCCAATGCAAAGATTACGGTAAACATTGACGTTGGGATACCGATAGCTTTCAAGATGATACCAGAATAAAAATCAACGTTTGGATATAGGTTACGCTCGATGAAGAACGGGTCTTCTAGTGCAATTTTTTCTAGCGCCATTGCCAATTCAAGCTTAGGATCATTGATACCAAGTGCTTCTAATACCTCATCACAAGTCTCTTTCATTACTTGTGCACGTGGATCGAAGTTTTTGTAGACACGGTGACCAAAGCCCATTAGCTTCACTTCACGGCTTTTTACTTTTTCCATGAATTCAGGCACGTTCTCAACAGTACCGATTTCATCTAGCATCTCAAGAACGGCTTCGTTCGCGCCGCCATGTGATGGTCCCCAAAGGGCTGCGATACCAGCAGCGATACAGGCATAAGGGTTAGCACCCGTAGAGCCTGCTAAACGTACCGTTGACGTAGAAGCGTTTTGCTCATGGTCAGCATGCAAGGTAAAGATTTTGTCCATTGCACGAGTGATGACATCGTTTTTCTGATAATCTACATCAGCAGGCGTTGCAAACATCATGTATAAGAAGTTTTCAGCGTAGTTAAAGTCATTACGCGGGTACATGAACGGTTCGCCCTGAGAGTATTTGTAACTCATTGCAGCAAGCGTTGGCATTTTAGCAATCAGACGAATAGCCGTGATTTCACGATGCTCTTCGTTACTGACGTCTAGGTTGTCATGATAGAAGGCTGATAAAGCACCAACGACACCAACCATAATAGCCATTGGATGCGCGTCACGACGGAAGCCTTCGAAAAACTTACGCAATTGGTCATGGACGCCTGAGTGCTTACGGATCTTTTCAAAGAAATCTGCTTTTTGCTCGGCATTAGGCAATTCGCCATGAACAAGCGCATAAGCCACTTCTAAATATTCAGCGTTGTTTGCTAATTGATCGATAGGGTAGCCGCGATGCAATAACTCGCCTTTGCCGCCATCGATAAAAGTAATTTTTGATTCAACAGGTGCGGTTACTTTAAAACCAGGATCATAAGACCAAAAGCCCGACTCTTGTAACGCCGCAACATCGATAACTGGGCGCCCTAAAGTACCTTTAATAATTGGAAGTTCGTATTCTTTACCATCTACGGTTAGTTTGGCGTGAGTGTCAGCCATAAATTCCTCTCCATTGGTTGTAACTTGTTAGAATAAAAATATACCGACGCACAGCCTCGCGCCATTACTAGTAAAACGGTCAAAATGTTTTTAACGTATTTAATATGCAGGCTATATTAGCAGCAATTCTCTATGATTTGAAAAAACTTTTAGCAGCAAAGGCACCAACTGGTGTGGTTTCATAGTGTCTATCTACTGTAAATTTTGTATCAAAATATGTCTGTCAGGTTATTTTACTTAAAAACTGCCCTTTTAGAGCGTTAAGGCAAACTCTATTATGCGCATAATATCTGCATCGATTTACCAAAATAGAGCAAAGCGTATTTTGGCTATCTATGCTAAAAACAGACTGCGTATGAGTAGTAGGCGAACGGAATGGGTCATCTAATCCTCTGAGCTGAGTCGTCAGGGGGGATTTAGTATTGCACAAATTCGCTTGTTTGTTAAATAAGCCTTCTTATTTCATTAGTTTAGGGATAAATTTGTAATTGTCGCCCAGTCATTTTATAATTAGCGTTACTTAACTGGCACTCGCTTTGTGCGAATTGATAAGTGGTCATGATATAGTGTCGTTTAAAGCTGACTCTATCTATATTTAGTGACGACTAGACGGTGACTGTTTAGACCAGAGCTGTACGTGATGGTCTGATAGATCTTGTTAACTGTCCTATTTTTAAGTAATGAGCCTATTTTAATTAATCCGCTTATGGTTCATATTGATGTAGAGAAGACAGTGATCTTTTTCTATGTGAAAAGTATCAGTAAAAATAGAATAGTTAATCGCTCTAACGAATAGTGCGGTTACTTGTTGGTTAGTCGATGAGCCGCTATTAAAAAGCTTATCAATTTAACGAGTCCTGCTACACCGTTTACCATCCGACCATTTCTTCATATTTAGCGCAAACTAAACGAAGTCAGCTAGCTCTTCCTTACTTTATTCGTCTCGTGTGTTGCTCAATACCTAACTTGATACTATTTATATCAAGCAGTGGTTGTTAGCAGATACAGGAGTATAACCGCAAAAAGGATGCCCGCTGTGAAAAGCAACCGACCTATTGATCTGCCTTTAAGCCAAGTGATTAGCGTTAATCGCTCACCGATTGCGATCGCCTCAATCTTGCATCGTATCTCTGGCATTATTCTATTTTTATTGATTCCTGTCATGCTGTGGTTACTACAGAACTCATTGGCGTCGCCTGAGAGTTTTGAGACCGTATTTGACAACGTACTTGTGCGCTTTTTAGCATGGATATTCGTTGCGGCGATTGCTTATCACTTTGTGATGGGTATCAAGCACTTATTTGCTGATATGGGCATGAATGAAGAACTAAAATCTGGCCGCACTGCGTCTATGGTTAGTTTTGTGATTGCAGCGATTCTAATTGTCGCGTCATTTGTATGGGTGATGTTCTAATGATTAAAAATGATTCAGGAATCAAAAGTGCGACTGGTCTGACCGGTTCAGGCTCACGCGATTGGATTATCCAGCGTATTAGCGCTGTCGTTTTAGCTGTTTATAGTGTGGTATTGCTGGGCTTCTTTTTGACGCACGGCGACGTTACTTATCTTGAATGGTCATCATTCATGACCAGTCTGCCTATGCGCTTATTTAGCTTAGTGGCGGTACTTGCACTAGCTGGCCATGCTTGGGTTGGTATGTGGACCGTGTTCACTGATTATATTACCACTGGCAAACTAGGCTCAAGCGCAGCAGGTCTACGCTTAGTGCTACAGTCATTGATGATTATTGCTATTTTAGTGTTTTTATTTTGGGGCATCATGATTTTTTGGGGTACTGGTTTCGGTGTTGTTGCCGTTTAACTATAGCCAATCCCTATAATATGAATACGGCGTCAGGCTCGCTTAGTCTACTATTTGTAGTACTTCACTCGCCTTACTTGTATTCATATTATATTAAACAGACTATATTTTGATAAACCCTATTTATCTATAACCAATAACGGATGCACCCAGCAGCACTAGTGGCTGATCAAGCATTATAAAGTCGTCCGTTAGTCGTTAAAAATAGTCATAGCCAATCATAGCGTTGGATATTACTGACTTAGTCAGTCACTTATATAATAGGTGCGCTATGGTTTAGTCAGTGAGCGAACCCAATATAAAGATAGATATGCAAATTAGGTGGCTAAAGGTTGTTTGCGTCATCCACTTTGATAATTTCAAGTAGGGGCGAGACAATACAGTGTTTTGTCCAGCAATAGGATGATTTTGAGACAGCCTTTTTATTTACTTCTAAGCATTAACAGGCATTAGGAAAACCGTAATGGCAACTAGACAAGATAATACCATTAGTAATATTAAGACCCTAAACTACGATGCAGTTATCGTTGGTGGTGGTGGCTCAGGTATGCGTGCTTCATTGCATTTAGCGGAAGCGGGCATGAAGGTTGCAGTCCTTACCAAAGTATTCCCAACACGTTCGCACACGGTTGCCGCTCAAGGTGGTATCGGTGCAAGTTTGGGTAACATGAGTAATGACAACTGGCACTTTCACTTTTATGACACCGTAAAGGGTTCAGATTGGTTAGGTGATCAAGACGCTATTGAATATATGTGCCGCGAAGCGCCAAAAGTGGTCTATGAGCTTGAGCATATGGGCATGCCGTTTGACCGTAACGAAGATGGCACGATTTATCAGCGCCCATTTGGTGGTCATACGTCTAACTATGGTGAAAAAGCAGTACAACGTGCTTGCGCCGCTGCTGACCGTACAGGTCACGCACTATTGCACACGCTATATCAAAAAAACCTAGAGCAAGGTACTGAGTTCTTTATCGAGTGGATTGCTCTTGACTTGATCAAAGACGAAGCCGGCAACATCAATGGTGTTATCGCGCTTGAACAAGAGACTGGTACTGTAGCTGTATTCCAGTCACCGATTACTGTCCTAGCGACAGGTGGTGCAGGCCGTATCTTTGCCGCATCTACCAACGCTTATATCAATACTGGTGACGGTATTGGCATGGCAGTACGTGCTGGTATTCCATTACAAGACATGGAATTCTGGCAGTTCCATCCAACAGGCGTTCATGGTGCAGGCGTGCTATTGACCGAAGGTTGTCGTGGTGAAGGTGCTATCTTACGTAATAAAGATGGCGAAGCATTCATGGAGCGTTATGCGCCAACTGTGAAAGACTTGGCACCACGTGATCTAGTATCACGTTCTATGGATCAAGAAATCAAAGAAGGCCGTGGTTGTGGCCCTAATGCGGACCATATCGTTATGGATATGACGCATCTAGGTGTTGAAACCATCATGAAGCGTTTGCCATCAGTATTTGAGATTGGTAAAAACTTCGCCAACGTTGATATCACTAAAGAGCCGATTCCCGTTATCCCAACCATTCACTATATGATGGGCGGTATTCCAACCACGATTCATGGTCAAGTAATCACTCCTGATCTAGAAGCGGGTACGGATGAAGAAGGTCTATACACGAAAGGCACTGTCGTTAAAGGTCTTTACGCGATTGGCGAATGTGCTTGTGTCAGTGTTCACGGTGCCAACCGTTTAGGTACGAACTCACTACTTGATCTATTGGTATTTGGTCGTGCGGCTGGTAAGCATATCGTTGATGAATTCCATCACGCTGATCATAACTACAAGCCACTTGATCCTCGTGTGCTTGATTTTACAGTGAAGCGTTTAGACAAACTGCAACAGTCTACCGAAGGCTATAACGCTCAAGATGTTGCGGACGAAATTCGTGCGACCATGCAGACACATGCCAGTGTATTCCGTACGCAAGCAATGATGGACGAAGGCGTTGAGAAAATTTTAGCGCTAGGCGACAAAATCGACCAGATTCATTTGGCTGATAAATCACAAGTCTTTAACACGGCCCGTATCGAAGCTTTCGAAGTGGCTAATCTATATGAAGTGGCTAAAGCAACAATGATATCAGCAGCGATGCGTCATGAAAGTCGCGGCGCACACAGTGTGTCCGATTATGACCGTCCAGAAGATGATGATTATGCACCAAACGGTCGTAACGATCATGACTGGATGAAGCATACGCTTTGGTACTCAGAAGGCAACCGCATTATTTATAAGCCAGTACGCAAAGTGCCATTGACCGTTGATTATATCGAGCCAAAAGTTCGCGTCTATTAATTTTTGACTGCGCCGCTGGTCTATATGAACAGCGTTAACGTTTTATCCCTTATTAATTTATTAAAAAGGTGACCGCCAGCTACATGCTCATGCCAGCGCTGTGATAAAGATACTCTATCTAGCGCTGATATGTTGCAACCTTTGTACGCCCGCCATCACCTACGTGTGGAGTTTAGCATTATGAGCCGAGGTACTCGCACCATCGAAATCTATCGCTACGATCCTGATCTGGACGCAGCGCCACGTATGCAAACCTATACAGTTGAGTTGTTAGACTCAGATCGTATGTTGCTTGACGTGTTATTACGCCTGAAAAAGGAAGATGAAACCATCACCTTCCGTCGCTCTTGCCGTGAAGGCATCTGTGGCTCTGATGGCATGAACATCAATGGCAAAAATGGTCTAGCCTGTCTTATCAACATGAATACCTTGCCAGAAAAAATTACTGTTCGTCCGTTGCCAGGTTTACCCGTGGTTCGTGATTTGGTCGTCGATATGAACCAATTCTACGAGCAGTATGAAAAAGTACACCCGTACTTAATCAACGATCAGCCAGCACCGCCAACAGAGCGTTTGCAGTCACCTGAACAACGCGAAAAGCTAAACGGTCTGTACGAATGTATTCTATGTGCGTGCTGCTCAACCAGCTGCCCATCGTTCTGGTGGAACCCTGATAAATTCTTAGGTCCATCTGCACTATTACATGCTTATCGCTTCGTCGCTGATAGCCGTGATGGTGATACACAAGCACGTTTGGCACGTTTGGATGATCCGTTCAGCCTATTCCGTTGCCGCGGTATCATGAACTGCGTTTCAGTGTGTCCAAAAGGTTTGAACCCTACCAAAGCAATCGGTCATCTACGTAACATGCTGATAGACCAAGCAGGTTAAACGAGTTAAGCGCTGCTTAGTTTATGTACATGTCATAATGAAACACCGTCTCAGTATTAGGCGGTGTTTTTTATTAGCTAGATTTGCGTACTGGTAGGAGATAGAAGAGGTATTTCTGTTTACTATTTGGAGAGGCGCATTTGGCTAAAACGCTGGTCAAAAGTAAGCCAGTATTAACAATACGTTGGTGGTATGTAAGAAGTCCTGTTATGTAAACGAACTGTCTATATAATTAGCAGTAGAAATGCACGGAGTAAGAGGTTTATAATAGATATTCATTATGTAAATACCTACTATTGAGCAAACAAACTATGTCGTGCAAGGCATGCATGCTAAGCTATACAGCAATGTATGTTTGCCAAAAATGACAATAAATATCCTTCATAAGAAGACATTTCAGCGAAAACAGCCAATTTATAGGCTAGCTGAACGATAGGGTATTTGCAAAAGGTATTATCATTAATAAATTGGTTATAGCTGATAGCAGTATATATAAATTAATGTTGTGAAACGAGTCAGACAAGAAAACTGGACGTTCACAAATAATTTTATCAGATGGCTATTGTTTGAGCTGAGTGTTGTAGTAGCGCTATCATTATTACTTGACATATTTTTTATCAATAATGATGAACGCTACTTATTACAGTAAGAACAACGATGCCTTGTATTAGTCATCAGAATATTAGTCATCAGCAATTATTAATCATCAGCAATAGCAAATCTTATTACTGTTTAAGCTCAAAAGTCAAAATATCAAATGTACAACGAACGACACAATAATAAGCACGATTCCATTCATTTATCTATCAAATAGACGATTATTATGAATAGTATAACTAAAGAAGCCGCAGACGTAGAACATACTGAACTGGCTGCTGATAATGCCAACTATATCGAAGTGCTTTATGAGCAATACCTGACTGACCCTACTAGTGTTGATACGGATTGGCAAGCGTATTTCGAACAATACAAATCGCCAAACGATGCTCAGCATAATGCTATTAAAGACCAGTTTTTGTTACTTGCTCGCAATCAAACGGCGAACAAGGGCACTCCTGCAACCACAACGACTAGCAATGCAGCTGACTGTGCCGACCCTAAGCAAATGGGCGTACAGCAGCTGATTTCTGCTTATCGTCGCCGTGGTCATCGTCGCGCAAAACTCGATCCATTAGATCTGCATCCACGCGCTGAAGTGGAAGATTTGACGCTTGAGTATCACAATCTTTCAGAAGCCGATCTAGACACCATATATCCTACCAATGATTTGAATATTGGCAAGGACGAAGCACCGTTACGTGAAATTATTGAAATCATGGAACGTGTTTATAGCCGTTATATCGGTATCGAATATATGCACGTTACCACCAGTACAGAAAAGCGCTGGATGGAAAAATATCTCGAAAGCAATCTGGGTTATATTGAGTTTGATAAGGACAAGCGACTCTCTATCCTTGAGCGCTTAACCGCTGCCGAAGGCTTAGAGAAATATTTGGCGCGTAAATATACGGGCGTCAAGCGTTTCGGTCTAGAGGGTGGCGAGAGCTTTATCCCTGCTATCAATGAAATCATCCAACGTGCTGGCGGTTATGGCACCAAAGAGATGGTTATCGGTATGGCGCATCGTGGGCGCTTGAACTTATTGGTGAATATCTTAGGTAAAAAACCTGCTGATTTGTTCGACGAGTTCGATGGTAAAGTTCAGCCAGAAAAAGGCTCAGGCGACGTTAAGTACCATAATGGTTTCTCATCTAATGTGATGACGCCAGGTGGCGAAGCGCATTTGGCTTTGGCTTTTAACCCGTCGCACCTTGAAATCGTTGCGCCAGTATTGCAAGGGTCAGTACGTGCCCGTCAGGTTCGTCGTAATGACCAACCTCTTTTAGACAATAAAGGCGGTAACTCAGTCTTGCCAATTGTCATCCATGGTGATGCTGCTTTTGCTGGCCAAGGCGTGGTTCAAGAAACGTTCCAAATGTCACAAACTCGTGCTTATACCACTGGTGGTACAGTACATATTGTGATCAATAACCAAGTTGGTTTTACGACCAGTCGTCAAGAAGATGTTCGTTCAACTGAATACTGTACTGACGTGGCAAAAATGGTACATGCACCTATTTTACACGTGAATGGTGATGATCCTGAATCGGTCGTATTTGCCGCACAATTGGCATTAGATTATCGTCATCAATTTGATAAAGATATCATTATTGATCTTTTCTGCTATCGTCGTAACGGTCACAACGAAGCAGATGAACCTTCTGCCACTCAGCCTTTGATGTATGCCGTTATTAAGAAACTGCCGACGACTCGTACTATTTATGCACAGAAGCTTATCGCAGATGGTATCTTGAATGCTGAACAAGAAAAGCAATACGAAGATGAGTACCGTGAGTCTTTAGACCGTGGTGACTATGTTGCCAACTCATTAGTTCAAGAACCTAACGAGCAGCTATTTGTAGACTGGAAACCTTACCTAGGACATGATTTGGTTGATGACTGGGATACCAGTGTCGATATCGAAATCCTAAAAGGTTACGGACGTCGTATGGCTGAAATGCCAGAAGGCTATAAGCTTCAGCGCCAAGTTCAAAAAGTCGTTGATCAGCGTTTGGCTATGCAAACTGGCGAAGAGCCTCTTAACTGGGGTGCTGCTGAGACATTGGCATACGCATCTTTAGTCGATAACGATAAAGTATTGGTTCGTATTACTGGTGAAGATGTGGGCCGTGGTACTTTCGCTCACCGTCACAGTGAAATTTACAATATCGATGATGGCAGTATGTATGTGCCATTGGCTCATATGAGTGAAACACAAGCGCGTTTTGCCACCTATAACTCATTGTTATCAGAAGAAGCCGTACTGGCCTTTGAGTATGGTTATGCAACGACCGTACCAAACGCATTGATCGTTTGGGAAGCGCAGTTTGGTGACTTCGTCAACGGTGCGCAAGTCGTCATCGATCAGTTCATCTCGAGCGGCGAAACCAAATGGCAGCGTGTATGCGGTCTGACTATGTTGTTACCACATGGTTTCGAAGGTCAAGGCCCTGAGCATTCATCGGCGCGTCTTGAGCGCTTCTTACAGTTATGTGCTGAAGACAATATGCAGGTCATTACGCCAACGACGCCTGCGCAAATTTATCATGCCCTACGTCGTCAAGCAGTGCGTCCGATTCGTAAGCCATTGATCGTCATGTCACCAAAAAGCCTATTGCGTCATAAGTTGGCTACGTCAAATCTCGAAGAGCTGGCCAATGGTAAATTTGAGACTGTATTGCCAGAGATGGATGAGCACAATGCAGACAACGTGACTCGGATGGTGCTATGTGGTGGTAAGGTTTATTATGACTTGCTAGAACAACGTCGCGCGCTCGGTCTTGACCATGTCGCCATCGTCCGTATCGAACAACTTTATCCGTTGCCAGAAGAACGGTTGATTGCTGAAATTGAAAAATACAGCAATCTCAAAGAAATCGTTTGGACGCAAGAAGAACCACTTAATCAGGGCGCTTGGTATTATTTGGCACCGCATATGTTCCGTATTGTGGTACCGCATCCAACCAAGGCAAAAGTCATGGAGCCAGTAGCACGTCCCCCTAGTGCTGCCCCTGCGACAGGTTCTGCGAAATTACACGTACAACAGCAACAAGCATTAATCGCTGGCGGTCTTGGTATTAGTGTGGACGAATTGTCTAAGTAGCAGGTTGTCAAAGTAACAGACTAGATAAGACAAATGAATCAGGCGATGACAGTCAGTACGGTGTAAATAGTTTAAATCGGTACTGACTGCCTATCACGACTTAATAATAAATAGCAGTATCCAAATCTAAGGAGTATATCGATGGCTGAGATCAAAGCCCCCGTTTTTCCAGAATCGGTTGCCGATGGCACAATCGTTGAATGGCATGTCACTGAAGGCCAACAAGTAAACCGTGATGACCTATTGGCCGAAATTGAAACTGACAAAGTTGTATTAGAAGTTGTGGCACCTGATGATGGTGTGGTAACCAAAATCGTTAAGCAAGTTGATGATACTGTATTGTCTGATGAGTTAATTGCAGAGTTTGAAGCGGGCGCAAGTGGCGCTGGTGCAGACGACAGTAATGACGGTGATGCTCCTTCCGTGAATCCAGATCAGCCAGCTGCTCCAGTACAAGCAAAGCAAGCGGCAGATGGCGGCGAGCCAGTACAAGTAACAGATAAGAAAGAAGAAGCTGATCATAAAGATCAAAGCCCAGCAGTCCGTAAAGCGGCAAAAGAGAGCGGCGTTGATCCTAAAGACGTCGAAGGTAGTGGTCGTGGTGGTCGTGTAACCAAGACTGATATGGCAAGCCCAACGCTAAAAGCAGACAGCTCTATTAAGTCTGATAGCGGTCGTCCAGTAGCTGAATCAGCTGGTGAGCGCACCGAAAAACGTGTGCCAATGACACGCCTTCGTAAGCGTGTTGCTGAGCGTTTATTATCAGCGACGCAAGAAACTGCGATGCTGACGACGTTCAACGAAGTTAACATGAAACCGTTAATGGACATGCGTACCAAATATAAAGATCAGTTTGAAAAGCGTCATGGCGTTCGTCTAGGCTTTATGTCGTTATTCGTCAAAGCAGCGACTGAAGCGCTAAAACGTTTCCCAGCAGTGAACGCATCACTGGATGGCGACGACATTGTTTATCATGGTTTTTATGATATCGGTGTAGCCGTATCGTCAGACCGTGGTCTAGTTGTTCCTGTATTACGTGATACCGATCGCATGAGCATGGCAGATGTCGAAAGCCGTATCCGTGAACTTGGTGGCTTGGCTCAAAAAGGCAAGCTTGGTCTAGATGACATGACTGGTGGTACTTTCACTATCTCAAACGGTGGCGTATTCGGTTCACTCATGTCAACGCCTATCTTGAACCCGCCACAAACCGCTATCTTGGGTATGCATGCTATCAATGACCGCCCTATGGCAGTTAATGGTGAAGTTAAAATCTTGCCAATGATGTATCTTGCATTATCTTATGACCATCGTATGATCGATGGTAAAGAAGCGGTACAGTTCTTAGTTACTCTCAAAGAGTTGGTCGAAGATCCAACCATGCTCCTCTTAGACCTATAAGCTTCTAAGCTTGTATTGGCAACCGCCGATACAAGCTTTTTAACTTTGGTAGCGTGGTATAAATAGTTTTTTAATGATGCTACCGTTTCGAGTAGCAACGTCAGCAGCTATATTTTATTAGCGTTTTTTGATAAATAAATGTGTGGCGTTGATATAGTGTATTAACTAGCAGCGAGAAACATCGTTTATCTCTTAATAAAATAAACAATAGCATAAATGATAAATAAAATAGAAATAGGAACGTACTATGAAAGACAATTATGATTTAGTCGTTATCGGCGGCGGTCCTGGTGGTTACGAAGCAGCTATCCGTGCAGGACAGCTTGGTATGAGCGTTGCTTGTATCGAAAAACGTGTTTATAAAGGTGAGCCAGCGCTTGGCGGGACTTGCTTAAACGTTGGTTGTATCCCATCAAAAGCACTGCTTGATAGCTCGCATCGTTATGAAGCGACCAAGCATGATCTCGATGAGCATGGTATCAGCACCGGCGATGTCGCTATTGATATCGAAAAAATGATAGAACGCAAAGAAGGCATCGTTAAGCAATTAACTGGCGGTGTTGCGGCATTATTGAAAGGTAATGGCGTTGACTGGCTACAAGGCTGGGGCACGTTAGTTGACGGCAAAGGCGCTGACAAACAAGTTAAATTTGTCGCTTTAGAAGACGAAGCGGAAAGCACTATTACCGCTAAAAACGTGATTCTGGCGGCAGGTTCAGTGCCTATCGACATCCCAGTTGCCAAAACTGACGGCGATCGTATCGTTGATTCTACTGGCGCGCTTGATTTCACCTCAGTCCCTAAACGTTTAGGCGTTATTGGTGCCGGTGTTATCGGTCTTGAGCTTGGTTCAGTATGGCGTCGTCTAGGTAGCGAGGTTGTAGTCTATGAAGCGCTTCCTAGCTTTTTAGCTGCTGCTGACAAAGATATCTCGAAAGAAGCTGGCAAAATGCTGAAAAAGCAAGGTCTTGATATCCGTGTTGACACCAAAGTAACCAATGCTGAAGTTAAAGATGATCAAGTGGTTGTCACTAGCGAAAACAAAGGTGAGTCGAGCGAAGAGAGCTTTGATAAACTAATCGTTTGTGTTGGTCGCCGTGCTTATTCTGAAAAACTACTTGGCGATGACAGTGGCATTCAATTGACCGAACGTGGTCTTATCGATGTCAATGATCAGTGCAAAACCAATCTTGATGGCGTTTATGCCATTGGCGATTTAGTCCGTGGTCCTATGCTTGCGCACAAAGCAATGGAAGAGGGCATGATGGCTGTGGAACGTATCCATGGCGAAAAAGCTCAAGTTAACTATGACACCATCATCAATGTCATTTATACTCACCCAGAAATTGCATGGGTAGGCTTAACTGAGCAAGAAGCTGAAGCAGCTGGCTACGAAGTTAAAACAGGCTCGTTCAATCTAGCGGCTAACGGCCGTGCATTGGCTCAAAGCGAAGCAGAAGGCTCTATCAAAGTAGTGGCTGATGCTAAGACAGATCGCTTGTTAGGTATGCATGCTATCGCTGCTGGTGCTGGTGATATCGTCCATCAAGGTATGATTGCGATGGAATTTGTCTCTAGTATCGAAGACTTGCAGCTGATGACGTTTGCGCATCCAACGATGTCAGAAGCGGTGCACGAAGCAGCGCTATCTGCAGATGGCCGTGCTATCCACGCTATCCAGCGCAAAAAACGCAAGAAATAAGCAGTTGCTCGTTTAATTATTATCGATTTACAACCTGATTGTGGTATCGCTATTTTGGCGATAGCCACGATCATGAGTGCGTCAGACGTATGATTAATATATGCATGGGCGCACTTGATTTCACTTTTTATTAATTGTAAAAAATAAAGGATACAATCAATGAATTTACATGAGTATCAAGCAAAAGAGCTATTAAAAAGCTACGGTTTGCCGATTCAAGAAGGCATCATCGCCTATAGTGGCGACGAAGCTGCTGCTGCTTTTGATAAAACACCAACTGACATTGCGGTTATCAAAGCGCAAGTACATGCTGGTGGTCGCGGTAAAGCGGGCGGTGTAAAGCTGGTTAAAACTCGTGAAGAAGCCAAGCAAGTAACTGAAGAGCTAATCGGCACCAATTTGGTTACTTTCCAAACTGACGCTGATGGTCAACCAGTAAACTTCGTATTGGTTGCAGAAGATATGTATCCAGTACAAACTGAGCTATATCTTGGTGCAGTCGTTGATCGCTCTACTCGTCGTGTGACTTTCATGGCATCAACCGAAGGTGGTGTTGATATCGAAGAAGTAGCAAACGAGACGCCAGAAAAAATCTTTAAAGTACATGTTGATCCTTTAGTTGGTCTAATGCCTTTCCAAGCGCGCGATGTTGCGTTCAAACTTGGTCTAGAAGGCAAGCAAATCAACCAGTTCGTTAAATTGATGACTGGTGCTTATAAAGCATTTGTTGAAAACGACTTTGCTCTAATGGAAATCAACCCATTAGCCGTTCGTGAAAATGGCGAAATCGTTTGTGTCGATGGCAAAATCGGTATCGATTCAAATGCACTATATCGTCTGCCTAAAATTGCAGCACTACAAGACAAAACTCAAGAAAACGAGCGTGAGCTTAAAGCTGCTGAGTTTGACCTAAACTATGTTGCTCTAGAAGGTAACATCGGTTGTATGGTTAACGGTGCTGGTCTTGCAATGGCAACCATGGACATCATCAAATTGTATGGCGGCAAGCCTGCTAACTTCTTGGACGTTGGCGGCGGCGCAACTAAAGATCGCGTTGTTGAAGCATTCAAGATCATTCTTGAAGACAGCAGCGTTGAAGGTGTTCTAATCAACATCTTCGGTGGTATCGTACGTTGCGACATGATTGCAGAAGCCATTATCGCTGCTGTTAAAGAAGTCGATGTGCAAGTACCTGTCGTTGTACGTCTAGAAGGTAATAACGCTGAAAAAGGCTTACAAATTCTAGAAGAGTCTGGTCTTAAGCTTACGACAGCCCAAGGCTTAGCAGATGCGGCTCAGAAAATTGTCGATGCTGTTAAAGCTTAAGATATTTGAGGCATAGTCCTTTAAATATAAGCGTTTAAGCATAGTAGTCAACGTGTAATAGCAGCTTGTTGGTATACATTTATCATTAATATTTAATGGTTAACACATCATCAGGTAGCTATTACAAGACAACCGAATACAAGGAATAAATAATGAGTGTATTAATCGATAAAGATACCAAAGTATTGGTACAAGGTTTCACTGGTAAAAATGGTACGTTCCACTCTGAGCAAGCGATCGAATACGGTACTAAGGTCGTCGGCGGCGTAACGCCAGGTAAAGGCGGTCAAACGCACCTAGGCCTACCAGTATTTAATACTATGGCAGAAGCCATGGAAGCGACTCAAGCTGACGCTTCTGTTATCTATGTACCTGCACCATTCGTACTAGACTCTATCGTTGAAGCAATCGATGCTGGCGTTAAATTGATCGTTGTGATCACTGAAGGCGTACCAACTATCGATATGCTAAAAGCCAAACGCTATCTTGAAGAAGCTGGCGACGTGCGTTTAGTTGGTCCTAACTGCCCAGGCGTTATCACTCCAGGTCAGTGCAAAATCGGTATCATGCCAGGCCATATCCATCTGCCGGGTAAAGTGGGCATCATTTCACGCTCTGGTACGCTAACGTATGAAGCTGTTGCTCAGACCACTAAACTTGGTTTTGGTCAGTCAACTTGTATCGGTATCGGTGGTGATCCTATCCCTGGTATGAACCAAATTGACGCATTGAAACTGTTCCAAGAAGATCCACAAACTGAAGCTATCATCTTAATCGGTGAGATCGGTGGTACTGCTGAAGAAGAAGCTGCTGCTTATATCAAAGACCATGTGACTAAGCCAGTTGTTGGCTATATTGCTGGTGTTACCGCTCCAGAAGGCAAGCGTATGGGTCATGCTGGCGCTATCATCTCTGGTGGTCAAGGTACTGCTGAAGAAAAATTCAAAGCGTTTGAAGATGCTGGTATCGCGTATACGCGCGACCCATCTAAGCTTGGTGAGAAGCTAAAAGAAGTTACTGGTTGGTAGTTTAGAATTAATTTTGTAATGTAACTACTAAAACCATATTGAAATATTAAGAAGGCACCCCTACAATGGGGTGTTTTTATACATTTAATAAGAGTAATCTGAGGATAAGAAAAAAATGTTAAGTAATTCAACGATTTTAGTGACAGGTGGTACAGGTTCATTTGGCCACAAATTTATTCCTATGACGCTTGCAAAGTATAACCCTAAGAAAATTATCATTTTCTCTAGAGATGAAATGAAGCAATGGGAAATGGCGAAGCTTTTTGAAGGTGATGATCGAGTAAGATTCTTTATTGGCGATGTGCGTGATAAAGAACGCTTATATCGAGCATTGGATGGTGTTGATTATGTTGTTCATGCAGCAGCAACCAAAATTGTACCTACAGCAGAATATAATCCTTTCGAATGTGTAAAAACAAATGTGCATGGTGCAATGAACTTAATTGATGCTTGTATCGATAAAGGTGTCAAAGGCGTAGTTGCATTATCAACTGACAAAGCAAGTAGTCCTATAAATCTATATGGCGCTACCAAACTAACTTCTGATAAGCTCTTCGTAGCAGGAAACGCTTATAGTGGTCAGCATGTGACCAAATTTTCTGTTGTAAGGTATGGTAACGTAATGGGCTCTAGAGGATCTGTTATTCCCTTCTTCTTGTCAATTAAAGAAAGAGGCGAGCTACCTATTACTGATGATCGTATGACACGCTTCATGATTACTTTAGAAGAAGGTGTTGAATTGGTTTGGCACGCTTTTGAAGATATGGAAGGTGGTGAGATTTATGTCAAAAAAATTCCATCAATGAATATTATGGACGTAGCAAAAGCTGTAGCACCAGAAGCTACAACTAAGGTAGTTGGTATTAGACCAGGTGAAAAACTACATGAGCAAATGATTGGCGCTGAAGACTCTTATTATACCTATGAGTATCCTGAACACTTCAAAATCTTACCAACCATTAACAATTGGGGGCATTCTCCTGAAAGGGTAAAAGACGGTAAATTAGTTCCAGAAGGTTTTGTTTATTCAAGCGATAACAACACAGAATGGATGCCAAGAGAAGAACTTGAGTCTTGGATAAAAGAAAATAAAGATAATATTGGTAAAATATAATGGAATTTATCCCATACGGTCGCCAAAATATTACAGAGCAGGACATTGATGCAGTCGTCAATGTTCTTAAATCTGACTATTTAACGCAAGGTCCTAAAGTACCAGAATTCGAAAATGCAATTAAAGAGCATTGCAATGTCGAATATGCTTTGGCAATGAATAGTGCTACTTCAGCCCTTCATGTTGCATGTTTGGCTTTAGATGTTGGCAAAGATGACATTGTTTGGACGACACCCATTACATTTGTAGCATCTGCAAATTGTGCTTTATATTGTGGTGCTACTGTAGATTTTGTAGATATTGACCCGAAGACTTATAATTTGTCCATTCAAGCGTTGAGAGAGAAGTTACAGGCTGCTAAAATAGAAAGTAAGCTACCAAAAGTGGTTATCCCTGTACACTTATGCGGCCAGCCTTGTGATATGGAGAGTATATATGCGCTTTCTAAGGAGTATGGGTTTTCTATTATTGAAGATGCCTCTCACGCAATAGGTGGCAATTATAAAAATGAACCTATTGGTAGTTGTCAATATTCAGACATCACGATATTTAGTTTTCATCCAGTGAAAATTATCACGACTGCTGAAGGTGGTGTAGCTACCACTAACGGTAAATATCTAGCACAAAAAATGGACTTATTACGTAGCCATGGTATTACTCGCGACTCTGAGTTGATGACACATGAACCTGATGGCCCTTGGTATTATCAACAAGTTGACTTGGGTTATAACTATCGCATGACAGAAATGCAGGCAGCACTTGGGGCCTCGCAAATAAAAAGATTACCAAGTATCACAAAAAGTCGTCATGAAATTGCAAATAGATATGATGTGAAATTAGCCAGTCTTTCCGTGACTGTGCCTTTTCAAATTGAAAAGTCTTATTCTGGACTTCATCTTTATGTAATTAGATTAAAGCTTGGTGATATTAAAGCGACACACTTAGAAGTATTTAATGCTTTACGTGCAGCTAATATTGGGGTCAACCTTCATTACATTCCTGTCCATCTTCAGCCTTATTATCAAAAGCATTTTAATTTCCAAATGGGTGACTTCCCACAAGCGGAACAGTACTATAAAGAAGCTATTAGTTTACCTTTATACCCAGATTTAACTGAAGAGCAACAGGATTATATTGTTGAAACTTTAGAAGGCGTATTAAAAAATGACTAACATAGCAGTAATACCTGCCAGAGGAGGAAGCAAACGGATACCACGGAAAAATATTAAAACGTTCCATGGCAAGCCATTGATCTCTTACTCAATAGAAGCGGCAATGAAAAGTGAGTGCTTCGATAGAATCATTGTTTCTACTGATGACGAAGAAATAGCAGAAATATCTATAAAATTTGGCGCTGAGGTACCGTTTTTTCGTAGCAACGATCTGTCTAATGATTTTGCAGGAACTACTCCAGTGATTCAAGACACTATCTTGCAACTTGATGATAATAATATTGAATATATATGCTGTATCTATGCGACAGCACCTATGTTGTCGTACGAAGATATACGTTCAGGATTGAATTCCATTACATCGGAAAAAGACTGTAACTATGCTTTTAGTATTACTACTTATGATTTCCCGGTTCAACGTTCCTTATTATTGAATCAGCAAAACAAGGTGGCAATGCACAATCCAAACCTATTTAATAGTCGTTCCCAAGATTTAGAAGAATGTTGGCATGATGCAGGGCAATTCTATTGGGGTACTAAAGATGCTTGGGAAAAAGGGTTACCCATCTTTAGCTCAAAT
Source organism: Psychrobacter sp. K31L (assembly GCF_017942195.1). Taxonomy (NCBI): domain Bacteria; kingdom Pseudomonadati; phylum Pseudomonadota; class Gammaproteobacteria; order Moraxellales; family Moraxellaceae; genus Psychrobacter; species Psychrobacter sp. K31L. The sequence goes on along the minus strand of NZ_JAGKSC010000004.1, from coordinate 112,803 downwards.
GCTATAGGTCTAAAGCTTCCTCGACATCGCGTACAAGATATTGATACTTTAGAAGATTGGCATATGGCGGAAATGCTGTATCAAATTTGGAGCAAGGATTGAGAACGATAGGTTTTAGAGTTGACGTAGCTGAGCATATAGGAACAGGTCACTTACAACGTTGTCTTACATTAGCTCGTGAATTTAGGAAGATTTCCATCTCGAGCATTTTCTTTGTCAGAGAATACGATAAAGAATTGTTGAGTTTAATCACTATTAGTGGTTTTATTTATCATGTCATTGGGTATTCTTCATTGGAAAGTATTTCTGAAGATCATTCATATTGGTTAGGAGTTTCTCAGGAACAAGATGCTCAAGAGTTCATTTATGCTGTTTCTGAGCAACCCATAGATATGATGATCATTGATCATTACTCACTTGATAGCGTTTGGGAAGACATGGTAAAAGATACAGTATCTTTACCTGTAGCAGTAATTGATGACCTGGAAAACCGCAAGCATACTTGCGATTTACTGATTGATCAAAATTACTGGCCCAATCCCAACTCTAGATATGATGGTTTGGTATCTAGCCATTGTTTACGGTTATTGGGCCCAAAGTATGCTCTGCTTAGAGATGAATTCATTTCTTTACGAGAGCCAAAAATGCAAAAATCTTCAAATAAACTTGAGACTGTATTAGTAAACTTTGGAGGCGTTGGTAATCTGCGAGTCTGGAAATCCTTTTTACCTGCTCTAGTTAAATGCCATAAATTTAATTTTCATGTTATCACTGGCAAATTATCTTCAGAAGATTTTCATTACTGTGAAAATATAGTCAAACAGTCCAAGCATATATTTTTAGAAGAGAAAACTGATCAGATGTCATATTTAATGAAAAGTAGTGATTTTGCTTTGGGTGCTTGTGGTTCTACAGTATGGGAACGGTTCTGCTTAGGGCTAAATTCAGCCTTGATCGATGTGGCAGACAATCAAAAAGATTTGGTAAGCTATTTACATGAAAGAAATTTAATAGATTACCTAGGCAGCTTGGATAATATAACGGTAAATTCTATATCCAAATATCTTACTGATCTATCGATGAATAGTTTGAAATATCAAAAGCGTAGAAAAGAGATTATGCAGCTAGTAGATGGTATGGGCGCAGATAGAGTAGCAAAAAATATCATGCTTATTCACTCCAATAAGTATAATGAAAAAGTTTTAGGTACAATTTAGATAGATATAGGTCGGCCATACTGTATATAAATAACTAGAATAGTTAAGGGATCTAAATATGTTTAAAGGTAATTTTCGCAAATTAGTTGATGAAGACATTAATAGACTATATGAGTGGAGAAACAGAGATGAAATCCGATTGAATATGTACAATCACGATATTATAGACTATGAAACTCATGTATCTTGGTTTAATAAAGTGGGGCAGGATAGTACTAATCAATATTTTATTTACGAGCAAGATGGCAATCCTCTAGGATTAGTTTCTTTTACTAATATTGATAGTTCTAATAAAACTGCTTCATGGGCTTTTTATTCCGCAAACGTTTCGATAAGAGGAATCGGTTCTGAAATGGAAAGGTTAGCGCTTGATTATGCCTTTAAACACTTAGAGTTAAATAAGCTTTATTGCGAAGTTCTTGATTTTAACTTCCCTGTAGTTAAGTTTCATCGTAAGCATGGCTTCAAAATTGAAGGTATCAAGAAACAGCATTATTGTAGAGATGGTAAATATTATGATGTATATCAGTTGTCACTATTCAAAAAAGATTATGATAAAATCTCTAAAGACGATTTTAAACCGAGTATCAACAAATACTATAAATGGAATTTTTCGGTAGAATCTTCTAAAATTGACATTTTTGCTGATTTTTCAGGGGATAATAATCCAATTCATATTCAAGATGAGTCTGCAATAGAATTGGGGTTTGAGGGTAGAATTGCTCATGGAGCAATTTTAGTTGCTGAAATTTCACGAGTAGCTGCTTCAGATTATCCTGGACCCAACACTATCTATGTGGGCCAAGATCTAAAATATTATTCACCTGTTTATCCAGATATGGAAATAATTGGTCAAGCAAGTTTACTCACTCAAATAGGTAGATATTGTCTTATTGAATACAAGATGTTTGATAAAGATAACAAGCTATTGATGACAAGCCTTTCTGAATTCTTAATAGGTAAATAATATGAAAATTAATGATAGAAACATTGGTAGAAACTTTTCTCCTTATATTATTGCTGAAATGTCAGCAAATCATAATGGTGATATCGAGAACGCATTTCGAATAATCGAAATGGCTAAGCGTTGTGGAGCTGACGCAGTGAAAATGCAAAGTTATACGGCTGATACTATTACTTTGAACTCTAATAGAGATGAGTTCAAAATTAAAGGCGGTTTGTGGGAAGGCCAAACATTGTATGAGCTGTATCAATCTGCTTATACTCCATGGGAATGGCATAAACCTTTGTTTGATCGAGCCAGATCGATTGGTATTACTATGTTTAGCTCGCCGTTTGATACTACTGCAGTTGATATGCTAGAGGACTTGAATACGCCAGCATACAAAATCGCAAGCTTTGAAGCGATTGACTTACCACTTATTAGGTATGTTGCTCAAACAGGCAAACCTATGATTATATCGACTGGTATGGCAAATAATGAGGAGATAGCGGAAGCCATTGAAGCTGCGCGAAGTGGTGGTTGTGAGCAGCTGGCAATCTTACATTGTGTCAGTGGTTATCCAGCACCATCTAGTGATTATAATCTAAGAACCATAGTAGATATGCAGCAGCGCTTTGGATTATCGACAGGGCTGTCCGATCATACATTGGATAACACTACAGCGATAGCTAGTGTGGCTCTTGGTGCCAATATCATAGAAAAGCATGTAACCTTAGACAGAAGTGGTGGGGGTCCTGATGATAGCTTTTCTTTAGAAGAGTCTGAATTGCAGCACTTATGTGATGCTAGTCGTATATGTTGGGAAGCATTAGGTGAAGTAGATTATGGTCATAAATCGAGTGAGAAAGCCAACGTACAGTTTAGAAGATCATTATACTTTGTAAAACCATTAAAAGCAGGAGATATCATTACTCCTGACTCTATCAGAAGTGTAAGACCAGGTTTTGGGCTACCTCCCAAGATGTTGGAAAATATTATTGGCAAAACAGTATCAGTCGATGTTGATTATGCTACGCCTGTGACATCCGAAGCTATTGCAAAGTAATATAGTAGAGTATATCAAGTATGATAGATAAACAGTCCAAAGCCCATCAGAAATCCGAGTTAGCCGAGTATTTTTCAAAACGTACTCAAAATCATTGGAAAAAAAAAGTACCAACTGGTAAAGACTATCAATTCGTAGTTCATGACCCTTATGAAATATTTGGAGAAGATAGTGGTTTTGAAAAGCTATATTTGGTAGGAAAAAACTGGGTAGAAGGTACAGATAAGCCTATAGCAGTTGCTATAGGTTGTAATGACTGGAAGTTTGGATTCATTGCAGATTATTTAGATGAATTTAGAGTAGCATTTGCACCGCGTAAATTAACAAACTATAAAATGATAGGCGTAATGCAGCGTTTATCTATCAAACCTGAAGTAATAGTAATATGGGGCTACAATGAAAGCACATTTTTAAACAGGTATATAAGCTATAAAAACATAGATATATGGCGTGTAGAAGATGGCTTTATACGTTCAGCCAACCTTGGTGCTAGTGGGGCTACTCCATACTCGCTCGTTTTTGATAAGTCCGGCTTATACTATAATTCTAATAATCCTTCTGACGTTGAAAAAATTCTAAATAGCCATGATTTTAATATTAATAGCAATCTAACAGAAGAAGCGTCCAAGCTTTTACAACTCATTATAGATCTAAAAATATCTAAATATAATCCTCCAGCTATATTTCATGATACTAGTCTTAAATTAAAGAAAAGAGTGCTAGTCATTGGACAAGTAGATAATGATGCATCAATTCGATACGGTAATCCTGAGAAATGGACTATGGAGGATATGGTTCGGCTAGCTAAATATGAGCACCCAGACGCAGAAATACTTTATCGACCTCATCCAGAAATATTCAAAGGGTTTCAAGAATCTAATTTTAAGAACACCAATGTAGAGCTTTTTGCTGAAATATTATCGCCTGATGAGCATATTATTGAACTATTAGAGAGAGTAGATCATGTTTATACTATTACCTCACTGACAGGGTTAGAAGCCTTATTAAGAGGTAAGACAGTAACTGTCTTAGGAAAGCCCTTCTATGCAGGATGGGGTCTGACAGACGATAGATGTATATTCGAATCAGATAGACGTACAAGGCAGCTTACATTGTTGGAATTGTTTGTTGGTGCTTATCTAATATATCCGAGATACATAGTAGGAGTTAAAGAGCAGTCTAATGATAACATATATCCATTATTCACTACTATACACAAAATACGTAGTGAAATATTACAGTTGACCTATCAAGCTGATTACAAAGATATATTAGATGATAGCTTAGAGACTTCTATACAACTTAATGTTCAGCACGCCTTGAGAAATATTTCTACTTGTAATAGTAAATCATATCAAGAAATATTCATTTTTTTTAAGCCTTACATAATAGATGATTTTGTATTGAATTACATTTGGAGTGAATTACCACAAGAGAGCAAGCAGGGTTTTTTGCGTGCTATATTGAATATATGTGATCAAGATATCATTATTGAGTTTTTATATGATATAAAGGATCAGATAGATCACTTGCTCCTAAGTGAACTAATATCCAACTTCTTCCCCAACCATAAAAATATAAGCTTGGGCGAAGTTGAAGAGTTTTTTAAAGAATTTAATGCCTTAGTTAATGAACCTCATTCACAGCAGAAAATCCTTATAGAAGAACAAAACTTAGATGAAAGCTTGAACGAGTCGGATTTTAAAGAGCAAAACTTTATAGAGCAAAATTACAAACTAAGTAAGCTATTAACAAGCCAGCTTAATTTTTTTAGTTCAAGAAATGATTATGTTCAATCACTAGTAATTATCAAAAAGCTCATACGGTTAACAGCTAGTTCAACAGTTAAAATTAATCACCTTAATGTAGCTTCAAGAACTTTATACAATAAGTTTAGCTTCAATCAGTCCTTGGGTGTTAGCTTGTTATCAATGATGGTTGATATAGATAAGAACAATAGGAGAGCACTAAATCAGTTTATCGATAATAAGTTCATAATTGAAAATTATAATATTCCAGCACTTATAGATGAAATATTATTATCTATAAAATTAAATCCAGAGCTAATCTCTAAGTATCGTGTTTTAACTGGTAGGAATTCTGTTTGGTTTGATATTATTGGGTCTAGCGCTTATTTAAGTACTGATAAAACCATATCTAGATTAATGGGGTTAATCGAACATGGGGATTATATTGCTTCTAAAAAACTATTTTTAGAGTTATACAACTCAAAAAATACAAGACCTGATAAATTACTTAAGGTCTATACGGATTTTCTGCATTCTGAAGGACAGGATATAGAAGCTATAAATATACTAGAAAACTATTTAAAGTTCAATACGAGTGAATTTATTATAAAACAGTTAATACGTTTGAACATATTCATCGGTGCTTTTGATAAAGCAGAAGAGTATATAAACTATTGTATTAATATAGGGATGGAACTGAACTCTACATTTAGTATGCCAGTTTTACAACAAAGAGGTAGGATTGGTGAGGCATACGCGTGCTATATCAATGAAAACTTTACCAATGATATTGGTTTTTTATTAGGAAACAAGTTCAGAGAAGCTAACAATATTTCTGATATTGGCGCTAAAGATAATAGTTTGATATTAGCTGTTTACGGGCCTGGTGATGAAATCAGGTTTATGTCTATCTATAACGATTTTGAACAAGCTTATTTATCAAAAGCATTTACTATTTCATGTGATTATAGACTATATAATATTCTTTGTAGGTCTTTTAAAAATATAGATTTTTTACCTATTCGTAGAACAAGAGGCTTTAATAAAAACTACCCAGTATGTGATTATGATCGACTGCCTTCTACTACGCTTACTACTATTTTAGATAATTCTGCATTTGACAAGATAGTTGATTACGATAAAGTATATCTGGTCACAGATTTTGTAGGAAAATTTAGAGAAAGTTACTCAGACTTTACTGGTAAAAAGTATCTTTATGCTGATGTTGATCTAATTGATAAATATAAGCAACGTTTACAATCTTACAAGACATCTGGCAAAAAATTAGTGGGATTAAATTGGAGAAGTAGCTTAACGAATTTTACTCGTATGGAGCATTACCTAGATATAGAACAATTACAGCCTCTTTTTACAAATGATAATATTCAGTTTGTAAACTTGCAATATGATGATTGTACCGAAGAGTTAGTATGGTTGGAACGTAAATTCCCTGGAAAAATGATCAATTTTAGTGATATTGATCAATATGATGATCTGGACGATGTAGCAGCTTTAATGATGTGCCTAGATTTAGTTATTGCACCTGCTACAACAGTCGCAGAATTAGCAGGCGCTTTAGGCGTAAATACTTGGTTGTTTTCTAATTCTTCACAGATTTTATGGAGAAAAATAGATGATAAGGCGACCGATGTATGGCACAACTCAATGACTATTGTAGATGTCCCAGATAAAGGTGATAAAAATGTATTGGTCAGCGAGTTAACAATGAGACTTAATAATTTTGGTTTTTCTGATGAGTAGTATTATTTATCTTAATTACACAGCGATTGACCCTCATATAGGCTGTATTGGAGTATGCTATGCTCATTTAACATCTCTATTTAGTAGAAACATAGTAGTAGAAACCTATAGTAATTCTCAGATCAAGCAGTATTGGAAGGGCGATCGCCCTTCTTCTCTTGAATACATACAAAATAGTGCAATAGCTAATAGACTTTACGCATGTGATGGAATAGTGATAAATGGTGAAGGTACCTTGCATCATAATAGAGGTTTATTTTTGTTGGCTATAGCCGAGTATGCAATAAATATTGGTAAGCCAGTTTTTTTGATCAATGCTACCATACAAGAAATTGACGGTTTTGATGATGTTTTTGGGAGGTTTACTGACTTAGCTGTGAGAGAATTTGCTTCTTATGATTACCTGCGTCGTAAGGGCATTGAATGTCGACTAACGGTTGATAGTATAGTAAACGCGGATTTTAGTAATGACACTAATATGGACTTCAATTCAAAAATAGTAGTTAATGATTGGCATCCTCACGTAGAATCAGTTGTTTATCCTATTGTTAGCAAAGTCCAAGCTGATTATGATGTTTTATATTATCCATTACAAAATAACAAAGCCTATGAAAGCTGGCATCACACTGTTGCTAATTATCAAACAGCAGAGTTGATTATAGCACCTAGATATCATTCAATTTATCTTAGTGGGCTAGCAGGTAAACCTTTCGTAGCGTTACCTTCTAATTCTCATAAAGTGGAAGGTATCATAAAATCATCTGGTCTTCCCTTACCAATATGTTCTCATCCAAGAGATCTTGAAGGTTTTATAAATCAGGCTCTGAAGAGTCGAAGGTTATATGAAGAATTTAAAGAGTTTTTAGAAGAAAGTAAACATAAGGATTTTGAAGTTTTTGATAGTTACTATGGTTTACCTCTTGAAAGCTCTATCCTAAAAAGTACTAGGGTCATTAATCAGTGGCATGAAAAGATTGCTAACCATCATAGTATATCTGAGTCTAATTTCTATAAAGATTTACTAAGAAAAGATATGCTTTTAAGTAAAAATAGCTTAGCAGTTAAAAATGATGTTATAAAAAATCGTCTCTATACTATTTATTATAAAAAATATAGCACTATTTTTATAAAGGATAGTAATTTAATATTTAATTCGGCCCTTGCAGCTTACGGGGTAAGAGACTTTGTTGCTTCTGAAAAACTATTTCAGCTATTGATCGACTTAAATGCCAAACTTGCTTATAAATACTTAGAGTATCTATATATGGATCTAGATCGTTATCCTGAAATATTGGATGCTGCATCTAAAAACATGGATGATTGGAACCAAGCTAAATACATCTACTTACTTCATAGTCATAAAATGCAAGAGGCTTGGGAGCTACTACATTTTCGACCTTTCAGTAAAAATTTGATTGAAAAGGGAAGCCATTATTCCCTTCATTTAGATACTCAGAAAATCACAGTGATAATGGAAGGTGGTATTGGTGATCAAGTTAAGCAATCATTAGTATTCAAACCTCTCAGTGAAAATTTTTTTGAAATAAGTATAGTCTGCGATGCGAGACTAATAGCACCTTTTAAGAGAGTAAATCCCAATTTTAGTTATATAGATCAAAATGATTTTCTGAATGATCACGGTGTGATGGTGCCAGCTCAAGATTTGTTTCGCTATTTCAGGCACGATTTGGAAGATGTTTATTTAACTTTAAAGGTTGATAAAAACTTGAAAGAATATTGGTCCACTTTATTTGATAGTTTTGGGAAGAGTAAAATAATTGGTGTGTGCACAGGTACGGAGATAAGTACTCCCGAGAGAATAGCTAATATATTCTCAGCTAAAAATTATAATAAAATATTTGAAGTGTACAATGATTTTTTGTATGTAAACATTGGTATACCAAAATTTAATAATATCAACGTATATGAACCGAAAATAGATAAAAAAAATGACATTGAAAATGTTTTATCGATAATAGAGTGTTGTGATTTCATAATAACACCTCCGAATAGTTTGCTGGATATCTGCGGCGGTTTAGGAAAAAATGTTATCGCCATTTCTACTGGTAATAAATTTATTTGGCGATTTGATAAAGATTATCATGATATATATCATAAGAACACTAAGTGGGTTGTGACGAAAACGGTGGATAAGAAGACCATAACCATACATAAATGCATCAGTATTATTGAAACGATGTTATGATTGAAAATGTATTGCTTACTAAATTCTTGTATTATTTTGACGTCATTAATTTTCACATTATCGACTAGAAAAGCAATTGCTTAATGATGGTTACCCTCAAAGTAACATGTCATTCGGTAATTCTCCTAAGAATAAGGGAACTTGAAAGTAAAGATTAACTGCTCAGACGTCATTAGCAGGAGATTATCATCAAAAAGTCACGCTTTACTGGTAAAGCTTTGAGCTCAGTATTTATTGTCCTATCAGTGCATTGCTAATGCTCCCTATGAATTAACCGTTCTTTTGCCTTGCAGTTAATACAGCAATCCATTCGCAGTTCAAAACTATATGTATAGCTCTCTTCCATATTTGTTTTATCTTATAATGTAACCTCTTCTTATGAAAAAAATTACTCACGCTGTTATCCCTGTCGCAGGCTTTGGCACTCGTATGTTGCCACTGTCTAAATCTGTGCCAAAAGAGTTATTGCCACTTGGTAATCGTCCAGCTATTCACTATGTTGTCGAAGAGGCAATCGCTGCTGGTATTAAGCATATTGTCTTGGTTGGTCATGCACAAAAAAGTGCGATCGAGAATTACTTCGATATCAATGCTGAGCTGGACAGTCAGCTTAGAGCGAAAGGTAAAGACGCGCTGGCGGATAGCTTAAACTGGTTACCAGAAGATGTGACAGTCTCTATGATACGCCAAGGCAAGGCATTAGGTTTGGGTCATGCGGTACTGGTAGCTCGACCGATCATTGGCGAGCATGACTTTGCCGTATTATTGCCTGATGTCGTGCTCGACCCTTTTACTGGTGATATGGCTGCTGATAATTTAGCGTTTATGATTGATGCCTTTGCCAACGATGCACACTCACAGATATTGGTCGATAAAGTCGCTGATGAAGATGTGCATAAATATGGTATTGCCAAGCTGAGCGATGTCAGTAATATGGATAATCAAGCAAATACTAACGCTAGCTTTAAAGTCGCAGGGTTTGTAGAAAAGCCCAACTTAGCCGATGCACCTTCTAAATTAGCAGTGGTTGGTCGTTATGTCTTTAGCAATCATATTTTTGATTACCTAGCCAATACCAAAGCCTCAGTCGGTGGTGAGATTCAGCTGACGGATGCTATTGATGCCTTGATTAGTGAATACGGAGTAAATGTCACGACGATGCGCGGTAACAGCTATGATGCAGGTGATATGCGCTCGTATATGCAGGCGTTTATCTACTTTGCCGAGCAGCAATTAGCAGATGATGACTAGCTGATGGATGAGATAAAGGGCGATAACGCTTACAACAGTGCTCGAAACTCTACATACTGGCAGCAATTGCAAACGCTTGCTAAGCAGCCATGGTCACTGTCAGCCTTGTTTGCGCAAGATGATAGTCGTGCTGAGCGCTTTAGTATGCAAGCTGGTGCGCTATATATGGACTATAGCAAGCAATGTATCGATGAGCAGGTGCTGGTAAGTTTATTACAGCTAGCAGATAGTTGTGAATTGTCCACACGGATTGATGCACTCATGCAAGGCGCGATGGTGAATACCAGTGAAGAGCGAGCAGCCTTGCATACGGCGCTACGTTTGCCCGAGACGGCAGAGCTGAAAATTGGTGACCAAAATGTCGTTGCTGACGTCCATCATAGTCTTTCACAAGTAGCGCGCTTATCTGAACGTGTCCGCAACGGTACATGGCGTGGATTTTCGGGTCAAGCCATCACGGATGTCGTTAATATTGGCGTCGGTGGCTCTGATCTTGGACCTCTGATGGCGACTACCGCGCTGGATGAGTGGGCAGATACCGAGATTGAGGTACATTTCGTCTCCAACATGGATGGCACCCAGCTTGATAACTTGCTCAAACATCTAAATCCTGAGACAACCTTATTTATTATCTCATCCAAATCCTTTGGTACCGTTGATACTTTATCCAATGCTAAGACGGCATTATCTTGGCTACTTGCCACTGCCAAGCTGCGTGCAGGTACGGAAGACAGTGTGTTACGTCGCCACTTTATTGGCATATCGGCCAATAGTGAAAAAATGAGTGCGTGGGGTATTCATCCAGAACATCAGCTACAGCTTTGGGAATGGGTCGGCGGTCGCTTTTCTTTATGGTCAGCGATTGGTCTTGCTATTGCCATTCGTATCGGTATGGCAGGGTTTAAAGCGTTGTTGGCTGGTGCGCATAGTATGGATGAGCACTTTGCGCAAGCTGATTTTTCAGAGAACCTGCCAGTACTATTAGGGCTGCTTGCTGTTTGGAATAGTACTTTTTTACAGGTGAATGCCCATACGGTATTGCCGTATGATGGTCGTCTCAGCTATTTGCCAAGCTACTTAACTCAGCTGGAGATGGAAAGTAACGGTAAGTCGGTCACCCAACATGGCGATCATATTGACTATGATACTTGCCCGATTCTATGGGGTGAAATTGGCTCCAATGCTCAGCATGCGTTTTATCAGTTGCTACATCAAGGCACACAGCAGGTGTCTTGTGACTTTATTGCTTGTGTGCGTCGTTATAGTGGTCAGATGAAAAACGCGCCATTACAACAGCAGCATGAGCTGTCTTTGGCTAACTGTTTGGCACAAAGTCGGGTGCTGGCGTTTGGCAATGCCGCTGTGACAGATGCTTCTAGTAATAGCGAAGAGGTTTCTGAAACTGCCACCAATGCCGATAAATATAAATACTATCGTGGCAATCAGCCTTCAACCACGCTACTTATCGACGAGCTAACACCGCATAGTTTAGGCGCGCTGGTTGCGCTTTATGAACACAAGGTCTATGTGATGGCCAGTATCTGGGATATTAACCCGTTTGATCAATGGGGCGTTGAGATGGGCAAGCAGATGGCAGAATCTGTACATCAAGCCATGCAGCAAGAGGTAAGCGGTCAATTTGATACCTCTACTGATCAACTGTTAAAGCATATCAAGCGTTGGTCTTAACGTTACTCGTATGCTGATATTAATATAAACATATCGAAAGGTCGTTCTATGTCAGATGAACTGAGTCATAAATGTAAAAAACCATCCGTCTGTGTGCTCGTTGGTCATAGTATTGAGGCCATTACCAGTGCCGTGGTGCTGGCAAGCTTGGGTCAGACTGTTCATTTATATGCAGACTCAGAAATGCTAGAGCAGCAGTTGCAGCAATATAGCTTTGAGCATCACTTGCAAGCGCTGTGGCAAATGTATGAGCAGCAGCAAATTATTCTAAGTAAAGCGTTGCCAGATAGTGCTGATACATTAATAAAAGGCTATGAATCAGTAGGTCATGACGAAGCGGATACTCAGAGCATTGTGGCACTTTATTGGTTGTTTTTAGACAGTATCAAGCCAGTATGGGCAGAAGACAGCTGGATTACCGCATTCAACCACAGTCATCAACAGGCGCTACCTGTGATTATGAGTGGCATTGAGAAACTAAGCATTGTCTCAGTACTCGCTCAGAATTTGCAGCGCGCGTGGGTATATTATGTGCCGTTTGTATTCTTGCAAGACGGTGATGCTTATAGCTCGATGTTGAACCCTGCATTGTGGTTACTCGGTGAAAAAACAGCCAACAGTAGCCAGCATCTAGAGGTATTGAAGCCGTTGATGCAGCATGCGCGTGCCGCTCATCATGCTGATATCGCAACGATAGAGTTTGCCCGTAGCAGTATTATGGCTATGCTGGCGACGCGAGTGAGTTTTATGAATGAGATGTCACGCTTGGCTGACAGTCAGCAGGTTGATATCAAGCAAGTCAGTCGTATTATGGGGCTAGATGAGCGTGTCGGCAGCAGCTACCTGCAAGCAGGCTGGGGCTTTGGAGGCAATACATTACCGACCGAGCTGGCTAAATTACAGCAGTCGAGCGTGAGTCAAAGTTTAGATATGCCGCTGTTGCAGTCAGTCATGCACATCAATGAAGACCAAAAAGAGCTGATATTCCGTAAATTCTGGCAATATTTTGATGGCTTTATTGATAATAAAACGGTGATGATTTGGGGCGGTAGTTATAAATCAGGCTCTGGACGTACTGCAGGCTCAGCCATACACCCATTACTAGCATTGCTGTGGTCTTATAATATTCGTACTTTGGTGTATAGCGATAAAGCACAAGATGAACTTGCCGTGCTTTATCAGCAGCAACCATTACTGCAATTGATTAATACTCCTTATCAGCAGCTAAATGCCGCACAGGCTGTTTTTATCGTTAGTTGGTCGCCACAAGATCCACTAGATATTGCCAAGCTTAATCAACAGGCGATGCCAGTATTTGATGCGCAAAATGTACTGACACGATTGCAGATCGATAGTTTGGTAGGCGACTATTTGGGTATTGGTCGGTCTAAATAGTTCTATTCAAGTTTGTCTATTGCTAAAAAAGCTCGCTGATTATTATTAGCGAGCTTTTTTTGATTTTAAGTAGGGCGTATTAAATCGTATTAATTTACGCTGGTACAGCACCTTGCGCCGCTAGCCACTGTTGAACTTCTTGAGTTTTAATAGCCAGCAGTTCTTTATCACCACGACTTTCGATGTTTAATCTGATAAGCGGTTCGGTATTGGAGGCACGCAGATTAAAGCGCCACTCGCCAAAGTTAAGGCTCAAGCCATCAAGCATTGATTTGGTCGGATTTTCGCTGCTAAATTTTTCCTCAATAGCGCTAATAATCATTGGCGCATCATTTGTTGTGAGACGAAAATTAAGCTCGCCCGAGCTAGGATAAGCTTGAATATAGCCGCTGACCAATTCTGATAGCGTCTTACCGGTGATAGATAATAGCTCAATCGTTAATAACCAAGGAATCATACCGCTGTCGCAATAGAAAAAGTCGCGAAAGTAGTGATGGGCAGACATCTCGCCGCCATAAACAGCGCCAGAATCACGCATGACTTGCTTAATAAATGAATGTCCAGATTTACTGATGACAGCCTTACCGTCATGTTCCTTAATCACTGCTTCAGTATTGTAAATGACACGTGGATCGTAGACGATTGACTCATTTGGATATTTGTTCAAAAACGCTTGGGCAAGCATGCCTACCACATAGCTACCATCGATAAATTCACCATGTTCATCGAACAGAAAACAGCGGTCAAAATCGCCATCAAAGGCAATACCAAGGTCGGCATTGTTTTCCAAAACCGCGTGTTGGGTTGCCACTCTATTGGCTTCAATCATAGGATTGGGGATGCCATTAGGGAAGCTGCCATCCGGTGTATGGTGTAGTTTGATTATTTCAATTGGCGCGCCAGCTTGTGCAAGCTTTTCAATCAATAAATCAACCACGGGTCCCGCACTGCCATTGCCTGAGTTAATCACTAATTTAAGAGGTTTGAGCTTATCGGTATCAATAAAAGTCATGACATGATCGATATAGGCGCTTTTATCAATTAATAACTGCAACGTTCCTGATCGGTTTTTAGTAGTAAATTGCCCAGACTCTGCCAATGCTTGAATCTCTGCCAAACCATCATCAGCACTGATCGGCTTTGAGTGTTCCTTAACCAATTTTAAGCCATTATAATTAATAGGGTTATGACTGGCGGTGACTTCGATGCCACCCAACGCCTGATAATGACTGGTGGCAAAATACACTTCTTCTGTACCGCTCATGCCCAAGTCAATCACGTCGACACCAGCATCTACAATACCTTTGAGGGTCGCTTGTTTTAATTGCTCGCTTGAATGGCGAATGTCACTACCAATAACGATGGTAGGTTTTAGAGTTGCCATATCGTTGTCATGAGCCTCAACCGCCGCACTATAACGCTGAAATAAAATCTGTGCAAAGGCACGACCAATACGATAAGCGATGTCTTCATTTAGATTAACCCCCAGCTCGCCGCGAATATCGTAAGCTTTGAATGAATCAATAATTATAGGGTTGAATTCAGTCGCTGGCTGGTAGCTAGTGGTCGCAGACGTAGACATAATGATAAAATTCCTTATGCTAAAGCAGTGATAAAATAATGAGATGGACAACACAATTATAAGCTAATAAGCGTTCAATGCTACACTAACGAGAAAATCGTTATGAACTTAACTATATTCTATAGTCGATACTAAATAAAATGGGTACACGACATGATGCGTGACTGGCACAAACTTTTCTTGCTTGCTGTGTCTACGCAGACAGAGGCTACGAAAAATTTATACCAGTCATGCTGTCTCTTTTTTATATTGAACTGACTATATCTAATAACAAACGAAAGTGTAAGAGTATCCCTCATGAGCAATCAAGACAACAAAATAGCAGCGCCTGCACCAGTACAAGGAACGCCAACTGCCAGTGGTGAATTAGACGATTTATTGGCTTTGATGGCACGGCTACGTGTTGACTGTCCGTGGGACAAAAAGCAAACCAATCACAGCCTCATTCCTTATGCGATCGAAGAAGCTTACGAGCTAGGCGAAGCGGTACAAAGCGATGATGATGAGGATATCAAAGGCGAGCTTGGTGATGTGCTGCTGCAAGTTGTTTTCCATTGTCAGATGTATGCCGAGCAAGATCGCTTTGATATGAGCGATGTTATCACCACTTTACAAGAAAAGCTCATTCGTCGTCATCCGCATGTATTTGAGGCTGAAACCCTTGAAGATGACGCAGCGGTAAAGGTACGTTGGGATGAGATTAAAATGGAAGAGCAGCAAGCGCGCGAGGCACGAGGTAAACCAAAGCGACGGTTGGATAACACCAAAGCGGGTAGTGCGCTCATGCAGGCACAAGATGTACAAAAGCAAGCTTCAAAGCTAGGGTTTGACTGGGAAGGCGTTAGCGGTGCATTTGATAAGCTGGATGAAGAGATTGCCGAGCTAAAAAATGAGCTGACGGATAAATCTAAAACTGAGGTCAAAACAAATATCAGAGAGGTTGAAAAGGAGCTGGGCGATTGTATGTTTGCCTTAGTCAATGTCGCCCGTAAATTGAACCTTGATGCAGAAGCAGCAACGCTGACGTGTGTGCACAAATTTAAGTCACGTTTTGGCTATATTGAAGCGCAACTGGCAGCAGCTGGCAAGCGTTTAGAAGACAGCGACATAACAGAAATGGATGCATTGTGGGAAGCGGCGAAACAATATGAACGATCGTCATGAACGCTTATCTTAAAGTCTCGTTTACCAGTTTAGTCAAGACTGCTATTTTAGGTTATGTTTTGGCTATTCTGATGCTTAACAATGCTAATGCTGCGCCCTGTTTTGATAATTCTCAAAGTGCTTATGAATATCTCTTATCGCAAGAAAATGCCAACACTCAAGCGCGTGAGCAATATACCGTGAATATCAATCGTGCCAGCGAAGGCGAGCTGGTTTCACTAAATGGTATTGGCAGTAGCAAAGCCCAAGCGATTATTTTATATCGTGAAATGTTCGGTAGTTTTAAGACAGTGGATGAGTTGGTAAAGGTCAAAGGTATTGGTGCAAAAACGGTTGAGAAAAATCGAAGACGTTTAAGTGTGCAGGATTAATGGCCATGTTTTGCATTAATTAACCCTAATATTGACAAAATAGCACGTAAGTACATGTCATAACGCACCCAGCGCGCGCAAAATTTGTTAAACTAGTGAGTACATCCGCCTGATAAACGCTGTGTTCGTCAGGGGTGGTTAAAGAATACCGGCGAGGAGTAGATGCATGGCCGAGCGTGCCGCCAAGCAGTTAGAACTGAATAAATCTGAATTACCCAATTCCATTACTGAAGTAATTGCCACCTTGACCCGAGCTGGGTTTGACGCCTATATCGTCGGTGGCGGCGTGCGCGATACCTTATTGGGTCTGCGCCCCAAAGACTTTGATGCTGTCACTGACGCCAAGCCGCATGAGATTAAAGACGTCTTTGGCAAGCGCTGCCGTATTATCGGTCGCCGCTTTCAGTTGGCGCACGTGTATTCAGGCCGTGAGCTGATTGAGGTCGCTACCTTCCGTGGCCCGCCCACCAGCAGTGGCACCACCAATCAAGATGGTATGATCCTGCGTGATAACGTCTGGGGCGATATCCAGCAAGATTTCTCTCGTCGCGATTTTTCTATCAATGCGCTTTATTATCAGCCACTTAAAGGTGTGGTTCATGATTTTTGCGGTGCGCTTGAAGACATTGATAATAAAATCATTCGTCTCTTAGGTCATGCGCCGGTTCGTATTGAAGAAGATCCAGTACGCTTATTACGGGCTTTACGTTTTAAAGCCAAGCTCGGTTTTGAGTTTGATGACGCATTGTCTGAGCAATTTCATGATGGTAATTGGGCGCTGCTTGAGCAAATATCACCGCATCGTCTCTATGATGAAACGCAGAAAATGTTTACGGGTGGCTATCTGGTGCCATTGTTGCCGTTATTGTTTGAATCGGGTGCGATTGATAGCTTAATTATTTATCCACCATCTGAGCCCAGTCCTTTAGTAAAACAAGTGGCTATCAATACGGATAAACGTATCGCGGCAGGCAAAAGTATCAACCCAGCATTTTTCTACGCAGCCATACTATGGGAAAATTACCTGCATCAGTTAGAAAAAGCCAAAAAGCGCAATATGCCATTTGCTGAAGCGCAGATGCATGCAGCTGGCAAAGTCATCGATCGTCAACGCATCAAGACCGCTATTCCTAAATTTGCAGAGCAGTTTATCCGTGATATTTGGATATTGCAGCCAAAACTAGCGGCTCCGCGTAGTAAACAAATCGTCCAGCTCTCTGAGCACCCACGCTTCCGTGCGGGCTTTGACTTTTTACTATTGCGCGAACAGTGCGGTGATGCTGAGCATCCGCTATCCGAATCGACCAACGATATGGGCGACTGGTGGCAGACGTATCAAACCTTGCCTGAACAAGAGCAAGAGCAAGCGATTGATGATTTCGATGAAAATATTCGTCGCGGTGCCTATAAGAAAGGGCAGCGAGGGCGCGGACGTAATCGCCAAAAGCCAGAGTCAAATATAGTGGATGAATCGATGTCTAATCAAAACAACACTAAGCGTAGCAAAGCCAATGGCAGCACTGAAAATCACAGTACTGAGAAAAATGGTCATGAAAAAGCCGTGGTAAATGATTCGTCAAATATCCCCTCACGCCGTCGCCGCGCTGCCAGCCAATCTACTCCTACCAAGCAGTTTAGTGGTAGTAAAGATAAAAATCATGACTCGCAGCAGGTAAAACAAGACAGTAATGAGCTTGCTCAGCTACAGCAGTTGTCTCTTGCTAATACCAGCAGTCAAACTGCAAATAAACGCCATCACTCTAAACCTGCGCCATTGTTTGTCATCGAGCACGCAAACGTCGTGCCGCCATTACAAAAGCAGCTATCACCTGCTGATAAACCTAAGCATCGTCCAGAGCCTGTGCAGAAAAAGTCAGCTATTAAGAACGCATCAGCTGATAAAGATGGACACAATCAGAATGCAAAAGCTGATAGCAAGGCTGATCGATCAAATAAGGATAAACAGCCAGAGGTTACGTCACCTGCTGCTAATGCCTATCCTACCCGTTCGGTAGCAAGAACGCCTGCGCTCGTCACTATGAACAATGAGCCGATACCACATAAGCGCCGTCGCCGTCAGCCAAGTGTAGACAATACTAATCTTGCCGACAGCACCGAGAAGCAAGTAGCTGCTAATAACGCCGATAAAACTGAAGCGAAGTACACCAAAAAAGCACCTAAGCCAGCAGCTCAATCTACTGGTAAAGCTAAAAAAACAGTAGAACCTGCAGCAACTAAGACGGCAGGGAATAAGACAGAAGCTAATAAAGCGACTGTATCTGCAAAAGCTAAAAAACCAGCCAAAGCAGCAGAGGCTAGGTCTACTAAGAACAGTCAAAATGCTGATAGCAAATCGTTGGCCGGTCAAGTGAGCGACAATCAAATGGGCGACAATAAAATGGGCGACAATAAAGGCCCTGTACCATCGAAACGTCGCCGTCGCCAGCCCAGTACCGATAATGTCTAGTATTGTTGACGATGTGGATAATGTTAATTGGGTAACCTGCTATGTGGGCTTGGGTAGCAATCTAACCAATGAATTGGGTTCACCTACAGAGCATTTGCAGCAGGCATTGCAAGGGTTGCGAGAGCATAAGCAGATACGCGAGGTTAGAGCTTCCTCATTTTATGCGTCAGCGCCTATGGGGCCACAAGATCAGCCTGACTTCGTTAATGCAGTGGCTGGTTTTAAGACGATATTGCCCCCCTT
The DNA here is from genome assembly GCF_017942195.1 of Psychrobacter sp. K31L. Classification (NCBI taxonomy): domain Bacteria; kingdom Pseudomonadati; phylum Pseudomonadota; class Gammaproteobacteria; order Moraxellales; family Moraxellaceae; genus Psychrobacter; species Psychrobacter sp. K31L. The sequence continues at coordinate 93,700 of NZ_JAGKSC010000004.1, read as the reverse complement.
TGAGTTGCTCGCATTTTGTCAGAAGCTAGAAGAGCAGGCTAAGCGGGCGCGCTTACGACGTTGGGGTGAGCGTAGTCTGGACGTCGATATTTTGTTATATGGTGACACGCGAATTACCGAGCCGCAGCTAACCATACCGCATGCTGGACTGCTTGAGCGTAATTTTGTCTTGTTACCGCTGCGAGAGTTAGCCTCAGCGCTCATCATTGATAGTATATCGATAGATGATTATCCATCTAGTAAAGATTGGACAGGGTTAAAATTATTATCAAGCGACTGATAAATTTTGGATCATAGGCGCGATAATAGAAGGTATTTATAACTAAAGGCATTGAAGATTAATCGAGGGTCATATGACGACGTTATCTACTTTAAATAAATTCAAAAAAGATGGCACCAAGTTTACTTGCTTAACGTGCTATGACTCGATGTTTGCACGCATGATGGACAAGGCACAGATTGATACCATTTTGATCGGTGATAGTTTGGGTATGGTGGTACAAGGCCATGATTCCACCTTGCCCGTGACCGTTGATGATATGGCTTATCATACGGCCAATATTGCCCGTAGTAATAAATACGCACTGATACTGGCTGACTTGCCGTTTATGAGTTATGTGACCTTGCCAGAAGCGGTCGCTAACAGCCGTCGATTGATGCAAGCTGGCGCGCATGTGATTAAAATCGAAGGCGGCAGTGAGCTTTGTGAACTGGTGACTACATTGGCGCAAGCAGGTACGCCCACTTGTGTCCATCTTGGCTTGACCCCGCAATCAGTCAATGTATTTGGTGGTTATAAAATCCAAGGTCGCGGTGACGCAGCAGCTGATAAGTTGCTTGCTGATGCCAAAGCAGTGGTTGCCGCAGGTGCCGCACTTTTAGTATTAGAATGCGTACCTGCTGAGCTTGCAAAAGCGGTTACGGAAGCGGTTACAGTACCAGTGATTGGCATTGGCGCTGGCGCAGATACGGATGGCCAAGTGTTGGTCATGCATGACATGCTGGGCATGGCTCATGGCCGAGTACCGCGCTTCGTTCATGACTTTTTGACCGATGAGCGCAATAGTACGCACAGTATCGAAGGCGCCTTTGCCCTTTATCAGCAGTCAGTGCGCGACGGCAGTTTTCCAACCGAGCAGCACCAATTTAGCTAATTTTTTTAGCCAGTCTTAACGAGTCTTTTGGTTTTTACGATTATCAGTAGAAGAATATTTAACGATGCCAATCATTTATCAGCAGATTTCAGAGTTGCGCGCCGCTCTACAGCCTTATCGTGGTCAAAGAAATGATAAACCAGATAACGCTCAGCGTATTGCTTTAGTACCAACGATGGGCAATTTGCATGAAGGTCATCTGGAGCTGGTAAGCATTGCTAAGCAGCATGCCGATATTGTGGTGGTGAGTATCTTTGTCAATCCTACCCAGTTTGGGGAAGGAGAGGATTTCGATAGTTATCCACGCACCTTGGATGAAGATGTCGCTAAGCTAGCAACGGTTGGTGCAGATTATGTTTTTGCACCCAATGTCGATGAGATGTATCCGGTATTGCCACCATCGACCTCAGTTCTTGCTGGTGCCATTACCAATCAACTATGTGGTCAATCACGTCTTGGTCACTTTGATGGTGTTGGTATCGTCGTCTCTAAATTATTCAATATCGTGCAGCCTGATGTGGCGGTATTTGGACAAAAAGACTATCAGCAATTAGCGATTATCAAACAATTAGTACGTGATTTGAGCTATCCCATTGAGATTGTGGGTGCACCTATTGTTCGCGCTGTCGACGGCTTGGCGCTGTCTTCACGCAATCAATACTTGAGCGCCGCTGAACGCAAAACAGCTCCCGTACTTCATATGGAGCTGCAACGCCTAGCACAGAAACTAGCACAGCAGTTAACGAGTAATAAGCAGGGCAGGCAAGGGTTTGACGCATTACTAGCAGAAACGCATCAGCGTATTAGCGATGCTGGCTTCAACATTGACTATCTAGAAATAAAAACTGACCAGCTAGGGACTATTGATACTAGTGATAGTAGTGAAGCAAACGGTAATGGTAAAAGTAGCCATTTAATGATTCTAGTCGCTGCTTGGCTAGGGCGGGCACGATTGTTAGACAACCAATTAGTGACGGTACATTAGCCGTTGTGACGTAGTAATTTGCTGGATGCAATGGACTAGGATGACGGATCATGGATGCAAACAACAGTAAGCAAACAGAACAGGAAGTGGTGGCTGTAACGAACGATGAGCGGCTGAGTATTTTAGTCGTGTCAGGGCGTTCTGGCTCAGGTAAAACGTCAGTATTGAATATACTAGAAGATTTAGGCTATTATTCTATCGATAATTTACCGTTGTCATTGGTGCCTGACGCTGCTAAGAAGCTGGTCAGCGATAGTGGTATCAAACGCATCGCGCTTGGTGTCGATATTCGTACCCCGCGCGCTGACTTGTCTAATTTTGCTGCGACCCATGACATTCTAAAACAGACTTATGGTAAGCAGGCTGTTGAAGTAGTGTATGTGACCGCGCAAGAAAGCACCTTGGTTGCACGCTTTAATGCAACGCGCCGTGTTCATCCGTTGATGTCACAAGATGTCGATAGTGATAATGCTAGGCATATCGCTTTCAATCTACCAGCCGCGATCAAAAAAGAAGTCGAGCTGTTAGAGCCCATTGCCAGCCATGCTGATATCACAATTGATACCAGTATGCTTAATATCCATCAGCTCAAAGACACGTTGCGTGCCTATGTCGGTATTGACAATCAAATTGTCATTAATTTGCTGTCTTTTGGTTTTAAGTACGGCAGCCCAATTGATGCTGATTTTATATTTGATGTTAGAATTTTGCCAAACCCACACTGGAAATCTGAGCTGCGCGCCTTGACTGGTCTTGACTCTGAGGTCGGCGAATTTTTTGCAGATTATCCAGAAGTGGTTGAAATGACCGACGATCTCGAAAGGTTTTTAAGCCGTTGGCTGCCTGACTTTTTACACAATAACCGTCATACCGTGACAGTGGCAGTTGGCTGCACTGGTGGCAAGCACCGCTCAGTATTTATCACTGATAGTTTACAACGTCGTCTTGCCGATGCGATGCCAAGCACTATAAAAGTGTTGGCGAAACATCGTGAAAAAAACCGTTGGTAGTTATTGGTAAACATTAGAATATGTCCTCAATTTAATTGATGGGCTAAAAATGGCTAAATTTTGCCAAACAGCGTCAAATAGTTGGTTAGTATCTCGATATTATCTGCGCTATTTTTCTTGTTTGACTGCAATTTTTCTTATTTTTATTGCCGTTTTTAGAATGAGGACACGCCCTAGTACTTTTATTATTCATTATTTTGGAACGCTTTTATGATTGACTGGTCAGAACATGATATGCGCGTCTCGCGCACAGAACTCAAAAAATCCCATGAGCGCTTACAACAGTTATCGATACCACTTGCCAGCTTGTCGAAAAAACAGCTGAAAAACCTGCCAGCCAGTGATTATTTTATGGCAGAGTTGATGGCTCTTGCGGATATCACTAGTGCCACTGCGCGTATTAGACAGACCAAGCGAGTCGGCAAATTGATCAGCGAAGAAAATCGCCATGAATTGGTAAAAGCCTTATTCGATGCCTTTTTCCCAAAAGAACAAGTCTCTAAAATAGAAAGCTGGTCCGAACGTCTAAATATCAATGATGAAGGCACACTAAAGCAGTTTGTCAAACAGTATAAAATTTCAGAGCGCAACAGTCTGTATCAGTTATTGCTTTGGATCGAATACGCCAAGCACACGCACGATGACGAGCTGATGATGGAGTCTAAAGAAGATTTGGCCAGCTATATTCGCGAAGTGACAATTTTATCGGATTTAAAAGGATAGTTGTCCTACAACAACTAATAGCGCTACAACGGTTATCTGCACAAATACTAATAGATAGACGAAAAAGAAAGTTTATCGAAGTCTGAACACAAAAAAGCCAATCATGAGTGATTGGCTTTTTTAGTGGCGTTAATACAGTCTAATTAAAGACAATTAACGTCATAGACATGCCCGTGTTTATTTTTTCTCAGCACGTGCTTTGTCAACTAAGTAATCGACAACCTTAACTACTTTGGCGTCTTCACCCGTTACCACGTACTTGCCTTGTACCACAACAGCTGGTACGCCCGATAGCTGATAACGCTTGGCGCCTGCTTGTGAGCGACCAATTTTTGTACCAACGGCAAATGAGTTATAAAGGCTGTTGAATTTCTTTTGATCAACACCTTGAGATGCATACCATTTGCTTAATGAAGCTTGGTCAAACAGCTTTTTGCCATCTTTATGAATGGCATCAAATAACGCATCATGGGTTTTGCTTTCATAGCCTAGGAGTTGAGCAGAATAAAAACCACGGGCACTGGCTTCCCAAACAGGGTTAAGCGCTGCTGGCGTTTTGAAGAATGCCACATCTTTGTCTTTGTTTTTTGCCCATTTTTCCATATGTGGATTAAGCGCGTTACAATGCGGGCAACCATACCAAAAGAATTCACGCACAATAATAGCATCACCGGTGATTTTTTCTGGATTGTCTAGCACGCGATAATCTTTTCCGGCGACATAATCGGCTGCTTGTGCGCCCATACTGGCGATTCCAATGGCGAAAGCCAGACCAGTCAATGTAATGACACGTTTCATACTTTTTCCTTGAGAGGTAGAGACTGAGATTTTTAGGAGTTTCTATGGGTTTGAAGGTATAAATGACAAAGTGTCGAGTATAATCAACCTACAGTAGAGTACCGACTATAATAACGTAAAATAGGTGTGGTTGTGAACCCGATTCTTAACTAACGGTTGTAAACCTGTGAGCTATTATTTAAGGTATCTTACTTATCACTATTTGAGTTTCAAAACTGAAACTTTTAATCAGGTAAAGATAGAAACTGCCATTGACGCAATAGTTGCTATAAAGTAAACAGCACACGGTGATGATGATGTTCAAGTATTTGCTAACCTTATTCACAATCCGTGACGATGTACTCACGACAAAACCGCCGCTCGCATGCTAATATTAAGTATATAATCGTGCACTGTATACGATAATAACTCTAAAGGAAAATGCTATGAGCGCAGCTTTATCTTCGCCTTCTGTAAATGATCAAGCGACCAGCCGTTTCGATGATGCTGATACTAATAATACGGTTACAGATGATACTGTGGCTGATAGTACAACGCCTGCCACGATAAATGTGGATCCTAGCGAAGTCGACAAATTCAATAAACTGGCGAGCGAATGGTGGAGTAATACTGGCGCGTTTGCAACTTTGCATGAAATCAATCCACTTCGCTTGAACTGGATAGAAGAAAATATTAAGCGCGGCTATCAAAACAGCGATGATAGTACAAACGCTAATAAGACTGCTGAGATGGGTCTGAGTGGCAAAAGAGTGCTTGATGTTGGTTGTGGCGGCGGTATATTGTCTGAGTCGATGGCACGTCGCGGTGCTGATGTGACCGGTATAGACTTAGGGACTGAAAACCTAAAAGCGGCCACGCTTCATGCCGAGCAAAGCAATTTAGAAAAGACATTGCGTTATCAGCATATCCCAGTAGAACAGCTAGCAAAAACCCATGCGGGTCAGTTCGATGTGGTGACATGCATGGAAATGCTTGAGCATGTGCCTGATCCAAGCTCGATTGTGCAGGCTTGTTTTGAGCTGTTAGCGCCTGGCGGTGTGTGTGTGTTATCGACGATCAACCGTAATCCCAAATCGTATCTGTTTGCTATCGTTGGCGCCGAGTATGTATTGCGCTTGCTTGATCGTGGCACCCATGATTATGCCAAATTTATCATGCCTGCTGAGCTGGACAAAATGGCGGTTACGGCTGGGTTTACACGCCAAGATATCATTGGCCTACATTACAACCCAATAACCAAGCGTTACTGGCTGGCACAAAACGTCGATGTCAATTATATGATAGCCGTACAAAAGCCAAAGGCTTGATAGCTTAAGTCATTGCTTATCGTCCCATCATTAACGCACCAAACACCTCACTAATTAAAAGAGTATGCCTTATGAGCCAATTCGTCAAAGCCGTTTTATTTGACCTTGATGGGACGCTAATCGATACTGCCGCTGACTTCGTACGGATTATCGGTAAAATGAGCCGCGAAAACGATTGGCAAGCCCCGCCTGAAGCGCTTATTCGAGAACAAGTTTCTGCTGGTGCGTCAGCCATGGTCAAGCTTATGCTGCATCAAAATGGGCAAGACAGCGTCAGCGAAGATGATTTACTTGGTTTTCGTCAGCAGTTTTTGGATGATTATGCCGCAGATATTTGTATTGATAGCTGTGTATTTAGCGAGTTAGAAGAAGTGCTGACCACACTTGAGAAAAAAGGCGTACCTTGGGGTATTGTCACCAATAAGCCGCGCTATCTAGCAGAGCTACTGTTACAAAAAATGCAGTTAGATGAACGCTGTGCGGCCTTAGTTTGTCCTGAGGATGTCTCACGTTCCAAGCCTGATCCAGAGCCGATGTATATGGCATTAGAGAAACTCGGTATACCGCGCGGCGCTGCTGGCTGTGTCCTCTATGTCGGCGATCACATACGTGATATTGACGCTGGCAATGCCGCTGGCATGTCGACGATTTTGGCCGCTTATGGCTATATTCCACTTGAAGATCAAAAAAGCCTAAAGAAGTGGGGCGCAGACTATATTACTGACACCCCTGAGCAGTTGAAGAAGCTATTGCTTACTTCAGGTAAATTTGAATATCTATAAACAAACCAATCATCAGTAGAGCCGTGATAGGAACATCAACTATAAGTAAATGACTCATGAATATGTCATCTGCAATAGTTGCCTTTAAGTAAGTCCTTCTAAAAATAAATGCTTTTGAAATTAAATACCTTTGATTATAAATAACAAGCAGTGAGTCATATCATGAGCGACAATGTTAAGCAGTCGGCGACCGAACAGAGCAATCAAGTAGCCACGGGAAATTCTATGCAACCTTTAACGCACGACAATATTCGTCAGTTTGTGCCACCTGTTGATTGCTTAGACGGTAAGACTATCTTGGTAACGGGTGCAGGCGATGGCATTGGACGCGTCGCTGCATTAACCTACGCCCGTTATGGTGCCACGGTTCTACTATTGGGTCGCACGAGTAGCAAGCTTGAATATGTCTATGATGAAATTGAGAGCTTGGGTGGCAAGCAGCCAGCCATGCTACCGATGAATTTAGAAGGTGCAACCTATGCAGACATGCAGAAGTTAGAAAGGCTTATCGACAAAGAAGTGGGTCAGCTTGATGGTATATTACACAACGCTGGTATGCTCGGACAATTGACGCCGCTTGAGATGTATGACATTGATACTTTTGATCAAGTAATGAAGGTCAATTTTACGGCGACTTTTATGCTCACCCAAGCGTTGTTACCGCTGCTAAAAGATGCGAATCATGGTTCCATTGTCTTTACTTCTAGCACGGTCGGTACGCATCCTCGCGCATTTTGGGGTGCTTATGCGCTCTCCAAGCAAGCTGTAGAGGGAATGAGTGATATCTTTACTCAAGAGACGCAGAATACGACGAATCTGCGTTTTAACTGTATCAATCCTGGTGGCACTCGTACCAATATGCGCGCTCACGCTTATCCGGGTGAAAACCCAATGTCTCTTAAGACACCTGACGACATTATGGCGGGCTATGTTTGTTTGATGAGTGACGCCAGTATTGGAATACGCGGACAAGTGGTAGATTTACAACCAAAAGATTAGCAGAGAAAGATGACTGTAAAAACCATAGCGTTATATATGTTTTTTACAGTCGCTGGCGGGTTGTAATTAGGATTAGAAAGCCCCATCTATCTGTTCTTAAAGACTTTTATCTTATAAGATATTAATAATAATAGACAAAAAGGATAAGATTATGGCAGGTGGCTGGTCAAAAGATGGTGCCGAGCACGAACAAATGGATGCGACGGTCAATGATGCACTTGAGCGCGCGAGGCGTGCGCAACCAACGGGTAAGAGTGCAGAATTTTGTGATGAGTGTGGCAACCCGATTCCAGAAGCGCGCCGTATCGCCGTGCCGGGTGTGCAGCACTGCGTCGGTTGTCAAACCGAGCTTGAGCAAGAGGCGAGAGCGGCTGAACTGTTTAATCGTCGCGGCAGTAAAGACAGCCAATTGCGTTAATTAGTACAAGTTAATCAAGAGAAAAAACCAACACTACTATTTTACTTAGTAGTGTTGGTCTTTTTTTTGAGCGTAGTATTTTTTAAAAGGGAGTCTTTTTATAGGTAACTAGGGCGTGTCTTCAATCACCAGTGCCATCAGCTCATTGTCGCAAGCCTGCCAATCTAGTGAAGATAATAATGGTGGTGTATTCTCTACTTCTGCTTTATTAGACACTACACCGTTATCTATAACTGACTGCAAAATCACCTCTAGTCGGCTATCAATTTGGGCGCTCGCCGTGGTGATAGTCAAACTGTCAGGCGTAAAGTTAATCTTTAACCAACCATCAGAGGTGTTAACCAAGCCTTTAATACGTTGCCAGTTAGGCAGTCTTAACAACCATTCTTGTAGACCATCAGCATTAAACACATAATGTGCAGGCAAGCACCAGCCACCTAGCAGCACATCTTGTTGTTGTTCATGATAGCGGTAGGGTAGATCGGTATCTGCCTCTATGTCTCCAAGACTTTGGTCGTTCTTTGTAGCTCGGTTGGACATCAAGCTAGTAAATGGCTGTCTAGTAAGTGGCTTTAAAGAAGTACGAATATGATTAGGCTTGGTTTTATCGGTAGCACGTTGCTGAGAGATGGTATGGCTTGGTTTGGTCAGCTGTGCTATCAGCGTTGACGAGGGGGTATTCAAAGTAGTTGTATTATTTGAGCTATTATCTTCGGTTCGAGAGAGAGACTCTGTCCAAATGACAGCCACCTCAGCATTGAGCATTGCTATCCACTCTTGTAAAGCCTTGAGTTCATCTGCATCCAGTTGCGTATAGCGATTGACCACTAAGACATCAGCATCACGGACATGCGCTTGAAAACCATCGTGCGAGCGATACTTTTGTTGTTGCCATTGCACGCCGCTTAGCACTGTAATCACTGCTTGCATATTGAGCGCTGTCTGCCAATGTGGCGCGCTCAGCTGTTGTATCAACTCGCGCGGATGTGCCAATCCAGTAGGTTCGATAATAAGACGCTGCGGATGATGGTCACTAAGCAGGCGAGTAATCGCAATTTGTAGGGGTAGTTGACTGGTACAACAAATACAGCCACCACTAACTTCACGAATGGCAATGTTACCTGCATCAGCATTGTCGTCTTGCGCACTTGCTAGCAGCGCACCATCAATGCCAATACGCCCAAACTCGTTAATCAATAGCGCCCAGCGCTCATCGGTAGGCTTGCTAGAGAGTAGCTGGTTGATGACGGTGGTTTTACCCGCGCCCAAAAACCCTGTCACCAAAGTGCAGGGTATGTTTTGAATCATAGTAGATGTGGTCAAAGCCATTGTTGTCTAAACCATCGTCGTAAGTGGTTATAAAGCAGCAATTATAAAGTAAATACTATTCACTTTTTGCCGTTTCAACTTCGGCTTCGTCAGGAACGAACACGTAGCCTACGCCCCAAACGGTTTGAATATAGCGGGCTTGCGAAGGATTGTCCTCAATGAGGCGGCGCAGACGTGAGACTTGTACATCGATAGAACGCTCCATCGCACCCCATTCACGACCACGGGCTAGATTCATCAGCTTATCGCGAGTTAACGGCTCACGGGGATGCTGAACCAAAGCTTTTAGTACTGAAAATTCACCAGTCGTTAAGGTAACGACATTGCCATCACGTTTGAGCGTACGAGTCGATAAATCAAGTGTCCAAGGTCCAAACTCAACCACTTCAAGCTGATGACTTGGCGCACCCGGCAGCTCGCGATTTTGACGACGCAGTACCGCTTTGATACGAGCAAGCAGCTCTTTTGGGTTAAAGGGCTTAGGTAGATAATCATCTGCACCCGCTTCAAGACCAGCGATACGATCAGCATCACCGCCTTTTGCAGTTAGCATGATGATTGGAATATCGCCATTGTCTTCACGCAGACGCTTACAAATACTAATGCCATCTTCACCCGGTAGCATCAAGTCCAATACCACCAAAGAAAAAAGCTCACGTTGCATCAACTTGTCCATTTGACTGCCATCATGGGCAGTACGAACGACGAAGCCATCATCTTCTAGGAAGCGTTGTAATAAAGAACGCAGACGGGCATCATCATCGACCACTAAGATACGCTGAGTCAAAGTATCGGGGCTGTTATTATCAGGCATACAGGCATCCTCTTATAAAAATTATTATTAGTAGAAATTATCAGCAAAAACACTGTCGTTATTTTATGGTTGAGCCATTTATTATAGAAATTGCATATAAATAAAAAACTTTTGTTCAATTCGTCAGTGCGTATCAATATTTGCGCTATTGGTACTTTAGTGTATAAGATTGCACCGCCAATTGCATCACCTGTAGGCATAAATGCTGTATGCGTTTGTTTAACAAGGCTACAGAACTTAGGATAGCAACCGAATTAAGCTATAAAATCACAGATAAATAAGGAAAAGATAAAAAGGATTTTTATTCATGCAGCTTTTGCTATAATGCCAAACACCATTTATCAACGATTGATACGTCTATGAGTAGCACTGATACCTTAACGCCATCTCAAACCTCGACAAATGCACAGGTTTTGGATGCAACCACACACGCGAATATTCACGACAAGCTTGCTCGCGCGCTTGGCATTAAGACTGCTCAAGTCAATGCGTTTGTCAAACTTTATGATGAAGGCGCGACCGTTCCATTTATCGCGCGTTACCGTAAAGAAAAAACGCAGAATCTTGACGATGCGCAGCTGCGAGCTTTAGAGAAGTCGCTCAATTATGAGCGCGACATGGCAACGCGTCGCCTTAAAATTACTGAGCTGCTTAGTACGCAAGGCAATTTGACCGACGAGCTACAGACGCGTATTGATAACGCGACGTCTAAACTTGAGCTTGAAGACATCTACTTGCCTTATCGTCCGCGTCGCCGTTCACCAGCGGCCAAAGCACGCGCTGCCGGTCTCGATGTGGCTGCTCAAGCAGTCTTAATACAAGAGATTACCCCAACAGAGGCACTGGCTGACTATCAAGCGCCATCTAGTATCTCTGACGATAGCGGTAATGAGATTGAGGTCGACTTTAGCGATATCGACAAGCAGTTGGCTGGCGTACAAGCCATCATCGTTGATGAATGGACGCAGGCATTAGATCTGCTGGATAACTTACGCAGTGGTTTTGCCAAAACGGCCAGCATCGTCTCGGCAGTTGCCAGTGATGATAAGCGAGAAGTCGGCGAGAAGTTTAAAGACTATTTTGAGCACAGTGAAAGCCTTGCTCGTCTACCGAATCATCGCCTATTAGCGATGCTACGTGGTCGCCAAGAAAACGTTTTGGGTCTCAAAATTGAAGGCGAAGATACTCCTTTTATCGAAAAGATTATTGCTCATTTTGATATCGATGCCAAGGCACCTGCTGCCCGTCGTGAGTTTTTAGCAGAAGCGGCGAGTAGCTTGTGGAAAGAAAAATGGCGTCCGCATATCGAGCATCGTTTATTGACTGAAAAACGTTTGACCGCTGAAGCAGATGCGATTGATGTGTTTGCCAATAATTTACAGCACCTATTGATGTCAGCACCTGCTGGTCGTAAGGTTATCTTAGGCGTTGATCCTGGTATTCGTCATGGCGTAAAAATGTCCATCGTTGATGCCCAAGGTCATGTCATGTTGGATAACGAAGACAAGCCAGTTGTCGCTACCGTGTATCCGTTTGCCCCTGATAATAAAATGGATGCAGCTAAAAAAGTCATCGATGAGCTGTTAAGCACTTACAACGTTGATTTAGTAGCTATCGGTAACGGTACGGCGAGCCGCGAAACAGATGCGATGATTAAAGAAATTTTGGCGGCCAATTCTGAGCTAAAAGCCAAAGCCGTCATCGTCAATGAATCTGGCGCCTCTGTTTATTCGGCGAGTGAGCTTGCCAGTGATGAGCTTGCCAATTTAGATGTCTCTGTACGCGGTGCGGTTTCTATCGCGCGTCGCTTGCAAGATCCATTATCAGAGCTTGTTAAAGTTGATCCAAAAGCAATTGGCGTTGGTCAATATCAGCATGACGTCAATCAAAACCAGCTTGCAGACAGTCTGGATAAAGTAACCCAAGACAGCGTGAATGCCGTGGGTGTGGATGTAAATACAGCCAGCCCAGCTATATTGGCACACATTGCTGGTTTGAATAAAAACGTCGCCCAGCAAATCGTCACTTATCGTAAAGAGCACGGTGCGTTTGATAGCCGTGAGGCGCTCAAAAACGTTCCGCGCTTAGGTGCTAAGACATTTGAGCAGGCAGCAGGCTTCTTACGCATACACGACGGTAGCAATCCACTTGATGCGACTGGTGTGCATCCAGAAAGCTATGCGCTGGTTGATAGCTTACTTGCGCAAACCGGTAAAGCATTGCCGGAAGTATTGGGGAATGATGGTGTACTAAACACGATCGACACTACTGCGCTTGCTGCAAATGATGACAATATCAGTGTAAAAGCCATCATCGAAGAGCTTGCCAAACCAGCACGTGATCCACGTCCTGAGTTCAAAACGGCTAATTTCCGTGATGATGTCAATAGCATTAAAGATCTGAGCGAAGGGATGACGTTAGAAGGCGTGGTTACCAATGTGACGGCTTTTGGTTGCTTTATTGACGTTGGTGTCCATCAAGATGGCTTGGTGCATATCTCACAGATGGCCAATGATTTCGTTGCCGATCCAATGAACCGCGTCAAGCCGGGTGATATCGTGTCAGTACGTGTTATTTCTATTGATGAAAAACGTGGCCGTATCGGGTTTAGCATGAAGCCTGAATCTGAGAAACCTGCACGCCCAGCAGCAAAACCTACTGCGAGAGATGCTGGTTCTGATGAGAAGGGTAATCGCTCGCGTAGTGACCGTCCAACTAGCAGTCGCCCAGCTGCTGATAAACGTCCGTCTAAGCCACGTGGTAAGCGTCAGGATAAAGACAACGCGAGCAACAATCGTAGCAAAGCGCCAAGGGCTGATAAAACAGAAGTGCCGAGCAAAATGGGTACGTTGGGTGCATTGCTGCAAGAAGCAGGTGTGACTAAAACTAAAAAATAAGTGGCTTTATGGGTTTCTTAAGTCGTTTCTAAATAATTAACAGCAATAATCAATAAAAAAGGCAGCCATTAGGCTGCCTTTTTTATTGGGAATATATTTTGAGACATATGTTACTAGAAGTGCTTTAGCATGGCTAATAACTCAGCTTATTGGTCGTCTTGTTCCGACTCTAATAAATCCTCTTCATCTAGCATGTCTTCTTGTGGATCTTCTTGTAGCATCTCTTGTTGTTGCATTGCTTCTTCTGGATCTTGCATCGCTTGTTGTTCAGCTTGCTGCATGGCTTGTTTTTTGGCTTGCATAGCCTGTTGTTGTGCTTGCATAGCTTGTTGCTGTGCTTGCTGCATAGCTTGTTGTTGTACTTGCATATCTTGATCTTGTTGTTGTGCTTGAAGCTTAGGAGCCATTTGCTGTTGATTAGCGTTGCTATTCACGCTTGCTCTTGAGATGCGCTGAGTTTCGCTGATCTGAATCGAATTAGATTGATTTGGTACTGATTGATTATCAGCATTTACAGCTTCAGTCTCGAGTGTGGTAGCGGTAGTAGTGTTTTGCATATTTGCTTGTGCAGTCTCAGCAGGTGCTGCCATGGCCAAGCTTGGGATAGTAAGTGCGGCACCAATAAGTAACGATAAAGGCAGGGTACGGTTTTTCATCAGTTGATTCCTCAGTTTGCATTCTTATAGTGTCAGCTTAAAGTATTTCAAACTTGACGCTTATTTACATGCTTTCGTTTATCATAAATTAATTTAGTATTTTGAATATATATATTTAGTATATCTAACATTTAATGTGTAGATAAAATAAAATCATGACAACCGTACAGCGATTATCATGACCAATTTGAACGAAAAGCTTTATAAAATCATCTAATAAAACTCTAAGCAAGAGAATACCAACTAAGCCATTATTATTTCAGTAGTACATAGATTAAAAATCTAACAGACAAGCGCTCGCAGGTGACTTTGTGCAACTATTGTATTCTTATTGTCAGGTAAGAATATGAGTGCCGCCACCTTATCTTTAGGTATGTCAGCTACTAAATAAGCGCATGACCTACTGAGAGTCAAGCCTTTATCCTGTAGAAAAAACTATTCGACGATGACATCTCTACCAGTCGTAGGGTCGATAACGCGCTGCTGTAAGTCATTATCAGGGACACGGATAACTGGGAAAGTCTGGCTAATTTCTGTACTATCAATTACCTCGGCATCTGCTGCTTCGCCAACGACGACGGTACGTCCAGCTTCTTCTACAGCAATGGCAGTACCGTTAGCCGTGTTGACACGTTTGATTTGATCCACGGGGGCGACGATTACTTCTTTTACCCGATACTTAGCGGGTCGAATAACACGAGTGGTTTCGATAATGACTGGCTCTACACTGCGCTCTTCAGTAATCGCAAGTTGTGCTTCTGGCGCTTCAGTTTCAGTGACTTCAGCCATAATCGGTGTCGGGAATTTGGTGCTAAAATGATTGTCACACTGTTGCATACTTAGACGGACAGGATTGCCGTTTTTGTCCATATAAACGTTGACTGGCATATTAGCAGCGATGGGAACGTATTTTCCGACCAAGGCACCCGATACCCCGTAGCGACCATTCGATTGTCCAACGCCTAAATCACAAGCGCCTGCTGTATAGTCGCTAGTATTCAAGTTATTGCTGTCAACGACATTCTGTGGAATCATAACATCAGATAAGCGCATCTTTTTGACAGAGGTTTCACCAGCTTGGCGTTTGGGATTTTGATACGTATAAGGGGTATAAAATTTGGCTGAGCCATCTTTGACAGCGGTGACGCACTCGTCGTAACTGTCGTAGCCTACGTTGCCGTGAGTATCGGTCGTCATCCCAGCATTTGCATTACTGCCAATCATTGCCAGACCTGAGGTGATGACAGCGGCGGTCAATATATTCAATTTCATAGTTACTTCCTTTTAATTATAAATAGATGTGTTGTAGTCAGAATGGTGGCTTGCTTGTATGGCTTATTTTTATACTGAATCATTAGTGAAAGTCATTAGTGAAGTAATTCCTTACTTAATAAAATCACTTACTTAATAAATAACGTCATAACGTCATAGTTTCTAATTCAATGTTTTTGCCTTAGTGTTTCTTTACTTTAACGTTTTTAATGCTACGTCAGTTGCTAATAGATGGCTGTGACATCAGGCTAAGAATGTGTAGCATAATGTATAAAAAAAGCGAAAACTGGCAACATTGTTCACCAAAAATGTACGTTATTATTATTTATTAACATCTGCTCAAAAGTCATGGAAAATTTCACCTATTAAAAAACCGTACCCTGTTACCAAGATACGGTCAGTAAAATTTAAGGCTTTATCGTTCTATAATCTATAAAAGTCTAACCCTCGACTATTTCGAAGCTAAGACCTGCATGCGTTTCTAGGCGCGTTAGCAGTTTGTTGCCCATTGCAGATGCTGGCGTCCAAAACCCACCACAGACATCGTCTTTGCCAATATCTTGCGCTAAACACAAGGCCGCTTGTGCCAGCATGCGTGATGTACTGCCATAGCCAGGATCTTTGTCGCCCGTTACTTTGGTATTGATGGTGTCTTTATTGGCAGTTTGGCCAAAGAGACGAATATCGTAGTAACCATTATCTTGGTCAGACTTCGACGGGCCAGAGCCAGCTTTTGGTAAGACGTGCTTGGACAGTAGCTCGCGGCTTGGCTTAATCATCATCGCGGTGGCAAATCCTAACAGCCCAGCGCTCAGTGCATAGCTCGACAGCTTACCTTTTATGCCATCTGTCATCCACATGGCTTCGTCATATTTAAAATCACGTCCATATTCATAGCCGAGTAATTGGTTACTGCGATGCACGATACGGGTATTGATGCTTGCCATCACAAAAGGAGCCAACCAGCGTTTGTGCTCACTGTCATATTCTGGCTTGCTGATATTGGCTTGGCGCACGCTAGGCACGTCTTTATCATCATTAAGCAGATAAGGGTTTGCCACTTGCTTACGACGTGATTTATCTTGTCCCACTTCTTCAAAGATGGTCGCCATCGAGGCAATCGTACCACCAGATAAACCCCCTTTTGCCGCTTTTACGCGCATGTGGATCACATCACAAGTGCTATCGAACTGAGATTCTGCCTGCTGCTGGGTAAAATAAACGCCCAAATCTGACGGGATAGAGTCGAAGCCACAGGAGTTGACGATACGAGCACCGCTTTCTTTGGCAGTTTCTTGATATTTATCCATCATGTCTTTGATAAAGATAGCTTCACCGGTGAGATCGACATAGTCTGTACCATTTTCGGCGCAAGACTTGATCAATGGCTCACCATATTTTAGGTAAGGGCCGACGGTTGAGATAATGACTTGTGTTTGTTTGGTCATCTTATCAAGACTGGCAGCGTCCTTACTGTTGGCTATAATGATGTCTACTTTGTTCTCAAGCTTGGACTGTAATTCGTTAAGCTTGTCCTCGTCACGACCCGCTATCGCCCACGTGACGCTATCACCATTTTTATTTTTGGCATCAGACAAAAAGCTTGTTAAATAATGGGCGGTGATTTGCCCAACGAAACTTGTCGCACCATATAAAACGATGGTGTAAGGACGCTGCTCGCTACCGGTCGGCTTATTATCATCCGCTGCATTGATAGTCTTTGAAGTATCCGTATTTGTAGCCATATTTATTATCCTTAATAAGTGTTTTTTATATATGATCTCATACTGAATGGTAGAAATAAAAAATCATTTTTTATATGCCATTGACTCTATTCTAAGACATGTTGGCCGTAAGTAGAAACCCGTTAGTGTGAACTGTGATGGTTTATAGCAGACTATAAGAGGGAAATGCTAGGGATTAAGGGGTGTTTTGCTATCTCTACATATAAATCTCGAAAAGCCAAGAAAAAATATCAGCATATTAAGATTTGCTACAAAGGTTACATAACCTACCGATATTATTACCAAAATGAACGTTTATCGGTGCGAAATATTGCTAATCTATGTTTGTAAGCAGTTATAGACAGTATTAAAAAAAACAACAACTTAAAATGGATATTGGATGAGGTAAGGCAAATATTAGTAACGGTCGTTTATAAGGTCTGTTATATGTGTCTTAGCATCTGATTTTTGATAATTATTGAGGAGAAATCTATGTTTCGCTGGGCTATTATTTTTGCGGTAATCGCACTTATCGCAAGTTTCCTAGGGTTTGGCGGTGTCGCTGGACTGTCTGCAAACTTCGCATACATTTTACTAGCATTGGCTGTGATCTTGTTCATCGTCGCGTTTGTTAGTCGTAAAATGTAATGATAAGTTGAATAAAATAAACGTTACTCAGTAATAAGAAAAAGTCCTCGATTGAGGACTTTTTTTATGGGAATTTTTTACTAAAGGTATTGCTTGAGGTATTAAATACGTCTCTATATATAAAAGAGGCGGGTTAAATAATTATAAATGTTTGGGCTGAATAATATGTTCCATGCGTTTGGCCAAACGAATATCAAGACTGGTAATACCACCCGTATCATGGGTCGTTAGACGCACATCTACGACGTTATAAGTATTGTGCCATTCAGGATGATGTTCGAGTGCTTCGGCATGAAATGCAGCTTGGTTCATAAAGCTTATGGCTTCGATAAAGTCGTTAAATTTATAGCTCTTGGTAATACCGTTGCCATCGCGTTGCCAGCCAGCCAAGTCTTCTAGCTGTAGATCAATTTGTTTGTCAGATAAACTACTCATAGCGGTCTCCTTTATTATTATGTTGGATTTACTGGTCGAGTATTCGCTAGCTTTTGGTTATTGGTAGACTTCTCCATTTTAGTAAATGCTATATGGGTTTTATGATTAAAATAGGGCAAAAAACCCACCTACGTTTGATATCTTGTCACATATTTAACGATAAATATATGATTGTAGATAGCAAACAAATAGGAGGGTAGTGTGGCATCAATTGTTGGATTTTAATAGAGCTAAAGGATGGTATTCGACTATACCAAATCTTGATACCCAGGGTGTTTGCTGATGTAAGAGGCGACAAACGAGCACTGTGGCACGACTTTTTTATCCTGTTCGCGCGCATAGTCTAGCGCATGTTTGACTAGACCTGAACCGACACCGCGCCCACCCAATTCTTGCGGTACGATAGTATGGTCATAGACGAGTTTTCCGTCGCGTTCTTGATAGCTGATATAGCCAGTGTGACCATTGATTGAGGTCTCAAAACGTTTGGCTTGTTCATCATGGACAATATCTAAGTGTTTTTTGTCAATATTATCGTTCATATAGCACTCCATTTTTTATAGGTTTTCGCATTATTAATGTTTGTATGAAATGACTTGTTTTTATAATTAGTTATTTCTTTATGTGAGTCATTGCCAATCTTTATTATGAGTCATTGCTCATAGATATAATATATACTTACGAATGCTTATGGTAAATACAGATAGGCGAAATGTTACCGCTCATTCTTATAACATTTACTTGGCATAAAATAAGGCGTTTTGCACCACAGGCGGTAGATATTTACTTAAGCCGCGCATGAGCGGTTCATCTTTTGGTTCGACAACATTATTTGTATGTGCTGGTAGATTGGATTGCGCTTGCAAGTGTGCCTGCCATTCTTCTACACTTGGTTTGCTAAAATGCTTGATACGACCTATTACTTGTTTGAATTGGCGACCAAACCGACCAGTGTTATAAGACAAGCCATACTTTTGGCAGATTGCCTGTACTTGTGGCGCGATACGCGCGTAATGGCGAGCGGGCATATCAGGGAAGATATGGTGCTCGATCTGATGTGACAAATTACCCGTTAAAAGATGAAACCATTTGCTACCTTGAATATTACTAGAGCCAAGGATTTGACGGACATACCAGTCCCCTTTGCTTTCGTTAGCATCGAGATGGGTGTAGATATGCGCCTGTTCGGTAAAATGACCACAGAATATCACTGCCCACGTCCAGATATTGCGAGCAATATTGGCAGTGAGATTGCCGCTTAATGTACTTATGCCGCTACGGCGCCCCAACGTTACTGCTGCTAAGGCTGGCAGGGCGATATAGTCTTTGCCCACTTGCCGACCGATTTTAGCAAATAAAGCACGAGATTTTTGCTGCATGATGTTATGCAGATCAGGAGAGTCCGCATACTCATCGGTACTGATTTGAATATCATGAAAAGCAACTGCCCACTCAAATCCAAGTGCCAGTCCTGCGGTACTAAGCAAGTTGTAGCGATCTTCTGGCACCCAAGGCTGCTCATCAGTCACTCGAATCAAATGGTAACCCACATCATGATCGCGACCAACGATATTGGTATAAGTATGGTGCAAATAATTGTGTGAATGCTGCCAGAGCGGCGCTGGACAAACGATGTCCCAATCAAACTGCTTGCTATTCAGATGTGGATGCTGCATCCAGTCATATTGACCATGCATGACATTATGACCAAGCTCCATATTGTTTAAGATTTTGCTAAAACTTAATAGGGAAGTACCCAATAACCAAGTCGCCACTATACGTCGTCGTGATGACAGTCGACCTGCTACAGCCAGCAGACCACGCGCCAGCACTTCACTATAGACGACGGTAGTATAAACGCGCTGAATGTAGCGAGCATCCTCAGCACCAAGTGAGTCCATCACGCTCTGATACAACGTGTTTAGCTCAGCAGCCAAGGCTTCTGTACGCGCTTTTGACAATTGCGAGCCGCTCAAGGTTGGATATAAACCTTGCTTTGGCGGTACAGTCGTTAATCCAGAAAATGTAGGCACGGCAGACTGTGCGGTGAACATAGAGGGTAATAAGCGCATAGATAGTCCTTAACCGAGACTGCTTAGGGTGTCAGACGACAGCGTCGGTCCAATGATTCTAGTGAGTTTTAGCATATAATATGCTAAAGAGTTAATCTATCGAAATCTGGTACAAGTTGCGGTATTTTAGTTAGTTTACCTAGGGCATGTCATCAATTAGCACATTGATACATTTAGTGGTCTTAAAATGGCTAATAGTGGTCTTAAAATGGCTAAATTTTGCCAAACATCGTCAGCAATCTTGTCAATATGTTCATATTTACGGCAATTTCTTCCTTGTTTGGCTGCAATTTTTCTCATTTTAAGCCTCACAATCTAAATGATGACACGCCCTAGGGCAGGTCTTAATCAAACAGTAATAATGATAAGAATAATTAATGAGTGAGCGGGGCTTTATTTTTGGTTCACAAAATATTTCAAACGCTTTAAAACCGTTAATAAGGCGGTATAAACACTTCGAGTCTATCTATAAAAAATATCTATGAGTCTCTATTAAAAATAGCCGCTTAATAGAAGCAACAGGCTTTATACATCTAAAATAACTTCTGTCATTGGTATATTGATACAGGTCTGAATAGATTCATAACCATTGCTGCTCACTTTGCCCGTTTGGATATTTTTGACGACCCCGCTTATTTTTTGGCAGCGACACAGCTGGCATATTCCTTGTCTACAACCATAGCTCAGCCGTATGCCTGCTTGCTCAGCCCCTAAAAGCAACGTGGTGCGACTACTAAACTGCTGCTGTCGCCCGCGTAAATATACCGTTTGCGCTGCTATATCTGCCGTTTTGCTCGACTCATCTGTGCCAACGTTCATATCAGCATCGGTCAATGCCGTACCAAAATGTTCGATAATCACGTTGTCTCGTAGAGAGTGCTTGTTAATTAAGCTCTCCTCATCTGTTGGCGGGCTTAGTGTGTCAAGGGCGCGGTAAAGTCCTGATAATAATGAGGATGAGCCGCAAGCGAATATCGTCGACTCTGCTAATGATAATGGTAGCAGTGATAAAGTTGCTGCGTCTAAGTGTCGCGTGCCTGCTAGCTGGCTACTGTGGTTACTTGGATCAGTGGTATTAACCATATAATAAGCAAAGTTGGGATAGGTGGTAGCTAGTCGTTGCCAGTACGCTTGAAAAGGCGCTCTTGCCAATGTCGAACGATAATAATATAGCAAAGTAACGTGACGTCGTTGTGTCAATGCTTGAGTAATCAACCCTAACATTGGGGTAATACCGCTACCACCAGCGATAAATAAGAGGGGCGACTGCTCAGAGTGTGGCAGTCCACTTTTTTGTTTGGCTAATTTTTCTGATGTATCCGCTAAGGTAAAGTCACCGCTCGGAACGCTACTATTAAAGATCGAACCAAGTGGCGCTTGTCTGGTCAGATAGTCCGAAACCAGCCCTTGCGATTTGATAGCAATAGTGACGGTAGCATGTAGAGTGTTGCTAGCGCGATCCTCAGTATTATTGTCAGCGTTATTAGCAACGCTATTGTCTACAAGGTTCTTAGTGAAAATAGCATCATGTAAATTTTTTGGCTGAGGAAACAGCCCAACCAGCGAGTAACTGCGCTGGTGATTGATGCCATCGATAGGTACGGTCAAATGAATATATTGACCACCTTGCCAGCTATCATTGACCGAAAATGCCTGTCGTTTGAACGCCTGATTGACTTCAAATTGCAGCGCAATCAATTCTTCGTTGAGCACCTGCCGTGCCACAAGGCGAAGTTTGGGTGTGGTCAATGACCAAAACGGATGCAGGCGTGACCCAATAAAATCAACGAACGCGCGTTGGATAATCTCAGGGCGGTAGCCGGTCGTCATAGAATACCTTTTATCATATGCTTTTCAATCATTGTAAAGTCGTGCATTTGACTGCTCGCTTAACTGCTTTTGCCGTCGCTTTTATCAGCATTTATACATATTAGAACAGACAAAAGAACTCTACAATTATTGAAATATTTTATTAAGAATATCTAATATCTTAACGGCTATTCATTAATTTTGCGAAAAATTTGCTGCAACTTTTTGTGGGGTTTATAAAACAGAAGCGTATCAGGGTGATATGATTACTGTTCAAACTAGGGCTTATACTGACTATTATAGGCTGCATTTAAGCAAATAATCTTGTGCTGATAGGTGCAAAAACTCGCGCTTATAGGTGCAAAAATACGAAATCAATGCCAAAGAGTGCTAAAGCCATCTACTAGCTTGCAGGGTATGCGCCACAATGCGATAATGGCCTATAATTTGTAACCCTGATTTTGAGGTGCAGCACGCTTGGCATCATTGCTAAGTATGATTTGCTTGCCTCTTCTATGCAGTCTATCGGAGTGTTAATGGCTCAATATATTTACACGATGAACAACGTGTCAAAACTTGTTCCACCTAAGCGTGAAATCCTAAAAAATATCAACCTATCGTTTTTTCCGGGTGCCAAAATCGGTGTACTCGGTATCAACGGCTCAGGTAAATCAACCCTGCTACGCATCATGGCAGGCGTGGATACAGAGTTTAGTGGCGAAGCACGCGCGCAAACGGGCACCAAAATCGGCTATTTGCCGCAGGAACCACAGCTTGATGACAGCAAAGACGTACGTGGTAACGTCGAAGACGGCATGCGCGAAGCGTTAGATGCGCTCGCTCGTTTAGATGCTATCTATGCTGAATACGCTGAACCTGATGCAGATTTCGATAAACTTGCTGAAGAGCAAGGCAAAATGGAAGACATCATCCAAACATGGGATGCCCATAACTTAAGCACTCAGTTAGAAAAAGCCGCTGATGCCTTACGTCTGCCGCCATGGGATGCAGATGTTAGTAAACTGTCAGGTGGTGAAAAACGCCGTGTGGCGCTATGTCGTTTGCTATTATCACGCCCTGATATGCTATTACTTGACGAACCGACCAACCATTTGGACGCCGAATCTGTCGCATGGCTTGAGCAGTTCTTGCAGAACTACAGCGGTACTATCGTTGCTATTACCCATGATCGCTATTTCTTGGATAATGTCGCGCAGTGGATTTTGGAGCTTGACCGTGGCCATGGCTATCCGTATGAAGGCAACTATACTGAGTGGCTAGAGCAAAAGAATACGCGTCTAGAGCAGCAGAATAAGCAAGAAGAATCTTTTGCTAAAGCACTGAAAAAAGAGCTTGAGTGGATTCGTAAAAATCAAAAAGGCCAACAAGCCAAGTCTAAATCTCGTGTACAGCGTTTTGAAGAGTTGAACTCAACAGAGTTCCAACAGCGTAATGAGACGGCTGAGATTTATATTCCACCTGGTCCACGTTTGGGTAACAAGGTTATTGAGATTAATGACATCTCTAAATCATTTGGCGATCGTTTGCTCTATGAAAACCTAAGTTTTAACGTCCCAGCAGGTGCTATCGTCGGTATCATTGGTCCAAATGGTGCGGGTAAAACCACGCTATTTAACATGATTACTGAACGTGATACGCCAGATACTGGAACCGTTGATTTGGGTGAAAGTGTCAAAGTCGCTTATGTTGGTCAGGTACGTGACAACTTAGACGATAGCAAAACCGTTTGGGAAGAAGTGTCTGACGGCCTCGACATCATCACTGTTGGTGAATATACCACGCCAAGTCGTGCTTATATCGGTCGCTTTAACTTTAAAGGTTCAGACCAGCAGAAGCATGTCGGGCAGTTATCTGGTGGTGAGCGTAACCGCTTGCAACTGGCGAAGACGCTAAAGCAGGGTGCGAACGTCTTGCTCCTCGATGAACCATCAAACGATTTGGATATCGAAACCTTGCGTGCGCTAGAGGATGCGATTCAAGTATTCCCAGGTACCGTCATGGTCGTGTCGCATGATCGCTGGTTCCTTGACCGTATCGCCACCCATATCTTGGCGTTCGAAGAAGAAGGCCCTGTTTGGTTCGATGGTAACTACTCTGAGTTTGAGACCTACCGTAAAAAGACCATGGGTGATGCTGCCACTCCTAAGCGTATGAAGTATAAGAAGATTACGAACTAATACGGCTGTTTAGTATATTGCAATCCAATAAAAAAGACCTCTAATCGTTAGAGGTCTTTTTTTGTGCTTCATTTACTTAAGATAACTGGTTATAAATCAATTCCAGCTAGAGATTAGCGCTTGCGCCCAAATTTACGCTGCTTTTTATTACTAATCTCAGTAATCGCATGGGTAATTTCCTCTTCGTCTAAGCTGGCGACTTGCTGCAAGATTTGCATCATGTCAGGCGTTAGCACGTATTTGGCATGATGCGCAATGTCATGAATACGGTGATCAAAGGTCAGTATGCCCGTTTCATCATCTTTTTGTAGATAGTCAAGGCGAGTCAAGGCGCTAATAAAGCTAGTAAATAAGGCGCGGTCAAAGAAGTCAGGAATGTCATCCGCATACAGCACAGACAAGCGCTGACCGAGCAAGTGGCACAGATCAACGACTTCGTTTTCAGTCAAGTTGCCAGAACCTTGTTGAGCAAGGAGGGCAAGCGTCATAAAGTAACGTTCAAGGCTTTGCTCGACTGGCGTCGCAAGTACTTGTAGCTGCTGATAGCATTTGCTATTGGACTCGGGGACGCTAAGTACGCCATCACCCAACTCGACGATCAGTCCATGACTGAGCAGATTATCTACTTTTTTGTTGAGCGTTTCGGCTAAGCCATGTGCTGGATAATATAAAAACAGCTCACTTTGTAAAAATGGATATAACTGCTCGGCAATATTATCCAAACGACTGCGTTCGATACGTCCATTGCGCGCGACTAAAGCGGCTAGGAATGATAGCAGAATAAAGACATGTAAAATGTTATTACGGAAGTAGCTAAGCAGTGCTGCTTGCTTGTCTGCGACCTGAATGATGTCGCCTAAAATATGCGGAATACGTTCGATCAGTTTGAGCTTGACCCCGTAATCGATAATCTGCTGCGGGCTCATATCAGTGATGACCGTATCCTCTGAATAAGCCAGCTGCTGAGCAAGACCTTGATAGAGCGCGATTTGCTCACGGCAAATATCTTCATCTAGTGCTGCTTTGGGAGCAGACAGAAGCACTAATGATAGTAACGATACGGGATTGACCACCGCAGCTTTATTGATATGCTGCATGATTTTTACACCGATGTTGTCGACCATGGCGCTGGTTTTGACATCGAGTGGGGTATCAGTGCGATCAGTCGGTAAGCTATTGGCTGCCACATCGAACTTTGTCATAAAGTCGCTAAGGTGAAGCGGTTTGCCAAAACTTAGATGGACATTGCCAAAGATGCGCTCAATTTTACGACCAACTTTGAGTAAGCCGATTAAAGATTCAGACTCTTTTGGCTTGCCTTTTAGTTCGCCCACATAAGTACCGCCTTCCATAATCCGCTCATAGCCGATGTAAGTTGGAATGAATACCACTGGCTTATTGGTTTGGCGTAACTGGCTGTGTACAGTCATCGCCAGCATGCCCATCTTTGGTGGTAGCAGACGACCTGAGCGTGAGCGACCGCCCTCGATGAAGTATTCGATTGGCGTATTACGAGTAATAAGCGTATGCATATATTCGCGCAACACAGCGGTATAAAGCGCATTACCACGGAAGCTACGACGAATATAAAACGCCACCGCTCCGCGTAATAGTGGACCTAAGACGGGCACATCTAAGTTATCACCTGCTGCAACGTAAGGGATGCTCAGACCACGCTTGTAGATAACGTAAGACAGTAGCAGATAGTCGACATGACTACGATGACAAGGCACGTAGATGATTTCGTGATCTGTTGCCAGCTCGCGCACTCGCTCAAAATGATGGACTTCTACACCGTCATAAAGCTGTGTCCATAACCACGTCAAAAATCGATCAAAGACACGAATAATCGGGTAGGAGTAGTCATTCACCATTTCATTGGCATAGCCCTTCGCGAGGCTACGGGCGTCACGAACATTGATCCCCGATGCTTCGGCCTCAGCTTCTATCGCATGCTTAATCGCTGGTGAATAGACCAGCTTATCGACCAAGTTGCGTCGATCTGATAAATCAGGACCGAGCATACTGGCGCGCTGCTTGTCTAGGTAGATTTTGAGCTGTTGTTGCAGCATGCGCACCATCTCACGATTGCCATCGGCAGCCGCGACCAACGCATAACTTGGTACGGTATCCGCCTCATTGGTGCCATCAGTAGTAGAATTGACTGAATCAGTGGCAACAGAATCAAAGACAGCTGGACCTTCTACGTGTCCTTTAAGATTGTCATTAATAAGGGCACGCAAGTCTTGCGGTGGATGGAACTGGACAAAGGTATCGCGTCCCATCACCCCAATATTAAATAACTGCTTGGTAATGCTGGGATCTTCCCAGTTATCAGCCGTTAAAAGCTTAAAGAGGGAATCTTCTTTCTCAGGTGCGCGTCCCCACAGTATAGATACAGGCACCAGACGCACTTTTAGCTCTGGATACTGTAAAACAGCAGACACCAAACGAGAAAGGCGCGGCGATAGCTGACTGTCTTTGGCATGGGGATGATGCAAAAATATGATGGCCGCATTTTCTTTAACATTATGGGCGACGTCATTTACCCCAACCAATGCTGGTGGCAGATTGTGCTCTTGCGTCTGCAAATCGATCAAAATACTGTTGGAGCGCGAATAATCTTGCAGCACATAAAACCTTAGCGTCTGATCGTCAGTATCAAACTCTGGCAACTCACCCAACAGCTTCGGCTTAACAGCGATATCGAGCAGTTGACCTGATACCTTGCGATATAGCTGATTGATGGGCGCATTCGAGTAAGGCTTAGTCGCAATTGCAGCGTCATCGGTTACTGCATCGCTGCCTGTCGCTGACTGGCTATCGGTCGCGACTGGCGCTTTAAAAATCCGTTTTTTTAGGAACTTATTCTTTAAGAAACTGGGTATCATAATGGATATCAAAATTAGTAAATTGTATTGCCCTCATGATGCCATAAAAGCCATCAAAGCGATATATTGTGTCTGTATATACTGCTAATATTAATACGATTTGGTGACCATTTCGAGAGTTAAATACTGGGTGAGATGCTTAGTTATTTGAAGTATAAAGGCTTTAGCGCAATGATATAGTGGCGTAAACTACTACTAAATATCAAACTTTAGATCGCTATCGGTTGAATTGAGGACACGCCCTAATCTTTACTCTCACTTATTTCAATTAAATAACCATAAGTTAAATACCTATGACTCCTGCTATCAAACTTGCCAAACAGCGCGGCCTTGATTATCAGCTGCACGAATATACTCACGACAGTAATGCCGCTTCTTATGGATTGGAGGCTGCCGAAAAACTGGGCATTCCAGTAGCTCAAGTGTTTAAGACTTTGGTGGTGTCCACTGACAATGGCTCACTGGCAGTGGCTATTTTGCCAGTGGACAAAATGCTGAGCTTTAAAAAAATGGCCAAAGCCTTATCGGCTCATAAATTGATGACCTGCAAAAAAGTACAAATGGCAGACCCTAAGCAAGTCGAACGTAGTACAGGTTATGTACTGGGCGGGGTCAGCCCCCTTGGACAAAAGAAGCGCTTGACGACCGTCATCGATATGTCAGCTGAACAGCAGCCAACCATTTATGTGAGCGGCGGTCGCCGTGGGTTAGAGATTGAATTACCACCGACACAATTGTCTACCACTCTTGAGGCCTGTTTTGCTGATATTACCGATGACTAATGGTTAAAGTCAGGCTTGATATGGACACTAAATTTTCACTCATTATTCACACTTCTTTAAGGATAGACTCATGCCGCATTTAACCATTCAAGTGACGCCTAACGTCAGTATTGCTCATGAAGAATCATTGCTCAAGTCTCTCAATAAAGTGCTATGGGACAGTGGTCAGTTCAAACAACAAACTGATATCAAAGCACGCATCCTACCCATCCAAACATTTCTGGTGGGTGTGGAAGATGATGAGCAGGCCAATGGATTTATTTACGCGCATCTAAAAATGATGACAGGACGCGATATTGCCGTTCGCAATCAGTTGGCAGAGCTATTGGTCGCAACGATAGAAGATCAGTTGAGCGCCGCGCAATCGGGACGTTCAGCATTGCAGATATGCGTGGAAATTGAAGAGATTAGTGTGGTCTATCATAAAAAAATGCTTGGTGACTAGGGCGTGTCATCAATTAGCACATGAATACATTTAGTGGTCTTAAAATGGCTAAATTTAGCCAAACATCGTCAGAAATCTTGTCAATATGTTCATATTTACTGCAATTTCTTCCTTGTTTGGCTGCAATTTTCCTTATTTTAAGTCTCACAATCTAAATGATGACACGCCCTAGTATTAGTAATCAATGTTTGCCGTGCGCCTTACCGTTACTCGTATTTTAATAAATCTACAAATACTCGCACAGTGACTCGCTGGCATACTTAGGTAAGACAATCACTTCAACGCTATAACCTGCCGTTCGACCTTGGGTGGCCATTAGATTACGAGCAATGCGCAATCGATAAGTCCCCGTGACAGGCAAGCAGCCTTGATAAATGATACCGCCTTTGGTGCCATTTTGTGTGCCATTGGGCATATGCAGCACACCGACATTGGCAGTCTCAGACGTACCAGCAAGTGGTGCAATATTAATGATGGCATATTGCCAACTGTTGGCGTGAAAACGATACCAGTGCTCGTCTTCATTGGGCTTTAGCTGACCAGTTACCGTGCTACTAATAGCACCTTTAGCAAACTGAATAGGGGTGTCGCTACTTTTAGCCAACGCACTATTCGCGCTAACACCTATTAATGTGGCACTCAACAACAGCATTTTTATCACTCGTGCGGTTAATAAAGTGCTCTTGTTATGAATGGAAAACATCATTATCTCCTCACTGAGTCTGTCATCTATCTATTATTTCCAGATCTAGTATTCTCTGACTTTTAGTTAAGCATAAAAAAACGCCTAAATAATAGGCGCTTTTTTTATCAATGATTGATTAATTTGTTTTTAAACTTAAATCTTAATCTAAGAAAGCAAAGTTTTCGATTTTCATGGCAGTCATGCTGCTGCTTGGCGCAACCATACCTTCGGCGTGACCTGAGGTACGTGGCAACAGTTTATCGAAGTAGAACTCAGCAGTTTGGATTTTGGCTTTGTAGAACTCTGGTGATTCTGTGCCGCCATTTTCAAGCTTGTCATAAGCGACAGCCGCCATACGTGCCCAGTGATAACCCATCATGACATAGCCTGAGTACATCAAGAAATCGTCTGATGCTGCTGAGATGATTTCACGGTCTTTACGAGCCATTAGCATCAAGCGAACCGTTAAGGTATTCCACTCAGCACAAAGCTTGGTCAATGCCCAAACGAATTTACGCATGTCTTTATCAAGTGCATACTCGCCACACCATTTCATGATGCTTGAGGTGTAATCACGGATGATTTTACCTTTAGACTGCAAGATAACCTTACGACCGAGCAAATCAAGTGCCTGAATACCAGTCGTACCTTCGTACATAGTAGCGATACGAGCATCACGAGCGATTAGCTCCATGCCCCACTCTTTGATATAACCGTGACCGCCATATACTTGCTGACCGTGTTTGGCCGCTTCAATACCTAGCTCAGTTAAGAAGCCTTTGAGGATAGGCGTATAGAAGCCAAGTTTATCATCCCATTTTTCAAATTCTTCATCATCGCCATTGATGATGCCTTGTGCCATTTTATCGGCATAGCGGGCTGAATGATAAATCATTGAACGACCGCCTTCAGCAAAGGCTTTTTGGGTCAATAGCATACGACGGACATCGGCATGATGAATGATAGCATCAGCAACTTTTTCAGGATCTTTCGTCCCTGATAACGTACGCATTGAGCGACGATCTTTGGCATATGGTAGGGCGTTTTGGAAAGACAGCTCGGTGTGCGCCAAACCTTGGATGCCAGTACCGATACGAGCGGTGTTCATAAAGGTAAACATGGCTTTTAAGCCTTTGTTTGGCTCACCAATGAGGTAACCGACCGCATTATCAAAGTTTAGGACGCAAGTCGCTGATGAGTTGATGCCCATTTTGTGTTCAATAGAACCACAAGAAACGCCATTGCGCTCGCCACTTTCGCCTTCAGCATTCGGCAGAAATTTCGGTACGATAAACAATGAAATACCACGTGTGCCTTCTGGTGCGTCCGGTAGACGTGCTAGCACAATGTGAATGATGTTATCTGTTAAGTCATGCTCACCACTTGAGATAAAGATTTTGGTGCCGCCCAGCTTGTAGCTACCGTCATCTTGTGGAATGGCTTTTGACTTTACTTGACCCAAGTCAGTACCACATTGTGGTTCAGTCAGACACATGGTGCCTGCCCAAGAGCCTTCGACTAATTTATGTAGATAAGTCTCTTTTTGCTCATCTGTACCATACTGTAAGATGGTGTTGATACAGCCTGTAGATAGACCAGGATACATTGCCCATGGCCAGTTCGCCGTACCGATCATTTCAGCTTTGATTAGGTTCAATGAAGTCGGTAAGTTCATACCACCGTATTGTTCAGGATAAGAAATACCTTGCCAACCGCCTTCTACAAACTGGTCATAAGCGTCTTTGAAACCTTTAGGGGTTGTGACTACGCCATTTTCAAAATGACAGCCTTCTGCATCAGCTGGCTGATATAAAGGTGCCAAGACGTTTTCGGCAAAATCTGCCATACCTTGAAGAATCATATCAACGGTTTCAGGGTCAGCGTTTTCGCCATTGTCTAAGCTTTTATAATGCGTTTGATAGTCGAACACATCATTTATTAAAAACTTGATATCACGTAAAGGTGCTTTGTAAGTTAACATAGTCGGTCTCTTTGGTTAATTCGCTGTCGTAGACTTAGGATTGAAAACCAGAGTTTATTCGAGCGGATGTTTGCTTATTTTGATACAAATGAATGATATTGTAGATGGTGAGTTAAACTTATTAAAATATCGTCTGTGATGACTGTCGCTAAGTGTTACTTAATAAAAGTTAACTATTATGATAGTTATCCAAGTATAAGACTTCTATAACGACAAATATATAACTTATAACTAATATTCATAATTCGTATTATTATATATTAAATTAAGTTATGTGTTGGTAAAATATTCACGCTTAAATAATAGCATTACGAGTCATTTTCATTCAAACATCATGCAAACTAAAGTAAGAAAGACAGTGTTCCATCAATCGGCGCAATGTCGAGGCAAGAGGAAAATCGATTTATGAGCGCATCAAAGCGTAAGGCAAGTTGGATAACTTGGCTGGCAGAACGGTTTGCCTATATTAAGTCGTTAGTGTTGGGTGAGCTGCCGCATTTGTTAACCGTTAATCGCAGCAAAAGACCATGGCATATGCCGATTATCGCTGCCATTGCCATTAGCTTCCCCGTGTTCGTCGGTGCTTATTTTGATGCTTTGTCTTCAGGTATTAAGGCTTCGCTGGGGGCGATGATTATCCTCAACTTGCCGTTGTCAGGCACACTACCGTATCGTTTGGTGACGGTCATGGCGTGGGGATTTGCCATGGTGTTGAGCTTTGCACTCGGACTGATCGCTCAGCAAATACCTGTGCTCAGATTGCCTGTATTTGCATTGCTCGCTTTTGCCATCGTCATGTTGGGTCGTTACTATCGACAGCCGCCACCGGCAGGATTGTTTGTGATGATGGCAGGGGCGATCGCGTTATTTATTCCTGTGCCGTTGGCGCAAGTGCTATCAGCAACAGGGCTAGTGATGTTAGGTGGTGGCATGTCGATGTTACTAGCGCTGTTATATAGTCTGTTTTTATTAGCGACGCGTCCTACTGTGCCTGCGCCCGTTTATCTTTATGAATCGGACATGATTAGCGACAGTCTCATTGTGGCCAGCTTTGTGAGCTTGGCATTGGCCATCGCGATATTGCTAAAGATGCCTTATCCCTACTGGGCGGCTGTGAGCTGTTTTATCATTATTCAAGGCATGCAGCTACGCACGATGTGGATCAAACAAATGCATCGTTTACTCGGTACATTAGTGGGAATGGCGGTGGCGAGTTGGATGCTGTCGTGGGGTCTATCGATATGGGGCGTTGCGATCGCTATTTTTATAATGATGCTCTGTATCGAGTCATTAGTCGATCGTCATTACGGCTTGGCAGTGGTATTTATCACGCCGTTGACGATATTTATCGCTGAATATGGCAGCATGTCGCTGGTGCCGCCCGTCGCCGAGGAGATCATTCGTGTGCGTATGCTTGATACTACGATTGGTTGCGTGGTGGGGCTTAGCGGTGGTCTGGCCATACACTCAAGCCGTTTGCGTGTGCCGCTACGACAAATAGAAGCTTGGCTGCTCGCGCGTTTTGGTCAAACAACGAAAGAATAAATGAAAGGCGCATGACAAACTTGTCTGATTCGGCTTCATACGCCTTTGTGGTTCAAAGCAGCATATAAATGACGGTCTGATTTATTTGTCGTTGAGAGCTTTAGTGGCTTGTACGACATCAATACTGTGACTCGTCCAGCGCTCAAAGCTTAGCGCCGCTTGTCCGATAAGCATGCCGTAGCCGTCTGAGGTCTGCGTCCCACGTGCCGAAAAATGCTCTAAAAATGGTAGAGTGCGACCATACATCATGTCGTAAGCATATCGTGTGTTTAGCGTGTCGTTCAGTGGCAAGGTCTCGCCCGATAGACCAATCGATGTCGCGTTAATAATAATATCAAACTGTCCACTCAACTCGCCAGTCGTACAAGTGGTAATCTGCTGCTGACTAATAGACGTACTGGCAGCGCTAAGCTCGCTGACCAAGTCGGTGGCTTTGCCCACTGTGCGATTGGCAATTGTGAGTGTTGCGATACCTGCTTGAATCAAAGGTAATATTGCCCCGCGCGCGGCACCACCAGCGCCAATGATGGCAACGCGAGCACCATCCAGCGGCCAGCCTAAGCTAGTGATATGATTGATTAACCCTTGCCCATCGGTATTATCGCCGTACAGCGCCTCTGCTATTGGCGTGCCACTGTTTAATAGTGCTTTATTGAGCAGGAGTGTATTGACCGCACCAGCGACTTTGGCGTGCTCTGATAAGCCACCACGCGCCTGACAGCACACATAAGCGACTTGTTTAAAGGGAACCGTCACATTGGCACCCACACCGCCACCATGAAAAAATGCCTCGACGACCGCGGCAAAGCTGGCTGCATCATCGGGACAATACTGGCGTTGATAGCGAATATCAATGCCTGCTTGCGCCGCAAATAGCGTATGTATTTCAGGAGATTTGCTGTGGGCAATCGGATTGCCAATAACGATAAAGTGCTGGGTCATAAATAAATAGTCCGCTGGCAGTAAGGGCATGAAGGAGTCAGATTGATAACCGTTCAAACCCATTCATCATAAGGGATAACGCTATGTTTGACAAATAGGGCGATCAAGCGACAAATACACGATTGAACATAGGGGTTTAAAACGTGAGGTCTTTAACAAATCTGTACTGTCTGGGAGCGGTATCCGTAACGTAAAGGGTAGTCAAGCGTTCAGCAGTTGGGTAAACTAGTGAGCATAAAAATCGATATCAATATGCGCTAGTAACTGCTAGGTTATCACCAAGCTTTTTAATAAAACATTCTTCATTATCAGTGGCGTATCTGCCAGCTCGTTAATACTATTTTGAGATCAATCTAAAAGTGTGAGTACATTGTCCATGTTGAATAATAACCTACAAACCCTGATGGTCAGTATGATAATGGCAGTTGGCGTGACGTTGAGTGGCTGTGATAGCACCAAAGAAGACGCCCAAGATCCAGAGGCTGGCGCGGCAACCACTAGCGAGCAGACCGCCACAGATACTTCTACGCAAACCGCTCCGACTGACACGGCTGATTTAGATGGCGCGACTGCTCAGCAAGGCACACCAGTAAAATATGATGTGCTGGCATGGGGCGCTGACCAAGTAGAGCCGCTCACGGTTGATGAGCTAGATGGTATCAAAGCGACCTTTGGTAAAGTGGTGAGTACCGACGAAAACAGCCTAGACTATGCCAGTAATCCAGCTTCTAAGTATCGTTTTATGAATACCGATGCGCCTTATTTAGATATTATCGATTCCGAAAAATATCTGGAACTTGGCTGGTATTATGCCAATCCAACCGACTCTGATAAAGAAAAAGAGCTGAGTCAAAATCATGCCAAAAAATCCTATATGCTAGCGCGTCAGCTGATGGGTGATGACGGTGGCAAAGTGCTCGCTGATATGCTGAACGGTCAAATTATCAAAGATAAAACCATCGGTGGGCAAAAAATAGAGCTGGCGAAATGTGAGTTTTATAGTTGTATGCTGGTGCTTAATAAAGCGGCTGCTCAAACAGACAATAGCTAAATGGTGGGAGCTATCATGCCGCCGTCTAACAGCTGGATACGTCTGCACCCTCTAAGCGAGGCTAGCGATGACGCAGCAGTAGCAGCGTTAACAATGCCATTAGACAATCGCGGACTGGCATACGGTGATGGCTTTTTTACTACTATGGGCGTCATCGATGGGCTGATACTGTGGTCGGATTATCATCAGCAGCGCCTTGACTCTCATGCTGATGCTCTACAGCTCGATATCGATAGCCAAGCGCTATTGGCCACTTTGCAGACACAGGCCAAGCAATTGCAGCAAGGCATGCTTAAGCTTATCGTCACCCGCGCGGCGCAAGATGTCCGTGGTTATGGTTATGCGCCAAGTACGTCCGGTAGTGCTTGCGAAGTTTGGCTCAAGTCTTCCGCCATGCCTATCGCCACTGCTGAGCAGCTACGGCTATCGAATGGACGCTTAGTTCCTCTGCAATTAATGACTTCTGCCACTTGCTTGTCTTCACAGCTCGCCTGTCTACCGCCACCGCTTGCCGGACTTAAAAGTCTCAATCGCCTCGATAATGTGCTGGCAAGCGCTGAGCTACAACGCGTTAAAGCCCAAACATTAAAATCCAATCCCTTCTTATTAGCCAATCATTTATCAGCCAGTGTCGAATCCAATATCGGTGAGGGGCTGCTGCGTGATATGAGCGGGCACTGGGTTGAAGGGACGATGAGTAATGTGTTCTATCAATTATCAGAACTGCCATTTGTAAAGTCTTCCAATCCTCCACGTCTTCAAAACAACAGCAATTATCTGAGCACTGGTCAATGGTATACGCCCTCTATGGCGCAATCGGGCGTCGCTGGCGTGATGCGGCAAGTGCTTATCGCTGGCTTATCCAGAACAGAACAGCCAGTCATCATTAGGTCGCTATCAGATGAGGATTTACCCCATTTAAGCCAACTGTTCTTTTGCAATGCGCTACGCGGTATTATGCCGATGAGCAGTTTGAAGTTATTGTCGGGTGAAGTGGTGGGTTTTAAAAGTCAAAAAAATATCGACTAAATAAAGCCGTTTATTCTCGCGCAAAAATATTAAATTTAGTATCAATGAAATCATCGGGATATAACACAACCTCTTCATTACGATACATATCTTGCGCTTTTAATAGTGCTTCTTGCTCGTTTTTTTTGCACCAAATGCTACGATGTTCTCCAGCAATTAGTACAACTTTCTATACTGACCACGACCCATAAATTCGATAATGCCTTTATCGCGTAATACTTGTAGTTGCTGACGAATTTTATCTTTAATGTGATTGTTTTCGAGATGTTTGAGCTTTAACTCATCAGCAAAAGCATAAACTTGATTGAGAGAAAAATTAGCATCTAGCCTATCGATACACTGCCAAACATCTAATGTCCAGCCACGTGATGTGATAGATTGCTCGCGTAAAAACAAGGTTTTCTGAAATTGCTCGGTGACATTATCGCGTGGTATGACTTGCTGGTCTTTGACCAAAAACACTTTCCCCGACTCAGGCACTTTGCGCAAATCAATATTGCAACCAACCCAACCATCGCGTTTGGCAGTGACGGATAATGGTTTGCGCTTAATAATCATGTGCGGCTGAAAGAATTGTTTGGGGATGATTAAAAAATTATTCACCCTATATTCTTGAGAGTAGGTCAAAAAGAAAAAACTGGGATTATTATCGCTATTGATACGTTCAATCATAGTGTCATAAGCGCCATCATTAATAATGTTGCTTAATTTTGCCTTTTTACTTTTTAGCTCATACTCCTCATGACAGTTTGAGCAATAAAAATCAGCGACAGGTTTGCCGTTCGTAAATTCAACCAATGGCTCGGCACTACAATTAGGGCAATAGCTTTGGTTCGCAACCCAATCTTCACTGAGCACACGAATCCTTTGGGGTTCAGACTGATAGTTTGCAGCGAGAGGTTGATTGAAATGTAGATTCATAATAAGTTTTCTTTGTAGTAGACAAAACAAAAATATCAATAAAAGCGTAGGAGTATTCAGCCATATAAATGCGCATCCACACTAAGTTAATTCACAAGCTAAGCAAATACCATTGAAAAGCGCACGGTTCAGTGCTAAATTCTAGCAAACCTCTGCCTTGCGAGTTGCCATGAGCAATCCAACACCTGAAACGCCTCCTGAACGTCCTAATGATACTCCATCCAATGAGCAAGAGGGCACTGTTGACGAGCGCATCGCTAGCACCCCATCGGATGCCAAGCCAGTCGTGGATGAGGCCGCAGGCGAAGAGGTGCCGGCAACGGATATCTCGCTCATCAGTGGCAAGACTAAGCCGCGTAAATATAAAGTGGACAATCAATCGTTCTTTATGCAGCGTGGCTATCAAGTATTGCTTGTGCTGGGGCTGATTGCAGCGTTTCTCTTAGTCATAGTCTATCAGACGCTGTTTGGACGGATTGAGCAGCCGCAGCAGATGGTCACGATCGAGCAAGGTCAGACTTACTACGGCTTGCTGCCGCAGTGGCAACAGCAGACACCACTGTTTTCTGCTAGTGTCGCCAAGCTTTATATTAAGTCGCAAGTCGATGCACCATTACATGCAGGCATTTATCAATTACCAGAGAACCCAACCATCGCTGAGGCACTACAAGTGCTCGCGCAGGGCGCCAAAGCAGCAATGGTAAAAGTGCAAATTATCGAAGGTAAAACGTCCAAAGACTTATATCAATCGCTACGTGATAACGACAATATCAAAAAAGAAGTGCTAATAGCGGGCAGCGGTGATGCTAGTAACGCCAGTATTGCTCAAGGACTGGACTTGGTCGGTATATTGCCAAAGAGCGTGACCAATAATAATGACCCTATCGTCAATCATAATCTTGAAGGGTGGTTTGCGCCTGACACCTA
Source organism: Psychrobacter sp. K31L (assembly GCF_017942195.1). Taxonomy (NCBI): domain Bacteria; kingdom Pseudomonadati; phylum Pseudomonadota; class Gammaproteobacteria; order Moraxellales; family Moraxellaceae; genus Psychrobacter; species Psychrobacter sp. K31L. The sequence goes on along the minus strand of NZ_JAGKSC010000004.1, from coordinate 56,471 downwards.
TTATTATGGCGAGGGCACCAGTGACAAGCAGGTATTGACGGATTTGTATAAGCGTCAGCAGCAAGCGTTGACCAAAGCGTGGGAAAATCGTGCGCCTGACCTGCCTTATAAGAGTCCTTATGAAGCGCTGGTAATGGCCTCTATCATCGAAAAAGAAACCAGCGTGGCAGAAGAGCGTCCCTTAGTATCAGCGGTGTTTAAAAATCGCTTGGATAAAGGCATGCGCATGCAGACCGATCCGACGATTATCTATGGTATGGGCAGCCGCTACGATGGCAACATTCGCCGTAAAGACATCGACGAAAAAACATCCTACAACACCTATCAAATCGATGGTCTGCCGCCCACACCGATTGCGCTACCGTCTGCGGCCTCTATCGAAGCCACCTTACATCCAGCGGATAGTGAGGCGCTGTATTTTGTGGCGACAGGGAATGGTGGGCACAAATTCACCAATAGCTTGGCTGAACACAATCAGGCAGTAAAAGAATACCTGAGCGTCATGCGTGAGAAAAAATCTCAAACGCCGCCGCAGTAAACCATCGCTTTACTTTTCATAAAACCTATCATTTACTGAGCGCTATAAAAATTCATATAGTGCTCATCAATGACATAAGGTCATATCATGTCAGCATCTATACCAGCCAACTTGTTGCAAACCAATTTAACTCAAGCCACGACTGATATTACGGATACAACGCCCAGGCAAGGGCGCTTTATCAGTTTTGAAGGCACTGAAGGCGTGGGTAAAACCACTGCTATCGAGCAGTTATGTGCGCGCTTGCAAGATAGCGGTATCGACTATTTGCGTACTCGTGAGCCAGGTGGTAGCCCGTTTGCAGAGCGTCTTCGCGAGATATTATTGGATCCGGTGACGGAGATCAATGACGACACAGAGCTGTTGTTATTGTTTGCAGCGCGCTGCGACCATATGCAGCAGGTAATCTTGCCAGCACTACAGCAGGGAACATGGGTGATATGTGATCGATTTACCGACTCTACCATTGCCTATCAAGGCTTTGGGCGTGCGCATGGTGACGCTACTGTACGAGCCAAAATTGAGTCTCTTATCACTCAGTTCGTTACCCAGTTGCCCGAGCTGACTTTATGGTTGGATTTGCCCGTATTAGAAGGCATGGAGCGGGCGGGTAAACGTAGTGCTGCCGATCGTTTTGAGCAGCAGGCGACTGAGTTTTTTACATGGGTGCATACAGGTTTTAGTACGCTCGCAGCCGAGCACCCTGAGCGTATCCAGCGTATCGATGCCTCAGGTAGCGCTGAGGAGGTCAGCGTACGAGTATGGCAAGCGGTTGCGACAAGATTTAATCTTAGCTAGGGCGTGTCTCCAATTCACTCGATATAGTCAAAATACCCCAAAAACGCTACGATGCTGTTGATATTAATTTTCACTGACTATGTCATCTAAATGGGCTAAATCTTGCCAAACATCGTCAAATAGCGCCCTATAAAAAAGCCCTCATAATTATTATGAGGGCTTTTAATTTGCTTATTAGCTTTTCAGACAATATAGTCATTCCACTATAAAAGTATTACAGTGTTAACCTCGCTTGAAGTATCACATATACATCTACACTCGGTTGCCTTGTACTACTTTTAAATTGAATCGACTATAGCGTTTATGGTTTATCCGCATCTTTTTTTACCGAATCCTTCACCTTCACATTGTTGGTGGTATTGTCATGATCTGAGTCGGGTAGGCGGTTAGGGTCGAGCGCACCACTTTTTATCTTGGGCGCACTACCATTACCGTTTGTACTACTATTAGTCGATTTACTGGTTTTTGACGTTGCCGTTGAGTTATCTGCCATCACCCCTTTGTTGACTGTGTTAGTAGAGACGTCTTTAGCTTCCGCTCCCTGACGTTTATCTATTTCAGCCTTGACGGTTTTTTTCGCTACGTCACTCTCTTTATCAACCGCTATGGATGGCTCTTGCTCTGGCGTATCAGCGATATCTTCCACCATCTCTTTTTCTTTGCGTTTTTCAGGCGCTTTGGAGTTGGCTTCAAAACTGGCATCTGCGGCAGCACGGGCTTGCTCTTGTTTTAGTGTGACGTCCACTGGCTTTGGCTGGACTTCATCATCAACGACCAGAGAAATCAGCTTACGATCACGTGGTACTGATCCTTCGAACTTATCAGTGATGACTTGCAGCTTGCCTTCTTTGTCTAGGGTATAGAGCGGCACGAACTGCTTATTGTCGGCTTTATACTGCTCAAACGTATAGCTGTCCGTAATATTGGTGATTTTAATACGGGCTTTTTTGGACAGCATGCTGGCAAGTTTGGTATAGGTTACGTCTTTGCCAAACAACCACTGCGAGTGAAAGTTTGACTGCTTATCATCGCGCTCACTTTTCACTTTTTCATCGCTGAACTTGAGGCGATAGAGCTTGCGCTCGCCGAACTCATGGCGGTAATGAATCTCAGACAAGGTATTCATCTCTTTATCCATACTCATCGCGAATAGGTGACCAATACCGATAAGGTCAAGATGATGGTCGGCGTGATCAGAGATGGGGTTACCAAAATAGGTGCGTAGACCACTCATACGCGCGCGGGCGATATTGGTATAGTTATTATGAGCGACGATGACATCGAAGCCTTGGTCTTTTAAGGAGGTTGCGATTAGCAATGCAACTGGATTGGAGCCAACGATAAGAATACCATTGGTCTCAGGCTCACGCACACCAAGTAAATTGCCCACTACTTTTGCACCCAAGCCCTGAATCATGACCGTACCGATGATGACCATAAATACTAAGGGGACGAGCAGCTCAACGCCCTGAATATCATACTCTTGCAAACGAATCGCAAACAGCGATGAGATAGCAGCGGCGACGATACCACGTGGTCCAATCCAGCTGATCATTAGCTTTTCATTGGTTTTTAGGTTTGAGCCAATAGAAGATGCCCAGACCGATAAGGGACGCGCCACAAACATCACGATAGCGAGTAGCACCAAGCCTGCAAAGCCCACACTCATTAAGCTTGCCAGCTCCACACGAGCTGCCAGAATGATAAATAATACCGAAATAAGTAAAACGGTTAAAGATTCATTGAATTCTAAAATAGTCTCACGTGGGAACTTGGGCCAGTTCGCCAGTGCGACGCCCAAGACGGTGACGGTTAGCAGACCAGACTCATGCTCTAAATGGTTGGAGACAGAGAATAAAACCAAGACAAAAGCTAAGGTAAAGACATTGCGTAAAAACTCAGGCACCATGTGGCGGCGCATTAAGAACGCCAATGCCCACGCGCCAGCCATACCAAGCGCCGTTGCAAGCACGACAATTTTGGCAAATAGCAATATGCTGCTGGCTTCACCACCAGAAATAATATACTCATACACCAATACCACGGCGATAGCGCCAATGGGATCGATGATAATGCCTTCCCATTTGAGGATATTGGAGATGGTCTTGTTGGGGCGCACACTACGTAACAATGGCATAATCACCGTTGGACCAGTGACACATACCAGCGCACCGAACAGCAACGCAATCAATGGATCGACATCGAACAATAGATAAGTCGATAGCGCGACGATAGCAATGGTGATGAGCACCCCGACCGACACCAGCATCTGTACGACCGTGCCGTGTTGCTTGATTTCATCAAACTCAAGGGTCAGTGAGCCTTCGAACAAAATAATCGCCACGCCCAAAGAGATGAACGGGAACATCAGCTCGCCCAAGACTAAATCAGGGTCGAAAACGCCGAGTACGGGTCCAACAACAATGCCAATGAGTAACAAAAATAAAATGGACGGTTGCTTTAAATACCAAGCCAACCATTGGGCGGCAATGCCGATCCCAACCACGCCGGATAATAATAGGGCGGTATCCATAAATTAATCCTTTTATAATCTTGTGATGCTGTCTAGCTATTAAAGTGGGTTGTCGTTAGCGGCCAAAACCTTTTATAACGGCAAATTAATAATAACCATAGCCATCATGAATCATGGATGATATATATACTATATAGTAGTAAAGACAAACGCGTCTCTAGATAAATAAAAAAATGCTAGAAGCGCAAAAGATGGAAAATAAGGGCGTTAAAAGCCAATTCGATTAGTGTATAGTTCATAGCTGCCTGATATGGCTAACTATTGTTTGCTAAAAAATTTATTAGGCTTGTTATCATATCATGATTTTATTTTATATATGTCAAGGGTCTGTCTGACGCGATAGCCGCGCGCCATCGTTCTGCGCGGACCCAAGATTAGGTGAACGCGCTATAAAAGATTACGAAATCGAGGGGATAAGACGACGGGGTATCAAAATGGCTTATATTCACGTCATTATCCTTACCCATCGCTACGACACAAACTGGTAGGCAAGTAATAGTAATAAGCAGACCAGCGTTCAAGATGGTTGCTTATAAATTGTTCCTTATAAATTATTGCTATAGATTATGCCTATAAATTTATACAAGCTTGCTATCTATTATGGCGATAATAGCGATAATATTGTTGCTAACAATAATAACCACTCATATGGAGACAATATGCCTATCAATATGTTTCAAGCGCAACCCAATATTCGTATGCAGCGTTGGTTGCAACGTAGCAGTTTGGCACTGGCTATCGGCACGGTAATGGCGATAGGCATTAATGCAGCCACTATGCCTCAGGCACAAGCAGCGGTCACCACTGCTGACTTCTCTGACTTGGTACAGCAAGTGACGCCAGCGGTGGCACGGGTCAATGTCACCAAAACGGTCAGTGAAGATGAGCTTGCCAAAGCACAAACCGCCGAGCTGTTACGTCAGTTCTTCGGGGATCGCTTGCGTATCCCAGATCAAGCAGCTAAGCCCGCGATTGAACACGCTTATGGCACTGCTTTTTTTGTCACCACTGATGGTTATATGTTGACCAATCATCATGTGGTTGCTGGAGCAGATAAAATCACTGTGACTCTTAATGACAGAACCGAGCTGGATGTGACCTTGGTGGGTAGCGATGAGCGCTCAGATGTGGCCGTGCTCAAAGTCGTTGGTAATCAGTTCCCAGCTTTGCCCATTGGCGATTCAAACAGTCTAAAAGTAGGTGAGCCGGTGTTGGCGATTGGCTCGCCATTTGGCTTTGATTATTCGGCATCCGCAGGTATCGTGAGTGCCAAGTCACGCAGTTTTTCACGTGAGACCAGTGTGCCTTTTATTCAAACCGACGTGGCATTAAATCCGGGTAACTCAGGTGGACCTTTATTCAATCAGCGCGGTGAAGTTATCGGTATCAACTCACGTATCTTTAGCGGGACGGGCGGTTATATGGGCTTGTCGTTTTCTATCCCCATTGACGCGGCGATGGATATCTACGAGCAGCTAAAAACCAATGGTGAAGTCGCGCGTGCCTACATGGGTATTTATCCTCAAGACATCGATCGCAATCTGGCCGAAGCGTATAACTTGGCTCGTCCACAGGGCGCTCTGCTTACACGTGTCTCACCAGACTCACCAGCACAAAAATCAGGTCTGCAATCAGGCGATATTATTTTGCAATATAATGATGTGCAGATTATGCGCGCCGCAGATTTATTGAATCTGCTCAATCGGGCACGACCCAATGATCCGTTCAGTGCTCAGATTCAGCGTGATGGCAAGCAAATGACGGTAAAAGGCACGCTAACGTATGCGCCAAATGATGTCCGAGCGCAAAGCGGCTCACAGCAAGACGATGAGATACAACTGGGCTTACGTCTGCGCAATTTGACTCCAGATGAGCAGGCAGAGCTAGCTGTTGACAACAAAACAGGCATATTGGTCACGACCGTCGACCCGACTGGCTTAGCCGCGCGTTCAGGTATTTTCGCTGGCGATATCGTTACCAACTTTCACCAAAAGCCGATTGCGAAGGTCACTGATTTCTCCAGCGCTATCTCCTCACTTCCCAAAAAAGGGGTAGTAACGATTGAAGTCATGCGCCAAGGCATCCCTGGTATTATCGGCCTGCGCATTGAATAGCCACTATATAGTCAATCTACTATGCTTAAATGAAGTATCTCACTAAGCGTTGATAATTATACTTGTCTATCATAGAGCGCGACCTCTATAATGGCTGATTTTTTTATCGATTGATTTTGATGATATGCTATTGCTCGATTTAACTTTGATTAAGCGACATTGAGTTGGGCGTTGATTTGATTGAACAACATTAATTGACCACTGCACAAACGACTATTCATACCTCTATATACAGCTAGGTAATTATGACTGACCACGCTTTTTATACGCTCAGCATCACGACAGCGGCAGCATTGCTAGCGTATATCATCTTGTGGTCAGGATTACAGACGTTCAATGCCAATCCCACAAAACGCTTTTTGCGTATTTGGTCAAAATTGACGCTATATTATGCTGCTTATACCATGCCAGTTTGGGCGTTACTGTTGGTTATTGGGCGAGCACAAGAGGTGACGCCTCTACTGGCACAATTGTCACCAAGCGTTGTATTGATGGCTACCATCGCGATGGGTCTGTACTTTTATACTGTCGTTGTGCAGCCCAACTGTTTGCGCGTACAGCATCATGCGGTTGATTTAGACTTGTCAGCCCCGCTCACAGTAGCGGTATTAGCAGATTTGCGTATTGGCTTATATAGTGGCAAGCCGCGTCATATTCGCAAGCTTGTCGCTACCATCAATGCGCTGTCAGCAGATGCAGTGCTGATTACAGGTGACTGGCTCTATTACCCGAGCGCAGATTTGGTGGGGCAGTTGATGCTGTTTAAGGGAGTAAACAAACCCGTTTATACGGTGATGAGTACCTCGGATTTGCGTTATCAGTCGATTAATACCACCAAGCAAGGTCAGCCACTATTGAAAGATACCTTGGCCAGTGCCTTTGATGTGCTTGATATCAATTATATCGGGCAGCAATGTACGTCGTTGCCGCTTAAATGTGCCCAAACTGGCAACGGTCGATTAAGAGCAAATCAAACAAGCTCCATTAAAGGTCACCCGAATACCCGTACACAAACACACCCAAAGGATAATCCAGTCGTGGCGGTGCTTTGCGGTTGGCAAGATGTTCCGAAACAATCGAGCGATGCCAAAACTTTGCAGGTACCTAGTAAAGTGGCGCTTAGTGCCGAAATCGCGCAGGCGACTAAACCTGTCATTATCCTTGCGTCACGATTTGATAGTATTAGCGACTTACCAAAATCACTACAGCCGCGACCACTATTGATAACGGGGGCTGCTAAAGCGATACAGAAAAACATACTAAAGGCACAAAAAAAGCAAGATATTCGCCGTATAGGCAATCAGTCGTCGTTATTGGATAGCAGCCGGATGGGTAAGCAGCGCGGTTTATATCAGCATGGTAGCGCGCAGATATTTGTCAGTAGCGGAGTGGGCACTCGAGGATTGCCTTTTCGCTTGTATCGTCCGACTATCGATGTGTTGACGATTCGTTAAAACGACTCAAAAGCATTTATTCCAGTTCCATAATTACGCTAAACTAACTATTAAATAATAAAGTCTATAGTCAGTGACTCTAGCGCATTACCATCGCGTTAAACAGGGCTTAAAATGGCACACGATATACCTAGGCTGAGCATTAATTGACTGATAGCGGTCAAATCAAAATATGCTACACTAGTAAGCGTTTTTATGGCTATCAATAAACAACATCGGCAATTGACAAAAATAATGTTAGTGCGGGTAGACCTGCACATGATTTTATAGTGCAAATGTCATTATTGTAGGTATATAAACACCCAGTATGAACATCAAGCAATACCTGTCATTGGCTTGTCTATTGACTTAAAAATGGATATGGGTAGTTGCAAATGATCGATCATGTGACAGCTTTAATAAAGCTAGGATAATACAACAGTAAGGCACGGTTATGAGCACAGCATACGACGAGATTAAAACCCGACTACAAGGTTCAATGGTAGCCTTGGTAACGCCCATGCATCCTGACGGCACGGTCGATTATAAACGTCTGGCCGATCTCATAGACTGGCAGATTGAGCAGGGCACCCACTGTCTCGTTGCCGTCGGTACCACTGGCGAATCAGCGACTTTATCGATGCAAGAACATAGCGATGTGATTCGTTACTTTGTGAAGCATGTCAAAGGCCGCGTGCCAGTGATAGCAGGTACAGGCGCCAATAATACGACTGAAGCCATCAAACTGACGCAAGATGCGGCGGATGCTGGTGCAGACTGTGCATTATTGGTTGCTCCTTACTACAATAAGCCGCCACAAGAAGGCTTGTATCAACATTATAAAGCCATTGCCCAAGCCGTAAACATCCCGCAGATGCTCTATAATGTACCGGGGCGTACCGTGGTCGATATCGCTCAAAATACGGTTGAACGTTTGGCTGATATCGATAATATCGTTGCGATTAAAGATGCGACGGGCTCAGTCGCTCGTGGTGAGCAATTGATTAAAGCGGTTGGCGACCGTATTGTCGTGCTATCTGGCGATGATGGCACGGCGCTTGATTTGATGCAAATGGGTGCCAAAGGCAATATTTCAGTCACGGCTAACGTCGCACCGAACGCCATGAGTGAGACCTTTTCGTCCGCGCTACGTGGTGATTTTGATGCCGCGCACAAAGTACATGACGTGATTAAGCACTTGCATCGTGATTTATTTATTGAATCGAGTCCCATTCCAGCAAAATATGCGTTACATAAAATGGGTATGATAGATACGGGAATCCGCTTGCCATTGGTTTGGCTAGCAGAACAACATCATGCCACTATTGATGAAGCGTTGGTTCGCGCAAATTTACTATAGATGCGTGCGAATTTATTATAGAAGTGAAGCATTGTAAATGCTGAGCCAGTCGCTGATGACATTGGCTTGGCAAGAACTTATAAGGTTCTATCAAAACGACGAGCCAATCGTCTAAATGAGCAAAAATTGCTAACTCAGAGAGATAATATGATGAAAGTATCATCAACCCCTACAAGAACGTTTCCTGCTATGATGGTTTTGGTATTGGGTAGCACACTAGTATTAAGTGGCTGTCAAATGACCAAAGGCTTTCTTGGTAAGCGCGATAATGGCAGCTTAGAGTATCAAGAGAGTAAGAAGCTTGCACCACTAGAGCTACCAGTGACTCAGCAACCAGCAGCATTTGTGCCGTTATACACAACCCCAAATGCAGGCGTAAACACGCTCACCTTACAGAACGAAGCAGGTAAGCAGTATCAACTGCCTAAGCCTCAACGCGCTGTCGCTGTGAGCGATACTTCAAACTAAACACCGTATTTTCCTACTTACACCGCTGATTTTTTACTGTGATTGTTCAGGACATGATGTTCTCATGAATGACGTCATATAGTATTCAGCGGTCGCTGCGCGTTTTTACCACATAAGCTTGAACGAACAGGAATTCCATAATGCAAAAGCAACAACTGCTGTATAAAGGTAAAGCCAAATCAGTCTATGAAACAGAAGACAACGACCTTCTGATTTTACACTTTCGTGATGATACCTCGGCGCTTGATGGTAAGCGTATCGAACAGTTGGCACGTAAGGGCGTGGTTAATAACCGCTTTAATGCTTTTATTATGCAAAAACTGGCTGCCGCTGGTATCGAAACTCATTTCGAAAGACAATTATCTGATGACGAAGTGCTGGTCAAGCGTTTGGATATGATTCCAGTTGAGTGCGTCGTACGTAACTTCGCTGCGGGCAGTTTGGTTCGTCGTTTAGGCTTAGAAGAAGGCCAAGCATTGACGCCGCCTACTTATGAGCTATTCTACAAAGATGACGCGCTTGGTGATCCGATGGTCAATGAGTCACTTTCTGTGTCTCTTGGTTGGGCTACCGAAGCACAATTAGTAAAAATGGAAGAGCTGACTCATCAAGTGAATGATGTATTAATGGCACTGTTTGATGCAGGCGATTTAATACTGGTCGATTTCAAGTTAGAATTTGGCGTATTCCATGACCGTATTGTTTTGGGTGATGAGTTCTCACCAGATGGCTGCCGTATTTGGGACAAAAATACCAAGAAGAAATTGGATAAAGACCGTTTCCGTCAATCATTAGGCGATGTTATCGAAGCTTACGAAGAAGTGGCCAACCGTATTGGTGTGCCACTTAGCTAAGTCGTAAATGTCTAGCGCAAAACAAAAAAAACTGAGCCATGTGCTCAGTTTTTTTATGGGATTATATGAATGATGGTTCCCTAGTGAGGACTTGAATCTTTGGCTGTAGGCTAGTGGTATCAGCGATTTTGCTCACTGAAATAGTCTCAGTGTACTTTACGGTTTACTTATCATACATACTCTATCTGTGATCGATGCGCTATATAGGTATCGAACTGCTTGTGTTGGATATGAATTTAATAACTATGAAATCGATAGCATGGCTTAAGGCTATGGTTTTCCAAAAAAATTGGTATTGATAGATCTTTATACCCCCTAGTGAGCGTTACCAGTGCTAGCAAAAATACAAGAACATCATACTTCTCAAGAAGATTAGAGCAGTTAGTAACAGTAGTAACCTTTCTTTAAGTTTCATAAAGCTACGCAACCTCCTAATCGTTTATTATTTCCTTTGTCAATAAAGCAAGGCTTCATCAAACCATTTTGTTTGATTGTAAGCATTACATCTTAATTAATAACTCATGCTTGATAAGCATTTGGAAGGAAATGATAATGAAAAAGATAATGATGAGTTCTATTCTAGCTGCTACTGCTTGTTTTGCGATGATTGGTCAAGCAAGTGCCGCACCTGCACCGCATTTTGTAAAACATAAAGTCTCCCATGAACAGCAACACAAAGCCCCTCAGAAAGTGGTCGTTAAGAAAGTTGCACATAAGAAATTTGTGGCTCAAAACCATAAGCATGCATCTAAAGTGGTATATGTTCAAAACCGCCGTTAGTTGATGTAATTTTAATCGTATTATCTGATAAAAAACAGCTCCTAATTAGGAGCTATTTTTTGTGTCGCAGGTTATGGTAATAGGAAAGTTATCATTAAATCTCTAGGTTCGGTACTTGCGGTTGTCTTATGTCTTGATCTACTCGTTTCTATTATTTGTACAGAAAAAACCTTAAAAAATAAGACTGCTATTATCAAAAAAATAAGCTCAGAATACCTGCTTTGCATCTAGTACGGATAGTCCAATGCCTAAACTTCTTAAAAAATATGTATCATTCTCGGTATAGTAATCATTATTGGTGGCACACTTACTTCTGTAATAACATGGAAAAGTATACCCCACCGGAACCAACTAATTAGTGTCATCAATCAATTAATAGACCACTTAAAACAGACGACTAAGCTTTGTGTGGGCACTTTCCGCTCCCATAATCCCATAATAATTTATCGCCTAGCCATACTTATTTATGACTGCCCTTAAGTTTGAACATTATCCTTGCCAATACTCGTTTTCTCACTTAACTTTCTTATATAACTATCAAACACACCGTAAACATTGTCCTAAATACCGTATCTCATTTTTATGCTAACTTATCATCTGTTAATAATATAAAAATAATAAAAGGTTGTCACCAATGTTAACGCCTGAATTGCCTATGACTCAGCCCAATATTCTGGAGCCTGCGTGGTTTACTCGACCAACCTGCGTAGTCGCCGCTGATTTGATTGGCAAAGTATTGTGTAGAAAGTTAACGGATACCGATGGCACAGTGAAAATCTTGCGCATGCGTATCTCAGAAACCGAAGCTTATATCGGTAAGGACGACCCTGCTTGTCATTCGCATGCGGGTAGCCGAACTGTGCGTACTGAAATCATGTATGCGCAAGGCGGCGTATTTTACGTCTATTTGACTTACGGTGTGCATCATATGCTCAATCTGGTCAGCGGTGGAGAAGAGTCTCCTGAGTCGGTATTAATACGGGCTGGGTTTTTGACCGACGATAGTGATCGTTTGATGGAAGAACAGCTTCTGAGCACGAATAAGCAACTTACTCATCCAACCCAGATGGCAGGTCCTGGCAAATTAACGAAGCGCTTACAAATTGATCGCGCGTTAAATGGCAAATCTATCAGTGTAGAGTCAGCAGTATGGCTCGAAGATGATGACTGCCAGCCACCAGTATCGCTGCGTCCTCGTATCGGTATTGATTATGCTGGCGATGCCAAAGACTGGCTATTGCGCTATATCTGGAGCGACCATCCTTCATTATCAAAAAAATAAAACGATGGCCGCACTCTGATGGTAATAGAGCTGCTCTCTCATGCTAATAGATAAAAAAAAGGTGACACTATGTATAAATTGACGGTTTTTGTTCCCGAAGCAGCATTAGAGCCAGTTAAGTCTGCTTTATTTGCAGCAGGCGCGGGCACGATTGGCAATTACGAGCGCTGCTGCTGGCAAGTACAAGGGGTGGGCCAGTTTATGCCGCTGGCAGGCAGTGATCCGCATATTGGCGCGCAAGATAAGCTCGAAAAAGTTGATGAGTGGCGAGTCGAGATGGTGGTTGCCACTGCTAATATTGGGCAAGTTATTGAGGCACTAAAGCAGGCACACCCTTATGAGACGTCTGCCTATGATGTCATCGAAGTGCTAGATTTTTGAGCTTTAGAGGTATAGTTGATACTAAATAAAATGGGTACATGACATGATGATGCGTGACTGGCACAAACTTTTCTTGCTTGCTGTGCCTACGCAGACAGAGGCTACGAAAAATTTATACCAGTCACGCTGTCTCTTTTTTATATTGACCTGACTATAGGTTATTAGCAGCGATTTAGGCTTATTTGATCTTAATTACTTGATAGCCTGGATAGCCAAGTTCGATTTTATAATCTTTACTACCACGTGTGGCCTTTACCTTTATTTTGCTATCGCCTCTTTTATATTTGACGTCTTTGACACGGTAGCCCATATTACTGACTTTATTGGCGGCTCGTTGTTCGATAGCTGGTTGATAAAGCTCTTTATCAACGTTTTTGATAGCTTTTTTATGCTTTTTATAGACTTTACTGTCTTTATAAGCATCCTCGTAAAGGTCGCCGTACGCATTGTAGCCGGGAGCGGTGACGCAACCTGTCGTTATCATTAACGCTGTGACCATAGCGGTGGCAACGGTTGGCTTTAGTAGGGTTGTGATATTCATAATATCCTCTTATCAAGTTCAACTTTTTTGATAGTGTTATAAAAAATGGCCAAACAAACCAAGGGCTGGCTTATTTGACCTTAGACATCAATAAGTTAACGATGTCAAAATTTTACCTTAAGGCAATATGAGACTTAGCATTACCTTGTCGTAAGTTTCGAGATATCATGTGAAACTTACGACTGAAAACTATTTAAATATAGCACTTCACTGGCTTTCTCAGGATTACCAGTTCTTTTTATATTTGTGGTTCTTTTTGTACTTACCTTTTCCTTTTTTCTTGTATTTACCGTGCTTATCATAATCATGCTTATCGTAGTCACGGTCGTTATCATACTTGTCATCGTAGCGCTTCTTAGACCAATCTTGTCTGTTTGAGCTGATAAGCTTTAGGCTAGGATAAGTATACTTGAGCTCATAGGTTTGATTACTCTTTTTGGCATAGGCGGTGATCGCTCGATTGCCTCGATAATTATCGGATTTGATATCTATGACCTGATAGCCTTTACGACGCAAATCCTGACGCAGCTTCTGGCTCACACGGTTGTAGCTAGCGTTATTGTCATAACCCTTGTCACCGCGATAGACAGAGTTATTGTCATAGCCTGGTCCTACGACAGTACAACCAACCATCGTACCTAACAATGTGAGTGAAAGGCCAGCAGACCTCGCTGTTTTCAATGAGAATAGCTGTAAAATCTTCATGATCAAATCTCCTACGATATTTTTTTGATTGATAATTACGTGATTGATAGTTATGTGATTGCTTTTCACCTCTAACAGCGTAATGCAGTTGATATATATTTGACTTAATAGCATCGATAAATTAGTCGCACTGATAAAGAAGGACTTGGTACTTTTTTATATGAGCAGTCTTATTTGTTTGCTCTAATAACTGGAGAATATTGTGTTTTGAAATATTTTCTTACATTATCTATAATAAGGCACAAAACTTGATGTTAAGTGTCATTTGCGTTATTAAGTTGTAATTCCACGTTTAAGGATATGTCGCTTAAACCATCATTTATAAACAATCACTTAAACAACAATATGGCACATACCTGAGTATTAGCAATAAAAAATATAGAGGCTATTTAAGCTTATGTTGTTTCCATAATTTGTAGGTATAACGGTGCTTGTATGTAAGCTACTGACCAATATTTTTGACCACTATGTCAAAGACAGCCCTGTTAAATATGAGTTTATTTATCCCTCTATCTCATGTGGGGCAGGTAGTGTTTTCTCCGCGTTGGCGTTCGTTTTATTGCCAAAGAGCAGGGAAGTGTTTTGGGAGAAATGCTAATTTGAGAGTATCAATAACATTAGAGTCAATTGGCTTTGTAAGCATATGCTTACAAGCAATGACGTTTACGCGACTTAACATCAGGGTGAGAATTAGGCATTATACATACACGGCATCAGGGAATGTAACTCAAGGATTGAGTTGACCGCATTAAGGATAATGATTCGTTTACTGGCATCAGGATGATAACGGTAAATGAAGAAAGGATACATAACCTTTGCTGATAGCAGTTAATGCTAGTAACCGTAGTAAATAGGGTAGGATGCCCGGTATCGCAACATGCTGAACGTTATGCAAGGATGCATAGATTACAGTCGTGATAGGTAACATGGATGGTTAACAATAAAACCGCATAACAATTAATTGCTATGCGGTTTTATCGTGTCTATAGGTTGAGAAATTTCTATTCAACCTGTTTTAAATACGTTATTGAGTACTGTATAAAGCGTTAAATAGCTGCTAATAAAAAACCGCATAAGAATCATGCGGTTTTTTGACTTATCAAATCATCAATAATGTCATTGTGACTTAGCTGATAGCTTAGTATTTGTTTTCGCGACGCCAGTCGTCTACTTCACGCTCAGCATCATCCTTACTATGGCCATAACGCTCTTGGACTTTACCAACCAACTTATCACGGCTGCCTTCAACATGTAATAAATCGTCATCAGTAAGATCAGCCCATTTCTGCTTAGCTGAGCCTTTCACTTGGTTCCATTCACCTTTCAGGGTATGTTCGTTCATTATTATATTCCTTTTTTTGATTATTAATTAATCCAGATATTTATCTCGTTTGGTTTTACTTAATGCTAAGTTCAGTAGCTGCTTTTATTTAGTTACCGTATATTTGATATCTATAAAAATAAGCTAACTGATGCCCCTAATATAGACTTTGAAAATTACGCTGTCTGTATAGGCAATGTTTAGAGTGTTACTTCATGATAGCAATCTGCATGAGTATGTTATGGAGACCATATTTGTGTAATAAATAGGGGGTGTTGTCAGTGAAATACGTAAATAATCTAAGAGGTTTTCTACCAACCTATCAATACCATCATGCTCCATCAACGGCTCAGATTTTGTATTCGTCTGTATTCAGCTCGGAATAAAATGAGGACACGCCCTAGAACAATTTTAGCAATAAGCAATGCACCTTTATAAAGGTGCAAACACAGACTACTTAGCCAACACAAACTACTTAGCCAAATAATCTTGATAACGCTTGGTCAGTTTCTTTACTCGGAGACGATCACGAATCAATGAAAATAGGGGTGAAGCATTGGATTTTGGTGGCTTTCCTGCACCCATGCGTTGCAGTTGGCGCTTAATGACAGCCATAGTCGCAATCGCACTCAAGGTTTTGTCTTTCCACTGAACCACTGGATCGTGGGCACTGAGCTGATCGTTTTCTTTCCAGTCATTAGGCAAAGCGGGATTCATCGCTAAGGCTGTGCCCATCCCGACAATATCAATGCCTTGGGCTAGGACGTTTTCTGCTACCGCCAAACGCCTGACACCGCCTGTGGTCATAATGGGCATGGTGGCCACTTGCGCAATCTCTTTTGCAAAGTCTAAAAAGTAAGCTTCTCGCTGCAAGGTTCGGCCGTCTGCCGTTGTGCCTTGCATAGCTGGGCTTTCGTAACTGCCACCAGATAACTCCACCAAATCAACAGCAAGGCCATTCATTGCTAAAATAACGGTCTTTGCGTCATCAGCATCAAAACCTCCACGCTGAAAATCGGCTGAATTCATTTTTACAGCGACGGCAAAGCGAGGCGAAACTTGTGCACGAACAGCTTTAATAACAGTGATTAATAAGCGCATACGATTTTCAATCGAACCGCCAAATTCATCATCACGTTTATTGGTTAATGGCGACAAAAACTGAGAGATAAGGTAACCGTGAGCGGCATGAATTTGCACGCCGTCAAAACCAGCTTGTTCTGCTTTTAAAGCAGTATCGACAAAACGTTGAATCAGCTGCTCGATATCTTGATGGGTCATGGCGCGGGGTTTGCCAAACAGATGAGAGTGCTTTCCTAAATCAAGGGAAACGTCAGAAGGTGACAACACATCACCTCCCATAGCCGCATACACTTGGCGACCAGGATGGTTAATCTGCATCCAAACTTGGGTGTCATTCTTTTTGGCCACTTTAGCCCACGCTTCAAAAGGAGCTATATCACTGTCTTTTTCTAATACAATACCGCCCGGACCGGTCATCGCGCGACCATCGACCATCACATTACCGGTAATTAATAAGCCAGTACCACCCTCAGCCCAGCGTTGATATAAGCGCAAAATAGTAGAGCCAGGGACTTGTCCTTCATCTGCCATATTCTCTTCCATAGCAGCTTTGGCAAGGCGATTTGAGAGACTGGTGCCACAAGGTAATAAAAAAGGAGAAAAAACTGCTGATGTCATGATGGCAACCTAAAAGTATTGTTTCGTGAAAAATAAGTTTGACGATGAATTTGACTATAGACTTATAGTTTAAATGACTATAATCTTATAGTCGATATAGTAATTATTCCCATAAGTCATTTTAAAACATCAATCGAGGTCGATATTGAAGGTAAATGCTAGAACAGACTTCATTCGCATGGCTGCCAGTCCAGCAACCGAATCAAAGCGTGAGCTGGCAAAAGCTAAAACGCGTCGCGCGCTATTAAAGAGTGCCCTACAGCTGTATAGCGTAGAGGGCGCTTGTGGCATGAGCATGAATAAAGTTGCCAAGGGTGCAGGCATTGCTCAACCTAGCTTTTACAATCATTTTGATAGCCTCGATGCCTTGCAACATGAATTAAGCGAACAGCTCAAAGACAACTATCTATCCCCCATGCGTATGGCTTGGGTAACGATGATAAAAGATTATGATTTCTTGAATAAAGAGCAATTTAACCAGCGTTGCCAGTCCTGTTTGACCATGATTTTTGATGCGGCATTTCAGAATATTGCCTTGTTTCAACACCTCATCGAAGACCGTCCGCGCTTTGGCTCAAAGACAATAAATGCCATGAATAAGGGTTCGGAGCATAAACAACTGGGCAATCTTATTACAGAAATACAAGAAGAGTGGACGGAGATATTCATTCAGGGACTACAGTTATCTGGTCGTTCTATTGAACGCACTCACGTGAATCTCTGTGTCGATATTGCTAGCGCACAAGTCCATGAATTAATTTTAGGCTGTCATCAAGAGCGTTATTCAAGACAACAAGCGATTACCATTTTGAGTGCAAATTTTGCTGCATTGTTTGGCAATTTTTTTGCACGGACGCAACAATAAAGAAAGTAACTTGTAGTTGGTTAAAAATAAAAGGGGTACGTTAAAAATAGTGTCCTGCTGGTATAAATACTCCTTGACTGCTGCGTGCTTTGCACTCCAGAGACTTCAAAAAATTTATCCCAACAGCACTGTATTCTTTTTAGATTGAATCGACTGTATAAAACGAAAGTAGAACGGAAACTAGAGTCAACAAAAAACACAGGGAGCACGACTATGGCTAAAGAAATGGTAGCTGATGAACAAACACATTTTAGAACCTGCACATTGTGCGAGGCAATGTGCGGCGTTGAAATAAAACATGATGGCGAAAAAGTATTATCGATTAAAGGCGATAAAAACGATCCCTTTTCGCAAGGCTACATTTGCCCAAAAGCCACGGCCTTACAAGATTTGCATGAAGATCCTGACCGTTTGCGTCAACCCGTTGAAAGAACCGCTGACGGTTGGAAGGAAATCAGCTGGACGGACGCCCTAGACAAAGTAGCGGCAGGCATCCAATCAGTACAGCAAAAATACGGTCAAAACGCCTTTGGGGTATATCTGGGAAACCCGAATGTGCACAACATGGGTGGCATGCTAACGGTCAAGCAACTATTGACCAGCCTAAAAACACGCAGTCGCTTTTCTGCCACTTCGATTGATCAGCTGCCGCATCATATCGTCAGCATGCATCTATTTGGTCACATGCTTCGTATACCTGTGCCCGATGTGAATCGCACACAATATATGTTGATTATTGGTGGTAATCCGCTGGCCTCTAACGGCAGTATCATGACTGCGCCGAACATGCGTCAAAAGTTAAAAGATATAAAAGCTCGCGCGGGTAAAGTGGTTGTGATTGACCCAAGACGCACAGAAACCGCAGAGATCGCCAGCGAGCATCATTTTATTCGTCCCGCAACTGATGTTCTGTTATTACTGGCTATGCTGAATGAGATCTATGCGCAAGGCTATGCCAAGGTAGACAGTAGAGCGGCGGCTTTGGCCCCAGAGATTGATCGTATCGCCTCGTTTGCTAAAGACTATACGGCTGAGTCGGTAGCCAGCATTACTGGTATTACCGCACTTGAAATTAAACGTTTAGTGAAAGAGTTTTGCGAGGCTGAAAGCTCAGTCTGCTATGGTCGCATGGGTATATCGGTGCAAGAGTTCGGCTTGTTAAGCCAGTATCTGTCGATGGTCATTAATATCGTGACCGGTCGCTTAGATGAAGTGGGCGGATTGATGTTCCCTAATCCTGCGGTCGATGTTGTCAATAGCTCGGGCCCAGGATATTTGGGCAAACGCCACAGCCGTGTAAGCAATCTGCCTGATTTTAACGGCGAGTATCCAGTGGTTGCGATGGCGGATGAGATGTTGGTCGCAGGCGAAGGTCAGTTAAAAGGATTTATGAGTGTCGCCGGTAACCCTGTCCTCAGCACACCAAATGGCGAAAAATTAGACGAAGCCTTGTCAGGGTTGGAGTTTATGGTGTCGCTCGATTATTTTGTGACCGAAACCAGCCGTCATGCCAATATTATTTTACCGCCAGTATCGCCACTAGAACGTGACCATTATGACGTGACCTTTAATGGTTTTGCCGTGCACAATGTCGCCAAATACTCGCCTGCCTTGTTTGATCGAAAAGACAATGAAAAGCATGATTGGGAGATTTATTTAGAATTGGCTGATCGTTTGGATAAAGATGCCCCAGAAGCAATACAAAAAGAACGTGCAGCGACAAAAGCATTTGGGCCAAAGTTTTTACTCAAGCAAGGGTTAAAGTATGGGCCTTATAAAGAGGTTACCTTGGATACGCTGATAGACAATCCGCACGGTGTCGATTTAGGGCCACTGCACAGGATGTTGCCAGAGGCCATCAAGCATGCAGACAAGCAGATTCATCTCAATGTTGATTTTTATCAAGCAGATTTAGACCGTGTAAAAGAGATGATGCAGCAATATGATGACAGTCACATTTTGCTCATTGGCCGCCGTCATGTGCGTAGCAACAACTCTTGGCTGCATAATAGCCATCGATTGGTAAAAGGAAAATCACGTTGTACCTTAATGTTGCATCCTGAAACTGCTGAGCAGCAGGGTATTGAAGATGGTCAAAACGTCAGAGTGACGTCTCGGGTGGGCAGCGTTATCATTGCCGCAGAAGTGACCGATGAGCTGATGCCAGGCGTTGTCAGTATTCCACATGGCTTCGGTCATGGTCGCAAAGGCGTTAAGCAAAAGATTGCCCAAGCGCATGCAGGCGTCAGTGTGAATGATTTAACGGACGATACTTTGATTGATCAATTGAGTGGCAACGCAGCAGTAAATGGTGTGCCAGTACAATTAGAAGCGCTTGAATCAGCAACAGATGACGCATTGGCTACGGCATCATAAATCTTGATGGGCAGCACAGTAATATAAGTCTTTCCCTAAATTTAAATTAAAAATAAATTAAAAAGAAGGCGCTTACTATAGGTAAGCGCCTTCTTTCTTTTGCATAATATTTTAATACGTCGTTTATCCGATTAAGCGCTCATACCGACAAAGTCAAAATCAACGTTAGGGGTTTCACCTTGGATTAACAGACTAATGGCTTTTGCAGAGCCGCAAGCATGCGTCCAGCCTAGTGTGCCATGACCCGTGTTGAGCCATAAATTATCAAAGGTGGCCCCATCGTTGCGGCTACCGTGTTTTACTTGACCGCAATGTGCCCGTCCAATGAGTGGGACATTTGAGGGTGTCATAGGCCGCAGTCCCGTCCAGTATTGAACGGAATTTGCAATAATTCCTTTTGGGAACAACTGCTGCACGCGACGAGTAATGGCTTCGCAGCGCGTGGCATTTAAGTCTAAATTATAGCCATTAAACTCCGCTGTTCCAGCGACCCGTAGCTTATCACCTAGTCGTGAGGTAACCAGTTTAAATTCATCATCAATGAGGCTAACAAAAGGGGCTAAATGCGGTGCACGAGGATTGATTTGATAAGTGGCTGAATATCCTTTGGCGGGAAAAATAGGTGCATGAATGTTCAGCGGTTTTAATAGGGAGACACTATAGCTGCCAAGCGCCAATACATGACTATCAGCACTAAAGGTCTGCGCGTTCTCGCCTTTTGGGCGAATGGTAATACTATGCACATGCGGACGGGTAGAGTCAGCATCAGTATTGAGCGCTAAAATCTCGGTATCATATAAAAACTGTACGCCAGCGTCTATGCAGCGCTGTGCCAAACGCTGGGTAAATAGATGCGCATTGCCAGACTCATCACGGCTGGTATAGGTTGCGCCAGTGAGTTTATGCGCTATTGGGTAAAGCGCTGGCTCTAAACTAACAGCATTATTAATATCAATCACATGGCGCTCACAACCGAGTGCTTGCATACGTTCAGTAGGTTCGATAGCCGCATCAAACTCTGCCTGATTGGTATAAAAATGCATGATACCGCGGGTTTGCTGTTCGTAATCAATACCGATATCAGCACGCAGCTGTTGCAAAGTATCTCTCGAATACAGACCCAAGCGCACCATTTGCACGAGATTGGCATCGGCTCTATCGGCGCGGCACTCTTGCAAAAATTGCATGGCCCATTTGAGCTGGGCTTTATCTGCACGCAAGCGATAGAGTAGTGGTGCATCTTCTTTAAACAACCACTTAAGCGCTTTCATCGGAGTCGCAGGATTTGCCCAAGGCGTAGCATGCGATACTGATATTTGACCGCCATTAGCAAATGATGTCTGCATACCTGCCGCTGATTCGCGCTCAATCACGGTCACATCATAGCCTGCCTGACGTAGATACCATGCGGTGGTCACACCCACCACGCCTGCTCCGAGTACCGCAATATGTGTCATAGGATTCTCTATGCTCATGTTAATCATGACGGTAGCGCTGTATTAAACTGCCATCACCTTCGCTGCGTTGCTTGCTTGATCCGACTTACTTCTTATTTTGGACGTGCAACATCTACCTGTAGAGCAGCTGGCAAGTCCAATATGCTCAGACCACTTTCTGCTAGCTGTTCAGGACGAGCCACGACCAGAGCGGTAAAGCCATCATCATTTTTCATCGCATTGACCACTTGGATTTTATCAAGCTTGTCACCTGCGCTTGGTGCTTCACCGGTGCCTTGTACATAGTGTAAAAATGCTTTGGGGGCAGATTTAAAATAAATACGGGCGATGACTTCTTGACCCAAGTAGCAGCCTTTATCGTAATCCATGCCGCCGCGCTGATGTAGACGCAGCTCTTGTGGTTGGAACTGGCCCTGAGTCGCAGCCACGATCCAATAATTACCAGTGGCTATGCTACATGCCATCCAATCCTGTGTGTCGGCGACGGTATTGTGATCGTCTTTATGGCTAAAAGTTGGCTCATTGGCTAATACACAAGGATAAATCGCGGCTGGGGCACTGGTTTCAAACTTTGAAAACGCCCCATATTTATTGAGATGTGCTTGTAAAGACTCAGCACAATCAGCACTGATAACCACATCATAATGCTTTTCTGCTTGTTTTTTGATCCAAATACCAAATTCAATACGACCTTTTAAGTTGCCGATGGCGGCTGCCTGATAGCTAAGCCCGAGTTTGGTGACGTCACAAGTCAATTGCCCTTGTAAGAACTTTTCGGCGTCCTCACCTTGAATGGTTAATTGCGAAAACTGCGGTACGGCTGATGGATTTGAAGACTGAGTCATTGTTATTATCCTTCTGATGAGAGCTTATTTATTAATAATATAGAGGGTAAATCGAAGTGACAAAAAATTATACGGGCGCTTTTATCATTGACAGTATATGTGCACATAAATCTAAATGAGGCTAAGAAGAGTACCACAAAAACCCCTGTCATAAGAAACGTCATCACTAAGCGATGGGTTAAGCGTTAAATTGGGCATAGCGTCCCATTTTCAACCGTACAAATTGGTTAAATATGGAGAGTTACGGTACAATATTGGCTCTACAATTAACCTAATGTACGATGGCTGCCGAGGATAGAATGAGCTTACCCAATTGCCCAAAATGTGATGCTGAATATACGTATGAAGACGGTGCGTTACTGGTATGTCCTATGTGCGCTCATGAATGGACGGCAGCTGAAACTGATGCAGCGCAAGCTGAAGACCAAGATGCCGTCATTCGCGATGCTGTCGGTAATGAGCTACAAGATGGCGATGCTGTGACCGTCATCAAAGACTTAAAGGTCAAAGGTTCTTCAATTGTGATCAAAGTAGGGACTAAAGCGAAAAGTATTCGTCTGTTGCCAGATGCTACTGACGGTCATGATATCGACTGTAAATTGGATGGCTATGGCCCCATGAAGCTGAAATCATCTGTTGTCAAAAAAGCTTAAGCGGCTACGTTTAATTCAAAGAATAATACTAAAATTTGATAAAAGTTAATCAGAAAGTTTACTTTTAATAAAATAATACAGAACCAATAAATAGAGAATAACTATGAGTACTAAAAACGAACAGCTCTTTGCGCAAGCACGCAAACATATCCCAGGTGGTGTCAACTCACCAGTCCGCGCCTTTGCAGGGGTCGGTGGTACACCTATCTTTATGCACCGTGCCAATGGCAGCAAAATTTATGACACCGAAGACAACGCTTATATCGATTACGTCGGCTCTTGGGGCCCAATGATTTTGGGTCATGCGCATCCAAAAGTCATCGATGCCGTTAAAAAGGCCGCCGATGATGGTTTGAGCTTTGGTACGCCAACGCCGTTCGAAACCACGGTGGCGGATAAGATTTGCGAAATAGTCCCAAGCGTTGAGATGATTCGTATGACCAGTTCTGGTACCGAAGCAACCATGAGTGCGATTCGCTTGGCGCGTGGTTATACTCAGCGTGACAAAATCGTTAAATTTGAAGGTTGCTACCATGGGCATTCAGACAGCCTATTGGTAAAAGCAGGTTCGGGCATGCTTGATATCGGTGAGCCAACATCTAAAGGTGTGCCAGCGGATTTCGCCAAGCACACGATTACGATTCCTTATAATGATCCGCAAGCGATTAAAGATTGTTTTGAGAAATGGGGCGAAGAGATAGCCTGCGTTATCTTAGAGCCGATCGCTGGTAACATGAACATGATCATTCCGACTCAAGAATTCCATGATACGTTGCGTGCAGAGTGTACTGCCAATGGTGCAGTATTAATCTTTGACGAAGTCATGACTGGGTTTCGCGTCGGACTTGGCGGCGCGCAAGCACACTTTGGTATTGATCCTGATTTGACTTGCTTTGGTAAAATCATCGGTGCTGGCTTGCCAGTTGGTGCGTTCGGCGGTAAGAAAGACATCATGTCTTGCATTGCACCACTTGGCGGTGTCTATCAAGCTGGTACATTATCAGGCAACCCACTCGCGATGCGTGCTGGTATTGCAATGTTTGAAGATTTAACAGCAGACGGTTTTTATGATGAGTTAGCAGTGAAAGTTGATCGTCTAGTAGACGGTTTTCAAGCAGCGGCTGACAAGCACGGTATCAACCTGCGTACCAATAAATTGGGTGGCATGTTTGGTATGTTCTTTGTCAAAGATACTGACACCACAACGCCGAAGAATTTTGATGATGTGACAGAGTGCGACATGACTGTGTTTAATACTTTTTTCCACGGTATGCTAGATCGTGGTATCTACCTTGCACCATCGGCTTATGAAGCAGGTTTTATGTCTATCAAGCATAGCGATGCAGACATCGATGCGTCAATCAAAGCTGCTGACGAGATATTTGCTGAAATGGCAAAAGCGTAATTTAGCTAGAGCTATTTTTTAGCTTATTAAAAAACCAGTACCGTCATCTTATGATTGGTGCTGGTTTTTTTATCGCCATCTATTTTTTATAGTTATCTATTTACTTTTGATGTTTTTAATATCGGCGTCTAATTGTACGCGTCGTTGTTGTGTATAAGTGGTCAAACAACCATTGAGCACCATTGAATAAGCACTACCACCACGAACCGAACTGGCAGAAAACTGGCAAGCTTTGTCTCTAAAATCAATCCATGCCAATTGCACCGTTTTTAACTGCTTTTTCTCAGAGCTATTAAGTAAGCGCTGAAAATCACGGTAAGACTGGTTCAGTTTTTTGTCTTCTACGGCCAGCTCAGCTGCAATACACTTGTTAATATCAGTCTGAGTATAAGCCTTGTCGCAGGTGTTTGCTGCGGATGCTTGAACACTGAAAAATAGTCCTGTTGACAATAAAGCAAGACAGCCGACGTTTTTAATATGGCTCATGATAAACATATAATCTCGTTACTGGTATGAAATGGCATTTAGCATAACATGGCTATATTTCGGACATATTTCAAATTTATGAGAGGTTTGGTAAATGTTCGTACGGAATTGAACCTATAGTCGATTCAATTCAAAAGTAGTACAAGGCAACCGAGTGTAGATGTATATCAAATACTTCAAGCGAGGTTAACGCAGTAACACTTTTTTAGTGGAATGACTATATAGTTTTAAGCTGATAGAGCCAAGTCTTTGTTCTATATACTGGTCATAAAAGGCGATCCATATAGACCAAAAATACTGTCAATGACAGACCTAATAGAGTGACTCAACCGCTTAAAAAATCATGATTAGAGTGTGCTATGCTGAGAAAAACTTACTCAGCAAGGACGCTAACTCATGACTACCAGCACTAATAATATGCCTAGCACTAATACGCCACCGTTATGGCAAGTTTCGTATGAGAAGTATGGGCTAAGAAATAATTTAAATGTGTTAGAAGGTAAGCACAATCTGCTGGATTTACTACAACCAAAGATAGATCAGCATAGTGATTCTGTGGCTTTTAGCATGGGACCCGCCACACTTACCTTTGCTCAATTAGATATCGCTAGTCGTCGCTTTGCTGCATTTTTACAAGCAAAAAACATCGAAAAAGGGGCCCGAATTGCCGTACAGCTGCCAAATATATTGCAGTACGCGGTGGCATTGCTCGGTTGTCTGCGCGCAGGCGCAGTATTGGTCAATGTCAATCCGATGTATACCCATTATGAATTGGCACATCAGCTGACTGATTCTGAGTCCTGCGTACTCATTGTCCTTGATGGGATGGCATCCGCTTATGAGCAGCTCGATGAAGAAGTAAAAGCGCAATTGTTATTAGTCATACATTGCTCCATTGATCCCACTGTCGCACCTGCCGATAACGATATCGCCTTGCTTACTCATATCGATCAGACAGCAAGTGCTACAAGCCAAGCAAATAACGCTCACGAAACCACAGACGATGTCGCCGCAAACGATGTCGCTACAAACGATACCTCAGCACGCAGCGTCAGCTTTGCCCATATTATGAATACCTACCATGCTGAGCAATGTCAGCCCGTCACTATCGAGCGTGAAGATTTGGCTTTATTGCAGTATACGGGCGGCACGACTGGCAAGCCAAAAGGCGCGATGCTCACACACTATAATGTCATGGCCAATGTCTGTCAGTGTTATGCGATGTTTGGCAAAGCGATTGAAACAGGTCGCAGCGAGCAGATCAAAATACTCAATCCTTTGCCGCTTTATCATATCTTTTCATTTACAGTCTGCGGGCTGCTTGGTCTTTACGGCGGCTGGGAAGATATATTGGTTACCAATCCACGTGACATCGATGGGCTAGTCAATACTATTGAGCAACATCGTCCACATGTCATTCCTTCGGTCAATACTTTGTTTATTGGGATGCTCAACCATCCAAAATTTGCGGGCCTTGATTTTAGTCGATTGGCCTTATCTATCGGTGGTGGCACCGCAATCATCAAGGCGGTCTCTGAGCAGTGGCAACAAGTTACTGGCATGATTATCAATGAGGGTTATGGCATGTCCGAAACTGCGCCAGTTATCTCTTTTAATCCGCCCGGTATAGATGGTTTCAACGGTAGTGTGGGTCTGCCACTCGCCATGATGGACATCAAAATCATGGACGACAATGGCTCAGCGTGTGCTATCGGAACACCAGGGGAGGTGGGTATTAAAGGGCCACAAGTGATGCAGGGTTATTGGCGACAAGACAATAGCGATACATTTAGTGCCGATGGTTATTTCAAATCAGGAGACATTGGTGTGCTAGATGAACAAGGGTTTTTGACGCTTGTTGATCGCAAAAAAGACATGATATTGGTGTCAGGATTTAATGTGTATCCGAACGAATTAGAAGCGGCGTTGACTGAACATCCAAAAGTGCTTGAGGTAGCGGTCATTGGGATTGAAGATGCACATAGTGGGGAAGTGCCAAAAGCTTTTGTGGTCAAAAGAGATCCAAGCTTGACGGCTGAGGAGCTGGCTGCTTTTGCCAGTGAGCGTCTGACGGGCTACAAACGTCCACAGTCTTATGCGTTTATCGATGAGTTGCCAAAGACGGCAGTCGGTAAAATATTACGTAAGTCTTTACGCTAAATGAATGCGTCATTTCACTGATGAAAATGACCTGACATCAATGAAGCTTTTAAAACGAATAAAAAACTGGGCTGCTATTTTTAGGAGTCCAGTTTTTTAATGCGTGCTGTATATAACGATTGAGTTTTATCGTGATTTATCAAACTTGCGATCTCTCAAGCTTAAGTTGCCGCGTACCACATCGCTATACATTCGGAAGTCGCTGGCGAAGCTCTTTAACGGAAATTTAAAAGAGGCTGGTTTGTTTTTTTCAAAGAAAAAATGACCCACCCACGCACAAGCATATCCTGCGGCAATACCTTTGAGTAACGGTTTGGGCGAACGGGTTTTGACCGACTTTGCCAAGCCCAATAAGCCAAAACTGCTGCCTGCGAAATGCAGTCGTCGGCACGCCATATTTTGATGTTCTTCTAAATAGAAATCGTAAAACTTCTGCTCAGTGGGCGTGGCAGCTTTTATTATGTCATGGTTCACTTGGCTGTTTGTCTGAGCATTTGCTGTTTTATTGCTATGCGGTGTGTGATTGCCATGCAGTGTGTGATTGGTGGTTTGATTCATTGTCGTCGCTTCCTTGCGGGTTATTTATTGATCATCCGTCCGTGGCACTTTTTGTTACCAAAGCCGAACGGTTTTACTATGCGATGAGCACGGATTGGTTTAATAGAAAATTAGAATGGATAAGTAAGTGCTTGTTCTTTATTATAATATTTATGGTTTTTAATGTAGCAAATCACCCTGATTAACACAAGCGCCAAATGTGCTCTACTTGTCTGTGCTGGTGTGGGGCTTTAGCCAAGTGTGCGTCTTACTTGCCAGTGTTTGGCATAAATGCTTTAATGGCGAAACTCGCTGTGATTCGTTCAGTGATATAAGCTATTCATAGAGCAATTTTCTTATATTTCAGCAAATATCCTATCCTTTTTATCTAACACGGTAACGATATCTCCTATGCCTAATGACTATTTAGCAAACCCACCAATCGCCGAAGATGAAATGATGGCAGCCATTGATATTGGTTCGAACAGCTTTCATTTGGCCATTGCGCGTCTCGATCATGGTGAGGTACGAAAAGTGGTTTCCATGTCTGAAAAGGTGCAGTTGGCGGCAGGATTGGATAAAAATAATATCTTGGAGGCGGCAGCTGAGCAACGCGGACTTGAGTGCTTAAGTCGGTTTGTGGCTCGCCTCGATTCGGTGCCTGCCGAGCGCATCCGTGTGGTGGCGACCAATGCTCTGCGACAAGCTAAGAATGCGAATGACTTTATTACCCGTGCCAATAAAATCTTACCCAAGCCGATCGAAATCATCGCTGGACGAGAAGAGGCACGTTTGATTTATTTGGGCGTGTCACACACCAATGCCAGTAGTGATAAGCGTTTGGTCGTCGATATCGGCGGTGGTTCGACCGAGTTCATCATTGGTCAAGAGTTTGACCCGCTATTGACCGAAAGCTTACAAATGGGCTGCGTTGCCTTTACCAAAAGATATTTTGATGACGGGCAGATTACCAAAGAAGCGTTTAACAATGCCATATCAGGCGCACGCAAAGAAGTATTGGCGATTAACGGGCGCTATCAAAAGACGGGCTGGAGCAGCGTGGTTGGCTCTAGTGGCACAATTAAAGCGGTGCGTAACGTGCTTGTCTCTAAAGGTTGGGCGGATGAGCAAGAACGCATTACTTATAAAGGCGTCAAAAAACTAGAAAAATTATTGATTAAGATTGGCAATGTCAATGATATTGAGCTTGAAGGGGTTAAGGAGCATCGCAAGGCCGTCTTCCCTGCAGGCGTGGCAGTGCTACGTGCAGTCATGAAAGTGCTGGGTATTGAGACCATGACCTATTCGGATGGCGCGTTACGCGAAGGCGTCATGTATGACATGCTCGGGCGCTTTGCTAGTGAAGACGTGCGTGACCGTAGTGTGCTCGCGCTGATTAAACGCTATTCAGGGGATAAAAAACAAGCCAAGCAGGTGGTAAAAACCAGTCGTAATCTGTTTGAGCAAGTGAAGGCGAAGCTGTCACTCAGTAGCGACGATGGCGATTTGCTCAGGCGAGCGGCGTTTTTACATGAGATAGGATTGGCGATTAGCCATAGCAGCTACCACAAACACAGCGCTTACTTGCTTGAACACTCTGATATTCCCGGGTTTTCACAAGTAGATCAAAAGCGTATGGCGCAGCTGATGCTCAATCATCGTCGCAAGCTCAAGTCGGATATGTTAGAGCAGACTTGTACTATTGGCGGTGATTCGCTGGTTTATCTATGCTTATTGTTACGGTTAGCAGTACTCGCGCATCACAGCCGTAGCGATAACGAACTACCAACGTTGCAGCTTCAAGTCATTGATACCAACTGCTGGCAAATCACAGTGACCGATAACAATGAGCATTATGCGTTCTTATTATCAGATTTGCATAATGAGGTCGAGCAGTTTGCTAAGTGGGGCGTGACGTTAAGCGTGGTCGAGGCATAAGTGCTGAGCGCTAGCATTGAGTCTTTACTATTGTAATGAGTAAGCTACAGATTAACGTAACAAAAGCGGCTTGGTCAGTAATGTCATGCCATTTAAGATGTGCTACTATAGCTTCTATTGAGTTTACAACTGTACTTTTATTATCTACAAACCGATAACGATGCTATTGCTAAATATAATTATTAAAGGGAAAGGTCTATGAGCACTGTCTGGGATAGTGTGCAGCTTGCACGGCACGCCAAGCGTCCATTATTTATGGACTATGTTAATCAGCTGTTTACCGAATTTGATGAGCTGCACGGCGACCGTGCGTTTGCTGATGATAAAGCCATCTTGGGCGGGCTTGCGCGCTTTGACGGTATGCCAGTAATGGTGATTGGTCAACATCGCGGTCGCAGTACTCGCGAGCGTATCGCCCATAACTTTGGTATGGCCAATCCTGAAGGCTATCGCAAAGTCATTCGCTTGGTTAAAATGGCGGAGCGCTTTAATATTCCCGTGATGACCTTTGTTGATACTCAAGGCGCCTATCCAGGTATCGGCGCGGAAGAGCGTGGACAAGCGCAAGCCATTGCTGAGAGTATTGCGGTTTTTTCTAGCTTAAAAGTGCCTATTATCGTGACCATTATCGGTGAAGGTGGTTCAGGTGGTGCATTGGCAATTGGTGTGGGTGATAAGGTAAATATGCTGCAAAATAGCATTTACTCAGTTATCTCTCCGGAAGGCTGTGCCTCTATCTTGTGGAAAACGGCCGAAAAAGCACAAGATGCCAGTGAAGCCTTAAAATTAAATGCCATTAATTTATATCAAATGGGTTTAATTGATGCCGTCATCGAAGAGGGCGAAGGCGCTCATATTCAGCCACAGCCAGTCATGACTGCATTGAAAGCACTCATTGCTGAGCAGTTAGATGAGCTTAAGGATTTAGATGCGCATGAGCGTTGCGAACTACGTTATGAAAAGCTAAAGTCTTTCAACTCAGAGGTGATGTTGCCTGCTTAATAGGCTGGCATTGTGCTTTTTTAGATTGGACTTGTTTAGAGTAAGGTCAATTTATTATTAAGCACCTATTAAGTGTTTAACGCTCAGCTTTTGATATTAGATAGTTATCCTTAATGTTAAAACAAAAAGTGCTAAAATAAAAACGCGTCATTCTATGGCGCGTTTTTTTGTGCCAACTAACTTCTGCATTAATAATGTATATATATTCAGTGAAAAGTAATATCGAACCATCACGCACTGCTGATACCAATTTTTCTTGCTTGCTGTGCCTGCGCAGACAGAGGCGACAAAAAATTGATATCAGCAATACCGTCGCGTTTCTAGGATATTTTGACTATAGCAACTTAATAAATAAGATGAATTATGACTAGCAGTGCAATCCTTCCCTATACCATTGAGCCAATAGCTGAGCTGCCAATTGATACTCATTTGGCTGAGGCGTTATTGACCAGTTTGGCTGAGTACGGTGAGCAGCTGCATGGTCGACGACTTTGGCTGGCTTGTAGTGGCGGGCGCGATTCATTGGCACTGGCGGCATTGTGTATACAACTTTATCACCAAGGTAAATTGCCATTTTTACCGCAATTACTGCATGTGAATCATGGTTTGCAAGCGGATAGTGATGCTTGGGCGAAACATGTGGCTGATTGGGCAGAGGTGCAAAAAATACCGTGTCAGATTTTACATGCGCAAGTGAACGGTCATGATGAGCAGGCGGCACGGCAAGCACGCTACGGTGTCATGCGAGCGCAACTCAATCAAGATGATGTGTTGCTATTAGCGCATCATGCTGATGATCAAGCAGAAACGATATTAATACGGCTGATTCAGGGAGCGGGGGTGAATGGGCTCTCAGGCATACAGCCGTGGCGCATCCAAACGCAGGGCACACATCGTATGATATTATGGCGGCCTTGGCTGACCGCCCAGCGTGCCAGTATTAGTGCCTATGCTGAGCGTTTAAAACTGCCCTATATCGACGACCCGACCAATGACGCTGGCGACAATGTACGGAGTGGACTGCGCCGTGATGTCATGCCAGCACTGACAAAATATAATCCCAACGTCATTGATAACATTGCTCGTAGTGCGCAGCTACTAAGCGATGCACAAGCGACTGTCAGCGCTCAAGCGAAACAAGATATGTATCGCACAGCTATTCACTCTTTACAGTTACCACCTGCGCAGCGTGTGCTGAATATTGATGAGCTACATAAACTACCACTCTATCGGAAGCGCCAATTATTGCACCATTGGCTAGGTCAAGATGAGCCATTACCGCCCGCTAAGCAGCTAGTCGATGATGTCCTAAGATTAGCTGAGCGTAATGATAATAATCACCAAGCGGAACTTTTTTGGCAAGGTCGTAAGCATGCGTATACTATTCGACGGTATCGTCAGCAGCTTTATCGTCTAAGCAATGATTGGTTGACATGGCTTAACATGCCGCTCAATGAACAAACCCAAACGTTAGCCCTTACCAATTTGTCCAGTAGTCTTAGCAATGCCTTATCTGAGAATAATTTGGCACCGATTCATTTACGAACGAGCACCGACTTTACTTGGCAGTTGCAGATATTACCTCAGGCATTGGCACAGTTATTAGACAATACGGAAGATGAGCATGCGTTACAAACAGTAGTGAAGATAACAGCATTAGATCGCAAGCAGCGCTTACAGACTGCATTGGCATCGCGCCCACAATTAGGAAAAAAACTGTATCAAACGTTGGGCATTCCATCATGGCTACGTGAGAGTTTAATAGTGGTTAGTGTAATGTGTATTCATACAGATGAAGAATTGCCATTATTGCTAGTATCACCATTTGAAAGTTGGGTGCTAGGGACTGATAAGTCATCAACAGCCATTAGAAATGATAGTAGTATTTTGGACAGTGCTATCGGAAATGTTCTAAGTGTAAATAATTTTTTGCGGTAAATTTTACTCATTCTGAGTTAAGAAGTTAGATTATTTTTTTCTTACCATTTTGATATCTGTAATTTGAGTACCTTCGTAGCATTCTTCACTATTGTCCCCAGTATAGACAAAACCGAATTTTTTATAGAAATCGATAGCAGTTACATTAGATTCTAATACCCATAAACAAAACTGGGCATTGATATGAGAATCTAATATGTCTTGTAACGACGTTTTCATTAACCTAGTTCCTATACCTAGCCACTGATATTTTGGTAAAACATACAAGGTCGTAATTTCGTAATTATCGTTATTTTTGAAATAGCCAATAAACCC
Organism: Psychrobacter sp. K31L; assembly: GCF_017942195.1. Lineage (NCBI taxonomy): Bacteria > Pseudomonadati > Pseudomonadota > Gammaproteobacteria > Moraxellales > Moraxellaceae > Psychrobacter > Psychrobacter sp. K31L. The sequence continues at coordinate 23,685 of NZ_JAGKSC010000004.1, read as the reverse complement.
TAAGTTTTTGTGATTAGTATCATAGGCCACCCAAACGAGGACATCGGGATGAACCATTAATTCCTGCCACATTTCTGTTTTTTCGAATAGGTTGTTTTTATTGCTAATATAAGACTCTGGTAGCAAACCTAAGTAGGTGGCACCCCAACTCTCAAAGTGAATGTTGGCAATATCTGTAAAGTCTTCTAGACTGCCTCTACGCACGAAATACATCATTTACTCCAAAAAAACTTAAGAATAGTTTGAAAATTACGTTTCTCAATTTACTAATTAAGCTATGAAAGAGTCTGTGATAATTTAGTAGTTGAATAGTGTTCTGGGCTAATAATGAGCTCGGGAATTTATCAAACGGTCGTAGTAGCAGTATGGTAAACTGAGTGTCATTTTAAATGCCATTATGTTACTTTGATTACCTTTGAATTTTTTGAGTAGGAGACATGTATGTCAGTATTAGATAATAAGAAAATCAGCTTCATCGGCGGCGGAAATATGGCGCAGGCTTTGATTAGCGGGCTTGTGAGCTGCGGTATCAAACCGAGTTTAATTACTGTTGCTGATCCTAGTAGCGAGGCTCGCGAGCAACTGGCTGCTAAAGGGTTGAATACGGTTGACCCCACTGTGGATGCAACTGCTGCTATTATCGATGCTGACATTGTGGTACTGGCAGTAAAACCGCAAGTGATGAAACCGGTTGTGAGCGCTTTTGCCGATGTGTTAGACAAGCAATTGGTGATTTCGGTCGCGGCAGGTTTGTCGACGGATATTCTGTCAGGTATGTTGGGCGGCTATGGCAATATCGTGCGCGCGATGCCAAATACACCTGCCATGATTCAGATGGGTGCGACCGGTCTATATGGTACGGATGATATCTCTGCGGAACAAAAGCAATTAGCAACCGCGGTGATGGAAGCGTCAGGTCTGGTCATGTGGGTTGATGAGGAAGAGCATATGCATGCAGTCACAGCCGTGTCAGGGTCAGCGCCAGCATATATGTTTTATATCATCGAATCGATGGTCGATGGGGCAGTTGCTTTAGGTTTAGATAAAGAACAAGCCTCAGCATTGGCCATGCAAACCATGCTAGGCGCGGCAAAAATGGCAATGGACAGTGATGATGCACCTGCTGAGCTACGCCGCAAAGTCACGTCACCGAACGGTACGACTCAAGCTGCGGTAGAATCAATGCAAGCCAATGAGATTGGTCGTCAAATCGGTGAAGCCATGCAAGCTTGTTATGACCGTAGCCAAGCGCTTAGCGAAGAGATGAAATAATACCAATAGCCACCAGATACAACCAGCCACTTTGAGAGTGGCTGTCATCATAAATGGTTAATACTGGTCTCGATTATTCGTCTTTTATTAACTTTATTGTTATTAGCGTACAAGCCCATTGAGTAGCAATTCATGAACAACCTGTTGTTTCAAATTTTTGATTTGGTCACCACCTTCGCTATGATGTTGGTCTTCATCCGTTTTATGCTGCAGTTTGCAGGGATGGATGCCAGCAATCCGATGATTGCTCCGGCTTACAAAGCGACCCATATCGTCGATGTGTTTGGGCGTATTTTCCCAACTGTCGGGCAAGGTCGTATCAGTATTGCAGCCATCGTGCTGATGTTTTTGATACGCCTGATTGATATCTCTGGTAAAGCCGCGTTGACCCATAAAGGCATCGCACCTGTCCCGCTATTTTTTACGGGTACCATCAGCTTGATATTAGACTTTTTACGCATGTGTCGCTATTTGGTCATCGGCTCTATCATTGTGAGCTGGATTGTCGTGTTTACTAAATCTGAGCATCCTATTATTGGCATCATCATTAATTTGGCTGAGCCAATCTTAGCGCCCTTTCGCCGTATCACACCAAACTTAGGCATGCTTGACTTGTCACCCATGGTCGCCTTTTTTGCTTTTATTCTGCTCGAAATGCTCATTGGTGGTTTGGCAGCGAGCTTTATGCCGATGTTGGGCTAGTAAAGTAAAGACAGAAAGCTAGGAAAAGATTCGCTAAAAAAGACGCTCTATTAATATAGAGCGTCTTTTTTTATTTATCGTTTATAGATTATTCTGAAAGTCTATAAAACGATTGGGTATCAATTGGGCTTGGTCATCATCAGGATGCGGAGCATCAGCCGCACGCAGGGTTTGTGTAATCCAGCTATCGGCTGCCTTGACCGCATCGATAAGCACGTCTCCCATCGCCAACCGCCCAGCGATAAAGCTAGCCAGCGAGCAGCCAGAGCCATGAAATTCACCTGTTAGGCGTGGTAAAGTGCTTTTATGCACCATGTCACCTTGTACATATAGATATTGCTCGATATCACCGCTATCAAAATCATGTGAGGTTTTGACCAATACGGCATAAGACCCTTGTGCGCACAGTTTTTTCGCAGCTGTATGCAAGTCTTGCTCACCACTCAAGGCTCGCAGTTCATGAGTGTTTGGGGTAATTAGAGTGGCATAGGGCAGCAGCTTCTTGAAAGCGGCGACCAACGTCTGCTCGTCACCTAAGCTGCCACCACTATTGGCAACCAATACTGGGTCCAGTACAAAAGAGGTGTGTTTCTTGATAACTTTATTAGCGAATAATCTAGTCATCATTTTTATATTATCCGTAGTGCCGAGCATGCCCGATTTGATCACCTTTACTGGCAAATCATCGAGCACTGCCATAGCTTGATTTCTGACTAATTCAGCGCTACAAGCTTCAAAACTAAAAACTTGCTGCGAGCTTTGTATGGTAATGGCCGTACAAGCAATGGCAGCATGACCACCTGCTTGACCAATGGCTTCGATGTCTGCTTGTAATCCAGCACCGCCTGAGGGATCCAATCCTGAAAAACACAGTACTACTGGTCGCATAATACTTCCTTTGACATAATCTAAAATGAGTAACAAATACTATAGACACCCACTACTAAAAAAGCCATAGCAGGTTAGAGATTGTGTATAGACGGTCAATCCACCAATCGATAACAACGCATACCGAACCCAAAAAGTACGATTAGCGGTGTCAAACTCGTTTAGTCTACAATGCGTAGCACTTACAATCGTTTTCCTTGCTACTCTAATTTTTGTGAATGGTATCAGATTAGGCTGACTGCTCTAAACCTCAATTTTACTGATTATTCTGGTACTTTGGTCGTTCAAAAGGATATAAGGCGATGTAAACAAATAAATATGATAAAAATCGCATTAAATCTGTAGACAACGCTTGCAATTCGTTTCGGCTTTGCTATAATACTCGCCCACGGGATAAGACGTATTATCAGCAATAATACTATTTTTTAGAACTTAAAAAGTCTTACATCGTTTGGTGAAGTGGGTGAGTGGCTGAAACCAGTTCCCTGCTAAGGAACCATACGTTTGCGCGTATCGAGGGTTCGAATCCCTCCTTCACCTCCATTTATAGTGTTGTTTTTAGAGTAGTATCGCAAAAAGTAGTGGTTGATTTTTTATCATTTAAAAAGTAATTTGATTTTAATAAATAAAGATGTTGACACAAGCGATATTATCTATATAATGACCAACCTAATTTACTACAAAGTTATTTACTGCGTAGTGAATGATGTGCAAAGTACGCGCTTGTAGCTCAGTTGGATAGAGCACTTGGCTACGAACTAAGGGGTCGGGAGTTCGAATCTCTCCAAGCGCACCATTTGCATTATCACTTCTTTAACCCAGTTAAAGAGACATTAAAATAATCGCCTGTCTTATGACAATTTGGCGGTTTTTTTATGTCTACAGTTTTTATAAAACTACTATTTATATTATAAAGCCATGTCCTACTTGTTATCCTCCCTCTAAATTTGAATAAACAGTCTTTTGCATCTGACGTCTTCTCTCATCATAATATACGATAAGTGCCTGAATTACGGTACAATGAACGCTCTATTTTTCGCTTGCTATGGGCTTGTATCATGTCAAAATCGTCGTCAAAAGCGGCTAATAAAGCCAAATTGCCACCAAAAACCTCCATGCCTCGCGCCTCTGAAATTGAAGAACCAACGATTGCCAAACCTAGCACTCGTATGGCAGCGATCCTTTATGATGGGATGTTGATTTTAGCGTTGTTATTTTTGGTAGGGACTTTGCTGACGGTGATTGGCACACTTATGACTATGGAGACGGGTAGCGAGTCCTCACAAGCGCAGTCGCTGCCGACATGGTATCAAAACTTTATTATGACGCCGTCTTTTATACTGACGCTGGTGGGGTTCTACGGGATATTTTGGCGTCGCGGTGGGCAGACATTAGGTATGCAGACGTGGCGCTTAAAAACGGTCAATAATAGCGGTCATTTACTGACGTGGGGTCAGTCCTTTAAGCGCATTTTGGCCGCCTTTATCATGCCACTCATATTTGGCATCATTGGTAGCGTCATCGATGGCTCGCGGGCTATCTTATTAACCAGTGCTTTTTTGGGCTTCATCTTTAATTATGCTTTTTGCTTCTTCAACCCGCGTGGTCTCGCGGTACAAGATATGCTATCCAATACCATCACGTTAAAAATGCCAAAAACAGAGAATGAAGGACTATGGCGGGTCATTAGAAACCGCAAGCAAGGAAAATAAACCGCATTATCATCGCCATAGTCTGTCAACACACTTTAAGCGTTACATGTTGGCTGTCTGCATCAGCCATAAAGTATAGCCGACGAAAAACATGACTAAGGTCGCGCCAGATATACGACCAAATGGACGCTTGGTCATAAAGGCAAAAACACACAATACCACGAGTAATAGAGTGATCAACCCCATCGCTAAAATATCACGCGATAAGATAATCGGATTGGCAGTGATGGGGGCGATGAGGGCGGCCAGACCAACGACGCCTAAGGTATTAAAGATATTAGAGCCAATGATATTGCCCAACGCCATGTCGTGCTCGCCTTTACGCGCTGCTGATAAGCTGGCGACCAATTCAGGCAGCGATGTACCAACCGCAACGATGGTTAAGCCGATAATTAGCTCGCTTAAGCCCCAAAACGTTGCCAACTCTACCGCACCCCAGACAATGGCTTGCGAGCTTGCCACCAGCATTGACAAGCCAATCAGTAAACTGCCTAACCCACGCATCAAGCTAGGATGATTGTGCTCTGTGTCGCTCAAACTTTCTGTAATAGCATCTGCGTCATTTGATTTGCCTTCGCGTAAGCTCAGCACGATTTGAATCCCTAAGACGAGCACTAGCATTCCTAATAATACTAACCCGTCAGTTAAGCTCAGCAGCCCGTCACGCAGTTGCCATGCTGCCAATGCGGTAATCACTACCAGTATCGGTAGATCGCGCTTTATGACACCTTTATGAATGATAATAGGGCTAATCAATACGGTTGCACCCAATACCAAAGCAATATTGATGATATTAGAGCCATAAGCATTACCTAATGCCAGCTCAGGGCTGCCTTCTAGTGCGGCCAACACGGAGACGACCATCTCAGGTGCGGATGTGCCTACCCCCAATATAATCACGCCAATCAAAAAACTTGGCATGCGTAACTTAATGGCTAAAGCGGTAGCTCCATCAATAAAAACATCAGCGCTCCAAACCAAAATTGCTAGACCAATCAAAATTGCAATGACTGCCAACCACATGTAGATAACTCCTTCGTTAGGGATAAAAAATAGATATTAGATGTTGAATAAGCTTACATCATATAAAAATGGCATAAAAAAAAGCTGAATCACAATCTGGATTCAGCTTCGATATAAGTGCAAGTATTTTAATGGGATTTTGACAACAACAGCAACTGTATGATGACGTATTTACCCATACTTTATGTAACAAAATTTGAAGTAATTTTCTTAAGCCACTTGTACTGGAATGATATTTGCCGTGTCTTTTACGGTGTTGTCTTCATTACAATAGACCAGTTTTGGCTGATACGTTGAGGCTTCAACTTCATCAAAATGCGCATAAGCACAAATGATGACGATATCACCCAAATCTGCCATATGCGCCGCAGCACCATTTAGCGAGATAATACCAGAGCCTGCTTCAGCACGAATAGCGTAGGTGCGAAAGCGCTTGCCATTGGTCACATTATAGATATCGATAGATTCATTTTCACGTAGACCAGCAAGATCTAACAGATCACCGTCGATACCGCATGAGCCTTCATAATGAAGCTCGGCATGGGTAACGCGAGCACGGTGTAATTTGCATTTAAGCATATTAAGTAGCATAGGTTGCTTCCTTAGCGTAACTGATATTAAATAACTAAATCAAAAGGTTAATGGGGACAGAACTGCCAAAATAAAAGGCCATTATAATAGCACCACTATATTATTCGGGTAATTTAAAGCCATTAATTTGTGAACGTGCTTTTTCGACATCACCACCTAGCAGTAATGGCAAGGCCTCAAAGGCAGCAGTCAATGCGCTATCAATGGCAATTTGCTCATCGGGAGACGCTTTAGAAAGGACATGCCCACTGACTTTAGATTTGTGACCAGGGTGGCCGATACCCACACGTAGGCGATGAAAATCATTGCCAATGTGAGGCGTGATATCACGCAGACCGTTATGACCACCATGACCACCATCGGTTTTGAGCTTGATACTACCAGCGGGGATATCTAGCTCATCATGGGCGATCAACAATTCATCATTATGGATGCCATAAAAATTGATCATGGGTACCACGGATTCGCCAGATTTATTCATAAAAGTCAGCGGCATCAAAAGACGAACATCGTGCCCATGAATTTGCCCGCGTCCTGTTACCCCATGAAATTTTTTGTCAGGGGCGAGCGTGATATTAAACTGCTGCGCTAAATGATGGACGAACCAAAATCCTGCATTATGACGCGTAAACATATACTGCTGACCGGGATTACCAAGACCGACAATAAGTTTTATGGCCATAAAAACACCCTGCTTAAATTTAATAAATGAGTGATAAGGTTTGAAAAGTAAGACGACTCTATAATATTTAGCCTATATAAAAGTTGTCCTAATTTTCAAACCTTACGGACAAAAACAGCAGGAGATATTCATCACCTGCTGTTTTTCTAACCAAACAAACCTTTTCTACGTAGCCTACGATAAGTCGCTACATAGTGGTGGTTTATTATTCGCCGTCTTTCTTGTCTTCAGTTTCGCCGTCAGCATCTTGCTCAGTGGCTGGTACGTCAGCTGCATCAACGTCTTCAGCATCTTCGTCAACTTCTTCAACCGTTGGTGGCTGCATGTTAACGATAGTACGGTCATGGCCGTCTTCTAGCTCAAGCTCATGAATGACAACGCCTTCAGGAAGTTTGATGTCTGATAGACGGAACAAGTCACCGATTTCCATACCAGATACGTCTACTTCTAGATATTCAGGAAGTAGTGATGGTAGGCAGATGATTTCGATGTCAGATACTAGTGTAGACAATACACCAGCAGCCGCAGTACCAGGCGCATCTTCACGACCAGTGAAATGCACAGGAACATTCATGTGGATTTTTTGACCTTTCACAATGCGCTGGAAGTCAGCATGCATTGGGAAGCCTTTAGCTGGGTGACGTTGCAAATCTTTGATAACAGCTTGATGCTCTACGCCGTCAACATTGATGGTCAAAATGTGTGAGAAGAACGCTTCAAATTCAAGCGATTTTACCAATTCGTTGATCTTGATAGAGATAGACGTTGGCTCTTCGTTGCCACCATAAATAATAGCAGGAACTAGATTCTGCTTACGTAGGCGGCGGCTCGCACCTTTACCTTGTTGTTCAGCAGAACGATCAACTGCGTTTAGCTCAAAATGGTTAATGCTCATGGATATAATCCTATAAAAAGAATGAAAAAGTGTCTGGTCATAAAAAGTGGATTTGCGACCGATCCACTAAGACGTGATGATAGCTAAGATGGCCAATGATTAATAATAACTAACAACCAGCCTCTTAAGCCATTCGCTCATAGCAAGGATTTTTATCACTATAATGATCATAAAAGTCATTATGGTGAGCATAAAAGCCATTACTTATCAGCGTGATCAGCACTTTTGGTAATATCGACCACTCTAGATAAGACAAATGGTCGGCACAGGCGCGCATTATACGTGGTTTTGTTGTGATAATAAAGACCTAGAAAAAAGGCTTACCTAAAAAAAGCGCCAAGTAATGATACTTGACGCTCTATTTTTTGCTATTAAGGCTTCGTGGTCACAGTGCTTACTATCAAAATCACTGCGATAATGGTTTAAAATTAGGCATCAAACATTGCGCTAATAGATTCTTCGTTGTTAATACGACGTAAGCTTTCAGCAAGCATCGGTGCAATACTGACCTGACGAATTTTGCTACATGCTTTAGCTTCAGCCGATAACGGAATTGTATCGGTAACGACGACTTCGTCTAGCGCAGATTCGCTGATGTTTTTCAGCGCATTACCCGATAGAACAGGGTGAGTAATATAAGCTAAGACGCGACGCGCACCGTTTGCTTTTAATGCTTCAGCCGCTTTGCATAATGTGCCTGCAGTATCGACCATATCATCAACGATCACGCAATCACGGTCACGAACATCACCGATGATATGCATCACTTGTGATTCATTGGCACGGGCACGGCGTTTATCAATAATCGCCATGTCAGTATCACCCAATTGCTTGGCCATCGCACGCGCACGTACCACACCGCCAACGTCAGGTGAAACCACCATGATATTGTCATAGTCTTGTTTTTTGAGGTCGTTGAGTAGTACAGGCGTACCGTAGATGTTATCAACTGGAATATCAAAGAAACCTTGAATCTGATCTGAATGCAAATCAACGGTCATGACGCGATCGATACTAACGATGTTTAGCATGTCAGCGACGACTTTGGCCGAAATAGGTACACGAGCTGAACGAGGACGACGGTCTTGGCGGGCATAGCCGAAATAAGGCATAACAGCCGTGATACGGCCAGCACTAGAGCGACGCAAAGCGTCAGCCATCATCATGATTTCCATCAAGTTGTCGTTGGTCGGTGCACAAGTAGGCTGCATGATAAACACATCTTTACCACGTACGTGTTCTTTGATTTCCACGGCAATTTCGCCATCAGAAAAACGCGTGATGTCAGCTTTACCAAGAGGTATATGAAGGTGATCGGCTACGGTTTTTGCTAATTCTGGGTGGGCATTGCCCGTAAAAATCGCCAAATAAGGCATGACAGAAGTCCTATTGATTGACTCAAGCAGCGACCGCTAAGCAGTGTCAAACTGCTCAAATTCAGAAAAGAGTGGTGAAAATGATTGGAGACTACTATTACAGTAAAAAATGGTAGGGGTAGCTGGACTCGAACCAACGGATGTCAGGATCAAAACCTGATGCCTTACCAACTTGGCTATACCCCTGTAATGTCTAGGCTATGAACATCTGATATCTAATAGTAACTACTAGTTATTCTTAGAATGATGTCATCACCTGTTAGTTATCTGATAAACGATTAAACCGTCTAAAAAACAACTTTTTCCCTAGCGGTGTCCATTGCGAACTATACCGAAACTGGGATAACGTTGTCAATGACAATCAAAATAAGTGAGTATTTATAATACCAATTATAATCAGTGTCTATCGAACGCTTCGTACTAAAAAATGGTAGGGGTAGCTGGACTCGAACCAACGGATGTCAGGATCAAAACCTGATGCCTTACCAACTTGGCTATACCCCTATTGAGGCGACCTATTATAATTAAATTTTCAGATTTTGCAAGTCATTTGCGGCTTTTTATGCCTTTTATTGACAATGAGTTGATGTTGAGGTGGTTTTGATAGGGTCTATTGGCCTATTCTTGAGATGATTATTGGTAGCAATAGTAATTATTATTTTATAAAGGCGACAGAATATGGAACTTTCTATAGATTTTGTAGGTATTAATACAGTGGGCGAGATGCATGAACAATTAAAGCAAGCTTTTGGTTTCCCAGATTTTTATGGGGCAAATTTTAATGCATTAATTGACTGTCTTGGCGATATTCGTTATCCAGAATATGGGATGTCTGAGCTTACTATAGGTGAAAATGAAGTGCTGAACTTAACGATTAAAAATTTTCCTTATAACAACGAGTTGATTACAAATAACTTTTTTTATGCTATTCAATGTGTAAATGATAAAGCAATTCGTAATGAGGTCAGTCCATCGATTCATTTAATATTGATTTAGATTAGAATTTTTGCATAAGTTACGCTTTGCATACTATTTTTCATCTGAAAATCGGTGCGCTGGGCGCACCCTACGCGGGCTGGAATATGTTGGTATGTGCTGGTTGTATTATCGAAACCAAGCTCAGAGTTGTAAAAATAACTAGCTACAAACTACCCGCCACATAGCCTGCACAGGGTGCATCTTTAATCCATTTTGCCACAAGCGCTTTATCATTAGCCACGCTTGCATCCAATGGCAAAAACACCGCACTACCAGAGCCAGTCATTCGTGATGTTCCTAGTGCTTGCTCTTCTAAACGTTGCAAATACTGAAGCGCTTCATCGACAGCAGGGGCAAGGCTGGTCACCACTGGTGTAAAAACATTTTGGTAAGGCGCATTTAACTGTTTGTCATAGTCATTAGACTGACTCTTAATCGTCTCAATTGATAGTGGCGTAATATCGCGCTGTAATTTAGGATGGGCGAACAGTTTGGCGGTATTCACATGCGCGTTTGGCGTTAGGACTAAGTATTGCTGCTCAGGCAAGTCAATCGCTGTCAGCTCCTCGCCAATGCCCATCGCAATCGCATCTTGCCCAAAGATAAATATGGGCACATCCGCGCCCACCTTAGCACCGATTCTTATCAGCTCATTTTGATTAAAGTTAAGATTCCAGATTTCATTGAGCACAAGCATAGTTGTAGCGGCATTGGACGAACCACCACCCAAGCCTGCACCCATCGGTAGATGCTTGTCTAAAGTAATTTGCACTGACGCTAGTTGCTTAGGTAATCTGGATGATTGTATGGCAAACGTTAGCAATGCGCGTGCGGCTTTAAAAATCAAATTGTCATCTATACTGGCAGTTATTGCGTCTGCACCAGTTAAGGTTAGCAGCTGATGACAGAGCTTATTAGCATCTAATTCACTATCAGCTGCATATATCACGGCATCATCTGTAACCGAAAAATGCAAATAATCGCCCCAATCGAGCAGGCGAAAAACGGTTTGCAAGTCATGATAGCCATCAGCACGCTTACCAGTAATGTGCAAAAACAAATTGATTTTTGCTGGGGATAAGCGAGTGATGGTCGTTTTAGCGCTCATATTATTTTGCATCGTCATTTGATTTATGAATGTTTCAACGTTTAAATGTCTCAATATTTCAATGCTTTAACGATTCTGATGGTCAATTGTCATGACGACTTTATTGCCTTGTGATTGTGCAGCGCTGATTTTACTAGGCAGCTTATCGTTGCCTTTATAGGTAAAGCTAGCATTCCACTCACCATTAACTGAGCTAATCAAACGATTTTGATTGTCAAGGGTAGGGGCGGTGTCGGAAGGCGCTGGGCGACCAGATACCCAATACGGCATTTGCGAGATCGGTGCTTGCCAGCCAGTGGCTTTTTTGAGCAAGGTCTCAGGGTCATCAGCGGTCAATGTACCGGTTTTTTCGCTGACTAGCGTTGCCGTTTGACCATTATATTCAATGTTGGTTTTGCCAATACCGAGCGCACCAATCAACTCAATCGCAAAGCGGTCGTTTTGTTGTCCCCATGCGTAAAAGGCACTGCCGCCTTGAGCACCGTTAGTGTCATTAGCAGGTGTCGTAACGCCAATTTTGCCAGTGATATTGAAGCTCTCAAGCTTCTGTGGCTGCTGACCACTTTGTCCCTGTACGGTGCTACTAGGTTGGTTTGTGCCGTTGGTGGTCTTTAATGATTGACAACCAGTCGTCACCAAAATGGCTGCTGTCAAAGCCGTCATTAGACTTAGTTTTTTGGCTGGAAAAGGGATTGTTTGTGATACTGACATGATGCTTCCTCAAAATTAACAAAGATAATAGCTTAAGCTGAATTTGTTACCCATTTATACGTCGCTGTTAGCTTCTTATAAGAGCCTTGTAGCTTTGATAACTTGGGTTTTGATAGCTTGCGCAATGGTTATGGCTTATTTGTTATACAAAATATTGCTTAAAAATGACTCTAACTGTCATTAATATAGTTGTATGCGGTCATTAACATTGTGTTGCCCAAATGAGAAGCGCTGCTGTAGATCGGCGAGCAAGGCGTCGACTTTATCATTATCCCCTAGACCTTGATAAGCACGCAGCAATAGTGTCCCTGAGCGTAGAGTGGGTAAGACATCGTAAGGGGTTTGCAGGTAATTGATCACTTGGCGGTAGTCTTCATTGGCCAAGGCGTTGCCTGCCAAGATATTCAATGCTTGCAGATGTAGCTCGTTATCGTAACGTGGGTCATCATAGCGAATTTGGATAATCGCTGTCGCTAGCGCCAACCCTTGCTCAGAGCTGCGCTCGTTGGAGAGCAGTAATTGGGCGTAACTGAGCTGATAGGATAGATTGTTAGGATCTAGCGCTTGCAAGTGATTGAGCAAGGTGCGTTTGACCACGTAGTCGGCTTTATCATCTAACAACTGAGCACGGGCAAACAGTAACATCTCACTATTAGGATACTTGCGCGCTGCCCGCGTCAACAACCGCAGCGCTTCCTCTGGCTCATTCTGCTGCCATAAAATATCGGCTTGTAGCACATAAGTGTCAGGCGCAAAGACGTTAAATTCTTTGCGTAATTTTTCTAAAGTAGCGATGGCTGCATCTACGTCATCATTAATCAATTCAAAAGCGACGACTTTTTTGCGTGCTTCTAGCACCAAGTCTTCTTGCATGACACCATTAAGATAGTATTTCGCTTGATCAAAGCGTTGCTGGCGCTCGGCACTGATACCGAGGTAATAATAGGCTTGGTCAAGGTAAGCAGGACTTTTTGCCAGCATATTGAGTAGGCGATCAGCACTAGGGTATTCTTCGATGTCCAAGCTGACCAGTGCGGCCAATAAGGTGATCTCAGCATCATCAGCAAAGCGATTGTGCGCTTCTAGTAATAGCTGCCACGCTTGCTCGCTTTGTTTCAAATCCAGTAAGTAACGAATCTCATATAGGTACAAGCTTTTGCTATCAGGATTACGCAGACGTGATTGGCTAACATAATTAATCACCATTTCAGGCTTTTCTATGTTGCGCAATATATCTGCTTTTAAGGTGATAAAAGGCACATAGTCAGGCTGACGCTCTAGCGCGCGATTGATATGGACGATGGCAATTTCAGGTTCGTTAAATTGGTATAGCAAGCCTGCCTTTAACACCGATAGCGAGGCATTTTGTTCACTATCAAGGGGTTGTAGGGCGGCGAGTAATTCTCGTTTGTCATTATCGGTATTGGGATAAATGCCGATGAGGATTTCGCTTAAGTCTGCCCGAGGGTCATAACGTAAGATACGATTTAAGGTCTCACCTGCCAACAGATAGTCGTGCGCGCGCAAGGCCAAATGTGCCACATAAAACCATGCGGGGACATGATCGGGATTTTGATCTTGCCACGTTTTGGCAAATTGTAATGAATCTTCAACACTCTCATTACGCAAAGATAAGCTAAGCGCTCTCTCAAACACTGCCGTCGCATCTTCTTTAAAAGATTGCTGCTTATAAATCATCACCGCCCGGCGTGTGTCATTGCGATCAGCAGAAAATTCTGCATCCAAAAGCGCATACAAGCTTGGCTCGGTCAGCGTCGGTTGTGCGGCAATCGTCGGTGGTAAGCTATTTACATTTGCCACACTTGTTATTGTCGTTGTTGACTCGTTCTGTGTTGGTTTATTGGAAAATGTATTACGATTAGTCGCATCTGTATTCATCATTGCGACTGAAGGCTGGCTTAATGAGGATTGATTATTAGTGGCATTATGAATGTCTGATGGGTCGAGCGGATTGGCCTGAGCGGGTGAGGCTAGGCACAAACAAATGGCCAACGATAGTGTTAGCTTATAACGTTGGCATAGACGTTCAATAATGACGTGTAATAAAGCGCGAAGGCTAGATTGATCGTTATGCACAAGTTGTGATCGAAATGATGACTCAAAAAAAATCATAAATAGCAGTGTACACCTATTGTTTACCCATTAATAAGGCAATTTTATCCTGATGATTTTAAAATAGACATCGGTAGTCAGTACCCATGATCGACATTATAAAAGGAGATTGAGGTGATAAACAATAGCGCCCGTGTTACTCAATTATTCGTCCAAAAAATATATCAGGTAGTTGATTTGTTACTCATGCGCCCAGATACAAGCAAATAGTCACCACAGGTGGTCGAGTGTTAAATAAAGCCAGCAATAATGATATAATAAGCGGTTTTAGGTTTTCCTTTAAGCGCTGTTTGCTAAACACTGCTTTTCTAATTTATAAAAACTGCTTTTTTATAAAAACAGCCTTTGGCAAACGGCGAGCACGCTTGGCTGGCAAGTGAGCGTTATATTTATGGTCTATCAATAATGAGATTAGTGGTCATTGGGGTCAATCACAAAACCGCACCAGTCGCTCTACGAGAGCGCTTGGCGCTTGTGGGTGAGGATGTGGCTATCGCCCTTGAGCAGTTAGAGGCCTTTACCGATGGTAGTGTGATTGTCTCTACGTGCAACCGTACTGAGATTTATGCCCTCGTTCCGCAGACTTTGTCTCAGCAAGCAGTAGCGTCGCCCACGGTCAATGACGTTACCTCGCCGTCTTTTAGCAGCAATACTAGCAATGCTGCGCTCAGCACCAATATCTCATCAGCGGCCATCAGCGCCCATATCGTGAAGATTAAAACTTGGCTGGCTGATTTTAAGCAACTGTCGCTCACCGAGATTGACCCATATCTATATGTGCACCGTGATACTCACGCCTTGACTCATTGGTTGAGGGTTGCTGCTGGGCTGGACTCTATGATATTGGGTGAGCCGCAGATATTGGGTCAAATCAAGCGCTCTGTACATATGGCGCAAGAACAAAAAGTATTAAGCAATCAGCTAGGTTGGATCGTCGATCAGGTATTCGCTGCTGCCAAACGGGTACGTAATGAAACCAAGGTTGGCGCTCAAGCCGTATCGCTCAGCTTTGCTGCGGCCAAATTGGTCACGCAAATTTTTGATGATTTGCCCAATCGTACTTTGTTGGTGGTTGCCGCTGGTGAGATGAATCGTTTGGTTGCAACGCATATTGCGGGGCTTGGAGTTGGGCGGGTGATTATTTGTAACCGCAACCCTGAGCGTGCTGAGGCTCTAGCGGCTGAGCTGCGCAAACCCGGACGACAAGTGGAAGTCAGAACTTTACAAGCGTTGCCGCAAGTGTTGGCGGAAGCCGATATTGTCAGTAGCTGTAGCGGTAGTATGGATTTATTAATAGATAAAACCATGACCTTGCAGGCGCTAAAACGTCGTCGTTATCAGCCAATGCTGATGATAGATTTGGCGGTGCCACGTGATATCGATTCGACCGTGAGCCGCATAGATGACGTGTATTTATATTCTGTCGACGACTTGCAACATGTGATAGCGGGTAATATTGAACAGCGTCGTCAAGCAGCAGTAGACGCTGAGCTACTCGTTAGCCAATTGGTCGTCGAAATGGATCGACGCTTTCAAGTGCGCCAAGTCGGCAAAGACATTCAGCAGTATCGTGAGCGTACTCATGACCAAGTAGATAAGCTGCTTAATGAGTCTATTGCTAAGCTTAACGCTGAGGGTGCGAGCCCTGAAGATATCATAGCCGAGCTGTCGAGACGTTTAACCCAAACCTTGACCCATGCGCCATCCAAGTTGATGCGTAAAGCGGCACGCGAAGGAGACAGCGAATTGTTAGACTTTGTCGTCTCAGGACTAAAAGATGCCAATCGTGGACATTGATGCTGATTAGCACAGCATTTACCAATAAGCCGTATTTACCAATAAACAGTCAACAGTGCAAGTCATATCATTGCCTAGGCGTATCGTTGTCAACCCTCGGTATCGGTGCTAATATCAAGCTCTCATTAAATAAATGGTTTGGATTAAGATACCGTACTGGTGTTCGCTAAGCGTGTGGCTATGAATATATTGGCTTAGGGTTTATAGGCTTTATCAATATTCATTTTTAGCCCATTTAGTCGCTTCCGTTCAGATTGAGGACACGCTCTAGGCTAAAGTACAATATTGTCAGCCTTACGTCGTTTTCTGGTTTCTTATCCGATATTAGTACCTAGGCTGTATCCATATTTGGATATGGCTGTACTGAGACTTAAGCGCCATCAAATTATCTAACCATAAACTAGGAGCGTTCCATGACTGCATTACGTCAAGATATTGATCCAAATGGCCTATTAGAATATTCAGTGGTTTACACTGATCGCGCTCTCAACCATATGTCTAAAGTCTTTCAGCAAGTAATGAACGACTTATCTAGCGAGCTAAAGTCAGTCTATAACGCTGATGCCGTTGCTATTGTGCCGGGTTCTGGCACTTATGGGATGGAAGCTGTCGCGCGTCAATTGGCAAAGGATGAAGATTGTCTGATTATCCGAAACGGTTGGTTTAGCTACCGCTGGACGCAAATCCTAGAAAAAGGCAATATTGCTAAGTCATCGACGGTATTGACCGCTGATCGTACAGAAAATACTGATGCGCCAAAGCCGTTTGCACCAGTCGATATCGATGTCGCTGTGGCAAAAATCAAAGAACAAAAACCAGCCATTGTCTTTGCCCCGCATGTCGAAACTTCAGCCGGTATTATTTTGCCAGACGACTATATCAAAGCATTAGGCGAAGCCGTCCATAGCGTAGGTGGCTTATTGGTCATCGATTGCATCGCCTCAGGTTGCGTTTGGTTGGATATGAAAGAGCTGGGCATTGACGTGCTTATCAGCGCGCCACAAAAAGGCTGGAGCAGTACGCCTTGTGCTGGTTTGGTGATGCTAAGTGATGCAGCCGTCAAAAAAGTCGATGATACAGAATCTGATAGCTTTAGCCTCGATCTTAAGCAATGGTTAAACATCATGCGCGCCTACGAAAATGGTGGTCATGCTTATCATGCGACCATGCCAACCGATGGCCTGCGTCAGTTCCGCGATACTATTAATGAGGCCAAAGAAGTGGGCTTTGCTAAACTGTCTGACGCGCAGTGGGAGCTTGGCAACCGTGTCCGTAAGGTCATGGAAAACAAAGGCGTCGAAAGTGTTGCCGCTGAAGGCTTTAAAGCGCCAGGTGTGGTCGTGGCTTATACTGAGCGTGATGACATGCATAAAGGTAGCGCTTTTGCTGAAGCGGGCTTGCAAATCGCCGCTGGCGTACCATTAAAAGTTGGTGAGCCAGAAAACTTTAAAACCTTCCGTTTGGGTTTGTTTGGTCTAGATAAATTGACGGATATTGATGGCGCGGTAACGCGTTTTGAAACCGCGCTTGATAAAGTATTGGCGAAATAGCAGCTGTCGCAGAAGCATGATTGGCTGTGCCAAATTTGCTTTATCTATTTGAAGTAGCACTGATGCTCGCTTTCCTTGCTACTCAAAATGAAATCTGTTTAACTTAAAAATACTGAGCCTTTATAACAATAGGTTCAGTATTTTTTTACCTTTTTATTATATTTTATAATATAATGTTTTTTAATAAATCGAAAGCTGTCATATGAGTTGTTCTCTTATCGATGAATTAAGCAACTAAGCAACTAAGCAACTAAGCAACTAAGCAACTAAGCAACTAAGCAACTAAGCAACTAAGAAAACAAGCAAGCTAGGTAAATATTATGAATATACAAATAGACTGGCAAGCATTTACGCCTATCTCCTTAGTGGGTGGTCTGATACTGGGTGTAGCGACGGTTATTCTGCTATTAGGTATTGGGCGTATCGCTGGTGTTAGTGGTATTTTCTCAAATCTGCTTAAACCCAAGCAGGTAGAGATGTGGCAGGTATTGTTCATAGTTGGCATGGTTGTCTCGCCAATACTATATGGTCTGGGAAGACCATTACCTGATATAGAGATGAGTACTTCTTTGCCATTATTAATTGGGGCGGGATTGCTGGTCGGTTTTGGTACGCGCTTGGGTTCTGGTTGCACGAGCGGTCATGGTATCTGCGGTAATGCGCGTCTGTCACCACGCTCTATGGCAGCGACAGTGACTTTTATGTTGTTTGGCGTTGTGACCGTCTATATTGGTCGGCATGGCTTGGGCTTGATCTAACAGTGGCATAGACAGCACGTTGCGAAGGCAGTGCTTGATACTATAAATAGAAGAGAATAGCGAGACACAACCATGCTAAAAAATATAATTGGATTACTGGCTGGATTATTATTTGGCCTTGGGTTATTGATATCTGGTATGACCGAGCCTGTTAAAGTGCAGGGATTTTTGGACGTCTTTGGTGCGTGGGATATTTCACTCGCACTGGTGATGGGCGGCGGTCTTGCAGTAGCGATAGTCGGTGTGCAGCTGGCTAAGCGCCAACAGACCAGCTGGATTGGCACATTAATTGAGATGCCAAATAAAACCGTCATCAATAAAAAACTGCTTATCGGCGCAATGCTGTTTGGTATCGGTTGGGGTCTAGTCGGTATTTGTCCAGGACCCGGTATCGTGCTGCTTGGGACGGGACAATGGCAAGCGTATGTCTTTATCCCAGCGATGATAGTAGGCATGCTAATTTATCAATGGCTTGAGCCGAAGCTTAATTAACATGAGCTTGGTTGATAGCTCTCAGAAATATTATGAGAAATAATTGCTTTACTCATGACAGTATGAAAAAAAGGGTCAGTCTAATAAATTTAGACTGACCCTTTTTATTTAATGGCTATTTAATAATCATTAAATGTTGAAAAACCCTACTTGGCGCTTGCTGTGACTTTAGGCGTCTCATGCGCCAGTGATTTGGCGGCTTGACGCAGTTCAAATTTCTGTACTTTACCCGTACTGGTCTTTGGAATTTCGGCAAACACAATATACTTGGGTACTTTAAAGCCCGCTAAATGCTGCTTGCAATGTTCCATGACGGTATCGCGCTGCAAGGTGCTACCTTCATGGATTTCGATAAAGGCGATGGGTACTTCACCCCATTTATCATGTGGCGCGGCGACGACAGCACAGCTTTGGATTTCAGGCATTTTATATAAGACATTCTCGACTTCGATGCTAGAGATGTTTTCGCCGCCTGAGATGATGATGTCTTTAAGCCTATCCATGATTTTGATATAGCCATCAGGATATTTGACGCCTAAATCACCCGTACGGAACCAACCATCAGCAAAGGCTTCTTCGGTCGCTTTACGGCTCTTTAGGTAGCCTTTCATCACCATGTTACCGCGCAGTGCCAGCTCGCCCATTTCCTCACCATCAGCGGTAACGGGTTCAGTTGTGCCTTGTTTGAACACGTCAAATCCCGTCATCAAATGTGACGTCACCCCTTGACGTGATTTTTTCTGCGCGCGGCCAGCGACATCAAGCGTATCCCATTCTTCTTGTTCTGCGCAGACGGTGACGGGCCCATAAACTTCAGTGAGACCATAAACGTGAGAGATGTGAAAACCCATCGCTTCCATGGCTGCGAGCATGGTCTCAGATGGCGGCGCACCAGCGACCCAGCCTTTGACCGTATGAGTGATGGCTTCTTTATACTCAGGTTTGCCGCCCGCAATCATATTGTGCACCACAGGCGCTGAACAATAATGGCTGACTTGATGCTTGGCAATCAACTGCAATATCAAATCAGCATCAATGTTTCGCAAGCAGACATTGACCCCAGCGCGCTCAGCGATCGTCCACGGAAAGCACCAGCCATTGCAATGAAATAATGGCAGTGTCCACAGATACATTGTGTGCTTTGGCATGTCCCAATCTAAAATGTTAGAGATTGCATTGAGGGTAGCACCGCGATGATGATAGACCACGCCTTTGGGCTTGCCCGTGGTACCAGACGTATAGTTCAGCGCAATTGCATCCCATTCATCTGCTGGCTTTTCCCAGTTATCTAAGCTGTCTGAGCTGGCAATCAATGCTTCATAGCTCATTTTTCCAAAGCGCTCGACATCGATAGCGTTGTCTGTCGCATGAATGACGATTAGGTTAGGAAAAGTCTCATCGATAATCTCAGCATAATCAGCAAACTCACTGTCTAAAATCAACACTTTGGCTTCTGAGTGCTGCAAGCAAAAGGTAAGCGCATTGATATCGAGACGGGTGTTTAAGGTACAAAGTACACCGCCTGACATGGGCACGCCAAAGGCACATTCGACCATCGCTGGGGTGTTGGGCATCATGACCGCGACGGTATCATTTTTATCAATACCCAGTTTACGTAAGCCATCTGACAACTGCCTGCAACGATCGTAGGTCTGTTGCCAAGTCTGCGTGAGGTCATTGTGCTCTAGGTCATCGTAGATAATCGCAGTTTTGTCAGGATAAACTTGTGCACTGCGAATGATAAAATCGATGGGAGTCAGCGGTTGATAATTGGCAGGGGTTTTGCCGAGACCTGTGTGAAAGTCAGTCATGGAGATAGTCCTTTATCGTACTTTGAGTTTGGCTATTTTTATAGCTCAGGGTTTTTCTATTGATAATTAGCCTTTATTATAGCCAAAGGCGTGGCAAAGTTAGGCTGATTTTGTGGTTTTTACTTAACCAAATACCATAAAATTGCGCGATTAAAGAGGGCTGTCGATATAGTGCTCACTCATCAGTCGCTCGTCTGCGTAGCTGATAATAATAGCGGTGTGTTACGATACCAGTCATGTAAAACTGTAAACTGTGTTTAGATCAACAAACCATTCATAAGGAAAATGATATGACCGCCAGCCGCACTGCCAATTCTATTGAGACCGCTAGCACCAATGAACACTATCCACATTTATTTGAGCCGTTAGACTTGGGCTTTACCACGCTAAAAAATCGCTTAGTGATGGGGTCGATGCATACAGGTCTCGAAGACCGTTTTTATAATTACGGTAAACTGGCAGCATATTTCGCAGAGCGTGCCAAAGGCGGCGTGGCGATGATGATCACCGGTGGTATTGCGCCGAATCGTGAAGGTTGGTTGTCGCCTGTTGGTGGCACGATGAACACCAAAGCTGATGTGATTAATCATCAGCGTGTCACTCGTGCAGCACATAAGTATGACAGCAAAATCATCATGCAAATTTTGCACAGTGGACGCTACGGTTATCAACCGTTTGTGGTGTCATCAAGTCCGATAAAATCACCAATCTCGCCATTTAAACCGCGTAAGATGAGCATTAAAAATATCGAGCAAACGGTAAAAGATTATGCCCGTTGCGCAAAGCTTGCTAAGCAGGCGGGTTATGATGGTGTCGAAATCATGGGCTCAGAAGGGTATTTGCTGAATCAGTTTTTATCGCGCCATGTCAATAAACGGACGGACGAGTATGGCGGCGACATTCAAAATCGTATGAAGTTTGCAGTTGACGTGGTTAAAGCGGTGCGAGAAGCTGCTGGTGAAGACTTTATTATTCTATTCCGCTTATCAGTGATTGACTTGGTCAAAGACGGTAACGTCATGGACGAAGTCATCACTGTTGCCAAAGCGTTAGAAGAGGCGGGCGTGACCATCATGAATACGGGCATCGGCTGGCATGAAGCTCGCATTCCGACGATTGTCACTAGTGTACCGCGTGCGGCGTTTGTTGATTTTACCGCTGAAATTAAAAAACACATTAATATCCCAATGATGGCGGCTAACCGTATCAATATGCCAGAAACCGCTGAAGATATTGTCGCCAGTGGTCAGGCGGATATGATTCAAATGGCGCGTCCATTCTTAGCCGATGCCCATTGGGTTAATAAAGCCAAAAATGGTCAAGCCGATCGCATCAATACCTGTATCGCCTGTAACCAAGCTTGCCTCGATCATACTTTTGCCAATAAACGCTCAACTTGTCTGGTCAATCCCCAAGCCTGCTACGAGACTGAATTGGTTTATAAGAAAACCAAAAAACCTAAAAAGGTCGCAGTCATTGGTGGCGGTGTCGCTGGCATGTCAGCCGCTCACGTCGCCGCGCTACGTGGTCATAAGGTCACGCTATTTGAAGCAAAAGATATCTTGGGCGGGCAGTTCAATTATGCCAAAGTCATCCCGGGTAAAGAAGAATTCTTTGAGACCATTCGCTACTATATCAATGAGCTTGAACACTTAGGCGTTGAGATTAAACTCAATACCAAAGTCGATAAAGCCATGCTAGAAAAAGCCAAATTCCATCATGTCATCGTTGCTACTGGTGTGGTGCCTAGAAGTCTCGCAGGTAAGCTCGAAGGTGCGGATTTGCCACAAGTGATGAGCTATGCTGAATTGCTCTCTGGTGAAAAATCAGTTGGTGATACCGTCGCCGTCATCGGTGCTGGCGGTATTGGTTTCGATGTTAGTGAGTATTTGACCGCCAAGCATGGTCAGCCGCTTGATGAGCTAGGCCCTGAGCTGTTAAAAGACCCAAGCTATCGTCCAAAAGCACAGTCAGTTAGCGAGTGGCGTGAAGAGTGGGGCGTAACTTCTGATACCGATTACCAAACTGAGGGTGGTCTGATTAAGCCTGAAGCCATCAAGCCTATTCGCCAAGTCTATCTGATGCAGCGTACCAAAGGTCGCTTGGGTAGTGGTCTGAATAAAACCTCGGGCTGGGTACATCGTGCTCATATCAAATCGCATGGTGTCATTCAAGTATCGGGGGCGCAGTATGACAAAATCACCAATGAAGGTGTTTGGATTACCAATAACCAAGGTCAAACTCAGTTGCTCCGTGTCGATAGCGTCGTGGTCTGTGCCGGTCAAGAGTCTGTCGTTGAGTTAATGCCAAATGTCGGTGATGCACCGGACGCGCAATACCATCTTATCGGTGGTGCCAAGCTTGCCGCTGAATTGGATGCCAAACGCGCCATTCGTGATGGTGCTGAGGTTGCGGCAGCGATTTAAGGTTTGATTTAAAATCGCAGTGTAAATTTAATAGACGGCAGGGAAGAAATTTCCTGCCGTTTTTTTGTAGGGTAGATTTTATTCTGAAATCATTTTTATGCCATTAAAAAGGAATCTTTATGGTGAGCAAATCTATAATATTAATATCTAATGGATTGGTGACCTTTTATCTTCAATCTCTTTGATCGTTTGAAAAAATAACCCACTTTACGCTTGCCAACATATAGACGAGGAAGGAATATAATACTTATGGATAAACTTAGAGAAATGATTGATTCATTTAACAAGTCAATTAAAGTTTTAAACCAGTCTGGTTATGAGAAACAAAGCTTACTTTTGTTTTTGACGTATTTAGATCAATTGGGATGGTTAATATCACCAAAAAATGAATTCTCAGACGGTTCTGACTTTAAAAAGTGGGTTGACACTTACTGTGATTTGACTAAAGTAGGATGCACATCTACTGATCTATGGAATACAAGATGCTCATTTTTGCATATGGGAACTGCTGAACATAAAAACTTCAATAGTGAAAAACATTTCAGATTAGCATTTTATCAAAATATAAGTCTTTCAGACTAAGAGATTTCAAGTGAAGAAAAAAATTATCCAAAGCCAACTAAGCTAGTTAATATATTTGCTTTATATAATTGTGTTAACAATGGGATAGATAGCTTTCTTCAGGCTATAGAGCTTAATGCTGTAGTCAGTTCTTTATAAATAAGATACAATCGTTTTAAAACAAGCGAAATGGCAGAAGAACACATGACCTATTCAGCA